>JBBIMW010000077.1:0-3180 GCA_037444185.1 Peptococcaceae bacterium | reverse complement strand
AGCTTTTTCTTCAAAGGAATGCATCAAATTCTGGATTCTGGATTCTGGATTCTGGATTCTGGAGTCCGGATTCCAGCCGCCCGCAAGGGCGGCTTTTTTATACAGGAAACATTACTGGGATGGCGCCTCCCGGGACGGCGTGGAAGTCCTTGGGAATACCGGCCCGTAAGTTGCAATCAATGAAAAGTCTCAAATTTTTTTGTCTTTATCTCATTTTTGATTCTGGAGACGAAATCCGCCGTCGCCATCGCCCCCATGTCCCCCAACGCGCGGTGGCGCACAGCCACGGAGCCGCTTCCGGCCTCCCGGTCCCCCACCACCAGCATGTAGGGTATTTTCTGCCCCTGGGCCTCGCGGATCTTGTAATTAACCTTCTCATTCCTGCCGTCCAGTTCCGCCCTGATGTCCTCCCGGACCAAACTGTCCACCACTTCCCGGGCATAATCCATGTGCCTTCCCGCAATTGGCAGGACCCTAGCCTGAACCGGCGCCAGCCACAACGGAAAGGCCCCGCCGAAATGCTCTGTGAGAATGCCGATGAAGCGCTCTATACTCCCGAAGACCACCCGGTGGATCATCACCGGGCGATGCTTTTGGCCGTCCTCCCCGATGTAGGTCAGGTCGAATTTCTCCGGCATCAGGAAGTCCAGCTGAATGGTGCCGCACTGCCAAGTCCTCCCCAGGCAGTCCTCCAGATGGAAGTCTATCTTCGGCCCGTAAAAAGCGCCGTCCCCCTCATTCACCTTATACGGCATTCCCCTGGACTTCAGGGCGTCCTCCAGGGCACCGGTGGCCAGTTCCCAGATTTCATCCTGCCCCATGGCCTTTTCAGGCTTGGTGGACAGCTCCACCCTGTAACTGAATCCGAAGATACTGTAAAAAAAGTCCACCAGGCTGATGACGCCGCTGATCTCATCCTTGATCTGGCCCGGCAGCATGAAAATGTGAGCGTCGTCCTGGGTAAAGCAGCGCACCCTCATCAGCCCGTGCAGCACCCCGGAGAGTTCATGCCTGTGCACCAGCCCCAGCTCGGCCATCCTGACGGGCAGGTCCCGGTAGCTGTGCATCTTGTTCTTGTAAATCAGTATGCTGCCGGGGCAGTTCATGGGTTTAACGGCGTAATCCAGCCCGTCGATTCTGGTGAAGTACATGTTCTCCCTGTAGTGGTCCCAGTGCCCGGACCTTTCCCACAGCCCCCGGTCCAATATAACGGGTGTTCTTATTTCCTGGTATCCCCTCTTCCGGTGCTCATCCCGCCAGAATTTCTCCAGCTCGTTGCGAAGCACCATTCCCTTGGGATGAAAGAAGGGAAATCCAGGCCCCTCGTCCTGTATGCTGAACAGGTCCAGCTCGGCCCCCAGGCGGCGGTGGTCCCTCTTTTTGGCCTCCTCGATCCGGAAAAGGTATTCATCCAGCATACTTTTCTTGGGGAATGAAGTGCCGTAAATCCGCTGCAGCATCTTGTTCTTTTCATCGCCCCGCCAGTATGCCCCGGCCAGGCCGGTCAGTTTCAGGGACTTCAGCCTTCCGGTGGAAGGCACATGGGGGCCTGCGCAAAGGTCGGTGAAATCCCCCTGTCTGTAACAGGAAATGGCGGCATCCTCCGGCAGGTCGCCGATCAACTCCTTCTTGTAGCTCTCCCCAGCCCTGTCAAAGAACTCCAGGGCCTGTTCCCTGGTCATGTCCACCCTTTGGAAGGGCAGATCCTCCTTGATGATGAACTCCATTTCCGCCTCAATATTCTCCAATATCTCCGGGGTAAACTTAACCGTTGAGTCAAAGTCATAATAAAACCCCTCTGCAATGGCCGGCCCGATGGCCAGCCTGACGCCCGGAAAAAGCCTCTGCACGGCCTGGGCCAGCACGTGGGATGTGCTGTGGCGGAAGACTTGCCTGCCCTCTTTGTCCTCAAAGGTGTAAAGGGCCACGGAGGCGTCCTTCTCCAATGGCGTGCTCAGATCCACCAGCCTTCCGTCCAGGGAGGCCACAATGGCTTCCCTGGCCAGCCGCCCGCCGATGTCCGCCGCCACTTCGTTCAAAGTGGTACCCTCTCTATATTCCCTGACACTGCCGTCCTTTAACGTAATCTTCACCATCGCCCAATCGCCTCCTTTGAATAATACACGAACAGATTCGCCCGGCCGACTGGAATCCAGAATAAAAGAACCTTATTTAATTTATCCACAAGACTTGTGCAAGCATAGTTTCCTATACATATAAAAAACCGTCCCTCAATAACATACTGGGACGGTTTTTAAACCGCGGTTCCACCCGGCTTGAGCTCACAGCTCCTCTTCAATCGGTTAACGCCCGCCTGCGGCACGCCTTAGTGCCCCAGTCCAGGGACATTCAGGCGGCTGCTCCCGGGTGGTTTTCCGCCGGTCATCCAAGGACCGCGCTCACAGCCCCGGCGCGGTTTCTCTGTCATGGCGAAGGGCGTACTCTCCCGTTCATCGCTCATTATAATAAACCTCTGTTGATTATATTCTAAAAAAAAACCGCTGTCAACCGCCGCCGCAGAACTATTCCGGGCGCAAGGGATCCCGCCGCTGCAGCAGCGCATCAAAAAGATCATAGTTTTCTTTCAGCAGTTTTACCAGATGACGGTCCAGGGCCCCATCCGTCAGATTATCCAGTATGCCGAGAATCTTTTCTTTGGGCATTCCCGGCCGGTAAGGCCTGTTTTCAGCCAAAGCGCTGAAAACATCGCTTATGGCTATTATCCTGGAACCGGTGGGAAGATCGTCTTCGGACAGCCTGAACGGATACCCGGCACCGTCGAGTCTTTCGTGATGAAAGGACGCCCAGCGGTTTAACTCTTCAAATCCGGAAATGCCGCCCAGAATCCTGTGAGTATAATACGCATGCCTTTTAATCAATCTGCGCTCCCCCGGACTTAGCACGTCCGGCTTTTCCAATATTTCGTCCGGCACTCCGAGCTTGCCGAGATCGTGCAACAACCCGGCAATAATTATTTTTTCAGCGTCAGCCGGCCCAAATCCGGATATCCGGGCCAGTTCAAAAGCCGCCGCCGCCACCCTGCGGGAGTGGCTGAGGGTGAATATGCTTTTGCTGTCTATCACCATTGCAAAGAGCGTAGAAATATCATACAGCAGATTGCCGTCAATATAAAATTCCCATCCTTCCAGCTGCCTGTCCAGCAGTTCTGGTAAAAACTCA
>JBBIMW010000076.1:0-3763 GCA_037444185.1 Peptococcaceae bacterium | reverse complement strand
CCCCCCCCCCCCCCCCCCCCCCCCCCCCCCCCCCCCCCCCCCCCCCCCCCCCCGCGGCGGTGAAGGACATGGCTGCCGGATCCCAGGCCGATGTTCCATTAAACCACTTGGTCCGGGAAATTAAAAAAATTATTTCCCTGTGACTTTTGAGGCTTGTCGATATATAAAACGGCATTCATTTCAGGAGGGAAAACAAAATGGTGGAGAGTATGGGCGGCCTGAGGAGGACTCATATGTGCGGGACGTTGCGATCCGGGCACGTAGGCCAAAATGTGGTGCTTACGGGCTGGGTGCAGCGGCGGCGGGACCACGGCGGGCTTATATTTGTAGATTTGAGGGACCGCAGCGGACTGGTCCAGCTGGTTTTCAGCCAGAAATTCAACAGCGGGGCCTTCGGCAAGGCGGAAACAATAAGGAATGAATACGTACTGGCGGTGGAGGGAAAGGTGGCGCCCAGGCCGGAGGGAACAGAGAATCATTCGTTACCCACCGGCATGATTGATGTGGAAGTAAACGGTCTGCATATTCTCAACCGGGCCAAAACCCCGCCTTTTTACATTGAGGACGGGGTGGAGGTGGACGAGAACCTGCGCCTGCATTACCGGTATCTGGATCTGAGGCGGCCGGAAATGTTCAAGGCTATTGAAATGCGGCACAGGGCCGCCAAGTCGGTGAGGGATTTCCTGGACGGCCGCGGCTTTCTGGAGGTGGAGACCCCCATGCTGACCAGGAGCACCCCCGAGGGGGCCCGGGATTATCTGGTGCCCAGCAGGGTGAACCCTGGAAGGTTTTACGCCCTGCCACAATCTCCGCAGCTGTTCAAACAAATATTGATGGTGGCCGGAATAGACAGATATTACCAGATTGTGCGGTGTTTCAGGGATGAGGACCTGCGGGCCGACAGACAGCCGGAGTTCACACAGATTGACCTGGAAATGTCCTTCGTGGATGTGGACGACATTATCCCCCTGGTGGAGGAAATGATCCGGCAGGTATGCAGGGAAACAGCCGGGATTGAGATTGAAATACCCTTTCCCCGGATCACATACCGGGAGGCTTTGGAGCGGTATGGGTCGGACAAGCCGGACATCAGGTTCGGCATGGAAATCAGTGACATGTCCGACATCGCAGGAGGATGCGGGTTTAAAGTGTTTTCCACGGCGGCGCTGTCGGGAGGCCGGGTGAGGGGAATAAACGCAAAGGGCTGTGGAAACATAAGCCGCAAGGAAATAGACGGTCTGACGGACTTTGTGAATAGGTACGGCGCCAAGGGGCTGGCCTATTTCATCGTCACCTCCGGGGGCGTCAAGTCTCCCATAGCCAAGTTTTTCAGCCCGGAGGAAATCTCCGTGATACTGGACCGCATGGATGCGCGGGAAGGGGACCTGCTGCTTTTCGTGGCCGACAGTCCGGAGGTGGTGGCGGCTTCCCTCGGCGCCCTCAGGCTTCACCTGGCCAACGACATGGGCATTGTGCCTGAAAACAGCCATAGATTCCTCTGGGTGGTGGATTTCCCCCTGTTGGAATACGACCCCGTAGAAAAACGTTTTTCCGCCATGCATCACCCCTTCACCTCCCCCAGGGAGGAGGACTTGCCGCTGCTGGAAACGGATCCCGCGGCGGTGAGGGCCAGGGCTTATGACCTGGTTTTAAATGGGGTGGAGGTAGGAGGGGGAAGTATCCGCATTCATCGCCGGGACGTCCAGGAAAGTATGTTCAAGGCCATCGGGCTGGCCCCGGAGGAGGCTGGGGAAAAGTTCGGCTTTCTTTTGGATGCCTTTGAGTACGGCACTCCGCCCCACGGCGGCATTGCCTTCGGTTTTGACCGCCTGGTGATGATACTGGCCGGCAAGAAGTCCATCAGGGACGTAATACCCTTTCCCAAGACAGCCAGCGCCACCTGTCTGATGACGGGAGCGCCCGGAGCCGTTGGCCGGGCCCAGCTGAGGGACCTGCATATCAGAACGGATGCCGCTGTTAAGGCCTGATCCGGTGAGCCCCGGATACTTTACCGGGTCCGAAAATATTACGGCCCTTGCATGTCAGCCGAAGATATGCTAACATTGTATTGTAAAAAGCAAAAAATACCCTGCTGTGTACGTGAACACCTTGAAGTTCAAAACCAACACATATGCGTTGGGAGTCCGGTCTCTGGCTATGGCTTGTAGGCCTTGTTTGCACAAGGAAACGATAAGTAATCAGGAGGACACCCACCTGTTGAGAAACAGGTTCTGGAAACTTTGGGGTTTGCGGCATGTGTGGGGTAGTTATGCAGATAACAAGAAATTATGTCAAGAAAATGAGAAATATTTTGTTGCTTTTACAAGTTATCGATCTGACTGCAGGATCGAGATTTTTTATTTATTGACGATAAACTTGTTTAATGCTGTTTTTAGCATCGGATTGGGTGAAGGACAGTTGGAACACAGGTTCAGCAGAACAGAAAAGCTCATTGGCTCAGAGGGACTTGAAGTGATGGCCTCCAGTACGGTGGCCGTATTTGGCTTGGGCGGGGTGGGATCCTACGCGGCTGAGGCTTTGGCCAGGGCCGGAACAGGCGGGTTCATACTGGTGGATTTCGATGCCGTGTCCATAAGTAATATCAACCGCCAGCTTCACGCCATGGAGGATACGTTGGGCATGGCCAAGGTGGACCTGATGGCGGACAGGATTAAAAAAATCAACCCCCGGGCGCATGTGACAGCGTACAGAGAGAGGTACACCCGACGGGAGGGGGGCAGGTTTTTCAACTTGAGGCCTCATTATGTGGTGGATGCCATCGACGATCTGGAAGGCAAGGTCGGTTTGATTAAGTACTGTTTGAAGGAGGGGATATCTTTGGTGTCCAGTATGGGCGCCGGCAACAAACTGGACCCCGCCATGTTCAGGGTGGACGATATTTCCAGGACATCCATCTGTCCCCTGGCCAGGGCGGTCAGGCGCCGGCTCAGGCAGGAGGGTATCCTGGGGGGGGTTAAGGTGGTGTTTTCCACAGAGCGGCCATGCAGAATGGAAGGTGAGGCGGGGAAGACTGTTCCGGGAAGCATTTCCTTTGTGCCTCCGGTGGCCGGCATGATCCTTGCCGGCGTGGCGGTGAGAGATATTTTGAGCCGTGGCCGGGGCTGCTAAATACATTGACAATGTTATTTTGGAAATAATATAATAACAACGGTTAGTCCATTTTTTTCTTTTTTTATTTATCAGTTCAGTTTAATTTTTTATCACAGCAAATTAATAGCAGAAAGGAAGGGGGAGGCGGCATTTGGCCAGTGATTTGATTAAAAACCTGGGAGACGCTAATTTCAGTGATTTTGTGTCCACCACCCAAATCCCTGTGCTGGTTGATTTTTGGGCTGACTGGTGCGGTCCCTGCAAGATGATCGCGCCTGTCGTGGAAGAGATTGCCGGTGAATACCAAGGCAAGGTTCAGGTGGCCAAGGTCAACGTGGATCAGAACCGCGCCATACCGGCAGAGTTTAAAATAAGCAGCATACCTACCCTGGTGATGTTCAAGGGCGGGTTCGAGGTGGAGCGTTTCGTCGGTTTCAAGACCAAGAAAGAGTTGAAGTCAATACTGGATAAACATGTCTGATGTTTTTCACTACATAAATATATGGTGTTAAAACGGCCTCATACGGCCTTTCAAAAAGCGCCTCAGTGCGCTTTTTATTTTTTCCGCATGTATGGCAAGTCCTATCTGCTTTAATAAACATGAGTTATGCAGTTACAGGTAAATAGCACCAATTCCACAACCACAAAAAAG
>JBBIMW010000075.1:0-3821 GCA_037444185.1 Peptococcaceae bacterium | reverse complement strand
AGAAAAGCGATTTTATCGCCCAATAGCTGAAAAAAGTATCGCTTTTCTTGTTCGCCAGGGGCTGCCGCCCCTTCGACGGACGCTGCGCGTCCTGAGCACCCCGCAATCGTAAGGGGGCGCACCCCCTTACAAACCCCCATGCATAGAAAACTTATCCACAAGTAATAATGCAAGCATAGTTTCCCACAGTCATACAGTCATAAAAAGCCCGTCCCTTTTAGGGACGGGCTTTTACCCGCGTTACCACCCTGATTGGCAAGATTAATGGTGGAGCTGGCGGGAATCGAACCCGCGGCCTCTTCCATGCCAAGGAAGCGCGCTCCCTCTGCGCCACAGCCCCATGTGCCTTACCCTCTCATTTTTATACGCATATAACGGTAGCGTCCCGTACCGGATTACTGTTTCAATTCACCCGGCAAACTCCGGGGCGAGTTTCGGCCGCCCCCCCTGCCGCCTTTCACCCGCCGGCAGCTCTCTGATGGGTCCGGGCCGCTTACTGCTCCCCTTCAACGTCTTTCATCTCTTTTAAGATGACAAAATTTATTATAAGACATTACGAATAACTTGTCAATGGCCTTCCGATTCTCAAGTTTTTACATGCCGGCGGGCAGACCCAACACCGTGGCGTCGCCCCACAGGCGCTCCAGGTTGTAAAATCTTCGCTCGTCCTCCTGAAATACGTGGATGACCACATCACCGTAATCCAGGAGTATCCAGCGCCCCTCCCTGAACCCCTCCATGCGGGGGGTCAGTCCATTGAACATCTCCTTGACTTTTTTCACTATCTCCCCGGCGATTGCCTGAACATGGATGGACGACCCGCCGCTAAATATCACGAAATAGTCCGCTATCACGGATATTTTGCTGATATCCAGCAAAATGACATCCCTGGCCTTCTTGTCCCCGGCGACCCGTCCGGCCAAATCGGCCAGCGCCCGTGGATTTAACGTCAATCAACCTTCCCCCTCTTCATATATCGTTTAGGAACCAAGCTCTTACCGGTCTATATTCTACCCGCCCGCCCAAGTTCCTCTCTCCGGAGCAACAAGAAAAGCGATTTCATCGCCTAATAGCTAAAAAAGGTATCGCTTTTCTTGTTCGCTAGGGGCTGCCGCCCCTTCGACGGACGCTGCGCGTCCTGGGCACCCCGCAATCGTAAGGGGGCGCACCCCCTTACAAACCCCCATGTATAGAAAACTTGTCCACAAGTAATAATGCAAGCATAGTTTCCTATACATAAAGAAAACCTCCTTTATCAGGGAGGTTTCTTTATGGCGGCCTCAGTTGGGCTTTTCATCCTTGGCTTTGGCCTCATTTACGGTTAACACGCGCCCTCCCAGCTCAACGCCGTTTAGTGCCGCAATTATCTGGTCGGCATCCTGATCCGCCACCTCTACAAAACCAAACCCGCGGGACCGCCCTGTTTCACGATCAGTAATCACCCGGGTGCTGATCACTTCTCCATATCGCGAAAAAACCTCTTGCAAATCCTCAGCCTTGGCCGCCCAGGGCAAATTACCCACATACAAGGTCCGCACCACCAAATTCACCTCTTTCAATCGATGCTGAAACTTGATTGCAAAAATATTATTTACCAGGGGAAAAGGGCTAATGCAACACAATATGTCAAATTTTTTTCCATTTTTGCCGGAAATGATTTTGATGTCACCTGTATAATTTTTTCTCGTAAATATAACTCTCAACATCTTCCGGCAGCAGGTATTTTACAGGCATGCCCCTGCCCACCCGGTCCCTTATATCGGTGGAAGATATGGCCAGGGCCGGAACCTCCATCACTGAAATCCTGTCCATTTGGCGCCGGGGAATACCTTTAAGGCTGCCGGCCAGATTTTCCAGCTGATAGCCCGGCCTTGTGGCGGCAATAAAAAAGCACATGTCCAACAACTCCTCCACCCGGTACCAGGTAAGTATTTCCAATACCGCGTCGGCGCCGGTGATAAAATATATTTCGGAGCCGGGCCGGGAGCGACGGAAATGCTGTACCGTATCTATGGTGTACGAGGTGCCGCTGCGTTTTATTTCGATATCGGAAACCTCGAAGTTGGGGTTGCTGCCGGCGGCCAGGACGGTCATATTAAGCCTGTGAACAGGATCGGTTATCTCCCGCCGGCCTTTGTGGGGAGGTCTGGCGGCGGGAACAAAAATCACCGTGCTCAGATCGAAGTGATGGCGGGCCCCCTCCGCCGCCACCAGATGGCCGTAGTGTACCGGGTCGAAGGTCCCGCCCATGATTCCTATTTTACAGTTGTTGTCAATGTCTTTTTTCATATTGCCTCAACCCCAGGTTAATTTTATTAGGTACGTTGATAAAAATCAATACGGACAGTTTCCCTCACCTGTACCGCCGAACCGTCGCAGCGAGTCAAGAATTTTCTTTATTGCAGGAAAAAGAACAATAACAGAGAAATATTTATTAAAAAAGAAAAAGTCCCCCTGCTTACAAAAAAAGATGCGGGCGGGTGCGGGTATGTTTTAAGGAGGAGTGCACAATGCACAACATCGCCGTCAATAGGGCGGAAACACTTAAGAAAAAGCCTCTGGACAGCGAACTCACCTTCGGCACGATTTTCACCGATCACATGTTCATCATGGACTATCAGGCACCCGACGGCTGGAAGAATCCCCGCATCGATCCATACCAACCCCTGTCCCTGGACCCCTCCACCATGGTTTTTCATTATGGGCAGGCTATTTTTGAGGGTATGAAGGCTTATAGGCGGGCCAACGGGAAAATAGGGGTTTTTCGTCCCAGGGCGTACATTCCCAGGCTCAATCGGTCGGCCGACAGGCTTTGCATTCCAAGGGTGGATGAGGATCTTTTTTATGATGCCCTCATGAAGCTGCTGGAAGTAGAAAAGGACTGGGTGCCGGGATCCAAGGAGACCTCCCTGTACATCAGGCCCTTTATTATTTCCACCGACCCTTACCTGGGCGTGAGGCCGTCCAGCACTTACAAGTTCATGATCATACTTTCCCCGGTGGGAGCCTATTACCCCGAGGGATTCAAGCCGGTGAAAATATACGTCACCGATAAATACGTGCGGGCGGTCAGGGGCGGCCTGGGATACGTCAAGACCCCGGCCAACTACGCCGCCAGCCTGATGGCCGCCGAAGAGGCCAAAAAGGCCGGGTACACCCAGGTTCTCTGGCTGGACGGCTGCCAGTTCAAGTACATCGAAGAAGTGGGCACCATGAACATATTCTTCGTCATCAACGACGAAGTAACAACCCCGGCCCTGGAGGGAAGCATACTGGGCGGCATCACCAGGGAATCCGTCCTCTACGCCGCCAAGAACTGGGGTCTGAAGGTCAAGGAGCAGCCCATATCCATCGACGAGGTCTACGACGCCTACCGGAAGGGAATACTGCAGGAAATATTCGGCACCGGTACGGCGGCCGTCATTTCTCCGGTCAACGAACTGAAATGGAACGACAAAATAATCGTCCCCGGTGACGGCAACGTCGGCAAACTGTCCCAGAAACTGTACGACTACATCACCGGCGTGCAGTACGGCCTTCTGCCGGATGATTTCGGCTGGGTGACGGAGCTGTAAAAACCGAACAACACCCGTCTGCAGAACAGGGAGCCTTTTATATAAACGGCTCCTTGTTTTGTCTGCCCAGAAAATGACTTATTCTGCATCCCCTAGCCTGTCCGAAGACAGAATGGGAAGGAAAGAGGGAATGAATGTTGACAAATGGAGGGCCTCGGCCTATATTGTTAACTAAAAAATGCATTTAATTTATATCATGAGTTATGCAGTTACAGGTAAATAGCACCAATTCCACAACCACAAAAA
>JBBIMW010000074.1:0-4172 GCA_037444185.1 Peptococcaceae bacterium | reverse complement strand
TAAGTTAAATTTTAAAAAATTGTTATTTGCCAGGAGGAATAATATTTGGCAAAGAGGACGGGGGACAAGTACCAGGCCATAATCGACGCAGCAGTCAAAATCATCGCCGAATACGGGTACCACAGCGCCCAGGTGGCAAAAATCGCCAGGGAAGCCGGGGTGGCGGACGGTACCATATATTTGTATTTCAAAAACAAGGAAGATGTACTTATTTCCCTTTTTAGGAACAAAATGGGGCATTTCACCGCCAGAGCCCGGGAAAATATAAAAGACGTCAAGGACCCTTTTGAAATGCTGGCACGTTTAATCCACATCCACTTTTCCAAACTCCAGGGGGACCGCCACCTGGCCTCAGTGGTGCAGATACAGCTGCGCCAGTCGGATCCCTCCATTAGGAAGGGTATATCGGAAATTATCAGGGACTATTACAACTTTATCGAGAAAATAGTCAGGTGCGGCATAGAGGACGGGAGCTTCCGCCGGGACATGGACCCAAAGGTGGCCCGCAAAGTGATTTTCGGCAGCCTGGACGAGGTGGCCACCTGCTGGGTACTGTCCAGCCGCAATTACGACCTCACGGAGATGGCCATGCCGGTGTACAGCATACTGGCCCAGGGCTTGGCCAGGGAAGGGAAGGCCCGCCCGTTCCCCGTGGAAATACTCAAAAACACCTCTGACGCGGCAGAGGCCCCGCCCCCCGCCTCCGCACCGGGAGGTTCGCGCGGTTGATAACTCCAAATGAGCTGGCATCAATGATCGACCATACACTGCTAAAGCCCGGCGCCACGGAAAAGGACATACTGCGCCTGTGCTCCGAGGCCGTCGAATACGGCTTCAAGGCGGTCTGCGTTAATTCGTCCAGGGCGGGTCTGGCCGCCGGGGCGCTGTCAGGCACCGGGATCGCCGTATGCTCCGTGGCGGGCTTCCCCCTGGGCGCCTGCACCACAAAGGCAAAGACCGCCGAAGCCGCCGGAGCGGCCAGGGAAGGCGCATCGGAAATAGACATGGTGATAAACATCGGGTATTTAAAGGATTGGAGGCCGAACCTGGTCCTATACGACATCCGGGCCGTGGTGGAGGCGGTGAAGGGCATTGGGCCGGGAATACTGGTAAAAGTCATTATCGAAACCTGCTATCTCACAGATGACGAAAAGGTAATGGCCAGCCTGCTGTGTGAAAGGGCGGGTGCCGGTTTTGTCAAAACCGGCACCGGACTGGGACCCGCCGGGGCCACCGTGGAAGATGTGCGGCTGATAAGAAAGACCCTGTCGCCGGGCATCGGGGTTAAGGCTTCCGGGGGCATAAGGGACCTGAAAACGGCCCTTGACATGATCGGGGCCGGCGCCACCAGAATAGGCACCAGCTCCGGAGTGCGGATAATGGAGGAACTGCTGCGCATAAAGAATAAATAGCGGGGAGGAGAAAGGCTGCTGATGCTTCAAGCGGCGCTGCTGTTCATACTCGCCGGACTGGCCGAAATAGGCGGGGGTTATTTAATGTGGCTCTGGCTGAGGGAGTCCAGGTCAGTCTGGCTGGCGGTGGCGGGTGGCATCATTCTGGTATTGTACGGCATAATACCCACGCTGCAGAAGTTCCCCCATTTCGGGAGGGTATACGCAGCCTACGGCGGTGTATTTGTGGTCCTTTCCATATTGTCGGGATGGTGGATAGATAGAAAAACTCCAGATCTATACGACTGGGTGGGATCGCTCATCTGTCTTGTCGGTGTCTCTATAATACTCTGGGGTCCGCGGCAATAGCCGGTTTTCCGCAGCTCCCCGCCGCCGTTGCTGAAAATTTGGCCATTTGATAAAATATAGCAGATTGCTTTTATTTTTTCAGGAGAACCACCGATGAAAATACCGCAAAGAGAAGTGAGCATGTGTTTTGGCTGCAGCCCCCGGAACCCCTCCGGACTGAAGTTGAAATTCATCATGGACGGAGACGCCTGCCGGAGCAGTTTCACCGCCGGGCCGGAGCACCAGGGCTGGACAGGCTTCGTTCACGGTGGTATACTTTGCACCCTTTTGGACGAAGTAATGGCCCAGTGGATCTGGAACAAAAACATCCCCGCCATGACAGCCGAAATGACCACCCGGTTCAGCCGGGCCGTGCCCGTAAACGTCCCTCTCACACTGGAATCACGCTGCACCGGAAGCAGGGGCAGGCTGTTCTTCATGGAGGGCGCCGTCATACTGCCGGACGGCGGCGTGCCCTGCCGGGCCACCGCCAAATTTCTGCAGTTCACCCCGGAAAACGGGTAGTTATTGCCATGCCGCTTCAGCAGCGGCGCCGAATTTTCTGCAAGGAGACCGTCATGAAAAGAGAAGAAGCGTTAAACCTGCTGGAAGAATACCTGAAAAACAATAACCTGTTCAAACACAGCCTGGCCGTGGAGGCCGTGATGAGGGATCTGGCCGTACATTTCGAGGAAGACGCCCACACTTGGGGGCTGGCCGGACTCCTGCACGACATCGACTACGATCAAACCAAGGATGACCCGGACAGGCACAGCATCGAGGGGGCGGCCCTGCTGGAACGAAAGGGGTTGCCGGAGGAAGTGGTATACGCCGTCAAGGCGCACAACGAAAGGCACGGACTTCCCCGAAAAAGCCTTTTGGACAAGGCCCTCTACGCCACCGACCCGGCGACCGGGCTGATCGTGGCCGGCGCGCTGATCAAAAAAGAAAAGAGCCTTAGCGCCATAGACGTGCCTTTTCTGATCAACCGCTTCGTAGAAAAATCCTTTGCCAGGGGGGCCAGCCGGGAGACCATCAAAAGCTGCCAGGAGATGGGCCTTTCCCTGGAAGAGTTTCTGGGCATCGGACTTCGGGCCATGCAGAATATTTCCGATGAAATGGGGCTGTAAATCCACCTTGACATAATGGCCGGGAAAGTTATAATAATACTCACCCGCTCTTTTGGAGGCCCGCCTTATGCCTGAAAAAACCATCACCGTCAACCGCAAGGCCAGGCATGAATACCATATCATGGAAACCTTCGAGGCCGGCATAGAGCTTACCGGCACCGAGGTCAAGTCCTTGCGGGCCGGAAAGGCCAACCTTCAGGACAGCTACGCCCGGGTTGAAAACGGCCAGCTTTTATTGTATAATATGCATATATCCCCTTACGAGCAGGGGAACAGATTCAACCACGAACCCAAGCGCACCCGCCGGCTGCTGATGCACAGGCAGGAAACACTGAGGCTTTTTGGTAAAGTGCGGGAGAAGGGCTTTTCCCTGATACCATTGAAGGCATACTTCAGAAACGGCTGGGCCAAGATAGAACTGGCCCTGGCCCGGGGCAAAAAATTGTACGACCGCCGCGAGGATATGGCCGAGCGGGACGCTAGAAGAGAAATGGAAAGGGCGCGCAAAGAAGCCGGCCGGCAGTAAACCGGTGATTATAACATGGGGGCGTACTGGTTTCGACGGGGGAACTGGTGGCAGGGGTAGCGAGCCGGGGTTCCATCAGCCCGCAATACGGTGGAAAAACAATAACTGCCAAAAACGATAACTTCGCTTACGCTGCTTAATCGCAGCTAACGTCCCACCCTCGCCGGGCCCGTGGCGTGGAATGGGGCGTCATTAAAACGGGCTTGCTATCGGGCCAATTCTCGGAGGCCCGACTGGACACCCATCGAGATAGACCCCGCAGAGGCCGGCTGCGGCCGCCAACGGGTCGAAATCCAAAACGCAGCCTGCGCTCGGAGAAGCTCCTGCGGTCTTTCTTTCGGACGGTGGGTTCAACTCCCCCCGCCTCCACCAAATAAGTACGCAAAAATTGATACAATGCAAAATCCCAGTACTGTCGGGATATGTAGCAATTTTGCGCTGAGATAAAGCACCGTTTGCGGACGGTGTTTTCTGTTTTTTCGCACCCTTTCGTTAAAAGATGCACCCCCCTGCCGGCGGAAAACGACCTTTCGTTAAATAGTATAGGAATCGTTAAAAGGTTTGGGTTAAAGTACAAACAGCCATAACATCGTTTTATAGTCGTGTGGATATATTAGATGTGGATTGAAAGAAATATGAAAATGCCGCCTTGCGGCTTTGGCAACGCGGCATTTGGCTTTAGTGGATCTTACTGAACAGCTGGTCGATATAGTTCGAGTCTTCCATGAACAATACATTCCTAGCGTTCCATTCAGCTTTCGGGATATGTTTGTTACT
>JBBIMW010000073.1:0-5204 GCA_037444185.1 Peptococcaceae bacterium | reverse complement strand
GCATATCCTGAAAATTTTTTTGGTACTAATTTACTGCAAGTGCATAACTACTGATTAAGGAGTCTGCGGGTTTGCGCAGCGGCACTTAATGCAGTTGCCCCTGGAGGCCTTGAAAAGATCTTTAAAGAGCTGGTCCAGCTCGGGGTATTTAAGCCGGATAAGGCCTTCGGGGTTTGCCAGGGTGTTGTTTACAAACATCCGGATATATGCGTGGTCCTTGGTCTCCACCACGATGACAAGTTTATATTCGTTCAGCAACATCATCCCCCGGCTTTAATTTTATTATAAACTTATTCTAAGCCAAGGATTGTAAATCCTGTCGGCAGGTACTTTAATTTTAAGGACAAACCGTCATTGTGCCGGTATTAAATAATATTTTTGAAGGGACTATTAATGGAAATATACGCCATAAGCGACCTGCACCTGTCTTTTTCTTCAACTCCGGATCCCCCGGTATGGTCCGCCGGGGAATACAAGCCCATGTCGGAGATTGACCGGAACTGGGAAGGGCATGCCCGGAAAATATATGAAAACTGGCATGCCGCGGTGCGGGCGGAAGATTTGGTGCTGCTGCCGGGTGACATTTCCTGGGCTATGAGGCTGGAGGAAGCCCTTCCGGATATACACTTCCTCGGTCTGCTGCCCGGCAACATTGTAGCTGTGCAGGGCAATCATGATTACTGGTGGCAGAGCATTTCCAGGGTGAGGGGGGAAATGCCGCCGAATGTAAAACTTATCCAGAACGACTGTGTTTTTTTCAATGGGCTGGCGGTTTGCGGCTCCAGGGGCTGGCTGTGTCCCGGGGGGGCCTTTTTTGACGAAGGGAGGGACAGAAGGATTTATCAGCGGGAGCTGATCAGGCTGGAAAATTCTCTCCGGCGCGCTGCCGGGAAGGCGGGCAGAATAATGGCCATGACGCATTTCATGCCCACCAATGAAAAACACGAGTACAGCGGCTTTATAGAGCTGTTCGAAAAATACGGGGTGGATACCGTGGTGTACGGCCACCTCCATTCCAGGGCCTGCCGGCACCGTCTGCCGGAAATCTGCCGGGGCATAAAATTCAGGCTGGTCAGCGCCGATTTCCTCAATTTTACCCCCACCCCGGTGGGAGCCTGGGGCTGAAAAAATTTTGACCGCTAAATCGCGCCATGAAGGAAATGTTGCCGGAGACGTCGTAATATAATTGCTGGTAAAAGTTTTAATAACTAAAACACATTCCGCATTAAGCGGGAAATTCAAAGGAGGTAATATTTATGCCCACCATGAAAGAGGTTGTGGCGGGAATCTCCGCGACGCTGCAGAACAATGCGGCCAAGAACAAGGGGGTAAACGGAGTGTTCCAGTTTGACATCGGCGGAGACGACCCCATGACATTCTATTTCAAGCTTGACGACGGAGTGCCCAGTGTGGCCGAGGGTGCCGCCGATAGCCCCAGCATCACCATTACCATGACCTCTCCCGACTTCAAGGACATGATTGACGGCAGGCTGAACGGCACCATGGCCTTTATGAGCGGCAAGCTGAAGCTTAAGGGCGATATGGGGCTGGCCATGAAGCTGGAAAGTCTTCTCAAGTAACGGCAAAAAAACCGGCGAATATGCTTGACGCCCGGAGGGGATTCTTCCGGGTTTGTTTTTTTTGGGGCGGAGAAATTGCTTTCCGGCCTTGAAGGATTTTCGGGCCCGGCGGCAAAAATATTATATTATCCCGGATATGATTCATATAGCTTATGCTGCATTCCTTGTTTGCAACTTGTTATAAAACAGTCGGTATTCAACGGGAGGGATTTTTGTGGGTAGTTTTACATGCGACACCTGCGGAAAAGAGATTCTCGCCGTAGACGGTATACTTTCATGGATCAGGGAAGACCACCGGCTGGGCAACTTCAGGCTGACCCACAAGGATTCTATGGGAACAGGGTGTCAGCCCCCGGAGAACAACCGGTACAGGGAGTTGTACACCCTGACCCTGCCCACCGGCTTCATGGAATTTATTTCATATTTGCTGGAACGCTGGGAGGACGGCTTTACCATCACCAATCCCAAGACCCTTAGGAATGTAATGCGGCAGCTGAATCTTCACATTCATGAAAAGCTTTTGATGATGGTGGAAGACTAGAATTTATTACCAGCAAAAAACAGTAATAAATAATCGGGGACCGGTCCATAATAATAGCGCAGGGTTCGTAATGGCCGAGCCCAGACTGTTGCAGGGTCTGAAAAAGGGCTCTGTAATAGTCGGCCAAAGGTTAATACCGGGTCAAAAGGCTCGTTATTAGCCGGCGGGAAGATCGGTGAATGTTCCGGCAGGCTTTGTAATAGTCCCAAAGATTATTACAGGGTCGTAAGGGATGTTCATCGGTCGAGCTAAGATTATTATGGTTGCCGGACCATATTCCAAGAAATTTTGTAATATTGAGGTCTGTAGCAGTCGAAAGATTGCTGCAGGCTTCCTAGGTAGCCATAATAGTCGAGCAAAGGTCATTACGTGTGTCGTAACGGTCTATAATGGCCGAAAGGTCATTGTGGGCTGTGCAGATATGCGTAGTGGCTGTAGCGTAGGTCATTGCGGGCTCATAAAAAACACAAAGCCTTCTCTATATGTGGGAAGGCTTTGTGTTTTCAACCTTCTTTATCTTCCGTGAGTCGGTCACCAAAACCGCAGGATCCCCATCCCTGGGCGGCCCCTCTTCCGCCGGGAAATCCCGTCCTGTAACCCGGCGGACGGTTTCAGCCACTTCCCGCACCGAGTGGCCCCGTTCATTGCCCAGATTGTAGGACGCCGACGGACAGCCTGCGTTTAGTGCTTCCAGGGCCAGAATATGTGCCACGGCCAGATCCGAAACATGTAAATAACTTAGGTGCCCGGTACCGAAGACTCATTTCCTTAAATAATCCCTAATCTGTTCTATAAAATGCCTCAGGTCATTTAAATCAGTCCTTATTATCTCATACAGTTCTTCTTCGGAGACCTGGTGGTACAAGTGCACCAGCCTGTTTCTGTATCCCGCCATCTTCACCAACTGCTGCTTCAGTCTGCCGCCTACAATACCCTTGTCAGCCAGGCCCTGGGCAATGCCCTTGTACTCCAACGCCAGATTTGCCGCTCCGTTTTTGGCCAGTATGTGGCGGCCAATGTCAAAAACCGCCTCAAGTGAGCGCCTGAGGAAGCTCTCTGCCGCTGCGGCCGTCCGGATATCCGTAAAATCGGCTTTGGGAAGCTTAGCAAGTTTTTCTAGCTCGCCAACATAACTGTTTATAAGGGCGAGCCTTTGCTTGACAAGAAGCCTGTCAATCGGCATCTACCTAACCTCCTCAAGCATCTCATCCAGGTATCTTTCCAGAAACGGACGGAAGTCCGCCGCCCGGCGCAGCACATTTTCTTCATAGTTTTCCTTAATGTCTTGGTTGAGGCTGTATACGCAATGGCCGCATATAGCGTTGGCCTGGAATACCGAATGGGTTTCCTGCAGAAAAACAAGGTCCACCGGAAAAGGCGCAAAAAGGTCTTCCAACTGGTTGTAAATAAAGCTGTAATGCTCGGGCCTCCTTCCGGGGGAAGGTAGCCCGGAGCTGAAAACCACGCCTATGTCTATATCAGCCAGCGGGTCATTATTTTTCTTCCGCGCTCCCTTTAATATATCCAGGCCGGTCTTAACCCGCGAGCCAAAAATATATACCAGGGCTATACCACTTTTTACGGCTATACCATTTATAAGTTTTAACTTTTCCATGATAATTTCCCCCGCGATTAATTATACCATTACCCAGATTGTTCCGGCAGTAGACGAGGTTGTCCAGCGTCACCACGTTATAATTTCTTCTCAGTAGCTCCTTCACCACATGGCTGCCAATGTAGCCGGCTCCACCGGTTACGAGAACATTCATTCGTCCATCCCGCCAAATTCTTTACAGCGTAAGCGTCAAATACTTCCCACCTGGAGACCCCTTTTTGAATATGCGATAATTTTCCTCAGATAACATGATGTGATGAGGAGGATTTAGCATGACAAAAACAGAGCTAAGAAAAGAATGGGAAGCACGGGTGGCCGAGTTTAAAGCAAGCGGACAGAGCACGTCAGCATGGTGTGCAGCCCATGATTTGAAACCCCGTCAGTTATGGTACTGGCTCCGGAAATATAAAAAAGTTACCCCCACTGCGATGCCATCCCAGTGGCTTTCTGTGGAAGTAGATGACAGACCCGGCTGATCTTACTGAGGCAGAGGTGATCGACTTGCTGGCCCCGGCTGTTTATGCTCCAATTAACGCTCAGCCGCGCTTGCAGCTGATACGTAGTTAAATGTTAGCCAACCGGGTAAAAAGTCCTGTTTAATCGGGTATTTTACCCGGTCAACTTTTTTGGCAAAAGAAATATATGAAAATGGTCAGCGCATATGGCCGCTTATTTTTTTGGGCGGTTTAATTAGGTGGTCTTGTTGGGTAATTTCTTTTTGGTGGTTGATGGTGGTTGTTGGTGGTATGCGGTTTTTTTAGCTCGGCCATGCTAATTGACTACTACCCGGCCAAGTTAAATGGCTGCCTACACCGGGAAAGAAAAGGGTATAATCCCCTGACACAGATAAAAAACAAGTTATTTACTATGTACTTTTCCTTGACGCAGCCGCTACAAATGTGTTATCATTTAGTTTGCTTGAATGAGCTAAGATAGATTTCTATAACCTGTTTGGGTGACATACCTTCTGGAAGAGGGTTGCCCCACTTGAGCGACCTGTGGCCGGAAGCTGATCAAAAAGCTCCAGATGCAAGGTGCAGCGAGGCTTTAGGCGGATGCGTACTGACAGTGCGTTGGAGTGAAAAAGCTACCGCCGGAACGGAGCAGATGGATCCTTTTGGGAGCCTCCCGGTGCATATATGTCGGAGTGGCGGAATAGGCAGACGCGTACGTTTGAGGGGCGTATGGGAGACCGTGCGGGTTCAAGTCCCGCCTCCGACACCAAAAAGCCAGAAATGGCAACGGTTTTAGCCGAACGTTAATTATTAAGACGTTCGGTTTTTACTATTGGGACGTATGGGCAAAGTGTATGTGGATTAAACGTTTGGTGTGAGAGAACAAACGTAAGAAAACGTATGTGGCTGTGTGATATTGCAATCACGTACATTTGGCTGGATTTTAGTAAGTATTCAATAAACCAGCCCATTATAGGGTCGTGATAACTCCGGCTTTATTTTTCAGTTCCCGG
>JBBIMW010000072.1:0-5452 GCA_037444185.1 Peptococcaceae bacterium | reverse complement strand
CTCTGCCCGCGTTTTTCAAGGCTCGCCTACAACTTTCGGTCTGCGAAAGTTGAGTAACTTAATTATATCATAAGAATAGCTTATTCTGTATTGCTCACTTGGTCGGGATCCGACTTGTGCTGCATTTTTGGCTCCTGGCTCATGGTTTCCGGGTCAGGCTCCGGTCCAGCCGGGCCATATGCACCAGCACTTGGGCCACCGTCTGGTACAGATCGGGGGGTATTTCGGTGCCGGCGCCGAGCTTTACCAAGGCCTGGGCCAGCACGCTGTCGCGGTATACAGGTATTTTTTCATGCCGGGCGATCTCCCTGATTTTGGCTGCCAGGTCGCCCCTGCCCGCGGCCACCACCACCGGCGCGCGGTCCTTTTCCTGGTTGTAGCGCAGGGCGGCGGCCACTTCTTTCGGATTTGCCGTCATACCGGTCACACTTCCAATTCCAGCAGGCGCGCTCCGGGGGACATGTGCGGTAAGCCCTTTATGCCGGGACGGGTTACTCCGGCCATGTTTACGGACTGATGCCCCGATTTCCGCAATTGGCCCTTCAGGGCGGGGAAGCTGTCCCGCAGCGCTGCGGTATACTCATCCTTTTCGGTGTAAAAAGTCAGGGCCAGGCACTTTTCTCCCGGGACCAGCGAAATCCAAATTGTGCCCATGTTTTCCGTGCACAGCCGTATGAGTATGCCGGCGCCGGCTCCCGCCCCCCGGCCGGTTGCCTCCTCTTTCCCGGTATTTTCAATGAAAAATCCGTAATCTGAGAAAAGGGGTGTATTCAACGGCAGCGGTAGGTAGTCCGGCGGCGCTTGGACGTGAGCCGTCCACCGGGCTGGCTGAAATCCCCCTCCGGTGGACGGCGGACCCTGCGCCAAAGATGCATTTCCGGGGACTTTTCCGGATACCGGCCGGGCCGCTTTGTCAGCATCCTGCGCGGCGGCTTTATTCATCTTTCCTTTTCCTGCCGTTCCGGTCAGCATGTCCACCAGGAACGGGAGCAGACTGCTTATTTGCATGGGGCGGCACGTCTCCTGTCTTCAGCCTTCTTAAAGGGTGCTATTTATATTATCGATATTCGGCAAGGTTGTATAAAGCCTTTTTTTGTATCAAGGAGGAATTAATTCCGTATATCCCGAAAAAGGCATCAGGGAGGCGGACCGTGGATGCGGCCGCAACTTTTATACTGAATCTATTGCAGGCGGACAGAATATAATCAGAACCCGGAATGCGGTGATTTCCTTGCAAAATAAAGGGGGTGCTCCTTTTGTCGGTGGTGTTTTGCGGTGTGTGTCCCCACCCGCCGGTTATGGTTCCGGCGGTGGGGAAAAAACAGTCGGACATGGTGATAGAATCACGGCGGGCCATGCTGGAACTGGGCAAAAGGCTGAAGGAAAGCGGGGCCGGGACCATGGTGATGATTACGCCCCACGGCCCGGTGTTCAACGACGTCATAGCCATAAACGCCTCTACTGTTTTGAAGGGGAGCCTTAAAAGCTTCGGGGCGCCGGGAGTTTTCTCCGAGCTGGAAAATGACCTTGATCTGGCGGCGGAAATATATCTTCAGGCCGGGAACGCGGGCATAGAGGTGATTATGATGGGGGAAAGGGACGCCCGGCAGTACGGGGTGAATCTGGAACTGGATCACGGGATCACGGTGCCCCTCCATTTTTTGTCCGGGGCCGGGGTGGACCTGCCGGCGGTGGTGGTTTACATGGGCCTTCTGTCTTATGGGCAGCTTTACAGTTTTGGAATGGCCGTAAAAAGGGCGGCGGAAAAGTCGGGCAAAGGGGTGGCTGTGATTGCCAGCGGCGATCTGTCCCACCGTCTTACCGGGGACGCCCCGGCGGGCTACGACCCCCTGGGCGGGGAGTTTGACCGGGAGATGGTCAGGCTGCTGGGCTCGGCGGACGTGGCGGGCATTATGAGCCTTCCTCCTTTGCTGGTGGAAAGGGCTGGGGAGTGCGGACTGAGGCCGGTGATTATGATGCTGGGGGCCATGGACGGACAGTCCGTGGAAGCCGATGTGCTGTCCTACGAAGGGCCTTTCGGAGTGGGGTACATGGTGGCTTCTTTCAGGCCGGGGGCGGAGGATCCGGACAGGCGGTTCGGCATGGATGCGGTGGAAGGCCGCCGGGGCGGGCAGGATAACAAAAGGAAAGAAGAAGGTTTCCTTCCCGCGGTGGCCAGGGCGGCCCTGGAGCAATACAGCCGGGGTGAGAGATTCAATATTCCCCCGGACCGGGTTCCCGATGGGTTCAAAAAGCCGGCGGGGGTTTTCGTCTCCCTTAAAAAAAAGGGGCAGCTCAGGGGGTGTATCGGCACTGTTACCCCCCAGTGCCGGAACATTGTGGAGGAAACGGCGCGGAACGCCATCAGCGCCGGCCACCGGGACCAGCGGTTTCAGCCGCTTAGGGAGGGCGAGCTGGAAGAATTGGACATATCGGTGGATGTGCTGCAATCTCCGGAGCCCGTTGCCTCGAAGGAGGAGCTGGATCCCCGGCGATACGGGGTGATCGTCCGGTCGGGAAGGAAGCAGGGGTTGCTCCTGCCCAACCTGGAGGGTGTGAACACGGTGGACGAACAGTTGGACATCGCCATGCAGAAGGCCGGGATTTATCCCGGTGAGCCCGTGGAACTGAAAAGGTTTGAGGTAATTCGGCACAGGTAATCCTGTATCGCGGACACTGGAGGGCAAACCGTTGAAGGAAACATATGCCAGGGAAGTTTTTTTCTATGAAAAAGCGGACGATGGAGGCATCCTCTGCAAGGTCTGCCCCAAGCTGTGCAATATAAAGCCGGGACACCGGGGCTTCTGCCGGGTGCGGGAAAACCGGGAGGGAAGACTTTACGCCGCCAACTACGGGAAGTGCACCTCCTGCGCCATGGATCCCGTCGAGAAGAAGCCTCTGTACCATTTTCACCCCGGGTCCCTCATACTGTCCCTGGGGACCATGGGCTGCAATCTGCGCTGTGGTTTCTGCCAAAACTGGGAAATAGCCCAGGGTGAGCCCGGGTGGGTTTACCTGGCCCCCCGGCAGGCGGTGAATGCGGCCCTGGCCGCCCGGGAGGGGGGATCTCCCTGCGTGGGGCTGGCCTACACCTACTCGGAACCCTTTATGTGGTATGAGTATGTGTACGATACCGCCGCCCTGGCCGGGGAAAAGGGGCTGAAAAACGTGCTGGTGACAAACGGCTACGTAAATGAGGAGCCGCTGAGGCGGCTGATACCCCGCATCGACGCAATGAACATCGACGTCAAAGCCTTCACCGACCGCTTCTACAGGGAGACCTGCGCCGGCCGGCTGGATCCGGTGCTGCGCACGGTGGAGGCGGCCGCCGGGGAGTGTCACGTGGAAGTTACCACCCTGCTGGTTCCCGGCCTGAACGACTCCCCGGAGGAGATAAAATCCCTGGCCCGGTGGCTGGCGGGTGTGGGCAGGCATATACCCCTGCACTTTTCCCGGTATTTTCCGAACCACAAATTCAATTTGGACCCCACTCCCGGGGAGAATTTAATCAGGGCCAGGGAAATTTCCCGGGAGTTTCTGGACTATGTATACATAGGCAATGCCCCGGACCTGGACGGCGGCAGAACCATTTGTCCGGACTGCCGCTCCACGGTTATAGAAAGGATGGGCCACCGGATCAGCGCCGCCGGACTCAAGGGGGATCAATGCGCCTGCTGTGGGAGAAAAATCAATCTGGGGGGCTGTTGAAAAAGTCCGTATATTTTAAAAGGGGGCTGGTTTATGGACCTCGACAAAAAGGTGCGCGATTTGGCCGACCTGCTGCTGGAAAGCAGTAAGACCATGGTGCTGACCGGGGCGGGGATTTCCACCGAGAGCGGCATACCCGATTTCCGTGGCCCGGACGGCCTTTGGAGCAAAGTTGATCCCATGTACGTGTTTTCCGCCGAAACCTTCATTTACCGGCCCAAGGTGTTCTACGAGGCCGGCCTGCCGCTTCTGGGGGCGCTGCACAACGCCGTTCCCAATGCCGCCCACAGGGTGATAGCCCAACTGGAGGAGGCGGGGCTGGTATGGGCGGTGGTGACCCAGAATGTGGACGGACTGCACCAGAAGGCGGGATCGAAAAAAATATATGAAATGCACGGCCACCTCAGGTCCGCCACCTGTCTTCAGTGCCGGCACAGTATAACCTGGGACGAGCTGGTGCGGATGGTGGCGGAGGGCGGGATCCCTCCCCGCCATGAAAACTGCGGCGGAGTGTTTAAGCCGGATGCGGTGTTCTTCGGGGATCCACTGCCGTCTGATTTTTATCATTGCTGCCGGGAGGTGTCCAACAGCGACCTGCTGCTGGTGGTGGGGTCCAGCCTGGAGGTTTCCCCGGTGAACTACCTGCCGGAGCTGGCAAAGAAATTGGCCATCGTCAACATTGGGCCCACCATGGCGGACAGCCGGGCCATCCTGAAGATAGAGGCCATGGCGGGGGAGGCCTTCACCGCGCTGAGCGGCGTGCTGGGGGAAAGAGGGGTGCAATTGTCCGGGGATGCGGTACAGAACAATGCCGGTGAGCTGTTTTCAAATTCGGGGGTCTGACAATTGAAAGGCAACATGGGGGACGGGTGCCGGGTTGAATTGCCCGGGGGGTTGCGGGAAGCTGTTTTTGTGGCCCGGAGGAACCGCTTTGTGGGCGAGATTGTGCTGGGTGAAAGCATGGTTTTGGCCCACGTACCCAGCTCCGGGAGGATGGGGGAGCTGCTTTTTCCCGGCTCCCGGGTATATGTGTCCGGCCAGTCCGGCCCCGGCGCCCGCTTGAAATACAGGATATTACTGGCCGATTGCGGCGGCCGCCTGGTGTCGGTGGACTCACTCCTGCCCAACAGGCTGGTCCGCCGGGTACTGCAGTCCGGGGCGTTGCCGGAGCTGGCCGGATACAGCCTGATCAGGCCCGAGGCCGCTTTCGGCCGCGGGCGGTTTGATTTTTTACTGCGGGGATCCGGGGGTGGAGACTGCTTTTTGGAAGTGAAATCAGTGACACTGGTGGAGGGCGGGGTGGCCCTTTTCCCGGACGCACCGTCGGAAAGGGGCGCAAGGCACATGGAGGAATTGGCCGCCGCCCGGCGGGAGGGATTCCGGGCGGCAGTCCTTTTTGTGGTGCAAAGGGATGACGCATGCTGCTTTGTGCCTAACCGGGATCGGGATCCGGGGTTTGCCCTGGAGTTGTGCAGGGCGGCCTCGGCCGGGGTGGAGGTGATGGCCCGGCGCTGCCGGGTGTCCCTGGGGGAAGTGGCGCTGGACCGGGAGATAGCTGTGCATTTATAAAAACATTTTGCCGTGCATCCGGGATTTTTATGTAAGTAGAGTAGGCCCTGGCATAACAACTTTAGGTAAGACCTATCAGTTGGCTCCCCGTTTCCTCTGGGAGTGCCTCACTAGCCCAACTGTCAGTCCTCATTTTGCACCAGTCAAAAACGGCATGAAATTCGCATATTAAATA
>JBBIMW010000071.1:0-6053 GCA_037444185.1 Peptococcaceae bacterium | reverse complement strand
AGGGATGTTTGCCATTTTGCCCGCAGCGGCTAACCGGTCATCCCCAGTTCACCGGGTGGCATGGGAGTCTGGATTCTGAATACTGGATTTTGGATTCCAGCCGCCCGCAGGGGCGATTTTGTTCTTCCGGCAGAAAACTGGAGATTTGAAGCGGCAATGTTGTTTTTCAGTCGAATTCGGGGAAATATAATGGTTGAGGACACTTGTTAAAAAGGTCAAGCAAAGTCAATAATAATAGCAAGGTCAGATAATATCAGATTGGGAAGTGGTGTCCGGCGATGTCCAGCATATCGGACCTGATTGAGAAATACCTGAAAAACCTCATAGAGGCAAGCCAGCAAGGTCAGATAGAAATACAGAGGAACCTGCTGGCTGAAAAATTCAGATGTGTTCCGTCCCAGATAAACTACGTGCTGTCTACAAGATTTTCGCTGGTGCACGGGTTTGTTGTGGAAAGCAGGAGGGGGGGAGGGGGCTTTGTGAGGATTGTCAAGCTAACCATGGACGACAAGGTGAACAAGGCGTGTCAGCTGTGCGACCTGGTTGGGGACGACATCAGCCAGGGGGGGGCCGAGGGAATCATCGGCAGGATGAGGGAAAGCAAAATGATAACCGGGAGGGAGGCCGTCTTGATGAAGGCCGCCCTGAGCCGTGATGTACTGAGGATTGCCTTGCCGGCCAGGGATCAAATGAGGGCTTTGATTTTGAAGGCTATGATTCTTTCACTGCTTCAGGCGGGACAAAGGGGGGAATGATGCCATGAATTGCCATCGCTGCCAGGAAAAGACGGCTGTGGTTCAATTTACGGAAATAATCAACAACAAAAAAAGGGTGCTGCATCTCTGCGAACAATGCGCCAGGGAAGTGCAGGCCGAGAGTTTCGGGCTGATACCCCAGATGAATCTGCACAGCCTGTTGGCCGGCATATTTTTCAATCAAATGGCGGGACCTTTCAGCTCTGCTGTGCCCGGGGGGGAGATGTGCCCCAGTTGCGGTCTCAGCGAGGCACGGTTCGCTAAAAGCGGGCTTTTGGGTTGTGGTGTCTGCTACCGTCATTTTGGAGATCGTCTTGATCAGGTTTTTCGCAGGATACACGGTACCACCAAGCACAATGGAAAGGTTCCGGAGCGTACCGGAGGCAGGGTGAAGCTCTCCAAGCGGATTGACCGGCTTAAAGTGAATCTGAGGGAGGCCATCAGCCGTGAGGAGTTTGAGGAGGCGGCCGGGCTGCGCGACCAAATCAGGGAATTGGAAAAGGACCTGGCCGGGGAGGGGGATTGAAGTGTCCATCAGAGAATCGGTAAATAATTCGTACAGTCACTGGATGAGTTCAGCCGGCCCGGAAACCGACGTTGTGGTCACCAGCAGGGTCAGGGCGGCCCGGAACTTGAACAACCTGCCTTTCCCGCACCTTCTACCGGAATCCGGCGTCCGGCAGGTATTTCATTTGGTTGGGCTGGTTTTGGAAGGCGAGGACTTCCTTCACCGGTCCGGGGGGTTTGAGTTTGTCGAAATGGGCGAATTGACTCCGGTGGATAGACAGATACTAGTGGAAAAGCACCTGATCAGTCCGGACCTGCTGGAAAACTATCAGAAGAAAGCCGTTGTCTTAAGCGGTGATGAAATAATCAGCGTTATGGTCAACGAGGAAGATCACCTGAGGCTGCAGGTGCTTTTGCCCGGACTGCAACTTAAGGAGGGCTGGGATGCTGTCACCGGGATCGACGACAGCTTTGAAAAGACTCTGGAATACGCTTACGACGAGAAGCTGGGGTATCTTACGGCATGTCCCACAAATGTGGGTACGGGACTGAGGGCCTCGGTAATGCTTCATTTGCCGGGCCTGGCGCTGGTCAACCGCATCAGGGACGTGTTGGGTTTGGTTTCCAAGCTGGGCTTGACCGTGCGGGGACTTTACGGGGAGGGCACCGACGCCTCGGGAAACCTGTTTCAGATTTCTAACCAGGTGACTTTGGGACAGGCCGAAGAAGACATAATCGCCGCCCTTGTTTCCGTGGTCGGACAAATTGTCGCCAGTGAGCGGGCGGCCCGGGAGGCCCTGCTCCGGGAGCGCCGCGACCATTTGGAGGACCGGGTGGGGAGGGCCTTCGGCCTTCTTGGCCATTCCCGGATTATGTCCTCCGAAGAGGCCGTCAAGCTTCTTTCGGATTTGAGGCTGGGGGCTGCCATGGGGATTATTGACCTTCCCCTGGGGCTGATCACCGAGCTGATGGTGCTGATCAGGCCGGCCTTCCTGGCCAACAAAGCAGGCCGGGAACTGTCCCCGCTGGCCAGGGACACATTGAGGGCCGGCCTGATCAGGGAAGCGCTGGGCAAGAAAAGGATTGGGGAAAAATAGCTGATGATATGATTCTCTTAGATTACTGATGCCGGAAAGGGGGTAATACCATGTTCAACAGATTTACCGAAGGGGCCCAGAAGGTGTTGTTCCTGGCCAGGGAAGAAGCCATGCGGCTTGGCCATCCCTACGTGGGCACCGAGCATATGCTGCTGGGACTGATCAGGGAGGGACAGGGAGTGGCCGCTAAAACACTGGAGACCCTTGGCGTAGAGACGGCGAAGGTGCGGGGGCTGGTGGAGCGGATGGTGGGCCGGGGCCAGGGTGACCCCGGCAAGGAGATCGCCCTGACACCGAGGGTTAAAAGGGTGCTGGAGCTTTCGGTGGAGGAGGCCCGCCGGATGGGGCACAATTATGTTGGGACGGAACACCTGCTGCTGGGATTGATCAGGGAGGGCGAAGGAGTGGCGGCCCAAGTGCTGAAGGGTATGGGGGCGGATTTGGACAGGGTTGGCCAGGTGATGCTGCAAATGCTGAGCGGGGCTGGTCCCCAGGGAGACCGGGGGCAGGGCCAGACCTGCAACCCTTGCCAGTCCGGAGCAAAAAATACGAAGACCCTGGATCAGTTCAGCCGCGACCTTTCTGAGATGGCCGGTCAGGATAAGCTGGACCCGGTGGTGGGGCGGGAAAAGGAGATTGAAAGGGTAATGCAGATTTTGAGCCGCCGCACCAAAAACAATCCAGTGCTCATCGGGGAGCCCGGCGTGGGCAAAACGGCCATCGCGGAGGGGTTGGCCCAGCGCGTGAAGGCCGGAAATGTGCCCGAGGTGCTGACCGGCAAGCGGGTGGTTACACTGGACATGGCTTCCATGGTGGCGGGGACAAAGTATCGCGGAGAGTTCGAAGAGAGGCTGAAAAAGGTTATAGAGGAAATTATCGCGGCGGGCAACATAATTGTTTTCATCGACGAATTGCATACTATTATCGGAGTCGGCGCCGCCGAAGGGGCCATGGACGCCGCCAATATTTTGAAGCCGGCCTTGGCCAGGGGGGAACTGCAGTGCATTGGAGCCACCACCCTGGACGAGTACAGAAAGCATATAGAAAAGGACCCCGCCTTGGAAAGGCGTTTTCAGCCAATTTTGGTGGAAGAGCCGAAGGTGGAGGAGGCTATTGAAATATTGCAGGGGCTTAAGGATAAATACGAGGCCCACCACCGGGTGAGGATCACCGACAGTGCTTTGGAGGCTGCGGTCCGGCTGGCTGACCGCTACATCACCGACCGTTTTCTGCCCGACAAGGCCATCGATTTGATTGACGAGGCCTCCTCCCGGGTGCGGCTCCAGGCATACACAGCCCCGCCGGACGTAAGGCAAATGGAGAAGTGGCTGGAGGATGTCCGGAAAGAAAAGGAGGCGGCCGTCAACAGCCAGGAGTTTGAAAAGGCCGCCCAGTTGCGGGACAGGGAGCAGAGCCTGCGGCGGGATCTGGAGTCCGCCCGGGAAAATTGGAGACAGCAGCAGGACGGCAGGGAGCTTGCCGTCGGTGAAGACGACGTGGCTCAGATTGTCAGTGCCTGGACCGGTGTGCCGGTGAAAAAGCTGGCCGAGGAGGAAGCCGGCCGGCTGCTCAGGATGGAAGAAGTGCTGCACCGGCGGGTGGTGGGCCAGGACGAGGCGGTCAGGGCTGTTTCCAGGGCCGTGCGCCGGGCCAGGGCAGGCCTGAAGGACCCCAAGCGCCCCATAGGGTCCTTTATTTTCCTGGGGCCCACCGGTGTTGGAAAAACCGAGCTGGCCAGGGCGCTGGCCGAGGCATTGTTTGGTGACGAGGACGCCATGGTGCGATTGGACATGAGCGAATACATGGAAAAATTTGCTGTGTCCAGGCTGATGGGGGCGCCTCCGGGGTATGTCGGGTACGAGGAGGGTGGCCAGCTTACCGGGGCGGTGCGGCAAAAGCCCTACTCGGTGGTGCTGCTGGATGAAATAGAAAAGGCTCACCCGGATGTTTTCAACGTGCTGCTGCAGGTGCTGGAAGACGGGCGGCTGACCGATTCCAAGGGGCGCGTGGTTGATTTCCGGAACACAGTGATAATCATGACCTCCAACGTGGGGGTATCCACCATCCGCCGGGAGGGAGTCATGGGATTTAAGGCCGGTGGCGGAAAAGAGGCCGGCTATGAAAGAATGAAATCCAAAGTGACCGAGGAGCTGAAGCGCACCTTCAGGCCGGAGTTCCTGAACAGAATAGACGATATAATAGTTTTTCACGTCCTTAGCCCGGACAATATCGGGGAAATTGTCGGGATGATGCTGCGGGAAGTGGCGCGCAGAGTAAAAGACAGCAATATTGACGTTGAATTTACCGATGGGGTCAGGGAGTTGCTGATCCGGGAGGGGTTCGACGAAAATTATGGCGCCAGGCCCCTCAGGAGGGCTATTCAGAAGCGGGTTGAAGACATTGTTTCCGAAGAACTGCTCAAGGGGGCCATCAATCAGGGGGACCGGGTGATTGTGGACAGGGAAGGGGAGAGCATAATACTTCGCAAAATTTGACTTGTTTTTCAGCCCGGGATATATACCGCCCGGCGGCTCCCGCCGGCCGGTGTTGTATTTTGGTGAATTATGGGACTCTATCCTTGAGTATTTTAGTGATTAAATGATATAATTAATGCAAAATCATCCTGTGGCCGGACCTGAGGGGACGGGGACCGGTGTGGGAGGTGTTCCATGTCTTCCAGGTCCAGGTTTGCCTGTAAAGTCTGCGGCTGCACCAGTCCCCGCTGGATGGGGCGCTGTCCTGATTGCGGGGAGTGGAACTCTATGCTGGAGGAAAGCACCGGCCGGGCCGCCTCCACCGTGAGCCGGGAGGGCTTTCCGAAGGCGCGCCCCATTTGTCAGATTGAAATGGCGGAGGAAGATCGCTTTTCCACTGGCATCCAGGAGTTGGACAGGGTGCTGGGAGGGGGAGTGGTCCCCGGAAGTCTGGTATTGCTGGGGGGAGACCCGGGCATAGGCAAGTCCACCCTGCTTATGCAGATGGCATCCAGGGTGTGCCTCGCAGGCAGAAAGGTATTGTACGTTTCCGGCGAGGAGTCGGTGCGGCAGATTAAAATGCGGGCCACCCGGCTGCAAATAGAACAAGGCCCGCTGTATCTCCTGGCCGAGTCCGACATAGACCGGGTTGAGCTGAATATAAGGGAATCTGGTCCTGATCTAGTTATTGTTGATTCCATACAGGCGGTGGCGAATTCCGATCTTTCTTCCGTCCCCGGAGGAGTGGGTCAGGTCAGGGAATGCGCCGCCCAGATGATGCGCTTGGCCAAGGGTGAGGGAATCCCGGTATTTCTGGTGGGGCACGTGACCAAGGAGGGTGCCCTGGCGGGACCCAAGGTGCTGGAGCACATGGTGGACACGGTGCTTTATTTCGAGGGGGAAAGGCACCACTCCTTCCGCATACTGAGGGGAGTCAAGAACCGTTTCGGGTCCACCAACGAGATAGGTATTTTCCAGATGGAGGGGGACGGGCTGAAAGAGGTTTTCAACCCGTCGGAATTATTTATGATCAATGATTCCCGGCGAGGTGTGCCCGGTTCGGTGGTGGTTTCCACCATGGAGGGGAACAGGCCGCTGCTGGTGGAAATACAGGCTTTGGTATGTTCCACAGGTTTCGGCGCTCCCCGGCGGATGACCGCCGGTGTCGATTACAACAGGGTTTCCCTGATTTTGGCGGTGCTTGAGAAAAGGGTGGGGCT
>JBBIMW010000070.1:0-6335 GCA_037444185.1 Peptococcaceae bacterium | reverse complement strand
TAAGACGTCAGGAAAAAGAAAACCAGTGAATTACCCTGCCGGGTAAAGCCACTGCTATCAGGTATTTAACAATGGATAGTGACTATATAATTGGGCACTGTGCTTAATATGTTGGTTGAATTAAAAAGACCAAATACCAGTGCTGCCAGGGTTTTTATTTGAGACTTGCGGATTCCCTCCATCTGTGATACTAAGGAAGGTAGTAAATGATTCAAGAGTCATTTCTTGAGCGTGCCTCCTCTCCTTAATTTGGTAGAGCATTTTTTGGAGAATTTCGAGGCACGCTCTCATTTTCCTACATAGATAGCACTATTTAACGAAAATGTTAATACTAACTATATTTTACATTTCTGGAAGTGGGGATCCCTCAGTACCTTGAGGGTATGATTAACCTTTCTAATGGTTATCTATGGACAAATTGTCATATTGTAACTGGGATGTGTTATTTGCACATGCACTAAGGTTAACTCTGAGATTATTCCTTGATACCGGATGCCGGAGCTTGCTACCCTTTACTTTTATTAGAGAGGGTTTCGCCTGCCACTTGGCTCAGACATGGCTGGCAACCGCGTTGGCGGCTTGGCCTTGACCGCCGTAGTAAAATACTGGACCGGGGCGGGAAATCAATGATACCGCCTACCGTCACCCTCGCCCGCCCCCTTGTAAAAAATAACCCACGGCGAGTCAAGGCTTGCCGGTCATGTCGGTTGAAGTAACAAGGTGACTTTCATCTAATTTCATGAAAATCTATGAGAATCGAAGCATCACGCAGCTTTGTGTATCTATTTTATCGGAGACAGCCCATCATAAAATGTCCCCATGGAAATGTGCCTAATGCTTGCCCTTCCCGAATGTTGTCAGAGGAACCCAGACCCCCATGCCACATAAATGTGGCGCCATGAACAATGAACGAGCTGCCTCAATGGTTCTTCCGGCTCCCACCCTGCTTGGCCTCGCGGAAGTAGGCGTAGGTCATGGGCTCCTCATCCCGGACCATGTTTCCGTCCGTCACCTCGGCGATAAACAGGGTGTGGGTGCCCACTTCCACAGTCATTTCAGGCGCCACCCGGCACTCAATGTATGCAATGCAGTCCTTTATTATAGGAGTACCCAGTTTGCCCTTGACGTAATTTATTTTTTCAAACTTGTCAACATTTCGTCCCGAACGGTAACCAAAATTTCTCACCATGTCAAGACCATCCCTGCCCAGTATGCATACCGATAAAACACCGCTGGACTTTATATATTCATTGGTTAGGTTGTTTTTATTAATTCCCACGGCAACCCTGACCGGAGCGCCGGTTATCTGGAATACGGTATTGCAGGCCTGGGCATTGACCCTGCCGTCCCTGACCGAACCTACAATGTACAGACCATACGAAATCTTGAAAAGAACCGGGTCAATTCTTTTTTTGTCCTCCTCCGTAAGTTCCCTCACTTCAGCGGCCGCCGGCACTTCGGCCTCCTCCTCGGTTAGATCGGCATATTCAGTGGGGTCCACCAGTTCAAACATCTCCGCCGGGGCGCCACAGCGGGGACAGTGTTCCGGCGGGGCCTCCCCCTCATGCAGCCAGCCGCAAACCGTGCACCTCCATATTTTCATCTTTCAGCCTCCTCTTCATCAGCAGCCCATGGCGCTTTCAAGCCGACGGTTCACATCGTCCCAGTTCACCAGGTTCCACCAAGCCTCGATGAAGGCCACCCTCTTATTCTGGTATTTCAGGTAATATGCGTGCTCCCATACGTCTAGGGCCAGAAGGGGCGCCACCCCCCACTGGGTGAGGTTTTGGTGCTTCTCGGCGGTCAATATGACGAGTTTTTTAAAATCAGGGCTCCAGCACAATATTGCCCAGCCTGAACCTTCCACCGCCGCGGCAGCAGCGGAAAACTGCTTTTTGAAGGCTTCAAATCCGCCAAAATCGGTTTCCATACGGCCGGCGACAATACCGTCGGCAGGGCCGCCGCCACCGGGCCTCATATTTTCCCAGAAAAGGCAGTGCAGCAAGTGCCCGGATCCGTGGAAGGCAATTTCCCGTTCCCAGTGTTTAATCAGGGCGAAGTCCCCCTTCTCCCTGGCCTCGGACAACTTCGCCTCCGCGTTGTTCAGCCCGTCCACATAGGCCTTGTGGTGGGCGCCATGGTGGAGACGCACAGTCTGTTCGTCGTAATAAGGTTCAAGGGAGCTATAACCGTACGGCAGTGGGGGAAGTTCGTGCTTTTTCACAACATTTAAGCCTCCTTTTGAAATCATGCAGTGCCTTTTATCCACTGACATATATTGTCCCCATTGTCCCAGTCATGCCAATGCAATCAGTCCTTTGACGCATTGCAAAAACCTTCCGGCCGGCGCCCGGGCGGCTACACCAACAGTTTGGCGAAGGATCTTCCCAGTTCCCTGGCCGCCCGCAGATCCCCTTCGCCGGGAGTAAAATTTACTCTGACACCGGGCAGGGTCACTTTGAGCTTAAGGCCGGACAACCTCTGTTCCAACATTTTAACAGCCTCACCTGACCATCCGTAAGATCCGAAGGCGGCGGCCGGCTTGCCCCGGTTAACCAGGGGGGACAGGCGGGCCAGCAAGTCCCACACGGGGTAGACGGCATCCTGGTTGAAAGTGGGAGAACCCACCAGCAAACCCTCCGACTGATCCACCCGTGCCGCCACTTCCGCCGGACTCACCGACTGCATGTCGAACATCTGCGCGTCAACTCCTGATTCCGCAAGGCCGGCGGCTATTTCACCGGCCAGGGCCCTGGTGTTGCCGTAGGCCGACACGAAGGCCACCACCACCTTTTTGTGCTGGGAGCGGGTTTTCGCTCCGGTGGACGCCCATTCAACGTACTTTTCCACGTACCGCCGGGGATTTTCCCTCAAAACAGGCCCGTGGGAAGGGGCAATCACGTCGAAGTCCAGAGGCTTTATCTTGTTTGCGGCTTCCAGAACATATCCGGCAAAGGGGGACATTATCACATCGTAATAGTACTTGTAGTCTTCCCGGATGTCTCCCGTCAGGTCGTTGAATATTTCGGATCCGCAATAGTGGCGTCCGAAGGCGTCACAGGTGAACAGCACACCGTCTTCGGGCAGGAAGGTGAACATGGAATCGGGCCAGTGCAGGAATGGCGCCGAAATAAATCTCAATGTCTTCCCGCCCAGGTCGATTTGGTCACCTTCCCCCACCACCAGATGGGGGAAGTCCCGATTAATCAATTCACCCAGGAATTTTACCGCCGCCTTTGACCCCACCACCGTCGCCCGGGGCATCTTCTCCATCAGTTTGCCAATGGCGCCGGAATGATCCGGCTCAGTGTGGTTTACAATTATATAGTCAATTTTCTCGGGAGGCATCACCGAAGCCACCCTGGACAGCAACTGGCCTTCAAAGCCGCTTTTCACCGCATCCACCAAAGCCGTTTTTTTACCCTGCACCAGATATGCGTTGTACGTGGTCCCGTTGTCGGTTCTCATTACCACATCGAATATCCTTAAATCCGGGTTCAGGGCCCCCACCCAGTACACGCCCTCTTTTACGGGAACAGCAGCCTCCATTCCGATTGCACCTCCCTATTCTCTCTCGAATTGGTCTTTCCCTGCCCCGCACACCGGGCAAACCCAGTCCTCCGGCAAATCCTCAAAGGGAGTTCCGGGGGCCGCCCCATCGGCTCCCTCCTCGGGATCATACACGTAACCGCAAATACTGCATACCCACTTGTCCACATCTCTTCCCTCCTTAAATTTTCAGTGAACTCCACGATAAAATCCACACGGTAGGCGCCGGCCCTGATCAATCCGGCCTCGATCTCTAGTAATTTCAGCGCGTGAGGATTATTCCGCCGCTTATTATGATGATCCATCCGGCTCCGGAATATGCCGGGGCTTGTTTTTGGAACAGCATTTATGCGCACCCCCCACGCTGACATTATATTTTGCAGCCCTTAACAGGCATTTAAGGAAACCTTAATAATTCCTTAAATGGCCGCTTCAAATCTCAAATTTGTAGCCGGTGCCCCAAACCGTCTTGATGTATGCGGGCTGTGACGGGTTGGACTCAATTTTCTCCCTCAGCCGGCGAATATGAACCATTACGGTGTTTTCATCCCCGAAGTAGGTGCTGTCCCAAACGAGGTCCAGTATCTGGCCCTTGGTGAACACCCGGTTGGGGTTGGATGCCAACAGCCACAGCAGATCGAATTCCTTGGGCGTCAGATCCACATTTTTCCCGTTGATGTTCAGCTGGCGGCCCCGGCTGTCGATAGTTAACTCACCGTGATTGAGAACGCTACGCCCCCTGTTTCTATTCTCCCCGGCCCTTCTAAGAACAGCCTTGATTCTCAATGCTATTTCCGTGGGGCTGAAAGGTTTGGTCTGGTAATCGTCGACTCCCATCCGTAATCCGGCCACCCGGTCCAATTCGTCACTCCTGGCCGAAAGCATAATTACCGGCACATCGGCTACGGCCTTCAATTTTTGAAATGTTTCAAAGCCGTCCATACCCGGCATCATAATGTCCAGCAAAACAAGGTCCGGCCGGTCCCTGGACAACAATTCCAGTGCCTCACGGCCGCTGTTTGCGGCAATCACCTCCAGGCCCTCTTTTTTTAATGCATGTTCGATAATTTTGACAATGGCGGGATCATCGTCCACCACCATTATTCTGCGGGACATTGTCCTCCCCCAATCCAGACAGTGGCAGTGCGACAGTAAATTTGCCGCCCCTGCCGTGCTTGCTCTCCAGCTCTGTCCTGCCGCCATGCGTTTCCACCATTTTTGCCGTCACGGCAAGGCCAATGCCGCCCCCCGTATTTCCAGTCATACCTGCCCTTGAGGGGGCCGGCTGTCTTAATCCGGCAGCCTGGCAAGGGCAAAGGAGGCCTCCCTTATCTCTTCCAAGGCCCGGGCATTGGCCAACACTTCACCTTTTTTGTCAGTTCCGGGGTAGCAGTAAGCCCCTTCCAGCCTGACATCCACCATCTTGAAAAAATACCGGGCCACCCTCAGCGCCCCGTCAAAAACACCGGGAAGATTTGTGCCCGCTGTGGAAATAAATATCCCCCTACGGGATTTCCTCAGCTGCGCATCCTCCACCGCCGGCTTGCCCAGGATGTATCTGCAGGCCCAAAACTGCTGTGCCCTGTCTATAAACATTTTGGCATGGGCGCAAATGCCCATGCTAAAGATGGGAGCGGCCATCACCAGTATGTTCGCCCCCAATATTTTATCGAATACCGGCCCCGCCCCGTCTTTGATTACGCACCTGCCCGTACTGTCGCACCCGCCGCAGGCTATACAGGGCGAATATTTCAATCCGGCCAAGTACACCGTTTCGGTTTCCAGGCCACAATTCCGCAGTGTTTCCATGGCCAGATTCAATAAAATATCCGTGTTGCCGCCCCTCCGTGGGCTGCAGGCTACTCCAAGACAGTACCGCCTGGCCATGGCGTCCGGGACCTCCCTCAATCTGCTGCTGTAGCCGCTGCGTCGGCGGCGCCTGTCCTCTGTTCCCGTGTCAGAATAAATTATATATCAATGACCGCTAGGCTGTCTAATGCCTTTTGACAGCCCGTCCGGAACGGATGCAATTATTTGTGGTACAGCAACAGCTTTACTGATAAAATAAAACAAAGCGCAGCCATTATCACCACAAGGGGGCGTGCAGATGTCGGCCAAACTCTGTGAAAAGCGGGAAAACACGGTACAGGAAACGGTGGCCCGTTTCCTGCGCGCTGTTAAGAAGGGCGACTCCAAATCCTTCTGGGATATACTGGACAAAAAAGGACAGGGTTATTTCCTGGGAATATGGTTTTACGCCATGGAATCAATGAGGGTGGGCACCATCATGAAATTAACCGAAGAGGACAAGTTTATGGACGGTGTGCTGGGCCCCATTATGGAGGGTCTAAGGGAAAGCATGGGCGGCCTGCTGGAAAGCCCCCTGCTGGGAGAGGTGCATTACCGGTCCCCCCACTCCGCCATAGTTACGGTTTCACCGGCGGAAGCAAACTCCCCGGACCGAAACCCGGACGGGGACAGCTTCATCCCCCTGGTGCTGGAACTTGCCGATCCCGGCGACACGGGCGGCAATCCCAGCCTGACCTGCTGGAAAATAGACACACTGCAGTGCTTTGAGCTTAACAGGGGCGTCCATTAGAAGCATGATGAGGCCGCAAGTCCGCAGCCATACCCGGATGGTTCTTGATACAGAAAACCACTTGCCGGAGGACATTGACATATCAATTGACCCCCGCCCCTGAATCTTCCACTATCGAGCTTATTATGTGCCGGGAGGACCACTCGCCGGAGGATATAAAGGTCAGCGGCAGGGGCCTTTTAAATAT
>JBBIMW010000069.1:0-6586 GCA_037444185.1 Peptococcaceae bacterium | reverse complement strand
GCGGTAGAAAAAGTCTTGAAAACCGGCGGCAGATACAGGGTAGTGCGGCATAACCTCAAGGTAAAAGAAGTCTGGTATGACGCCGGCCGCTATATAGTTTGCCATAATCCCGAACAGGCCTTGCACAATCAAAAAGCACGCCAGTGTATAGTAGCCAAGCTGGAAAAAAAGGTTAAAAACAGCGATATCAAATCATTAATCGGTAACCCCGGGTACCGCAGATACCTTTTAATAAAAGACGCAGTGGTTGGTGTTGATCAAAAAGCCCTGAAAGAAGCATCGCGTTATGACGGCAAATACGTACTGCGCACCAACTGCCAGCTGGATACCGAAGAGGTGGCCCTGGCCTACAAAGACCTTTGGCGGGTGGAAAGAGCCTTTCGGGACTTAAAGTCCACCCTGGATTTAAGACCCATTTACCACTGGAAAGACCGGCGGGTAAGAGGGCACGTAATGGTTTGCTTTCTCGCCCTGGTCCTGGAATCGGCCCTGCACCGCTCCCTGAAGCAAACCGGGAGTCCCGTGGAATACACGTATTTAATCCGCGACCTGAAGCAGTTAAAGGCAGTCAGGCTGGATTTAGAAAACAAGCAATATATTTGCCGGACCGAATTGCCGGGGTGTTCTTATGAAGCCTTTAAAGCCATCGGACTCCGGCCGCCAAATCAGATCATTCAAAGCCCTACAAACTGATCTCTACCACATAATGGCAACATGTTGCGGTACGTCACTTTTTCGTGCCTGGGAGGCCTTGATTTTCCGGGAAAGTTTATGGGTTGGGTGTCAAAGTAGAGCCAAACCCGCCCACAAAACCAACAAGGGCTCCTCACCTTTATCAGTGAGAAGCCCTTGTCTTTGTTCTATTCTGGCGGAGAGACAGGGATTCGAACCCTGGAGACCGCTACTAACGGTCTACTCGATTTCGAGTCGAGCGCCTTAGGCCAACTCGGCCATCTCTCCGTTATGCTGTTTGGAGTGAACTCCCGCCAATTCATTTGCCGGTCCTCAACTTCCGGAAAAACTCCTTGATAATCCCGGCGCACTCTTCCTCCAAAACCCCGGACACCACCTCCACCCGGTGATTGAATCTGGGGTCCCTGACCAGGTCCACCAGGGAGTCCACTGCCCCGGCCTTGGGGTCTTTGGCTCCGTACACCAATGTCTTCACCCGGCACTGCACGACGGCCCCGGCACACATGGGGCAGGGCTCGATAGTGGAGTACAGGGTGGTTCCCTCCAGCCGCCAGCCGCCAATCTTCCGGGCGGCCTCCCGCAGGGCCAGCACCTCGGCGTGGGCCGTGCCGTCATTCGTCATTTCCCGCAAATTGTGTCCCCGCCCGATAATCTCTCCGTTTAAAACCACCACCGCCCCGATGGGCACCTCGCCCCTGGCACAAGCTTTCGCGGCCTCCTCCAGGGCCTCCCTCATGTAACCCCGATGGTCCACTTAACGGCATCCCGCCCTCCCGGGGGCCGCCAGCGGACATTCCGGGCCGGGGCATCCCCAAACCTGCAAGTAGTATTCTACGCCATAACCGGGCAGGTGTCAAGAACCCCCTGGGCCGATGCGTATCAACGGTCCATGACAATCAACGACAAACCAACCCGTGACCTTGGTGCGCAAATATACATGCGACGGCTAAATCCAGCCATCGAAATGACGAATTAACAAATATACCGTAACTGCGCAACAATGCTCCGCGGCGCCAAAACCGGCACAAAAGGCGGTTGTTTTATGAAAAAGTATTTTTTGTTGCTGTTTGCTGCCGGCGCATTTTTTCTCTCTGCGCGCTATTCAGCCCCGGACACCCGGATGAACACGGCTGTCTTCACCGCCGGCGGCGCAAATGCCCGGGCCACCTTATATCACCGACCGGAAAATCTGTACTCCGGCAAGAACACACCCGGGGCGGCAAAATACGCGGGCGGCACGGCTCCGGCTCCGGTGCGGGAGTTTTATTACAGCCGCAATCTTCCGCCCGCCATCCTGACAAGGATGGAAGAAATGGCCGGGGGCCTGCATTTGGACAAAGTCAAGGAAAAAATTTGCCTGGACAGGGTGGATGTGGCCGTACTGAAAAAAAAGCCGGGAGACTGCCTGTGGGAAAATGTGGAGAGAATCCGTCTCACCGCCTTGGTAAAAGATGATGTTTTCTTCATTTCAACCGACCAGTTGAGCCGCATATACCCCGTTTCTTTTCACCCGGAGCTACGGAGGGGCTCCCTGACGGTCTCGTTGTTTCTGAGCAACCGGTTGACCAGTTTCAGCGAAGGGACCAAAAAGGCTGTTGTCGGCGGCATCGGCGCACAGCTTTCCGGATCTCCCTTCCGCCTGCCGGAAGACCACCGTTTCTGGCTGCCGCTGAAGGACTGGGCCGGTATTGCCGGGGCCGAACTGCTCCCCACGGGACAGCCCCATACTCCTCTGCTGATCAATCTAAGCAGCGTAAACGCTGCCGGCAGGGAGGAGTTACGCCCCGGATGGACCGTCTCCGGCCGGGCCAGGATGTACGGCCACAGGGATCTGAAAAGGGACCTGAAGGTTTTTGCCGGACTGTTTCCCGGAGCAAGAATTGAAACTATAGGCCGGTCAGCCCTGGGCCGGGACATCCCGGTGGCCGTCCTGGGCAAAGGCCCGGCAAAAATATTTATAAACGGAGCCTGGCACGGCGATGAACATATCACTGCCGCCTTTCTGACCAGGTTTGTCGAGGAAGTCTGCCGCAACTCCGGTGAACCGCACTGGAAATCCCTGCTGGAAAAAGTCACCCTCTATATTGCCCCCATGATTAATCCCGATGGCTGCGAAATAGCGGCCCACAGCGACAATTTGCCCCCGGATCTGGCGAATGTTGCAGCGGCCCTTTCCCCCCCGGGCTTTGAACTGAGACACTGGCGGGCCAACAGCCAGGGTATCGATCTGAACAGCCAATACCCCGCCCGCTGGGAGGCAGCCCGGAACCGACATCAGCATAATGTCTTTCCCAGGGGAATTGCCGGCCACCGACCCCTTTCCGCCCCGGAGTCCCGAGCGGCATATGATTTTACCCTCAGACACGACTTCAAGGCGGTATTCTGCTACCACTCCCAGGGAGAGGTGCTGTTCTGGCAGCCCCTGGAGGGCGACACAACCCAAGCCATGCAAGACATCACAGCCATCTATGCCGCTGCAAGCGGCTACACGCCGGTGGACACCCCCGATCTGTCCGGAGGATACCGGGACTGGTTTGTCACCACTTACCGCAGGCCGGGCCTCACGGTGGAGGTGGGACGCGGCTCAAACCCCCTGCCGCTGCAGCAGTTCGAGGACATCTGGATCAGAAATTCCAGGGCGCTTTTCATGTGCCTGCAGGCCCTGGCAGACTGATGACAAGCAGAAAAGCGCCCCCGGGCTTAGGGAATTTTACGGTATTCCCTTTCAATAATGCCTTTTAACTTTTCAGCCAGCCGGGCCGCGCCGCCCATTTCGCTGTAAGGAATGCTAAAGCGGACATACCTTTCGTCCAGTTCCAAATCGTCCAAAAGGGAACCGAATGGTCCCCGGGACTTTTTGTCTATCTGCATGGTCACCAGCAACTCATTCTCCAATGCCACGGGATAAACCTCAATTTCGTCCAGTTCCCGCACAAAATAGCTGGTGGGGCGGTACTCAAATTCCTGAAAACGGCCGTTGTAATCCCCGCAGCCCGATTTTTCCTTGAAGCCGAGAGCCTTCAAGGCATCAAAAAACATTTTGTACTCTTTGTGTGGCAATATTGTAACAGGATCATGGTCCACCGGATCAATGGCCTGGGGAATGTCCAGCTTTGTCTGGAGGAAGTATCTGGTGCGGCCCTTGGATATGGGTAGTCCATAAGGAATCTGCAAACTTACCGGAAAGACCTTCTCCTCCCCGGGACTGATTGTCATTTTTTCCTCCACCGTAAATGTGCTGATGACCCGCTGAACGTTTTTGATGTGATCCCCGCTCTTATAGTTTGAAGACAGAATAAGGTTTATATATATTTTATCCAACTGCTGCTCGACATTTCCTCCCTGAATCTTGACGGCCCCCCTCAGCTTCCCGCCCAGGGAAACCTCCGTATCCATCACCTCCAGATTTACCCTGGCAGACCCGATTCCTATGCTGGCAAAGAGTTTGTTAATCATAACCACACCTCTTTTCAATATTTTTATTTCTCAATTCTTCTGTCTCACGACAGGATGAGGAATGCAGCATGAGCTGTTTTCAGGGCAGTTATATTTGTAATACCACACCGGTACCGGAAATTCCTTCCCGGTTTTATTAATCCGGTTCCCGCGCCGCCCCGCCGGCACCCCGGCACCCCGGCGAAGACTGGCGCCAAAAGGGCACCAAAAAACCCTCCGAAGAAATTTTAAAATCCTCGGAGGGCTTGATTTTATTGGAGCGGGTGAAGGGGATCGAACCCTCAACCCTCAGCTTGGGAAGCTGATGCTCTACCATTGAGCTACACCCGCCCGACAATATATTATTATATCACTTTTTGGCCCGGCGTCAAGTGCCGGCCGGAAGTCCGGGCCGGGAGAGCGCGGGAGGAGGGAATGTTGCCGTCATTATAAGCGGGGTGTTTTGAGACTCCCTCAACAAATGGGTGTGAGTGCACCAATGAAAAACCCCGCGAAAATATCCACGGGGTTTTGCTGGTGACCCCTACGGGATTCGAACCCGTGTTACCGCCGTGAAAGGGCGGTGTCTTAGACCGCTTGACCAAGGGGCCGGATATAATATGGTGAGCCATCCGCGACTCGAACGCGGGACACCCTGATTAAAAGTCAGGTGCTCTACCGACTGAGCTAATGGCTCATATTCCATTGCCGGGCCAACGATAGTAATAATACACCATGATATTCTCTCCTGTCAACCACAAATGCACGGATTTTCTTTGCGCAGACACAGCCGGAGGCTCTGCAAGAGCATTTGCTTCCGAAATTCTGCCGGCCTATAAATTACTGACCATAGTGCCATTAAACAATCGCGCCATTTCCCTGGCCCTTTGAAGCGCCTCCCTGTAATAGAGGCGGTATCTGGAACGCATCTCCAGGGTGATGACGCCGCTGTAATCCTGAAGTGCAAGAAAAACCCCGGCTAAAGGAATTGTGCCCCAGCCGACGGGCATGTGCATGTCACCCCGTCCCACAGCGGCCAGGTACGCGTGGCCCACATCCAGGCATACTCCGACACTCCTCCGGCCAACTTCTTTCACCATTTTTTCCAGCTCATACAGTTTTTCCGCATAGCAGTAAGGGCTCCCGTCCAGATAGGGGCGGGCGTTCTCAAGGCATATGGTAATCTCGTGGGGTTCCGCAATGTCCGCCATCTCCTGCAACAGCCGCCTCTCGGTATCCCACATCAATTTCATTTGAGACTGGTCCGGAGCATTAAAGCGCGGGTTCAGGAAATTCTCTTCCGGTATGTACCGGCCACAATGGTAAACCAGTATACCGGCCCCAACCGCCCGGGTAAATTCTATGCTGGCCATAAACAGGCTGCGTTCGGTTTCCAGATCCCCGGTATTCATGAGGTTCATGCTGTTTGGGCCATGAACGGTATATTTGAATGTATAAGATCCCAGTATCTTATTGAGCCTCTCCATGCACCCGGGAATGAGTCGGCCGCTGGAGACCGCGCCAACGCCGTGAGGGGAAATCTCCACATGGGTAAATCCCGTTTCCCTGTAATAAGACAACTCCCGGCAAAGCATTTCGAGATTGCCGTCCAGAAGGCCGGCGTCCGCGTTAATGGCAAATCCGGAAATTTTCATTATAAGCGCACCTCCGGGTTCAGGCCGGCCGCTCTCTGCGCCGGCTGATTTTTTTCGCAATATGATAGTTGACCGAGTATACAGGGTGGCCGTTAACCACCGAATGGGTAACCAGCGGCATATTCCCCCGGTTTTGCACCACTATAACATCGGTAATCTTACCCTCCTCCAGCGACCCCAGATCGCCGGCCAGACCCGCAGCCCTGGCCGGATTCAGTGTGGCCATCTTCACCGCCCCGGCCATTGTAGCAACTTTCCCCGCCAACAGGAAAATAGAATGAATGAGCGATGGCGGATAATAATCGGAACACAGCACGTCTGCCACTTTTTCTTCTATGGCGTCTTCGGCCCTTAAATTGTTTTTTTGGGAACCTCCCCTGACGACATTGGGCGCCCCGACGCAAACAAAATTATTAAGGGCGCGCGCCTCTCTGGCCGCCTCGATGGAAACTGGAAAATCGCTTATTCTTACCCCGAGGCGGTGAAAATACCGGATCCTGTCCGGGTCGTCATCATCGTGGGATGCGGTGGGTATACCCAGGGACGCCGCCTCCACAAGCAAACGGCTGACGTTCTCTTCGCCCTGCTTACGGGCACTCTCTTTGTCGGCTAAAATTTTGTCGGTTTCGCTTAATTGAAAGTGATAGGTTTTTTGCAAGTAGTTCCGGTAAGACTCCAGGGTTTTAAACTGCCCCTGCCCGGGCGTGTGGTCCATAACCGAAAGGAGGTCCACCAGGCCATCTCTCATTAAGTAGAGTAGGCCCTGGCATAACAACTTTAGGTAAGACCTATCAGTTGGCTCC
>JBBIMW010000068.1:0-6683 GCA_037444185.1 Peptococcaceae bacterium | reverse complement strand
CACGTCCCGGGGGGGGCAGGTGAGGGTGGAAGAAAGGCGCGGTCCCGGGGCGGGCCGGGTAAAGACTTGGGTGGGCAATCCCCTGGATGTTATAGGAGAAGTTTTCAGGCGGCACAAGATTGATGTGGCGGACTGCCCCATACCTTTCTTTGGAGGGGCGGCCGGTTTTTTCTCCTACGATCTGGGGCGGCAGCTGGAAAAACTGCCGGAGCTGGCCGGGGATGACGTGGGGACGCCGGACTGCTGGCTGGGTTTTTACGATGTGGTGGCGGCCCTGGACCACCTGGACGGGTCGGTGTATATGGCCTCCACCGGCCTGCCCTGGACCGGCGGGGAACGGGAGCACGCCGCCCGGGAGCGGCTTGTCTGGCTGGAGGGAAAATTGGCCGGGGCCGGGGCCGGGGCCGGCCGCCGCCGGGCGGAGCCGCCGGCGGAAGCGAAAGGAGGAGGATTCCCCCGGGGGCTGTCTTCCAATTTCGACAGGGACAGCTACTGCGCAGTGGTGGAAAGGGCCAGGGAATACATCGCCGCCGGGGACATATTCCAGGTCAATCTCTCCCAGCGCTTCAGCCTGCCGCGCAGGGCCGATCCCTGGAACCTTTACCGCAGGCTTAGGGAGATCAATCCGGCGCCCATGGCCGCTTATGTCAACTGTGGCGGTGGCCTGCACGTGGTCAGCGCATCTCCGGAGAGGTTTCTCAAAGTGAGCGGGGGGCTGGTGGAGACAAGGCCCATCAAGGGCACCAGACCCAGGGGCAGAACTTTGGAGGAGGACAGGCAGAACAGCAGTGAACTCTGGAACAGTGAGAAGGACAGGGCGGAGCTGGTTATGATCGTGGACCTGGAAAGGAATGACCTGGGGAAGGTATGTGTGCCCGGTTCGGTCCGGGTGCCGGATTTGTATAGGCTGGAGGAGTATCCCACGGTGTTTCATCTGGTGTCGACGGTGACGGGCAGGCTGGAGAAGGACCGGGACGTGTTCGATCTGATAAAGGCGTCTTTTCCCGGCGGCTCCATCACCGGGGCGCCCAAAATCAGGGCCATGGAAATAATAGAGGAACTGGAGCCGGTGAGGCGGGGGATATACTGCGGCTCCATAGGTTACCTGGGTTTCAACGGGGACGCGGACCTCAATATAGCCATCCGCACCCTGGTGTTTGCCGGCGACCGCATATACTTACAGGTGGGCGGCGGCATTACCTTCGACTCCGATCCTCCGGCGGAATACCGGGAAACCCTGGACAAAGCCAGGGCGTTGTTTATGGCTTTGGGGCTGGAAGAAATATAGTGCACATAATAATAAGGGAGTATTCAATATGGGCAGCGGGGGCACCGTTTGCATAAACGGCAAATATCTGCGGGCCGGTGAGGCGGCCGTCAATGTCCGGGACCGGGGGGTTCTGTACGGCATGGGGCTTTTTGAAACCATCAGGGTGTCCGGCGGCAGGCCCCGGCTGGTTGACCGGCACCTGGGCCGCCTTTTTTCCTCGGCCGGGGAACTGGGGCTGGAGGTTCCTTACGGGCAAGGAGATATTTATGAAATGATCCGCCGGACGGCGGCTGAAAACGGCATGGACCGGGGCGCCCTGCGGCTGACGCTGACCGCCGGGGGGGAAGACTGCGCCCCCAGTATATTTATACAGTCCAGGACGTCGCCTTACCGGGAGGAACATTACCGCAGGGGCCTCCGGGCGGGTTTCGCGTCCCTCAGGAGAAATGAAAAATCTCCCCTGGTGAGGCACAAGACACTGAACTATTATGAAAACATGCTGGCCAGGCGGGAGGCGGCGGAGGCCGGATGGGGAGAGGCGATTTTTTTGAACACGGCGGGAAATTTGGCGGAGGGGGCGGTGAGCAACCTGTTTTTGGTGAACCGGGGGAAGGTGATTACTCCGGGGCTGGAAAACGGACTGCTGCCGGGCATCACACGCTGGAGGGTGATGGAAGCCTGCGCCATATTGAAGGTGCCCGTGGAGGAGCGGACCATCATTCCCGATGAGCTGATCCGGGCCGGGGAGTGTTTTGTAACCAATTCCTTGATGGGGGTGATGCCGGTGGTGCGGGTGGGGGACGCCGCAATAGGCGGAGGCAGGCCGGGGGAGATCACCCTGGCGGTTGGGGAGGCGCTGGAAAAAGAACTGGAAAAATATTGCTGAAGCGGGAGCGGGGAGGGTGGGCCGGGCGGCCCATCCCCCTTCAGCAGTTAGAGATCGAAATCCGGGGAATGTTCCATCAGATCAATGGCGCCCAGGACAATGTGAGCAAGTCCGAAGCCGGCTATTCCCCATCCCAGGGCCGGATTGATCCCCCTCATGGCCAGGCCGGTGGCCGTCACAGCGGTTCCCAGTACGGCCGGAATCAAGCCTTCGCGCAAAGCCAACCCCCCCTTTTGGAGTATAGTTATATTTTCTGGCGCTGCCCGTTTTTTATGCCAGAGAAATTAATCCAGACTGCATAATGACCTGTGCATCGCCGGGAAGGTTCAGACATGCAGAGTCATGGCCCCTTTGCGCATCCATTCAACCTGTCATTGCGCCACTCAATATAAAATAAAATTATAAAACCGGCCAACATAAAAATATAATGTGCTACAATATATATGTGCCTGATGATAAATTCAACGCTGGGAGAGTGAATTTATGGACCGGGAACTTACCCTGGAACTGGTCAGGGTGACCGAGGTGGCGGCGCTGGCCGCCTCACAGTGGATGGGCCGGGGACGCAAAAACGAGGCCGACGGGGCGGCCACAAACGCCATGAGGGCCATGTTCGACACCGTGGCCATTAACGGCACGGTGGTCATCGGCGAAGGGGAGATGGATGAAGCGCCGATGCTCTACATAGGGGAGAAGGTGGGCAGCGCTTTTCACCCGGAGGTGGATGTGGCGGTGGATCCCCTGGAGGGAACCAGCATACTGGCCAAAGGCCTCCCCAATGCGCTGTCGGTGGTGGCCGTGGCCGACAGTGGCAATCTGTTGCACGCGCCGGACATATACATGCAGAAAATTGCCGTGGGGCCCAGGGCTGCGGGGAAGATACACATAGACGATCCGGTGGAAAAGACCCTGGAGATAGTGGCCCAGTCCAATAACAAAAGGATTCACGAGTGTACCGTGATGATACTGGACCGGCCGCGGCACAAGGATATAATCGAGGCGGTCAGGAACGCCGGGGCCAGGGTCAGGCTCATTGGCGACGGGGACGTGGGATCTGCCATTTATACAGCCATTCCTGAAACCGGCGTGGATCTCTGCGTGGGTATCGGTGGGGCGCCGGAGGGGGTTATAGCGGCGGCGGCGCTGAAGTGCCTGGGCGGTGAAATGCAGGCCAGGCTCTGGCCCGAGGACGACGAGGACAGGGCCCGCTGCGTTAAAATGGGTATTACTGACTGCAGCAGGATACTTTACATGGATGACATGGTGAAGGGGGACGACGCCATATTCGCGGCCACCGGAGTGACCGACGGGGAACTGCTGAAAGGGGTGCGCATGCTGGGTGGGGACATGGCGGAAACCCATTCCCTGGTAATGCGGTACAAGAATAAAACCATCAGGTGGATCAAGGCCCTGCACAGGTTGTCGTACAAGGCCAGCCTGGTGTTCGGGACCGGGTCCCGGCAGCCAAAATATTCTTGACACCCTCTGTTCCCGGCATTATACTTATTCAGTAGTCTTTAATTAAATAAAATGTTAAAATACTACTGCAATGACGAGAATGCGGAGGGGCCGACATGAATGTTTTAAGGCTGGGACTGCCCAAGGGAAGTTTGCAGGAAGCCACCTTTCAGCTGTTTAAAAGGGCGGGCTTTAACATATCATTGAGAAGCAGATCGTATTTTCCCGCCATTGATGATCAGGAAATGGAAGTGGTGCTGATGCGGGCCCAGGAGATACCGCGCTATGTCAATGAGGGGGTGCTGGACGCCGGTCTTTCTGGGTTGGACTGGATACTGGAGAATGAGGCCGAAGTGGTGGAGGTGGCGGATCTGGCGTATTCAAAGCAGACCAACCGCCCCATCAGGCTGGTTCTGGCCGTTTCCAACAACAGTGACATAAGTACTGTGCAGGACCTGGAGGGGAAAAGAATAGCCACCGAACTGGTGCGGGTGACCAAAAAATACCTGGCCGGGCACGGAGTGAGCGCCAGCGTGGAGTTTTCTTACGGGGCCACCGAGGTCAAGGTGCCCGACCTGGTGGACGCCATAGCCGACATCACGGAGACGGGGAGTTCACTGAAGGCGAACAATTTGAGGGTCATAGCCACCATTTTGGAGTCCAGCACCAAGCTGCACGCCAACCGCCAGTCATGGGAGAACCCGTGGAAGCGGGAAAAGCTTCAAAATCTGGCGGTGCTGCTGCAGGGCGCCCTAAGGGCCGATTCCAAGGTGGGGCTTAAGATGAATGTGCCCGGAGACAGGATTAACAGTGTGTTGTCGGTGTTGCCGGCCATGAAGCACCCCACCCTGTCCCAGCTGTACAACAGTGACTGGGTGGCCGTGGAAGTGATATTGGACGAAAAAATGGTCAGGGACCTGATCCCTCCATTAAGGAAGATGGGCGCCCAGGATTTGATAGAATATCCGCTGAACAAAGTGATTCCCTGAAGAGTGATGAAATATTTTGTTGTCTAAAAATACAATTCCGGGGTCTATAATAAGATAATATATAAATGTGCGGCACTGCTTTTCAGGAAGCGAGGTTTTGTTGTGATACCGCTGAGGGACAGTGTAAGGCCCCAGAAGCCACCCTTTGTGAACTGGATTCTGATTGCCGTCAACCTTTACGTGTTCATAAGGGAAATAATGCTTCCCCCGGAAATGCTGGATGATGTATTTTATAACCTCGGGCTGATCCCCTCCAATATTCTCTATACCATAGTCACCGGCTCACCCCTGGACCCGGTGATGATCACATTTATTACCGCCATGTTTCTCCACGGCGGGTGGCTGCATGTACTGAGTAACATGCTTTTTTTGTGGGTGTTCGGGGACAATGTGGAGGACCGGCTGGGCCACTTCCGGTATCTGCTTTTCTATCTGGCGGCTGGAATTATCGGCAGCGTTTCGCACATACTGACCAATCCCGCCTCGGAGGTGCCGGTAATCGGGGCCAGCGGGGCCGTGGCCGGGGTGCTGGGGGCTTACTTGATCACCTTTCCCAGGGCCCGGGTGCTGGCTCTGATACCGATAATTTTCTTCTTCACCTTGGCCGAGATACCGGCGGTGATATTCCTGGCCATGTGGTTTATACTGCAATTGTTCAATGGTGCGGCCTCCCTGGGCGGCGCGGCCAACCCGGTGGCCTGGTGGGCCCATATCGGCGGTTTCATAGCGGGAGCCATTCTGATCAAAATAATCGCACCGGGGAAGATTGGCTGGTACGGCCGGTGACGGTATGTGCCGGGGAAAATATGGCTATAATAATCCTGCCAATAATGGTGCGGGGGTTTTATCAATGGACGTCGATATTAGAATTGTGGGTATACTGGTGGAAGGAAGGGCGTCACGGGCGCCGGAGGTTCAGGAGGTTTTGACCCGGTATGGTTCCAGAATATTGATGAGATGCGGCATACCGGATCCGGGCATGGAAAGGGGCATAATCACCCTCACCGTGCAGGCAGGAGAAGAGGACTGCCGGCGTATGGAAACGGAACTGCGGAATATTGACGGCGTGTCGGCGAAAAGTATGCTCCTGGGTGAAGCTCCAGGCCGTGGCTGAGTTTCTTCAAGGATCAGCGGCCATGAATGTCCCAGTCACAGATTTTCCGCCGGGCCGGCCGCCGGCGCAAGGTGGGCGGTTTGCGCCCCGTTTCCCCCAAGGGCACCGGTTTCCGGTTCCGTATCGATGCTTTCCAGCCCGATGTCCTTGAGTATCTCATCGATCAGTTCTTTGGTCATATGGCACCTCCTTTATCATTCAATTACTATAAAATTTTGTAAGTAATATAAGTAATATGATTATATGCTATATATATTTATTGTCAATAAATATTTGGTTAAGAAGTTGTAAAAGCCAGTGAATGGCTGGAATATTGAGTCGAGGCGCAGACATGTCCATGATAAAAATTTTTATCACAAAGCAATAATGCTTGCATTTGAGATTTTTAAATAGTATATTGATGACATACATAAAATTACAGATAAAGTCTATGAAGGAGAAAAGTAGGCCGGAGACAGCCCATTCAGGGAGAAGACGCCGTTGACTGGGAGCGCCTTCAGGGTATGACCGTCCGAAGTTCCCTCCGGAGACGCAGGCTGAAGCCCACCGGGGCGTGTAGGCTGTGCCGCAGGTTCCCGCGTTAGAGGGAAGGGGTATCGGAACATGTTCCCGTACCTTGCGAAGAGGGTGCGCCGCACCGTGCCGGCGAAGCCGGGGGGGCGTGCCAATTAGGGTGGTAACACGGATTGTGAAAAGCCTTCCGTCCCTAGGATTGTGGGACGGAAGGCTTTATTCGTGCGAGGAATGTGTGCTGTGCCCGATGAGGGGCCCTTTTTTTGGGGGCCAGACTGGGTGGTACCGCGGAAGCCTGCTTTCGTCCCGGCGTGGATGGAGCGGGCTTTTAGTCTTAAGGGGGTGCTGGGCATGGACGAAGATGGTTTTTTCATGGCCGAAGCGATGCCGCATGGGGTACGTTGGCGGGCAGCGGACTCTTCCGATAGGCGCACCATGATCAGCCGTGCAGGT
>JBBIMW010000067.1:0-7110 GCA_037444185.1 Peptococcaceae bacterium | reverse complement strand
CTCGGTCACCCCGTCCATTACCAGCACTCTCATCCAACGTACCCCCGCCCGTATGATTGTCATCCCGTGAGAAAAACCGCAAATTGCTATTCCGGACCGAAGCGCAGGTCCACCACCACTATCTCGGGCACACTGCCCACCCTGACGGGGGGCCCCCAGGTGCCGAAGCCCGAAGACACAATAACATGCAGGTCCCCCTTGCGCAAATACCCCCAGTCAATTTCGTAAACCATCCTGGTAATCAAATTAAAGGGGAACAGCTGTCCGCGGTGGGTGTGTCCGGACAGCTTCAGGTCAACTCCGGAATCCTTGACCAGATCCAATTGTACCGGCTGGTGGTCCATAAGTATCACCGGCAGGGAGCGGTCGATTCCCTGCATCAGGTCCGCCAGTTCCCTGCGTACGTTTCCATCATACCGCCCCCGGCCGAAATCGTCCCTGCCCACCAGATAAAAACTGTCGGCTATTTTTACATGTCTGTCCACCAATACGCTTACTCCGGCCCCCTCCAGATGCATTAAAATCTCCTCGGATTTCCTCCCATAATAGTCATGGTTGCCCGGCACGGCATATATGCCGTATTTGGGCGTCAGGCGGCGGAAAGTGGAAACCATGTCCTGCTCCACAAAGGGGCCCGGATTTTCGTCAATCACATCCCCCGGCAGGAGTATCAGGTCCGGCTTTATTTCCTCCATCATTTCCACCAGTTTCATCAGCCGGCCGTTATGGACTATGGGACCTAGGTGCAGGTCCGAAACCGCCGCCACCCGCAGATCCCGCAAATCCCCGGCCGTTTTCGGAATGGTGATGCTGTATTGGTTTACCCTGGGATGGCGGGCATTCCACCATCCGTACGCCACCGTTCCGATCACCAGAACCAGCACCAACAGGCCGGCCGCCAGGGGCGCCGGCTGATTTTGGGCCACCCTGTGGGGCAGCACGCCGGTCAGTCTGTCCAGCAGGCGAATTATTTCAAGCGCCGCCAGGGCCAGGGCAAAATATACCATAAATGCCAGCCAGTATGACCCCACCGAAGTGAGCACACGGCTTGCCTCGGCGGACAGAAACTCCCTGCCCAGCCTTCCGGCTGGATAGGAAAGGGCCACCAGCCAGAAGGCCGGCCAGTATACTTTCGCCGTGAAAGGAATGAACTTGAACACGTACTGCCAAACCCTGAGGCCAATCCAGAAGTTCAGCAGCAGGTAAACCAGCATTACAACGGCAAAAAAAACAACAAAAAGTTTACCGGCCGTCAATAATGATCACACCTTAACTGTATTCACCGGGTCTTTCCCGGCAATCTGAGCGCATTCACAAAAAACTCCGCCACTTTGCCGGCCATTTCTTCCTCCTGTCCCCGCCAGAAATGGTCGGCTCCGGGAACCGACTCCGCCGTTTTGGGCTCCGCCATCCCAGCCACGGCCCGCGAAACCTCTTCGGCGGATATCAGCGTATCGGCATCCCCGGTGATAATAAATTTTGGCTTCGTACATTCTTTCAGAGCGCCAGGAAAGACCACGGGCGAAATCAATGCTATCGCCCCGGCCAAAGAATCCGCCTCCCCGGCCGCCATGGCCACCATTCCTCCAAAGGAATATCCGGCAATGCCTATATGCCCCGGCAATATTTCCTCCCGGCCGGCCAGAAAGGCCAAGGCGGACCGGGCGTCATCCGTCTCCCCGGCGCCGTTGTCAAAGGCGCCCCCGCTCCTGCCGACACCCCGGAAATTAAAGCGCAGCGCCGCCATGCCCGCCCCGGTCAAGAATCTGCTCAACGCCACCACTACATTGTTATGCATATCCCCGCCGTAAAGGGGGTGCGGGTGACAAACCACCACCCCGCAATACCTGCCGGGCTGTTCCGGCAAATCAAGGCGGGCCTCCAGGCCGGGGCCGCCTCCTCCGCTGATCGTCATTCCAATGCCGCGCAAACTGTCTCACATCCCAATGCACGGAATATATTCCACACCAGTACCCGGCGCCAAAGTTGCACATGCAAAATAATTTCTATCACCACAGACTGTTTTCCTGCTTCTCATTAGGTACCGGTTATCTAAGTTATTAAGTTATTTTTCCGTTGCTCCTCGTATTCCCGGCGCCGACTGCTGGGCCCTCCATCTATTTTAAAGTATCAACGGCCTTATTTTTATAAAGGATGGCTTCCAAGCCAATAACTTAATAACTTAGGTAACCGGTACCATTTTTTTTGGTTGGGCAATTCCTTCCGGCGGGTTATAATATTTTTATAGATGGCTGCTGGCAGGAGGGGGTTTTAAAGATGCCATCCCAAGCATACACCTACGAAGATTACTTAAAAATCAATGACCACAACCAGTACGAGCTAATCGGGGGTGAATTGATATTGGTTCCAGCGCCAAGAACCGCACACCAATTGGTAAAGGCCAATTTGGTTTGGTATATAACAACTTTTGTTCGTAATAATAACCTTGGAAAAATACTTGACGCACCCACTGATGTTGTTCTAAGTGATAAAGACAAACCACAGCCTGACATACTTTTTATTGCTGCCAATCGTGTGCATATTATTGCCGAAGATTACATTAACGGCGCACCGGATTTAGTGATTGAAGTTCTCTCCCCGTCAACGGCCAGCTATGACAAGGTTAAAAAAAGCAAGATGTATTATGCATACGGTGTTAAAGAGTATTGGATTGTCGATCCGGACGCTAAAGTGGTGGAGGTTTTTATCTCCGGCGGGAAAAACTGGAATCTAGTTGAAGCGTATGATAAAGACGGGATCTTAGTATCACCTTTACTGCCGGGACTGCAAATCGAGTTGAAAGACATCTTTGCAGGATAAACGAAACCCACCCCTCATAACAGGGGGGCTTCTCCTTTTATCTTTAAGTTCAATCAATGACGTTGCATAAACCAATCACCATAATTGCACGGTGCTATCTATTTCCACCGGCCAATCAGCCGCCTCATGGCCTCTATTTCCCGTTGCAGGCGGGCTAACACCCTGTTCATGCGGTGTTCACTCTTTTTCTCCTTCATGCTTTCCACCAGGCGGCCGACTGCGTTTAAGGCTGTCTGGGCCAGAATATGCGGCACATATATTTGCGCCTTGCCGCCAACGGCCGGCACGTGGCAATCGAAGAGCAAATCTCCTTTGATCAGGTTGAGGACATCAGCCGGCAGATCAGGCAAGTTCACTTGCTTCCGGTTCTCATACAATGATTCCACCTGGCGCCTGACCTGACCAAAAAGGGATCCGTCAGCGGTAAAAAGGGGATTTGCCTCGAACAGGCCCCGGGCCACCAGACAGTTCAACATTTCATGGGCATGGGCCGCCCGTATGTTGTCGCACTCTATCCGTTCCGCGACGGTGTACGGCCCAAGCCCGTCCCTGGCCATTAGCCCAAGCTGTTCCCGCAGGGGAGCGATTTCAGCCTCTGCAAGAGATACCTCTTCAGCCGGCTGAAGGCCGTCAAGATCATGCCAGGACCGGATCAGCCGCACCCCGGCGCCGCCGCCGGGACTCCGGCAGGCTGCCGCATAAGCCACCATTTCCACATGGTCCATGCCGTGTACCGGGACAGAAATCCTGCGAATGCACGGGGGAAGTTCAAAACTGCCGAAGTGTTCCAGAATGGCGTCGAAGAAGGGGTCGCCGTAAGAGGCGAAATGCACCCTGGTTACCCCCTCACCCAAGCCCTTTTCATAGATGTCGCGCGAAACGGTGAGGACCGATCCGTCCGGCATATACTCAAGGCCAAACAGGACCATTAATGGCCTCTCAGGTTCCCCTGACACGGCACAGCCTAAATCCCTGAGATACTGTGAGCCGCCAAGGGCCTCCCATATGGCCGTCAGGTTCACCGGCGCGGGATCGCTTGTCCGGGCCATGCGCATGTATATATCATATAAGTCCTTCGGGCTGATTTCCATACTCTCTGTTTGTCTCCGCCGGGTTTCAATCCGTTCCATCGCCCAGGCCATCAGCTCTTCCTGGGTCAGCGCCCCTTCAGCCAGTTTTTGAAACTCCTCCGGCGTCACAGGAAGAAGCGAAACCTGCTGGGCGCCGACGATCAGTTCTGCCCCAGCCAGACGGTCCAGCAGGCGGCCGTATACGATTTCCTCGGCGCTGCCGATATAGCAGAGGTTGAGGACAAAGATATCTTCGTGTTTTTGCCCGATGCGGTCGATACGTCCAATCCGCTGTTCGACTTTCATTGGATTCCAGCCGAGGTCGAAATTGACCAGCAGGTCGGCTGTTTGCAGGTTCAGACCCTCGGCGGCGGCGTCGGTGCATACCAGGACGTCAATCTCCTCGCGCAGGAACCGCTCCTTGACCTCTTCACGGTCCACATTAACCATTTGGCCCGTGCCGGGGTCATAATACTGAGCCCCCCGGCCCGAATAGGTGCCGGTGATCATGCCCGGGTCGGCCTGGCGCAGACGGTTGACAATGTCCGTGAGCGTATCGTAAAAACGGGTGAAGATGACAGTCTGCCGGATGCGGCCGGTTTGCCGGTGCTTTCGCCTGTCCAGTGTCTGTAAGAGTTCCCGCATCTTTGATGAAGGCCCGGTGAGGTCGGCCATATCGCTGATCATATCCCTCAGGAGGTCCCTCTCCCATTTAAGATCCTCCGGTGTGCGGTTCTTCAGCAGGGATTCAGCCGCCGGCAGGTCGTCCTCATCCTCGCCGTCATAAACCAGGTCTTCCAATGATGAAATTACCGGTTCGGATTCATCCACCTCCATAACAGATTGGTGCCGGAGTGTAGCTTCCACCTTGCGCAGGCGGTTCTGCAGTGTTTCGCGAAAAGCATACAGGCTTGAGGCAAAGCGAAGCCGCAGGAAGCTCAGCAAAAAGCTTATCATTTGCCTGGACTGGCTGTCTCCACGGGCGCGGATCTGCCTGGCCAGGCCCTGGCAGTAATCTTCCAACCGGTCGTAAATATGACGCTCCAATGGCGTAAACTCGATGCGGGGTACAGGCAGGACATGTCGCTGGGCAAGGTTTTGCTGCAACTGCCCGTTATCACGGTAGATTTCCAAGAGCCGGCGGGTATGCCGAAGCATCACCCGTGAGAGCGGCGACACACTGAAAACCAGGAGGGACATAAGAGCACGGTCCCTGCCCGAGGGAACCCGGCCATTTTCCAGCCATTGCCTCACATTTGAACGGATGCGGCCATCTATCACGCTTTCCTCAATGAAACGCCAGAGCATCGGATCCTGTCCCTGGACTGCCTTCACAGCCCGCCGGAGGAAAGACCATTCATGTTCGTCGGGATCCTGCCTGAACACCAGCTTGCCCAGAACCCCATAGTACTGCTGTGTCAGCACCGGGTCAAACTGGAACGCGCCCACGCGGTTAGTTAGCGCCAGCAGGTCGTAAACTTCCACTGGATCGATCTGCATCGGCGTGGCGGTGGCCAGCCAGAGGCTTTTTGTTCGCTTTCTGAGGTTATCTCGGATAGCTGTATAGAGATATCCATACTCCGGGTTTGATGAAAGGCCGCTACCGGGTTTTCGCCGCCTGGCGGCGTGGGCTTCGTCCACCAGGGCAATATCAAACCCGTTTGCCTGCATTAGGGCCGGCAACCGTTCCCGGCGGGAGAGCAGGCCCGTTGACACGATGACCAACTCTGGATCATAAAGTGAGGTCGCCGGCCGGTTTTCCTCCAGTGGGAAAATATACTCGTGACAGGTTTCCGGCATGGTGCGGGCCCGGCCGAAGGAAAGCAGCATCTTTGAGGCCATCTGGCGGTGCCACTGTTTGGTAAGGCTTGCCGGCGCGGCAATGAGTATGCGCCTCGCCAGGCCGGACAAGTACAGAGAACGGAATGCAAGCCCTGCTTCGATTGTCTTCCCGAGGCCCACTTCATCACACAAAAGGTAGGAGTACGGCCAGGTTTCCACCAGCCTGCGCACCACCACCGCCTGGTGCGGCCAGGGTTCCACAGGGGCGGTCTCCATGCCGACAAACCTTCCTCCGGGCATCTTCGGTGCGTCCCGCAGGACGGCGAACCGCAGCCTCTCCAGCGCCGAAGGCGGTTGGACCGCTTTGGGAGCTGCAATGGTCCCGTCGATTTCCACCGGCCGGCCAACCCCTTCCGCAAAACGGACAAGACGCCTCCGGACAGCCTCGGGCAGAGACATCACCGGCATATGGGAAACACGGCCCGCCCATAGGTTTTCAAAGGCTTCCACGGCCTCATCCACACGCCGGCAGTCCGTATCCCCCCACCAGTCGCAGTGGACGTCAATATTCTCAGCATTTAAGACAAGGGCTGTTCTTGACTCGTTAAGCGTACCCGCCCCATAAAGCCGGTTTTCGAATTCATCGTAAAGGACAAACCACTTTTCATGCACATAACCGTCGTCCACGGCATCCATCGATAGCGGCTCGCCGGTCTCCCCGTGGACCCTGAAGGCCACCCGGACCTCCAGGTATCCCCGGGCCACCATCCAGGCCAGGAGTGTTACTCCGTTATGTATGTTCCCCGGCCAGGATTCGGGCCGTTCAAGCTCACTGTTCAACTTTGCCGCCAGCCGCTCCCTGTCCCCGGCCAGGATTGCCCTCACGTCGTCCGGCCCCAGGTCGGCACCGACGATAAGGCGCATCTTGCCTTGCCTGCCGGCAAAGCTGGAGAAACCCTGGGAAGCGGCGGCCAGGGAGGAGGACCGGAAGTAACCGGCCACGCGGTCATATCGCACTGAAAGCTGCAGGGCGGGAATATAGAAGTCTTTTAGAATGTCCACCGGGCGGCCGTCTATAACAGTTGATGACGTCTTATAAGAAAGGAGCCAGCGGCGGGACCGCAGGCCACTGCTTTCTAAAAATGCACCGCTCATTTCCATGGTCGTATCCCCTCACCTGCCAAACACTTATAACCGGCCACGCCGGAGGCTGTTCAAAAAGCTCCAGATGCAAGGCGCGGCAAGGCACTCATTATTTCAAGCCGAACATTATTGCCCCGGCCTCCTTGCGCAGCTTTTCACCTAATATTTCAGCGGCCCAAACGGAGAGTAGATCAAGAATCACCCGCTCCCGGCCTTCGGCGTGCTGTGACAGATATGCGCGGGCAACGGGCACGTCGCCCTCCCGGTAGGCAAGGATAAGGCCCTGTAAGATATC
>JBBIMW010000066.1:0-7670 GCA_037444185.1 Peptococcaceae bacterium | reverse complement strand
AGAATATTTTGCCTGGAGTTCGCTCCACAGTCCAGATTAGAGTGAACGGGAACAATTTGCCTGATTACATTCCTCGCCGGGACAATCGTACAGATTAAGAAGCAACAAGAGCAAAAGGCTGCATAGAACTGACTTGACGGCTACATAAAAACGGTTTTAAAAGTCGTTTGTTAAGCTACAGGTGATTTGTGCCCTTTTTAAGGACACGCATGTTATTTATTTACATTTATTAGGTGGTAGTGTTTTCAGGTGAGCAATTTTTGCAACTCATCCCGGGACTGCCTGTTTATACCATTAATTTTCTAACATTTTGCAATTGGCTCTTTACCCACAAGACTTATGAAAGCACAATTTCCTGTGCCACGAAAAAGCCGCCGCCGCAACGCGGCAGATGGACTTTTTCAACAGCCTCCTAGTCCATGGTGGTGACCTTTTCTATGGCGGCGTTGCCGAACCGGTCAACCCTTGCCAGCACATCCAATCTTTCCAGCCGCTCCAATTTTTTGCCTTCGCCCTCTTCAACGTAATACGACTCAATGCCGTATGTCAGCAGGTATTCATTCTGGTGGCGGTTGTAATATACGGAGGAAGCCCTGATGATCACACGGCCTTCCTTTGTTTCCGGCCTGTTTTTGTAAATGCCGGTGGCCTTCCAGTAACCGCCCTCCGGCTCCAGGGTGACGTAAGCGGTGGTTTTGTCATTTTCGACGGCAAAGGGGTCGAGATCGCTGTCAACAGTCCCCCTGACTTTGGATATTTCATATTCCAGCCTGACATATTCCCCCCTGAAAATGTCCCAGGGATCCAGCGGGGATGCCTTCAGCAATACAGGCGCACCGAAGTGCAGGGTATAATACTTTGTACAGATCAGGGCGGCCAGCAGAAACATTTGCAGCGCCGCAATTATAAACAGTTTCCGGCCTCTACTCAACTTCTTTCCCTCCCTTCGCCGGAGTCCATGCGCTGATCAGTTTCCGGCGCCGGTGCTCCAGCAATGCGCCGCCCGTTAGGAGCAATGCGCCGCCGGCGATAAAGAAGACCGATTTGGGCAACGCTTCCCAGAACAAATTAAAGTACACTGTGATGGTGAAAATGGTGAAGGTCGTGATGCCGGCGTTGAAGTGAAGGCTGCTCCGCCTTCGGTATCCCGAATACATCACCAGAAGCGCCCAGACGAACATGAAAATATTCAAGAAAATCATCATTACAATTTTTCCGGCGGGTATTATCAGAACAGCAGGTGTTAGGGCGAGGCCGGACAGCCATGCAAGGTCGTCTTTGGCCGTATTGAACTGCCCGCCGTAATTTTTTGCCGCCTGGTGGAATCCGGCCAGGGCTACGGCCAGACAATATATCGCCAGGGGCCAGACCGGGTGATCCTGTTCATGCAGGCGGGAAAGTCCCCCGGCAAAAAACTCAAAAGACATGATAAGGATGGAAAAACCGGCCCCAATGATGCCCACACCGCTGAACACGGCGGGGAAGTGAAGTGTTCTGTTGACGGGATGGCCAGCCAGCAGGGCCATCAGCAGGCACAGTGAAAATATGATGGCTGGCGCCAGGAAATAGGCTTTGGCGCCGCTGGCCATGTTGAACAACATAATTGTTTGAATGGTTGTGAAGGCTGTGGCGCCGGTCAGGGCCGCCGCCAGTGAAAAAGGACAATTAATTGAGTAGGTAAGGTAGAAGACGGCCGCATATAGAAATGTCCCAGCCACCAGTATAAAGGGGGAGTACTGGTGCTCAGCCAACACCCAGCCACCAAGCAGAAGAGCGCCAAGCACCAGTATGCCCCGGTCCCTGAGCAGGAAAGCCGCTGGCAGGGTTCCCGCCAGCCATAGTAAAAGGCCATTGGGAAAATGTGGGTTGATATGAAAAATCTGCGCCACCAGCCAGACGCCGCTGCCGTACATGAGACAGCCCAGCAGTGCCAGGGCTGCGCCGAACCTGGGACTGTTCTTTGCCACGATGCAAGACGAAAGGTGGAACAGCCCCACAGCACAGAACACAATGGCCACCTTGGCCCATTTGTGGATGTATTGCCAGTTGGAGGCGAAAAACAGTATTATGCCCGCCCCCAGAAGCACCGCTCCAAGGGCCAGCAGGGTGGATACAATCCGGTTTTTGCCGTCCCGGGCATATAGTCCGGCAATGCGGTCCGCCTGTTCCCGGGTGATAATTCCCTTTTCGATCCAGAACTCAGATTCCTTCTTCAGCCATGACAGCCTGGACATTTCTGCTCCCCCCCGATTCTTAAGGCCGGATGCTATCGGACAGCGGTCGGAGTAAATGGGTGACCGCTTTGCGGTACAGGTCCGCCGATCTCCTGGCCCCGGGCCGGGGAATGTCCCGCATGGTATGAGTTTCGCCCGGATATGGTCGAAAACAAAAGGCCCCTGCACGAATTATACCATGCAAAGGCCTTTCCCCCATAATATTAATTATATGGGGGAAGTGGGGTAGAATATATATTTCCCAGGTGTTGCCCGGTTTATGCCGTTTTTACCAGGGGGTAGCCCAGTTCCGCCCAGTGGTGTAAGCCCAGGTCCAGGCTTCTCGCCCTGGTATACCCATAACCTCTCAGAAACATAAGGGCGTAAGCCGACCTGGCGCCGCTGCGGCATATCACCGCTATGGGCCGGTCCAGGTCCCGGGGCAGTTCCTTTACCCTGGCTGGAAGTCCGGATACCGGTATATTGACGGATCCTTCGATGCTGCCGGAGGCAAATTCCTCCGGCGTCCTGACGTCCAGCAAAAACAGATTCTTTTTTTCCCTGAGGTGTTGGTGAAGTTCCTTGGCTTCTATGAGGTTCCAGTGAGTCGGAACATTTTTTATATAATATTCGATGGCGGAGCACATTTGGTTGGCCATGGGACTTAGGCCCTTTTCCGCCGGCGCCGCCGGTTCCGGGGGCGGAGTGGCCGAGCATTGCAGTTTGCCGTCGCCGACGCCGCCACTGAAAACTTTTTTGGTGTACGCCATGAATTCTTGCCGGGAATTGTGCTTTAAAAAGGGATTGTTTGCCCGTTCGTAGCCGATGGTGGTGCTGACGTTCCCATTGTAGTCATGGCCGGGGCAGACTATGGTATTGTCGTCCAGCTTCATTAATACTCCGGTCAGACTGTCGTAAAGCGCTCCGCCGTCGCCCCCGGGCAGGTCCGGCCGGCCCGCCTGCCCGATCATCAGGGAGTCCCCGGTAATCAGCAGTCTTTCAGGCAACAAAAGACATATGCTGTCCATGGTGTGCCCGGGGGTGTGCAGCACCTTTATATTAATCTCCCCCACATTGAGGACGGAACCGTGATCCAGTTCCACATCCACCGCCACCGACGCGTTGAAGGCCAAGTGTGCGGCCACTTCGCGGTTTGCCGCAAAGTCGGACCCCAATCGCCGCTGTTTGGTGTAATTTGCGTGCATGGCCACCTTTGCCCCGGTCTGCCGAGACAGTTCCCCGGACAGGGTGTCGTGGTCGGCGCGGGTGTGGGTGTCCACTGTGTATCTTAAGGTAAGGTTTTCCTTCTTCAGTGCTTCCAGATACGGTCCCGGATGGCGGTTCGGATCCAGTACCGCCGCCTCCCCCGCATCAAGGCAACCGATGATGTAAGAGATACAGCCCTCTTTATTCGGTTATTTGCTTGAAAAACATGCAGGGCACCCCCGGTTCAGGCTATTTTGTATTTCTTTCAGTGCGGCCCCTTAATCCTGGGGTCGTAGCCGGGGTCGCCGGACCCGCAGTCGCAGTCCGGGGTATAGCAGGTGACGTCCAGGAAGGCGCATTTCTGTCCGCAGGAGGGGCATTCGTCCGGCAGTTTGTCCGCCTCGGATTTGAAGGTATAGCCGCAGCTCTCGCACTTCCATTGCATAATGGTACCTCCTCGTGAATTTCGTATTTATTCTTCTAATTTTTTTATGCCCGTTCCGGTTGCTGTGTAGAGGTCACCGCCCGCCTCCGCCAGGCCGGCATCCAGCAGTTCCCTGATCACGCTGCGCACACGGTACAGCGGCAAGCCGGAATTCCGGGACACCTGTTCCAGGGTCGCCGGCTGCAGCATGGCGTTGATCATGGCTCTGCCGGGCCGGGTGAGGGTTCCGTCGGGTTTAATGCAGGCCATGGCCAATACCTCCTTTTTTCTATAACATCTTTTTGCAAAAATACCAGTCCTTGCAGTCGTGTCCTTCGTTTACCCGTTCCTCCGCCATATCCTGGGTGTTGGGCGGGGGTATGATTACTTTGTCGCCCGGCTTCCAGTTGGCGGGAGTGGCCACCTTGTGTTTGTCCGAGGTCTGCAGCGCGTCGATGAGCCGCAGAATTTCGTCCATATTGCGCCCGGTGGTCAGGGGGTAATAGATCATGGCCCTGATGATGCCCTCGGGGTCGATGACAAATACGCAACGGGAGGTTTCGGTTTTGCTTTCCCCGGGCATCATCATGCCGTAGGCCATGGCCACCTCTTTATTTAGGTCGGCGATGATGGGGAAGGTTATTTTGATCCCCATTTTTTCTTCAATATTGCGGATCCAGGCAATATGGGCGTATATACTGTCGATGCTCAGCCCCAGCAGTTCGACGTTGCGGCTGCGCAGCTCCTGGTGAATTCCGGCAAAGGCTATGAATTCGGTGGTGCATACCGGTGTGAAGTCCGCCGGGTGGGAAAACAATATCAGCCAGCTTCCCCTAAAATCCTCCAGCCGCAAGGTTCCGTGGGTGGTTGCGGCCTCAAAGGAAGGGGCGGGAGAACCAAGCCTCGGCAGGGAGTGGAGGGATTCTTTTTCGCAGTGCATAAACTTACGCCTCCTTATCTTTTTGTAAAAGAATAAGGTATAGAGATTACGCCAAGCTTATCTTTTTCTTAAATATTTTTTAACTTCTTATGCGTTTACCGTTTTTTTGATATTATGAAATATATATGAAAGCCAGGTGGTCGGTTTATGAGAGGGGAAAAAACCGACAAAAAGAAATACAGTCTGGCATTGGCGGTTTTTGCGACGGTGGCCCTGGCGGCGGCGAACGCTTATTTCAGCGTTCTTTCCACCCTTGTGTTTGTACTGACAATATTCATCGCCGGCATTTCAGTCCAGATTCACCTGCTTCAGGTCAGACACCGCAAAAAGAGACTCGGCCGCCTGCTGGCCTGCCTGTCGGCGTTATACAACCCCTTGGCCCTTACCGCCTTGATTATTATGATTGATTATAAGACGGTCATTTGGCTTTTTCTTTTTATGGTCAACATATTAAGGAACCCCTATCTGGGATTCGCCCCCTCGGTACTGAACGGAATCGTCACTGTGGTCTGCTTTGTTTTTCTGTCCTGGAAAGTCTATCATCTGGAGACTTTTGAGACCGTTTTGGGGTCGATGATGCTTTTTGCCGCAGCGGTGCTGGCCTGGATCATCACTAGAAGACTTTGGCTTTTTGAACAGCAGTCGGTTATGGACGGGCTCACCGGTTTACGCAACAGGAGATCCTTCAACGCCACCTTGAAGCAGGAGATAAGGCAATGCTTGCGGGACAGCCGGCCCATCAGCCTGCTGATGATAGACGTAGACAATTTTAAGAGGTATAATGATACGCTGGGCCACGTTAAAGGGGACGAGATATTGAGGCGGCTGGCGGGCATAATGACCACCAATATAAGGGGCAATGACCTGATCTTCAGGTATGGGGGGGAGGAGTTCTGCGTGCTTCTGCCGGGGGTGGTCCCGGAGAGGGCGAAGAAAATCGCCGAGAGGATCAGGGAGGAGGTGGAAACGGACTTTGCAGGCCAGGAAGTGCCCATTACGGTGTCTATCGGCATATCTTCGTCGGAGGGGGACGGCCGGGATGCCGATTACCTGCTGGAGCTCGCCGACAGAGCCATGTACAGGGCCAAAGTACTGAAAAACAGGGTGGTGGCCACGTGATTGAATACCGCCGGAATTCGGCTTTCGTCCCGGCGCCTTGTGTGCCATGTGTTCTGGAATGTACCCCGGTGTCCATTGACAGCCGCACTGATTTCTGATAATATATGCTTTGCGTTCAAGTCCCAGTAGCTCAGCCGGATAGAGCAACGGACTTCTAATCCGTAGGCCGGGGGTTCGAATCCCTCCTGGGACGCCATAGTAGTGGTACCGGTTAACTAAGTTATTAAGTTATTAGTTTGGGAGCCATCCTTTAAAAAATAAGGCCGTTGACACTTTAAAATGGATGACAGGCCCAGCAGCCGGTATCGGTGTTTTATCCATTCGACCGGAGTATATTATTGCGGCGCTGACGACCCGGCCGTCACGGTTGGACAGTCCGGCGTCATATTTAACGGTTTGCACCGGGAATACGGGGTGCTATGGAAGAATAACTTAATAACTTAGGTAACCGGTACCAATATTTCCAACGAGGTGGCCTGGTGGAAATGATCTCTTCAAATGCCGATTTATTAACCCGCTGCAAACAGATGGTACTGGAAATAATACCTGACGCTGAAATCATACTTTATGGTTCCAGGGCGCGTGGGGATGCGGCAGAGGACTCTGACTTCGACCTGCTGATTCTTGTGAACGACCCGGTTCACTGGAAGACCGAGCGCATGATTGGAGACCGTCTTTTCAATCTTGAACTGGAAACCGGAAAACTGTTATCTATTCAAGTGATCCTGAGAGAAAAATGGAACTCTCCCGTGTTTAAAGCCATGCCTTTTCGCCAGAACGTCGAGCGGGAAGGGGTAACCATATGAATCCTGAGACCGGGGATTTGGTTAAATACAGATTATCCCGGGCTGAGGAGGCGTTGGAGGAAGCAGAAGTGTTGTACAAGTCAAACCACCTTAACGCTTCCGTAAACAGGCTGTACTACGCCTGTTTTTACGCGGTATCAGCCCTATTGCTTAATGAGGGATTAAGCTCGTCAAAGCACAGCGGTATCCGGTCGCTCTTTGTCCAGCGCTGGGTAAAAACCGGTCGTGTCAGCAAGGAATTGGGACAGTTTTACCGTCAAATATTCGATTACCGCCAGCGCAGTGATTATATGGATTTTGTCAGTTATGAAAAAGAACAGGTGTTGTCGCTGATTGAAGAGTCCAAAGCCTTTGTGTTTATAATAAAGTCTAAAATAGTGCAGGGGACGGGATAGGCTTTACTTTTAACTATACAAAGGGCACTGGTTCGCACTTCTAATCCGTAGGCCGGGGGTTCAAATCCCTCCTGGGACGCCAGAAAAAACAAGGCCTTCGGGGAATACTCATTAGTGCTGGTACCGGTTAACTAAGTTATTAGTTTGGGAGCCATCCTTTAAAAAATAAGGCCGTTGACACTTTAAAATGGATGACAGGCCCAGCAGCCGGTATCGGTGTTTTATCCATTCGACCGGAGTATATTATTGCGGCGCTGACGTCCCGGCCATCACGGTTGGACAGTCCGGCGTTATATTTAACGGGTTTGCATCGGGAATACGGGGTGCTATGGAAGAATAACTTAATAACTTAGGTAAACGGTACCAATATTATGTCGCGACAGGTTTGCAACTCTGGAGTGAACATTATTCCCAACATTGAAGGTAACGCACTTGTTGTGACCGGCGACGGGTAATCGGACGACTCATTATTTATGCTGTGATATTACCTGGCTGTTCCATATTGAGGCATAATGGTGCTGTTCATAGCCATGCCAACTACATCTTTGCTATAAAGGTCAACAACGC
>JBBIMW010000065.1:0-7794 GCA_037444185.1 Peptococcaceae bacterium | reverse complement strand
CCACCAAGTACGCCTCCGCTCAAACCCTTGCCGCGCCTTGCATCTGGAGCTTTTTAAACAGCCTCCGGCTGCATCCGGCTATATCCGCCTGATTAAAAAATGCACTATAATCCATTTTCAAGATATTTTTTCAACAATTCCTCCAGCAGTTCGTCCCTTTCCAGCCGCCTTACCAGGCTTCTGGCATTGTTGTGGCTGGTTATGTAAGCGGGGTCGCCGGACAAAAGGTAGCCCACAAGCTGATTGATGGGATTATAACCCTTCTGTTTCAGCGCCGAATACACCGACAGAAGAATGTCCCTGGCCTGGTTCATCTCTTCCGTCTGAACTTTAAACATCATGGTTTCTTCCATGTGTTCCCGGTCCCCGGTCACGGCATACACCCCACTCATTATATGAATATATCCCTAATCGTAAACTATATTCGTTGTTTTTTCACAGTCTTCCTTTAATTCAATATTGAAGCTTTTAGCCCAAAATGTAGTATATGTGACAAATTTCGACCTCAGTCCTTTATTTGACTTACAGCCACCGCATACGCCCTGTCCAAGGCCTCCTGCAGCCGGGAGGGATCCTTGCCGCCGGCCTGGGCCATCTCAGGCTTGCCACCCCCGCCGCCTCCCACCACGGCCGCCACTTCCTTGATCAGCTTGCCGGCGTGCAGACCGCGCGGCACCAAGTCGGGGGTCACCGCCGCCACCAGGTTCACTCTTCCCCCGGCCGGACTGCCCAATACCACTACGGCCGATCCCGCCTTGTCCCGGATCAGATCGGTCATGGCCCGCAGGCTTTCCATATCGGGGGATGAGACCTTGGCCGCCAGGAAATTGACCCCCCTGATGTCCCTGACCTTATCCAGCAGGCTCTGCACCTCATAACGGGCCAGTTTCGCCCTCAACCCCTCGGCCTCATTTTCCAGCTCCCTGACTTCCCGCACCAGTCCTTCCACCCGCTGAACCACCTCGTGGGGCATGGCCTTGACAATCCTGGAGATTTCATCAAGTTCCCCGTCCCTGGCATTGACGTACCTAAGAACCCCCTCCCCGGTGACGGCCTCCACCCGGCGCAGTCCGGCCCCCACCGAACTTTCTCCCAGGAGTTTGAACATGCCTATTTCCGCCGTGGTTCCGACATGAGTGCCGCCACAAAGTTCCATGTTAAAATCCCCCATCTTCACCATCCGCACAATGTCGCCGTATTTCTCTCCGAAAAGGGCTGCGGCACCCAGGGCCCTGGCCTCGTCCAGGGACATCTCGGCAGCCTCCACCGGCAGATTGGAAAAAATGGCCCGGTTCACCAGTTCTTCTATTCTGCGCATATCCTCCCTGGACACGCTGGTGTAATGGGTAAAGTCAAAACGCAGCCGGTCAGGCTCCACCAGTGATCCCGACTGGTTTACGTGCCCTCCCAGTATTTCCTTCAGTGCCTTGTGCAAAAGGTGCGTGGCCGAATGATTCCTGGCCACGGCCCTGCGCCTTTCCCGGTCCACCTGCACGGTCACCCTGCCCCCCGCAGTAATGACGCCTTTCAATACTTTGCCTTGGTGAACCAGGACCCCCTCAACGGGCTTGAACACATTGTAAACTTCCACCTCCGCGCCCGGCGCCTTTATCCGGGCGTGGTCGGTCACCTGTCCTCCGGCCTCGGCATAACAGGGAGTAACATCGAGGACAATCTCCACCTCTTCCCCGGCGGCGGCCATGTCCACCCGGCGCCCGTCCCTGGCCAGGAAAAGCACCTTTGCACCGGCATCCAGCGTGTCATAGCCCACAAACCCGGTTTCCCCCAGCTGGTCCCTCACCGAGCGGTAGAACACGTCCTTCTCCGATATGTATTCGGTTTCCTGCCTGGCGCTGCGGGCCCGGCGCCGTTGCTCCTCCATGGCCCCGCCGAAACCGTCCTCATCCACGCCCAACCCCTGTTCCCGGGCCATCTCCACCGTCAGTTCCAGGGGGAAGCCATAGGTGTCGTAAAGCTTGAAAGCGTCCCGGCCGTCAATCTCAAGCCTTCCCGAAGCCCTGGCCTCGGCGATGAGCCTGTTCAGCATTTCCGTGCCCTGGACCAGAGTCTCCCCGAACCTCTCCTCCTCGGTAAGGATGACATTGATCACGTGGTTGCTGTTTCCCACCAGATCCGGGTATGCATCCCCCATCTGCCGGATTACGGATCCGGCCACCTTGTACAAAAACGGCCGGTTCACCCCCAGGGTCCGCCCGAAGCGCACCGCCCGCCTCAAAAGTCTCCTGATCACGTATCCCCGTCCCTCGTTGGAGGGCAGGGCCCCGTCGGACACAGCGAAGGTCACGGCCCGGCAGTGATCGGCAATAACCTTCAGTGCCAAGTCTGTATCCCCATCCCGGCCGTATACGGCCCCGGTTTCTGCGGCGATGAAATCCACTATCTCCCTGAAAATGTCACTGTCGAAATTGGTGGGCACACCCTGGATTACTGCGGCCACCCTTTCCAGACCCATACCGGTGTCTATGCCCTTACTCTCCAGTGGTGTGTATTCTCCCTTTTCATCCCTGAAAAACTGAATAAATACCAGATTCCATATTTCCAGGAAGCGGTCGCAGTCGCATCCCACGCCGCATTCTTCCCGCCCGCAGCCCCTGGACCGGCCCAGGTCGACGTATATTTCAGAGCACGGCCCGCAGGGTCCCACCCCTATTTCCCAGAAGTTGGTGTCCTTCCCCATGCGGACAATGCGATCCCTGTTTATACCCACATCCCTGTGCCAGATCTCGAAGGCCTCGTCATCATCCAGATAAATGGTAATCCAAAGTTTGTCCCCGGATAGGCCCAGATGCCCGGTGACGTATTCCCAAGCCCATGGAATGGCCTCTTTCTTGAAATAATCTCCGAAGGAGAAATTGCCCAACATCTCGAAGAATGTATGGTGTCTGGCCGTTCGGCCCACAGAGTCGATGTCCGGGGTGCGCAGGCATTTCTGGCAGGTGGTGACCCGGCGCACCTGCGGCACAGCCGCTCCGGTGAAATAAGGCTTAAAAGGAACCATCCCCGCCGCCGTCCAGAGGAGGCTGGGATCGTTGCCGGGAATAAGAGACGCGCTGGGCAGTATCTGATGCCCCTTACTCTTGAAAAAATTCAGGAAACTTTCCCTAATCTGTCTGCCGCTCACAACTTTCCCCTTCACTTGATTCACCCCAGACATTAAACTCCCTTATTTTACCAGTTATATTTTTATGCGGTATAATTATACAAATACAATCCCTCAGTGTCAATAATCGCCCTCTCAATTAGCCGGACCTCCGGCCTGAAATTGCTTATACTCTTATTCAATAACTTAGGTGCCCGGTACCTAAGTTATAAGTTATTGTGCGGGGGTCCGCCCCGAAAACGGCTCATGAAAAAAGTGAGGCAACTCCCTCACTCCACTTATTTCAATCTTTTATCCACAGAACGGGCCATGCCTTTGATTATTTTTCCTGTTTTCTCTTTCAGCCGCGCCCCCCCGTGGTCAATCCTGCTCATCATATCCGGCTTGCGGCCGGACCTTGCAATGATTCCGGCCAGTGCGCCCAGCAGGGTTCCCGCCAGAACGCCCTTAAAAAATCTCGACACCCTTCTGCACCTCCACTTCCCCTTCCGGCGATTTTCACATTGACACAGAACGTCTCAAAACCGGGTTATTGTAACTGTAACGTCCAGCCAAAGTCCGGCCCTAAAGAAGAAACTCATTGCGCGGGTCAAGGGCCACCAGGCTGCCGTCCTCGCCCACCTCGTATATTTGAACCCCTTCTTTGTTAATTCTGTATTCCACGCAGCAGTCCCAGCAATAGTACTGATCCATGCCCACCTTGCCGGTGGCCTTGCCTCCACAAACAGGGCAGTTCAAAAACAGCCGCCTCCTGAACATTCATGTTGATTATTATAACCAGGAAAAAAATAAAAAATGCGCGGCCACCCACGCATATCACAGCCCCCTTTCTATGATCCCGCCCCCCACCAGCAAATCGCCCTGGTAGTAAACCACCGCCTGGCCAGGGGTTACGGCCCTTTGGGGCCGGTCAAAGGACACCCTCACCCGGCCGCCCTCCAGGGGCTCGATGGCCGCCGGTTCGGGCCTCCCGTTGTATCTTATCCGGGCCTCAACCCTCAGGGGGGCCTTAAGCTCGTCAAAGGGAATAAAATTATTGTCGGAGGACTCCAGTCCCGGCGACAGCAGTTCCTCCTCCGTCCCCAGCACCACGGCGTTTCTCCCCGGTTCAATACCCACCACGTATGCTCTGTGCCCCAGGGCGACTCCCAGGCCCCGGCGCTGGCCTATGGTATAGTATGGAATACCCCGGTGGGTGCCCAGAACATTGCCCCTCCTGTCCAGGAAGGGACCGGGCTTGATTTGGTCCCCAACCCTCCCGGAGATGAACCGGCAATAGTCATCGTCCGGGACAAAACAGATTTCCTGGCTCTCGGGCCTTCCCGCCGTAGGCAGGCCCCGTTCCGCCGCCATCCTCCGCACATCTTCCTTGGTGTAGTCCCCCAGGGGCATCAATGTGCGGGCAATCTGGTCCTGGGTCATATTGTACAGGACATAGGTCTGGTCCTTCCTGTTGTCCGCCGCCCTTCTAATCAGCCGCCTGTTCATCACCCCGTCCCGGCACAGCCTGGCATAATGGCCGGTGGCCACGCAGTCCGCCCCCAACGCCACCGCTTTTTGCAGCAGCGACTTGAATTTCACGTACCGGTTGCAGGCTATGCACGGGTTTGGGGTTTTGCCGGCCAGATATTCCCTGATAAAGTACTCGATCACTCTTTTTTCAAAGATCCGGCGAAAATTCATTACGTAATATGGTATGTCCAGTATCCGGGCCACCCTCCTGGCGTCCTCCACAGCCGCCAGGGAGCAGCAGCCCACGTGTTCCCCGCCGGCCTCGGTGACCCCGGGGTCCCATATCTGCATGGTCACCCCGACAACCTCGTACCCCTGTTCAAGCAGAAGGGCGGCGGCAACCGAACTGTCCACACCGCCACTCATGGCCACAATGACTTTTTTACCTTCAGACAATGTATTCACCCGACATCAACGGCGGCAGCCTGCCGCCGGGCTTAATCTTTCATCTTCTTTGATCTGTAATCCTCTATGGCCGCATGGAGGGCGTCGGCCGCCAGATTTGAACAGTGCATTTTTTTCGGGGGCAGACCGTCCAGGGCCTCGGCCACCTGCTTGTTGCTGATTTTCATAGCCTCCTCGACGGTCTTGCCCTTCACCATTTCGGTTACCATGCTGCTGGTGGCGATGGCGGCGCCGCAACCAAAGGTTTTGAACTTTACGTCCTCGATCACGCCTTCCTTAATCTTGAGGTAAATCTTCATTATATCCCCGCAGGAGGGGTTGCCCACTTGGCCAACACCGTCCGCCTCCGGAATTTCCCCTACATTCCTCGGATTTTCGAAATGATCCATAACCTTTTCACTGTACATCACACCGGCCTCCCCGTTTACGTTTTCATTGAGCCACGACGCAGCGGACGGACTTTTTCGACGGCCTCCTAGACCCTGCTGCAGGTCCCGCTGACCTTGCATGCCGCACAGTCTGAATTCATGGCGTACTCGGTTTCCTGATCCAGAGGCGACATGGCCCGCAATCTTTCAACAATGGGAGGCATTGTTTCCATGAAATAATCTATGTCCTCCGGCCTGTTGTCTATTCCCAGGGTAATCCTTATGGAACCGTGGGCCACCTCGTGGGGAATACCCATGGCCAGAAGCACGTGGGATGGCTCCAGGGAGCCAGAGGTACAGGCCGATCCGCTGGATGCGGCAATACCTTTCATGTCAAGGCTCAGCAGCATGGATTCACCCTCGATGAACTCAAATGTAAAGCTGGCGTGGTTGGGCAGCCTTTGCACAGGATGCCCTGTTAGCCTGACGTGACCGATTTTTTCCGTGACTTCTTTGATCAACCTGTCCCGGAGCCCCCTGAGATAGGCTCCTTCTTTTTCCAGGTTGGACTTGGCCAACTCAGCCGCAACCCCGAAGGCAATGATGCCCGGGGTGTTCTCGGTGCCGGCCCGGCGCAGGCGCTCCTGGGCGCCGCCATGAAAAAGGCTTTGGCGCCAGCGGGTGCCCTTGCGAATGTACAGAGCCCCCACACCCATGGGACCATAGATTTTATGTGCCGAAAGGCTCATCAGATCAACCCCGAGCTCATTCACGTCCACCGGAATTTTTCCGAAGCTCTGCACGGCATCGGTATGGAAGATAATCCCCCGGGATCTGGCCAGCTCGCCGATCTCCCGGATGGGCATGATGGTCCCAACCTCGTTGTTGGCGTGCATGATGGTGATCAGTATGGTCTTGTCGGTGACAGCCGCCGCCACATCGTCCACACTGACCATACCGTACTTGTCCACCGGCAGTATGGTGATGGTGAATCCCTCCTTGCCCAGGGCTTTGACGGTATTCAGCACGGCGTGGTGCTCAACGGCGGAGGTGATGATGTGGTTCCCCCTGTTTTTATTGGAGTAGGCAACCCCATGGATGGCCATGTTGTCCGACTCGGTGCCGCCGCTGGCGAATACTATCTCGCCGGGACCGGCGCCGATGGCCCCGGCCACCTTCTCCCTGGCCTCTTCCAGGGCCTTCCTGGCCTGGCGGCCGAAGTAATGCAGACTGGTGGGGTTGCCAAACCTGTCTTTGAGAAAACTGCACATCGCCTCGGTTACTTCCGGCCTTACCGGAGTGGTGGCGCTGTGGTCGAAATAGATCCTGCGCACTCTTTTTCCTCCTCACAATTAATCAGGTTCCCGCACTATGATTTCCTGCCCTGACGGCACCTTTCCTCTTCCCGGCACATATCGGCCAGGCTGATGGAATCCATCACCCGGGCTATGCCGTCCCGGACCTTTTCCCAGACAGTCCTGGTGATGCAGCGGTCGGCTTGATCGCACTCCGCAACTTTCAACTCACTGACACACTCCACAGGGGCAATGGGGCCTTCCAGAATACGGATGACATCACCCACATTGATTTCGTCGGGAGGGCGGGCCAAAACATACCCCCCCTGGGCACCCCGCACGCTTTTCACCAGGCCGCCCTTGCGGAGCGCCGCCATCAGCTGCTCCAGATAATACCCCGATATATTCTGCCTTTCCGCCACGCTTTTCAAAGATACGGGGCCAGCCCCGTAATGCAGCGCCAGGTCAAACATTGCCTTTAGGCCGTAATGCCCTCTGGTGGAAAGCCGCAACCCTTCACCTCCGGTTAATTCCTACTATTTCACTCTGATTTTAATTAAAGCTAATAATATCATGACCCGGAAACATAGTCAATAAAAATACGACTGCTCCGCAGTACGGGAAACAAAAGGCCGGTTTTTCTTCAACCGGCCCTTCTAATCAAGGAAAGAAACTCATCTCCTAATCTGGTAAGACTGCAGATTTTGCTCTTGCCCTCGGTGGACACTTCGACCAGTCCCAAGGCATAAAGCTGCATCACCACATGATCCAGCACCGCTCTTTTCACCTTTGCCGTGAGGGAAAGCTCCTCCTTGTTCATACTTCCCTGGTCCACCAGGGCCAGCAGCACCCTCTCGGCCTCTTCAGGCAAGCGGTCGCTTACCTTCATAAAATAATCGGCCAATGGAGTCCCTACCATTTTTTCACCTCCCTTTGACATTCTATGTCAGACGCAAGACACCCTCCCCAACCTTGATTCTTGTCGAGACCTTGCTAATAGTATGGTCACTTTTTCAATTAAATAATACCTCCGGTGAATTTATTACAGTAGTTATGCACTTGCAGTAAATTAGTACCAAAAAAATTTTCAGGA
>JBBIMW010000064.1:0-8505 GCA_037444185.1 Peptococcaceae bacterium | reverse complement strand
CCCTTACAAACCCCCATGCATAGAAAACTTATCCACAAGTAATAATGCAAGCATAATTTCCTATACATTTAAAATACATTTAAAAAGGCCGGACCGGCCTTCAGGGGGCTATACTCTTCACCCGCCCCTGAACTTGGTGACACCGGCATTGTGGCCGTGGCCGCACTCAGGCCCGGACCCGGATTTGACATTGCACCCGGTGACAAGCTGCTCCACTTCCCCGGCCTTGCACTCCGGGCAGGTTACCCTGTCCCGTTCAAAAACCCCCGTAAACACCGTGAATTTGTGCCCACACTTTTTGCAGCGGAAATCATATGTTGGCATTCTTCCCTCACCTCTCTTCACCCGCCAATTGCTCCGTTGGGACAGATAAAAACACATTCTTCACAATCGTCGCAAAGCTCCACGTCAATTACGGCGGCAACACCTGAAATACTTATTGCCCCCCGGGGGCATGTCCGAACGCAGATCATGCATCCCTGGCACAACCCCTTGACCACAGACGCCAAAACAATACCCCCCAGCATATCGGCTAACAGGATGATACAACTTGGCCGGCCCCGCTGTCAACAGATTTACCGCCCGCCCTTGGCAATCATGACATGTACTCCTGCGGCAACTGCAATCATACTGTCATCCTACTATACTTTTTCCAGGCAGTCAACCGAACCCAGGCTTTTAACGGCTCACACGAAACTCAGACCCCCGTGCCACATAAATGCGGCACTTGACCGGGGTCCGGGCAGCAAAATGGGACGGGCGTGTTATCATTTTTTTGACGGTGCCGCCCCGGGCGGCGCAGAAGACTGCAATGAAAAAATGCCCTCCATAATCTCCCTGAATACCGGGGCTGCGGTCTCACCTCCGCTGACCCCCTCCCGGACCAGTACGGTTACGATATAGCCAGGTCCGTCCAGGGGTCCGTAGCCAGAAAACCAGGCGTTCACCCTATCCGCGCCTTCAACAGGCTGAGCCGAACCGGTTTTTCCGGCGGTCCCCCCGGGGTTCGCCCAGGCCCTTCGGCCCACTCCCTGGCGGGTCACCATTTCCATCATGTCGCAGATTTGACGGGAAACCTCAGGGGACAGGGCCCTGACCGGCACCGCCGGCCTGATTTCCCTGGGGGCTCCTCTGGGCGGCCGCACCTCCATCACCAGCCTGGGCTGCAAATACACCCCCCCATTGGCCACAGTATTAACCATAGCGGTGATCTGAAGGGGCGTGGCCAGTACCGGGCCCTGGCCCACACTACTGTTGACCAGCTTGTATCGGCCCGCCATCAGGCGCAGATCCTGGCGGCGGTCGGGGGCCGCCGGATAACCTGTGATCCCCTGGTTGTCCAATCCCAGGGCCCGGGCGTAAGTGATCAATTTTTCCGGGCCCAGCTCCATACCCAGTTTTGCAAAAACGGGATTGCACGAATGGGCAAAGGCTTCCGCCAGAGTGACGCCACCGTGCCCCGCCCCGTTCCAGCAGCGAATAGGCTTGTCCCGGAATCCGTCACAGTTAAAAACGGTGTCGGGCCGCGCCAGTCCCTCGGACAGGGCAGCGGCGGCCACCACCACCTTAAAGGTGGATCCGGGCTGAAATAGAGACAGTGCCTGATTTACGAATCTTTCATCCCCGGCGGCCGACAGCAACCCCCCCTTTACCGGATCCGGGCTGTAGGCCGGACGGGAAGCTACGGCCAGCAGGTCCCCGGTGGACCTCTCCATCACCACCACCGCACCCTTTTTGATATGTCTGTCCATCGACCTTTCCACCATTTTCTGAATATCTGCGCTTATGGTGGTAACCACATCGCTGCGGGTAAAGTCCCCCAGGTCGGTGTTTACCATAACCGGCTTCCCGGGCAGCGCCCTGCCGGCGGCATCAACGTACAGGCCTGCAAAACCCGAGGGATACATTCCCTTTAGTTCTTTTTCGTAAAAATATTCCAGTCCCTGCCTGCCTACCCAGTCACTGAGGAGGTAATTTTTGCCATTGAGCCGGTTGAGCTCTTCCAGTTCGCGGACATCCCGGATCCTGCCCAGGTGCCCGGTGACGTGGGCCGCCAAGGGTCCGGGACCATAGCGAAATTGGTAGGGGACCACCAGCACCCCTTTCCACCCCGGTTCCCTGATTGACTCCAGTTGGCTGGCGCTTAGCTTGAACGGCAACAGCACCGGCCTTTTGTCAGAAAGCATTTTCCTGACGGCCGGGTAATCCCCACCCGTCATGGAACAAAGCCAAACGGCGAAGTAATCGGGATCCTCCAGCAGATCCGGCAACACCAGCACCCTGTTTGAAGTGTATGTTCCAGTCAGAGACCTTCCGTGCCGGTCCAGTATCCGGCCCCGGGAGTAATCCTCCAAGGCAATGCCGGTGGTCCCGGAGGTCAGGGCCATCCTGGCGTAGTGCTCTCCCCGGACAACCTGTATATATCCGGCGCGGGCGGCCGCCAGCATTAAAAAAAAGACCAGTATGACCATGGTCCATACCAGCCTAGGCATAATCCTTTCCATTTGCCGTCCTTCCAGGTAACTTATTACATTAATATCTTTACCAGATTTGCCCGCCCACAATCACGGCGACAGAATTCAAGAGCCCCCGCTCCCGCTTTCCAGCCTTCTCAGCAAACTAAACTCCTCCAGCGGTTCCTCCGAGGGTATGTACACCCTCTGGCAGGGGTGAGGCGCCGAGTCCACCGGGCGGCCTTCACCATCGAAAATGGCCTTCAGTTCGATCTTTTTGTTGGGACCGCCGGGACATAAAATCTCCATGGTCTCCCCCGGGAAAAAACGGTTGCGCTGCTCCACTGCCAGCATTTTCCAGGCATGGTGATATCCCTTTACCAAACCTACGAAAACGCAATTTCTGCGATAAATTTCCATTGCGTCCCCGTGGCCCGGCAGAGATGCATCACCTGCCGGAAAGCCCGTGGTATATTGACGGTTGCCGACTTTGCCCAGCTCTTCCCACCACCGGGGATCCGGACTGTAACCGCCGGGGTTTTCCCACAGCCTGTCTATGGCCTCCCGGTAAACTTTCACCACGGTAGCCACGTAATGTACACTTTTGGCCCTGCCCTCAATTTTGAAACTGTCCACTCCGGCCCGGACCAGATCCGGCAGTCCGGACAGCCGGCACAGGTCCCGGGAGCTCATTATATACGTTCCCCGGCCGTCCTCCAGCACCGGAAAGTACTGCCCCGGCCTCCTCTCCTCCACCAGGGCGTAGCGCCAGCGGCAAGGCTGGGCGCAATCCCCCAGATTGGCGTCCCGCCCGGCCATATAGAGGCTCAGGAGGCAGCGTCCGGAGTATGAGATACACATGGCGCCATGAACGAACACCTCCAGCTGCACCCCCACCCTTTCCCGGATCTCCATGATCTCATCCAGGGAAAGCTCCCTGGCCAGCACTATCCTGGAAACCCCAGCCGCCGCCCAGAAAGCCGCCGCCCCGGCGTTGGTGGTGTTGGCTTGGGTGCTCAAATGCAGCGGCAGTTCCGGAACCCGGGACCGGGCCAGCGCCAATACTCCCGGATCAGATACGATTAGTCCGTCCACTCCAATATCCCGCAGCAAAATCAAATATTCGCCCAGGCCCGGGAGGTCCCTGTTGCGGGCGAATATATTCACGGTTACATAAACCCTGACGCCGTGGGCGTGGACATATTCAACGGCTCCGGGCAAGTCCTCCGGGGAAAAATTTTCCGCCCCCATCCGCAGTCCATAATGCAGGCCGCCCAGGTAAACAGCGTCGGCGCCGTAAGCCACCGCCACCTTCAGCTTTTCCATGCTGCCGGCCGGAGCCAGCAGTTCCGGCTTCTTCATCCCGACCGCCCCGTAGCCCCGGTTCATTGCTGGTACTTTCTCCTGTTGTTGTTATGTTCATCCAAGTTCGTAGAAAAAGCGTGGGTGCCGCCGGGCTTGGCCACATAGTACAGGTACTCCGTCCGGGCCGGATTCAACGCCGCCTGCAGGGATGCCCTCCCCGGCGAGTTTATGGGACCCGGGGGGAGGCCCTGCACCAGGTATGTATTGTAAGGCGAGTCCACTTCCAAATCCTTGTAATATATCTTGTTCCTTTGTCCGCCCAGGGCGTACTTTACCGTGGCATCTATCTGCAGGGGCATGCCCAGCCTCAGTCTGTTGTAAATTACACTGGATATCAGCGGCCGCTCCTCGTCAACGGCGGCCTCCCACTCGATCATGGAGGCTATGGTGACCGCCTGATGCAAGGTGAGGTTCATTTCCTCAGCCCTTCTCTCAAAATCCATCTTTCTCATCTCGGCGTCAAACCTTTCCAGCATGATGCCGATGATCTGTTCCTCTCCGGTTTTGTAACCGGCATGATAGGTGTCCGGAAACAGGTAACCCTCCAGGTCCCGTTCCGGGGGTATCTTCCTTAAAAAATCATGCCTGTGATTCTGCGGACGGGCCAGGGATGCCTTGAACTTCTCCCTGTCCACCAGTCCTTTTTGAACCAGTAAATCTGTCAATTGTTCCAGGCTGAAGCCCTCCGGCACTGTAAACACCACCACATCACCGGGGCCGGCCACCAGAGAGCTCACAATATCGGGCAGGGACTGGTCCGTTCTGAACAAGTACCTGCCGGGCTTGAGCTTCTGGTCAAGGCCGTGTATTCTGGCGTACAGCGCAACCAAATCCGGCCCCCTGATCAGTCCGCTTCTGTAAAGTGTGTCACTGATACTGGAACAGCTGGAGTTTTCAGTTATGTTCACACTTACTTCCCTTACCTGCCTTTCCGCAGCCACCGGCGAAAGCAGCGCCCTCCAATAGAGCAACGCCAAAAAAGAAAACAACGCCAGCACGAAAAGAGCAAAGAATAAAAACGAACGACCCGCAGGCCGGCCTTTCCCATCCACTTTCTTTCGCATATAACACTGCCTGCTTTTTTCAACATTATACCTTATATATTATATAGAACCCGGCACAAACCATCCATACCAACTGTATTATTTCCATAATGTTATACAGCTTAAAACCGGTTTATCGAATTGCCCGGGTTTATTCTAAAGGGCGCCGGCGGCCGGTTCCTCTCCTGAAGGCCTTCCGGCGCTTTCCGGCACTTTAAAACCCGGTCCGGTGACGATGATCTGGTCCACTGAGTGATAGAAACTGGGGGGCAGGTTTTCCACCCTGCAGGCGTCATTATCCAGCAGCACTCTCTCGGATAACACCCGCAGACCCGGGATCCCCTTCCTCATAACCTTTAATTCCCCATGTCCCAATGAAGAGTCCTGTTGATATATCTCTTTAAAGGGTATTGTTTCCATCACCCTCGTCCGGATAGACACCTCCCGGCGGCAGTCCGTGCTGCCGTATATCTTGACGGTAACCCTGCCGGAGCCCGCCAGGGTTTTCAGGTATACATACCCGGGGGATGTGTTTTTGAATCTAAAATCGATTAAATCGTACACCACGGTGGCATCCCGCCCCGGCGGCACATAGGGCACCGGTATGGAGTGGTTTGTGCGGTCCAATATCTCAAGGTTGGCCAGCAACACCGCGTTATAGAGGGTGGAGCTCACCTGACAGACACCTCCCCCGGGGCCTTCCACCAGTTCATTGTTAATTATGACCTTGGAGTTCTTGTAACCTGTCTCGGAGCTGCGGGGGCCCACCACATTATTGAAGGAAAAGGCTTCGCCCGGGGGAACAAAAAGCCCGTCCAGGGCGGCAGCGGCCATCTTGATGTTGTATGACCGGCCGGCGTCACAGTGATCAAAGGTGGTGCTATATGAAGCCAGCAGGCCGTTCACACCCATGTCCGCCACCTCCCGGGTAGTCTTGCGGGGCACATCCTTAATCAGTGCCAGGCTGATCTCCGGCGCCTGGTCATAGTCTTCGAACACCCTGATAATATCCCGGCAGGCCTTCTCCACATCCACCTTGACACCGTCCCTGGAAGGCTCCACCACCACTGTTTCATCGGGATTAATCTTCAGCCGGGCATCCCTGGGCGGAATGATTATTCGGTGGGCTATCGCTCCCAACTCCTGATCCAGTCTGGATTGGTCTATTTTTACATATACTGGTATATGAACACCTTCCCTTGCGGCCCGCCTCCCCTGGGCCCAGCGCTGCACCAGCGTTCCCCGCCGGCCAACCTGCATGGCCTCGTCCAGTATTCTCTCCCTGTCGACTGACAGACCGATATTAACCGGCCGGATCTGCCAGGCACTGGCGCCGTACCGCAAAACCAGCGGGACGGAGCGGACCAGTTCCTTTTCCAGCAGCAACAGTCTAACGTCCGCCTCCTCCCTTGTAAGGCCCGACAAATCGGCATCCAGGACAGTTACTCCCGGCACTACTGTTTCCGGCCCAAAAGCCAGTGCCGCCCCTAAAGAGACGAAGACGCCGAGGCAGGCAAGGGCCGCCGCCAGCATTATCAACTTGATGCCCCCTATGGCTTTCAAGCCGGCCCTCCTTTCCGGTCAGGGCATACTTTTCCCGGGAGGCCGTATCCGCTTCACGCTGTTAAATAATAAAAGCCGGCAATGAAATGGAATTAATTTCAATGTACCGACTTAAAGAATGCCGGACCCCGCCGGTAATATCCCCGGACTGTGGCAGTTATGCCATTTATGACTCCTCCCGGGCCATCATTTCCTCCCAGGCGTCTGCCACCTTTTCCCACTCTTCGTCATCTTCAATATCCACCAGTATCTCATTTCCCTCTTCATCCTGGGTAAATTTAAGTATTATGGCCTCATCGCCCTCTTCGCCGTCAACCGGAAGCAGGATGGCATATTCCGAGCCGTCCATTTCAATTATATCTATAACAGTGAAATCCTTTTCCTCTCCGTTGTCATCGATTAATGTAATAATCTCTTCGCCTTCCCCGCAGTCACATCCGTTGCCGTGTTCATGATGTGTCATTTAATATCACCCCTCCTCACAAAAAGTTGAGGATATTTTATCCTTTTATCCAGGCCCTTGTCAAGAAAGACTGGATTTTTTCGCCATGGCGTCCAGGTAGCCCTGAAGAATTACCGCCGCCGCCATTTTGTCTATATGCTTTTTTCTTTTGGCTCTGCTCATATCAGCATCCAGAAGGATCCTTCCGGCCGAAACAGTGCTCAGCCTCTCATCCCACATTTCCACCGGCAGGCCCAATTCATCCCTGATCATATCCCCGTAGAGCAAAGATTTATGACCCCGTTCACCCACGGTGCCATTCATGTTCTTTGGCAGGCCCAGTACGATTTTCTCCACGCCGTACTTTTCTATCAAATCCTTAAGCCTCCGGATTTCCCCCCCGGGTTTCCCGTCCCGCAATATCACCCCTACACCCTGGGCGGTCCAACCCAAGGGATCGCTGACCGCCACCCCGATGGTTTTATCTCCCAGGTCAAGACCCATGATGCGCATATGCAGCTACCCCGCTATACTTCTTATATTGTCCCGGCCGCCGGATTCTCATTCCGTGCTTTCCGCCAAAAACCCGTTCAGACTTGCAAGGCGCGGCAAAACTTTGGGCTTAAACCGCTTCTAAATCACCTTTATACACATGTCCGGACACACCGCGGAACAATATCCGCAAAGCCGGCACCCGGACCGATCCGCCACCGCTTTTCCTCCCACCAGGGACAAAGCCCCCTGGCCACACCTTTCTACGCATCTGCCGCAACCCCTGCACCACTCCTCCACGTGCAGCCTCCGGCCGAGTGCGGCCACAGCCGCTTCAACCTCCGGGTCCACTTCTTTCCCTTCAAAGAAAGCCACATTGTAATCCACTTCGGCCAAACTCCGCATGCCCACCGCCAGGGATGCCAGGCCGGGCACCGATAGGGCGAAGGCCAGGGCTTCCTCCCGGATGCCTATCAGGTTCCCCCCTCCCAGGGCCTTCATGCCGTAAAGCCCCTTCCCCGCCTTAAAGGCGCATACTATGGCGGACTTCATATCCTCCACCGACCCATCCCTAATCCCTATGCCACTTATATTGATCAATGGGTGGACAACTTCGATTTCCGGCACCGCCACTGCGGCCCGCACCGCCCCCACCGAGTGGGTGGAAATACCAAGGGCCCTTATGTAACCTTTTTTTTTGGCCCTCAACATTTCCTCCACCGCTTCCCAGTGGCCCTTGATGGTCATTTCAGACTCCTGCTCGTGGAGCAAAAAAATGTCAATATAGTCCCTGCCCGTTTCCTTCAGGGCCTTCTCGATGCTCCGGCCCATGTCTTCCCGGGTGTGAGCGTAAGATTTGGTGGCTATCACCACCTCCCTGGACCGGCCGGCCGTGCCTTTCCTGATGTATTCATAATTGCAGTACAAATCGGCTGTGTCTATAAAGTTGATCCCGGCCTCCAGAGCATATCTTATTACCTCTGCGCCCTCACTCACCGGCAGGTTCGCCTGCAGCGGACCGATGGTAAGGGACCCGAAGCAGAGCCGGGAAACTTTAATCCCGGTCCCGCCCAGTACTCCATATTCCAATTTCCTCTCTCCCCGGAATAACCTGGGAGGCTGTTGAAAAAGTCCATCTGCTGCGTTG
>JBBIMW010000063.1:0-8749 GCA_037444185.1 Peptococcaceae bacterium | reverse complement strand
GGCTTCCTTTGCTTAAGCACACTGCCCACACCGGTGACGGTCCCCCCGGTTCCCACACCGGACACGAAAATATCCACATTTCCGCCGGTATCCCGCCATAATTCCTCGGCTGTGGTGCGTCTGTGCGCCTCCGGGTTGTCGGGATTGGCGAACTGCCCGGGGTAAAATGAATTTGGAGTGCTTGCGGCCAGCTCTTCGGCCACCCTGACGGCCCCGGCCATCCCCCCGCCGCCGGGGGTGGGCACCAGTTCAGCCCCGTAGGCCTTTAAAAGGTCTTTCCTTTCCTTGCTCATGGTATCGGGCATGGTAAGTATCAGCCTATATCCTCTGGACGCGCATACCATGGCCAGGCCAATCCCGGTGTTGCCGCTGGTGGGCTCTATAATCACGCTGCCGGGTTTGAGCACTCCCCTTTCCTCGGCCCTGGCGATCATATTGAGGGCAATCCTGTCCTTCACGCTGCCCCCGGGGTTGAAGTATTCCAGCTTGGCCACCAGCTGGGCCGCCGCCCCCCGGGCAAAACTGCAAAGCCTAAGCAAAGGAGTGGACCCCACCAATTCCGTAATGTTATCAGCTATCTTCATTCATCAATCAACCCCCCTCCGGGGGGCTGTTGAAAAAGTCCACCTGCTGTGTTGCGGTAAGGTTTTGCAACACCCTCCCGGAAATTGACATGTTTTAATAAATCTATCACTATACCGCCGCCAAGTCAAACCGGCAAAAACAAACCCCCGTCTCTACGGGGGTTTGTTTTTGCCGGTCAATATGCAATTACATCATCGGGGGCATGCCGCCGCCCATTCCGCCCATCATATCCTTTTCCTTTTCAGGCTTTTCAGCCACCAAGGTTTCGGTGGTCAGAATCATGGCGGCTATGCTGGCGGCATTCTGCAGCGCCGACCGGGTAACCTTGGCCGGATCCACTATGCCTGCCTCAACCATGTTGCTGTATTCCCCGACCAAAGCGTTGAAACCGATTCCGGGCTCGGAGTTGCGAACCTTCTCCACCACCACGGAGCCTTCCATGCCGGCGTTGTTGGCAATCTGGCGCAGGGGCTCCTCCAGTGCCCGGCGAATGATGTCCACGCCGGTCTTCTCGTCGAGATTGGCGGTATTGAGATTTTCAAGGGCCCTGATGGCCTGCACGTATACCACTCCGCCCCCTGCGACAATTCCCTCTTCCACGGCGGCCCTGGTGGCGTTCAATGCGTCTTCGATACGCAGCTTCTTTTCCTTCATTTCAGTTTCGGTGGCTGCGCCCACCTGGATTACGGCCACGCCTCCGGCCATCTTGGCCAGTCGCTCCTGCAGCTTTTCCCGATCGAAGTCAGAGGTGGTTTCTTCAATCTGTTTCTTGATCTGGGCCACCCGGGCCGTTATTTTATCCTGACTGCCGGCTCCGCCCACAATAATGGTTTCTTCTTTCTTAACCCTGACCTTGGAGGCCTGTCCCAGCATTTCCACAGTGGCCTTGTCCAGCTTGAGGCCCAGTTCCTCGGTAACCACAGTGCCGTTGGTGAGAATGGCGATGTCCTCCAGCATGGCCTTGCGGCGGTCACCGAAACCGGGGGCCTTAACCGCAACGCACTGCAAAGTGCCGCGCAGCTTGTTCAGCACCAGGGTGGCCAGGGCTTCACCCTCAACATCCTCGGCGATAATCAGAAGCGGCTTGCCGGACTGCACCACCTTTTCCAGAACAGGCAGCAAATCGGCCACGGCCGAGATCTTTTTGTCGGTCACCAATATGAACGGATCGCTGAGGGTGGCCTCCATCTTGTCGGTATCGGTGATCATGTAGGGGGATATGTAGCCCCTGTCAAAGTTCATACCTTCCACCACTTCCAGGACGGTGCCTATTCCCTTGGACTCCTCCACGGTGATGACCCCATCCTTGCCGACCTTCTCCATGGCGTCGGCAATGAGCTCGCCGATGGAGGCGTCGTTGGCCGAGATAGATGCCACCTGGGCGATGGCGGACTTGCTTTCCACGGGCTTGGCGGCGCCCTTGATGGCGTCCACTGCCTTTTCCACAGCCTTCTCGATACCCTTCTTGATAATCATGGGGTTCGCTCCGGCCGCCACGTTTTTCAGGCCTTCCCGCACAATGGCCTGGGCCAGCACCGTAGCGGTGGTGGTGCCGTCTCCGGCCACGTCGTTAGTCTTGGTGGCCACCTCTTTAACCAGCTGGGCCCCCATATTTTCAAAGGGGTCTGTCAACTCTATCTCCCTGGCGATGGTCACACCGTCGTTGGTGATCATGGGAGAGCCGAATTTTTTTTCAAGCACCACATTGCGGCCCTTGGGGCCGAGGGTTATTTTCACGGCCTCCGCCAGGGCGTTCACGCCCCGCTCAAGGGCACGCCGCGCATCTTCGCGGAAGATGATTTCCTTACCAGCCAATTCTATTACCTCCTTTTGTGGCAAATAATATTATTTCTCAATTACACCCAGTATGTCAGCCTCACGCATGATAAGGTACTCGACATTGTCAATCTTCACTTCGTTGCCGGCGTATTTGGAGAAGAGGACCTTGTCACCCACTTTCAGGTCAACGGCCACCCTCGTCCCGTTATCAAGCAGACGGCCGGAGCCTACGGCCACCACTTCACCCTCCTGGGGCTTCTCCTTGGCGGTATCCGGAAGGACTATCCCTCCTTTGGTGACTTCTTCGCTGGGCAGGGGCTTCACAACCACCCTCTCGCCTAATGGTCTGATCACTTTTAAAACCCTCCTTTTTACGGCTGTTTATGGAGCCATTTATTTGTTAGCACTCGCTACTTGTGAGTGCTAATACTCAAGCAATATTATAATAATAGAATAAGAAATTTAAAATCAACCATCTTTTACATGCAAAAATCCACCTTTCTGTTTGATTTAGAAAAATGGCAGAGGAATATCTTTAAATTTCTCCTTCTGTATCACGATTATAAAATTTTTATCCGGGGGCTTTTCTTAGAAGTATTTTCTCCCTAAGTAAGATTTTTTATACAGTTCTATATGTAATTTTTTCCGCACTCCGCCCCCCTGCCGGACAGTATTTCGAGCCCGTGGGGAAGGGCGTCCATAATGGCCTCCAGGCATTCCAGGACGGCCTTTTTGCTACCGGGGAGATTTATGATCAGGGTTCTTTTCCTTATTCCGGCCACCGCCCGGCTAAGCATGGCCCGGGATGTTTTTTTCAGGCTCACCGCCCTCATCACTTCGGGAATGCCGGGCACCTCACGGTCAATGACGGCTTTGGTGGCCTCGGGAGTATTATCCCGGGGCGAGAAACCCGTCCCCCCGGTGGTGAGAATCAAATCCAGCCCGCCCACATCTGCCATTTCCACCAGGGCACGGCTGATGGCTTCCGGATCATCCGGGACAATACTGTACATCTCCACCTTCCACCCCTGCCTGGATACCGCCTCTCTGACGGCGGCGGCGCTGAGATCCTCCCTCTCACCCGCCGCCCCTTTGTCACTGGCCGTCAATATTCCCACCCTGTACATAATTTCATCCCCCATTATAAATAAAAATACGGATTGGTCGCAAAGATGGCACCAGGCGAGCCCTGGCCGTGATCGTCCAGCAGGATATTAATAAAAATACGGATTTGGTTGCAAAAATGGCACAGCGCGATTTAAAATTAATTAACTACTTCCCCGGAGGCGAACCATGAAGCTTTCAAAGCAAGTAAAAATACGGAGATATTGCGGCGATCGTCTGGAAACCTGTGCGGACGAGGTGGCCAGGGAAGCTCCGGTGACACTGTTTGTAAACGACGAGGAACTGGTCACTCTGGTCTGCACCCCGGACAGCCTGGAGGAGCTGGCAGTGGGATTCCTTTGCGGCGAGGGGATGCTGGCCGGCCCCCAGGATCTATTGAGCATAAAGGTCAACACCGCCGAAGGTCTGGCCTGGGTGGAAACAGCTCCTTCCGCCCCGGTCCTGGAAGGCTTTTTGAAGCGGCACATCACCACCTGCTGCGGAAAGGGGCGGGCCTCTTTTTATTTCATCAACGACGCCAGGGGAATCAGCCCTCTGACCGCCGGGGGGTTTGAAATCAGCCCGGCCCAAATCAAATCCCTGGCCGCTGCCCTGGAGGAGAAAGCCGAGCTTTTCCGCTCAACGGGCGGCGCCCACGGGGCGGCCATCTGCCGCCCGGAAGAAGTAACAGCCTTTTTTGAGGATGTGGGCCGCCATAACGCCGTTGACAAGGCAATAGGCCACTGTTTTTTGAGAAACATACCGCTTGCAGACAAGGCCATGGTATTAAGCGGCAGAATATCCTCGGAAATACTGATCAAGGCGGCCAGAATGGGCATTCCCATGATCATCTCCAGATCGGCCCCCACCGACCTGGCCCTACAGATGGCAGAAGAGCTTGGCGTCACCATAGCCGGCTTCGTCAGGGACGGCCGGGTGAACCTTTATACTCATCCCGGGAGGATAACCCCAGCTTTGGCACCGGGTACCTAAGAGGCTATGAATTCCGGATTCTTGCTTTCCCATATTATCTTCCCGCAGTCCCTCAAGTCGTATCCCCCCAGGTCCCTTACCGCGGACCTGAATTCATCCATTTTCAGCACATCCAGCAGCCGGGTCACATGCGGCGTGTCCATGTATTCGGCCGGTATGCAGAGGTCGTACCGCTCCTCCACAACACTGATGAAATCAAGGCCCAGCGCTCTGGCGGCGGCCCTGATACCCATTCCGGCATCCGCCGACCCGCCGGCCACGGCGGCGGCCACCGCCATGTGGGTGTATTCCTCCCTTTCATACCCATGGATCCGCTGCGCATCCACACCCAGTTCTTTCAGCTTGAAATCCAGCAGAATCCTGGTGCCGGCGCCACGCTGGCGGTTGATGAATCTTATCCACCCCCGGGTCAGGTCCTGCACCCCGGAAATCCCACCGGGGTTGCCCCTGGCCACCATAAGCCCCTGTTCACGGTAGGCCATGTTCACCAACACCATCTTCCTGTCAGGAAGGATCCTTTGTATATACGGGATGTTGTACTCACCCGTTTCCTCATCCAGCAGATGGGTCCCGGCGCAGTGGGCCTCGCCCCGCCTGAGGGCCGCAAGGCCCCCCAGGCTGCCCACGTGGGCCGAGGACAGGCCGGCCCCGGGGTGGGCCACCCGCAGAAAACTGGCCAGAATGTCCAGGGCAATGTCGTGGCTGCCAATAATCACCGTGGTCTCCCTGACCTCCTCCAGAGGCCGCAGCAATTCCACGGATACTTTCCCCGAGGCGCTGAATCCCTCCGAAAGCCTGGGCACCCTCAATATACCGTCGGCCCTGATCAGCGACATAATTATACCGGCGCCCCTGGAAACAGGGGTGGCGATTATCTTGTCGCCCACCTGCCCCAGTTTAACCCTGACGAACTCCTCCACACCCAGCGGCGAAACAATTTTCCTGGAAGCCAGGGCTTCAACCCCTGGCCGCGCCGGAGGCGCAGAGCCCAGCTTGGCGTATATCACCGGCTTTACGAAAAGCTCCATGGCCAGTATGGCGGAGACCGGATACCCGGGGACCCCCCCCACCGGCTTTCCCCCCGCCATTCCCAGCACCACCGGCTTTCCCGGTTTGATGGCCACGCCGTGGGTGTGCACCGTTCCGATATCTTCAATCAGTGCGGCGGTAAAATCCTCCCTGCCCGCCGAAGATCCGGCACTCACCAGCACCACGTCGCACTCCCCGACAGCCCTCTCCAGCCGGTCTTTGATCAGGTCGTACCGGTCGGCCACTATTTCATACCTTAGCGGCCTGCCCCCCCATTCCTCCACCAGGGCGGCAAACATGCCGGTATTGTACTCGATGATGTCCCCGGGCTTAAGTTCCGCTCCCGGAGGCACCAGTTCGGTGCCGGTAGGTATAAAGCCCACCAGCGGCTTTGGATGGACGGCTATTCCGGTGACCCCGCCGGCCAGCAAGCCGCCTATGTCAATGGGCCGTATACGGTGATTGGCCGGCACAATCATCTCGGTGGCCACTATGTCCTCCCCCGTCACCCTCACATGCTGCCAGGGAGAGGACGCGGCAATAATTTCAAATTCATCCTCCCCCAGCATGTGGACATCTTCTATCATGATCACCGAGTCGCAGCCCTCCGGCAGAGGCTCTCCGGTGTCCACCATGACAGCATTGTCGCCCAGCCGGAATCTCCTGGGGGTTTTCTCCGAAGCCCCGAATGTATCCGCCGACCTTACGGCAATCCCGTCCATGGCGCTGGCATGGTAGTGGGGGGAGGATGTGACGGCATAAACCGGTTCCGCAGTGACCCTCCCCGCCGCCTCCAGCACCGGTATCCTCTGTGGCTTTCCGGGCTTCAAGGCCCCGGCGGACCCCAGTGCCTCCATATATCCCCCCAGGGCGTCCTCCAGCGGCCGGTCGGACAGATATATATCACGCTTCATGCCCAGACACCTCCCAATACTCCATTTCCAAACCTAAATCAGCTTTATTCTCACCAATTCCCCCGACTCGATCCCTTCGCAATCCGGCGGTATCCGCGCCAGTCCTGAGGCCCTGGACATGGTGGCGATAAGGCCGGACTTGCCCAGCACCGGATCCGCATAGAGCACCCCGCCCTGCTGGCGCAGGGACACCCGCACGAAGTCCTCCCGCCCCGCCGCAGACCTCATGTTGCGGGTAATCCTGGCCGTCACGGGAAATCCCAGCAGGAACTCCTCCTCGTCCGATGGATATTTCCCCATGCTGATCAGTGGTTCCACCAGCAGGGTGAATACCACCATGGCCGAGACCGGGTGGCCCGGCAGGCCCAGTACCGGCTTCCCCCCCACCACCGCCCCGATGGTGGGTTTGCCCGGCTTGATGGATATGCCGTGAAACAGTATACCGGGGCTGCCTAGGGACTCGATAACCCCGGCGGATACGTCCTTGGTTCCTACCGAACTGCCGCCGGAAAGCAAAATTATATCGGACTCCACCAGGCAGTCCTCCATAACCTGCCTGAGCCGCCGGCTGTCGTCCCCCACAACGCCGCAGACGGCGGGGGCGGCCCCGGCCCTGGCGGCCAGCCCGTAAAGGGTGTAGCTGTTAACGTCCCTGATCTGTCCGGGCCGCGGTTTGCTGGACGGGTCCACCACCTCGTCCCCGGTGGAAACAATGGATACCCGCAGGGGCTTCTCCACCTCCACCGAGGTTATGCCCACCGACGCCAGGACACCCAATTCCTGAGGCCTGATAATCTGTCCCCGGGGAATCATCAGCTCGCCGGCCACGGTGTCTTCGCCGCGCCCCACAATGTTTTCCCCCGGCGCCACCGGCCTGGTCACGCCGATGGTCCTCCCGTCCAGCTCTTCTGTGTGCTCCACCATAACCACGGCGTCGCAACCCTCCGGCAGCATACCCCCCGTTGGTATTCGCCAGGCCTGCCCGGGCCCGGTGGAATGCCGCACGTCCTGCCCCATCAGCACCTCCCCGGACACATCCAGATACGCCGGCATACTTTCCGTGGCGCCAAAGGTATCCCGGGCCCGCACGGCGAAGCCGTCCATGGTGGAACGGCTGAAGCCCGGCACGTCCTCCGGGGCCTTTATATCGTCATACAGCCGGAAGCCCAGGGACTGCACAAGCCCCAGGGTCATCTTCCGCCGGGGCATTCTGACGTGCCTGGAAATCTCCCGGCAGGACTCAAGCACAGTAAGGGCGTTAAACAGCTCCAATTTCACCATTGCCTTTCTCTAAAAACATCCCAGCTCGCAGGAATGTATTTTGATTTTCATCTCATCGCAGGCCATCCCTATTTCCTTCGGAGTCACCCGCAAATCTTCGGCCAGCTTCCTGGCCTCCGCGCAGGAAATCCGGCCTTCTCTGGCCGCATCCAAAATCGCCCGGAGTATTTTGTCCTCGGTGGACATCTCTTACTCACCTCCGCAAAAACATAAACCGTAAACCGGCCGCAATTTTATTCCTTCGCCGGGCCTTTGCAATATCCTTTTTCCTGGCCAAACAAAAGGACTCGGGAATGGTGCTGGACTTTACCTGCTATCCGATTTTCAATGAGGAATGGAGGCACAGCTGGTTCAGTCGGCCAGGCTTGCCGCCATTGGCGAAATGGCCGCCGGGGTGGCGCATGAACTGAACAACCCCATGACGGTTATTATCGGGACAGCCCAGCTCACATTAAGGGAGACGGGAGAAGGGCGCTCCGGGAATGGGCTGTTATCCTGCTATATCTGCTTGATGTCGCATAAATGGGTTTTACAACACCCTCCTAGGTACCTGGACTGGAGCAGATCGGCCACCCCGGCGGCGTCCTCCAGGCCGAACACCGGCGCCCCTGGGTCCCGGCGGACATCGCTTACAATGGCAATTAAATCTTCGGGATTTGAGATCAGCCGGCCCCCCCGGGCGGACCGGCTGATCTCTATTTTGGGCCTGTTCCCCCGCTTATATCCCTCGGTCAATATAATGTCCACTTCCCCCAGCATGGCCGCCAGCAGGTCCGGGCCCAGTTCACCGCCGGTGTTGATAAAAATCCCCACTTTGCCCGGGGTGGAGATGGCCACGGCATCCGCCCCGGCGCCGGAAAGGCGCCAAGTATCTTTCCCGGGCCGGTCTATATCTATATCGTGGACGTGGTGCTTGATCACACCCACCCGTATATTCCTGGACTTCAATTCCCGAACCAGCTTTTCCAGGAAGGTGGTCTTGCCGGCCCCGGACTCCCCCACCACGGATACAATGGGAGCGGTTCTCATTTTTGCTGCCCACCCCTTTTATTTTCAAGAAGATG
>JBBIMW010000062.1:0-8893 GCA_037444185.1 Peptococcaceae bacterium | reverse complement strand
CTCTGCCCGCGTTTTTCAAGGCTCGCCTACAACTTTCGGTCTGCGAAAGTTGAGTTAATCAAAGTTAAAACGGGATTAAAACTTAAAACAACGCTCCCACCAAATGCCAAGACTAATGCCAATATGTGGACATATGTTTTCCGGCCCCTGAACCTGTCGATGGCGGCTACAAATCCACCGGGGAGAGCTCAAAAAAAGAAGCATACCCCTGCCGCTACAGCAAATTTATGCTTCCTTTTTAAGATTCCTCTGTTTTCAAATGCTTATGGCTTCGGGCGGGCTCCCACGCCGCCCGGGGCGGTGCCATCGCAAGATAAAAACACACCCGTCCCTCCCGTCTCCTTCTGGATCTGAATTCTTAATTCTGGGTTCCGGCAGAATAAGGAATGCAGTATAAGCATTAATAGATTTCTTGCATCAACAGGGTCTGCTCCCTGCCGGGACCGACGCCTATCAATGCCACCGGCAGGCCCAAAAGCTCGCTAATCCTGCGGATGTAGTTCCGGGCGTTGACCGGCAGGTCGCCGAATGCTCCGGCGGAGGAAATGTCCTCCTCCCATCCCGGCATTTCTTCATAGACAGGGCGGCAGCGGGACAATATCTTCAGCGTGGGGGGGAATTCCGTTATTATCTCCCCCTCGTAACTGTAACCCGTGCAAATCCGTATACTGTCCAGCCCGGTCAGCACATCCAGCTTGGTTATGGCCAGGAAGTCCAATCCGTTTATTCTGGCCGCATAGCGGGCTATCACGGCGTCATACCAGCCGCACCGCCGGGGCCTGCCGGTGGTGGTGCCGAATTCACGCCCTTTCTCGCGCAGGTATCCGCCGGTTTTATCCTTAAGCTCGGTGGGAAAGGGCCCCTCCCCCACCCTGGTGATATATGCCTTGGCCACCCCGACCACCTTGTCGATTTTGCCGGGCCCCACCCCCGCCCCCAGGCAGGCCGCCGCCGCCACCGGATGGGAGGAGGTGACGTAGGGGTACGTGCCGTGATCCAGGTCCAGCAATGTGCCCTGGGCGCCCTCGAAAAGAATATTTTTGCCCTCCCGGATGGCGTCGTTCACCAGTACCGAGACGTCGGCCACAAATCCGGCCAGCCTCCGGCCGTATTCGCTGTACGTGTGGTAGATCTCTGCGAAATCGAAGGGATCCGTCCCGTACAACTTTGTCAGCACCTCGTTTTTCAAATTCAGGGAGATTTTGAGCGCCTCCTCCAGACTTTCCGGATCTATCAGGTCGGCCACGCGGATACCAACCCGGGAAGCCTTGTCGGTGTATGCCGGGCCTATGCCCCTGCCGGTGGTGCCTATTCTGTTCGCCCCCCGGCGCTCCTCATCACAGAGATCCAGCCTGCGGTGGTATGGCATAATCACATGGGTCCTGGGGCTTATTCTAAGTTTGTCCGCCCTTACTCCCCTGGCCTTTAGCCCTTCCACCTCCCCGAGAAAAACCTCGGGATCCAGCACCACCCCGCTTCCGATCAGACACATTTTTTCCGGGTATAAAATGCCCGAGGGGATAAGATGCAGCTTGTATTCCCTGCCGTCCGCCATCACCGTGTGCCCGGCATTGTTGCCCCCCTGATAACGCACCACCATATCGGCATCCCGGGCCAGAAAGTCGGTTATCTTCCCCTTGCCCTCATCTCCCCACTGGGCGCCGATCACAACCACGGTAGACATCCAAATACCCCCCTCTCCAAAAATGGCTTATCATGTCAACCTTTCGGCTATTTCCCCCGCCACCAGCACCCCGGCAGCAGACGCCTGGGCCAGCCCCCTGGTCACTCCGGCGCCGTCGCCGCTGGCGAAAAGGTTCCGCACCGGCGTTTCCAGGGAAGGGCTGAGGGACAGCCTGGAAGAATAAAATTTGACCTCCACCCCATAGAGCAGCGTATACCGGGAATATACCCCGGGGGCGATAACATCCAGGGCCTTTAGCATTTCCACAATGGCCACCAGGTGCCGGTACGGAAAAACAAGACTTAAATCCCCCGGCGTGGCCTCGGCCAGGGTTGGCACGGTAAGGCACTTGTTAAGCCTGCTCGGTGTGGTCCGCTGCCCACCCACCAGGTCTCCCAGTCTCTGTACGATAACTCCGCCTCCCAGCAGGTTGGCCAGGCTGGCCACGTATTTGCCGTAAGCTATGGGCTCCTTGAAGGGCTCGGTGAAGGTTTTGCTGACCAGAACGGCAAAGTTGGTGTTATTGGTTTTACTATAGGCGTGGGTGTGCCCGTTCACTGTGATCAGCCCGCCGTTATTTTCCAGCACAACTTCCCCGTGGGGGTTCATGCAGAAAGTACGCACCTTGTCGTCAAAGGTCCTGGAATAATATATAAACTTGGACTCATAAAACACCCTGGTCAGGGGCTCCATTATCCCGGCCGGCATTTCCACCCTGACGCCGATGTCCACGGGGTTGACCTCGGTTTTTATATCCAGATCCCGGGCCACCCCGGAAAGCCACCCGGAGCCTTCCCTGCCGGGGGCCAGGATGACGTGGCGCCCATAAATGCTTTCTCCGCCGGCCACCGATACCCCGGTGACGGCACCCCCCGCGGTGAGGACTCCCCCCACCCTGCAGTCGGTGCGCACCTCCACCCCGCAGCTTATCAGATGTTCCTTCATGCGGCGGAGTATTTCCCTGCAGCGGCCGGTGCCCAGGTGCCTTATGGGCACCGGGACCAGCTTCAGATCGGCCCGGAGGGACCTTCTCTGAAATTCCTGTATTTCCTCCCGGTGGTCCAGGCCGTACACCGGTTGGGGGGCGCCAAAGCGCAAATATATACCGTCCACATGATCGATCATGGCGGACAGCCCAGCCTGGCCCAAATACTGCTCCAGGCTGCCACCCACCTCGGTGGAAAGGGTCAGCTTGCCGTCACTGAAGGCGCCTGCGCCCCCCCATCCGCAAAGAATGGAGCAGGGGCTGCAATTCATACAGCCAGCGCTTTGTTTTTTGGAGGGACAGTTTCTTTTGTCTATATCCCTTCCCTTTTCTATAATTAATATTTTAGCTTTTTTTCTTTTTTCAACCAGCTCAAGGGCGGAAAAAATTCCCGCCGGCCCCGCCCCCACAATAATCACATCGTATTTGTCCGGCAAATAGAACCCCCCTGTCCCCGACAAAGGAATAAATTCATCCAAAAGAATAATTTATTACGGACATTTTAATTTTACATTGCCCACTGAAAGAAGATGAACGTTTCCTATGCCACAAAAAAACCTCAAAGGGCCTCAGTATCGCCGGGCCTTTTGAGTTCAGGGATAAAAAACACATTTTTGTTGACAACCGAACGTATAAATATTAACAAATACTCCCCCCAGTGTCAACATCACGGAACATCATCCTGCCTTGCCGATTTTCTTCACTCCGCCCATATAACTCACCAGCGCCCCGGGGACTGCAACGGCGCCGTCCTCCTGCTGGCAGTTTTCCATAATGGCGGCCACGGTGCGCCCCACAGCCAGCCCCGAGCCGTTCAGGGTGTGCACGAACCGGGGCTTGCCCTTGCCGTCCCGGAATCTGATATTGGCCCTGCGGGACTGGAAGTCCTCAAAATTGCTGCAGGAGGATATTTCTTTGTATTCACCGTAGCTGGGCATCCACACTTCCAGGTCATAGGTTTTGGCCGCGCTGAAACCCATATCCCCGGTGCACAGACACACCACCCGGTAGGGCAGTTCCAGCAGCTGCAATACCTTCTGGGCGTTCAGAGTGAGTTTTTCCAGCTCCTCATAAGAATCTTCCGGCCGGGAAAACTTGACCAGCTCCACCTTGTTGAACTGGTGCTGTCTGATCAGCCCCCGGGTGTCCCTGCCCGCGGATCCGGCCTCGGCCCGGAAGCAGGCGCTGTACGCGCAGTGGGATATGGTGAGCTTTCCGCCGTCCAGTATTTCGCCGGCGTATATATTGGTCACCGGCACCTCGGCGGTGGGTATCAGATAGTAATCGGTGCCCTCCACCTTGAACATGTCCCCGGCGAACTTCGGCAGCTGCCCGGTGCCCGCCATGCTGCCGCTGTTCACCATGAAGGGCGGGAAAATCTCCATATATCCGTGTTCCCCGGTGTGCAGGTCCAGCATGAAGTTTATCAGCGCCCTCTCCAGTCGGGCCCCCGGCCCCTTGTAAAAGGTGAATCTGGTCCCGGTGACCTTCCCCCCCCGCTCAAAGTCCAGAATGTCCAGGCTTTCCCCGATGTCCCAGTGCGCCCTGGGGGAAAAACCAAATTTCCGGGGTTCGCCGTGCCGGTACACTTCGGCGTTGTCTTTGGCGTCCCTGCCCACCGGCACTGTTTCATGTGGAACATTGGGCACAGTCAGCATAAGACCCTGTATTTCTTCCTCTATGCGCCTTACTTCTTCGTCCATCTCTTTGATCCGCAAAGACACCCGGCGCATCTCGGCCGTCATCTCCCCGGCCCCGCCGCCCCCTTGTTTGATCCGGCCTATTTCCTCGGACACCACGTTGCGTCTGTTTTTAAGCTGCTCCACCGCCGCCAGGTTCTCCCGGCGCCTCTCGTCAAGCCCCAGGAGAAGGTCCAGGTCCAGGTCCGATCCCCTGTTTTTCAGCGCTTGCCTGACAGCCTCCGGGGCGCTGCGAATCAGTTTAATGTCGATCATGCCATATCCTCCGCCTTACTAACAATTCTTGTCTTTAATTAATCTACCCAATTTTTAACACGAATACAACCCCCTGCTTTAAGCCGGCGCGGGATCTCCGGAAGGAAAAAATTTTTTGTTTCATGTTATTTTATGCTATATTTAGTGGCACTTTTACTGTGCTGCCATATAATGAACTAACAGCTGGGATATTCTTCCATGCGGGGGAGGAGCAACATCCAGGCTGTATATAAAAATTCAATTTAAATAAGGAGGTAAACCCATATGCCCATTAAACCAGGCAAGTGCCCGCCGCCGCCCGAAGGATGCCCGCCCTTTACCGAAAAGGACTGCATTGAAGTATTCAAGGTCTATGACCAGTGCATAGCCGAAGATATTCTGGGTAGCTGTGTCAGGGCCGCCGATTTCTGCCCCGCCCCGATACCCGCCGGCGCCGTGATTGACTGCCAGGTGGTGCCCAACAGCGCCGTGTGCTTCTTTATCGGCTTCGGCCCCTTCAACCCTCCCTTCTTCAGGCCGGTCCGGGTGCTGCAGCAGGTGCAGGTCAGCGTTACTGTGCTGGTGGGAGGAGTGGTGGTCTGCGGTCCCTTTGTGATCACGCTGCAAACCGTAACCCAGGCCCTTCTGTGGGCCCCCCCCGGCACCTTTGTGCAGTGCCAGATACTGGCCGTGGGGGACTGTGACTGCGACCTGGCCACGGACCCGGTCACCCAGGACCAGCTCATCTGCTGCCGGGTGAAGGTGTGCAAGGAAATTCAGGTGAAGGCCCTGGTCAAACTGCTGGTGCCTTCGTACGGCTTCTGCGAAAAGGACCCCTGCGTCCCCCTGCCGCAGCCCGAGTTCCCCTGCCCCCCCGAGCCCAACTTCCCGCCCCAGAGATGCCAGGAACCGCCCAGTGTCACTTTACTCAACGTCGCCGGCTTGCCCATCCCGGGTATAACCGTATCGGTGATCCGGCAGGTGGACGTTGGCACCGTGACCCTGAATGCCACCACCAACGCTGCCGGAACGGCCCTTTTCCCCGATATCGGGGGCTTCGCCGGGGCCATCGACACCATCCGCTTCACCGTGGGCGGCAAAACGGTGGTATTCCCAGTGCCGACGGTGTTTATCGACAGCAAAGACGTGGCCCATGACAGCGCCACCGCCTGCGTCATTGTATTCCAGCAAACAGCTGTGCCGAATGAATACACCGTCACCATCGACGGCTTCCTTCTCAGCGGAACCATCGACCCCTAGGAGTAGGCGAGAAATTTGCCCGCCTCAACCGGAAAGCAGCGGCCCGGAACCGCTGCTTTCCGGCTTTCTAGAACAAATTCGCCCTTCGGGCGGCTGGAATCCAAAATCAAGTAGTCAAAATCCAGAATTTAATGCATTCCTTTGAAGAAAAAACTCCCTTTTGGGAGAACGGTACACTGGGGCTATGAGGGCTTATCCGGCGGGTGGGGGGTTATTTTGTGAAAAAGGGAATCTTTGTCCGTCCAACTGGACGTCATCGCCCTGCCCCCTCACCCGCCCTTTCCCGGCGGCCGTGGGGGCGGCGCATCCTGCACAAACGCTCCTGCCAAGCCGGGACGGCTCGGAATGCGCCCCGGGTCCATTTTTTCATAGTCCCGGCCTGATATTTTCATAGCGTCCGGGGAGACGGCCCCCGGGCGCCGGGCCTCCCCCCCGGCTTCCTGCCGGGCAAAAACCCTGAATTTGCCTTTTTTCTCTTCCCCCAGGCTGAGTATTCTGGCCACCTGTTCCGCCAGTACATCCAAGCCGGAGCTATTCCCCTCCCCGGCGGCATCCCCCCTCTTTTTCTCCGGAAGGCCGGCCGGGGCCGTTTCCGGAGCGGAATTTTCCGCCGGCAGTATCTCCACCGCTATTTCGCTTTCCACCTGAATTTCCACACAAGCCCTTCTAAAAAACAAGCTTTTGAAAAAATCCCCCAGTTTCAGGCTGGTCCGCCTGCCGGGCCTGACGTGAACCCGCGGCTCCCGGCTGAATCCCGCCCGCACATCCACATTTCCGTGCGGGGCCCTTGACACCCAGGCCCCGGTAAGGGGGATTTTTTCAGAAAAGGCCCGGGTGACTGTCGAAACATTAAATTCAGGACTGTTCAGGCCGCTTCGGTTTTTCTTCTGGATTAAAAAAACTATATCGTAGGTGCCGAATACCAGTACCGTTTTTTCACAGAACAATTCCGCGAACAGGTTGATATTCGCCATCTTGCAGGCCGCCGGGTAGCCGGCCAGGGAAAAGGTGAGTAAAGACCAGAAATTTTTTTTCGCGCCGGCAAGAATCTGTTTGGACATTGTTATCCCTCTCTTTGTAGTGGCCTTGGCCCGCGCCGTCTTTCCCGCCCCGTTTTCAGCGGCTTTTTCTCACCTTTCCGGCCTCAAGCCCGGCCGGCAACAGCTCCGGCTTGGCCGGCACCTCTGCGGCATGCGCCTGAAATATAAATTGCACCTCCCTGTCATTCAGACCGAACTGTTTGTAGTATTCCACCACATTTTCCGGCAATATTGCCGGGCCCGGCGCGGTTAATGAGCATTGACAGCCCTCCGCCGCCGCTCTGGAAGAGTGCCTCCGTCTCACCAAAGAGTTTTCTTTGCGGCAGATTGACGGCTTCTCTTTATTGCTTATGACCGCCGCCGGCTCTTCCTTCAATACATCAGTCTCTTCTGCCGGCTCTTCCTTCAAGCCGCCAATCTCTTCCTCCGGCTCCTCCTTTTTCATCTCCGTACCTTCAGCCATTCCGGCCCGGTCCTTTTCGCCTTCAGGGGCCCCCTTCTCCTCCATTTCGCACGGGCGCCGTTCCGAATCATTTTCTGCAACGGCCGGATGCTCCGCGGCCAGGTCCATCTGGTCCATTAATTAACCCTCCTCGCCTTTGTCTTGCCAATTTAAAGTATTTCTGGTTATTATATTCTGTGATGGCAAGTATGTTACAAGTGGCCCGGAGGATCCGGTTTCACTCAAGGTTGGACAAATATCTCCACCACAATAATATAGCTGCCCTTTGGCACCACGGCCACCCCCACTTTTTTGTAATTGGGGTTCATCATTATTTCCCGGTGCCCGGAGCTGTTTAAAAGCAGCAGATGGGCCTTGTATACGTCTCCCGCTTTGCACAGGTTCTCGCCGGCGCTCCGGAAGCCGACGCCGAACCTCCTGAGCATTTGTCCGGGAGTCCCGTACGTGGGGGAAGTATGGCCGAAATAGTTGTTGTCAATCATGTCCTTGGCCTTAATCCTGGCGATCTCCACCAGCTTCATGTCTATTTCCACCGGCGGCCTCCCTTCATTTGCGCGGGAGCTGTTAATCATATCAAACAGGCGGGACTCGGAAGCGGTCAGCCCGCTGGGGGACTGGGGGGCCGGAGGGGACTGGGGAGCTGGGGAAGGCTGCGTCACCGGAGTTTCACCGGCCGGAGGTGCCGTGGGGCCGGAAGGTGCCGGCGCCGGAGTTTTCCCGTAATATACAGGCGCAGACGGCTTATTCAATACGGTACTATAGTAATCGGCAGGGGTGGTGACCGGTTTCACGGCCGGAGGGGCCGGGGTCGGGGCCGGAATTGGAGCCGGGGCCGGGGTCGGCGGGATCGCTGTACTACCGTAATAAACCGGTGTGGATGTTTTATTTATTACGGCGTTGTAGTAATCGCCGGGGGTGCGGATGGGCTGTGTCACTCCGTAAGCCAAAGAAGGAGCGGCGGACACCCACAGCATGCAAACAAAAACGGCGCTGGCGGTAGCCCTGGCAAACTTTTTCGTCATAAACTCCCACCTTTTCCTGGTAATTAATTTATTTGCCAGTTATTATAATTTATTGCGGCCACGGCGGCAAACCGGGATCCGGGGCAGTACCCGGGGCTTGCCGGAAAGACAGCTTGCCGGGACTTATAATTATGCATTTTTCTTTTATTTGCGGCAATACGGTATGAAATGGAAAAAAGCCGCCCGGTCGGGCGGCTTTCTGATAAAAGTATTTTTACAACTTAATCATTTTTACATCTATTATCCCGTCAATGCCGGCAATGGCCTTCAGTGTGCCCTCCGGCACCTCCCCGTCCACCGACAGCAACATCACCGCCCTGCCTCCGATCTCCTTCCGGCCCACCTGCATGGAAGCGATGTTAATGTTGTGGTCACCGATAAGTGTTCCCACCGGCCCGATGATTCTGGGCTTGTCGATATGGGGAACGAAAAGCATGTATCCGCTGGGGGAGGCGTCCACCCGGTAGCCGTCGATCATCACTATGCGGGGGTCGTGGGCGCCGAA
>JBBIMW010000061.1:0-9010 GCA_037444185.1 Peptococcaceae bacterium | reverse complement strand
TGCGGGGTGCTCAGGAGGCGCAGCGTCCGTCGAAGGGGCGGCAGCCCCTGGCGAACAAGAAAAGCGATACCTTTTTTAGCTATTAGGCGATGAAATCGCTTTTCTTGTCAAGGGAATGCATTAAATTCTGGATTCTGCCCTGAAAATACATTTTCGTTCCTCTGATGGTGCCGCCGCAGGCGGCGTGGGGGTCTGACTACTGACTACTGGATTTTAGCTTCCAGCCGCCCGCCAAGGCGGCTTTTTTATGGTATAATACTGCAGGGGCGATTTTTTTGAGAATAGCTGTAATTGACGGCCAGGGCGGAGGAATAGGCAGGCACATAGTGGAGAAACTGAGGCGTGAATTTCCGGAGGATGTGGAAATACTGGCCTTGGGCACCAACGCCCTGGCCACCTCGGTAATGCTCAGGGCCGGCGCCAATGAGGGCGCCACCGGGGAAAATGCGGTCATATATAATTCTTCCAGGGTGGACCTGATACTGGGGCCTGTGAGCATCATGTTTCCCAACGCCATGCTGGGTGAAATGACGGCCGGAATGGCTGCGGCGGTAAGCGCCAGCCCGGCCAGGAAGGTGCTGATCCCATTGGCCCGCAGTGGCGTTGAGATCGTGGGGCTTAAATCCGATCCCCTCCCCCATATGATTGAAGACCTGGTAGTCAGGGTGAGGGGATTATTAAAGGCAAAACATTGCTGATACTGTATTCCTGCAGGGGGTGACGGCCGTGGGGGAGAAAAGGCTGGTGCTGGTGCTGGGGGGGGCCCGGAGCGGAAAGAGCGAATTTGCCGAGCGGCTGGCGGTGGCCGTGGGGGGGCCGGTGACCTATCTGGCCACCCTGGCCGTCGGTGATGAGGAGATGGCCCGCCGGGTGGCCGGTCACCGGGGAAGGAGGCCAGCCGGCTGGGTTACGGTGGAGGAGACTCATCAACTGCCCCAAAGGGTCGCCGAATACGGGAGCAGGCCTGGAGTCCTGCTGATTGACTGCCTGACCGGCTGGATTTCCAATCTTCTGCTGGACGAAAAACTGCCCTTTCCGGGCGCGTCGCTACCGGAAAGGGAGGATTACATAGCCTCCAGGATGGAGGAGCTGGTGGAGGCGGCGGCCGTTTCCAGCGGCAGCGTGCTGGTGGTTTCAAATGAGGTGGGCATGGGACTGGTGCCTCCGTACCCGCTGGGCCGGATATTCCGCGATGTGTCGGGCCGCGCCAACAGGCGCCTGGCGTCGGTGGCGGATGAAGTTTATCTGGTGGTGGCCGGGCTGGCGCTGGAAATCAAATCCCGGGCGGTGAACAGGGATTTTAAAATCGAGTTTGGCCCTTTAAGACAGGAATTGTAATTTGGAGGTTTTCCATGGCTAAGACCATCATGATCCAGGGGACTGCTTCCCATGTGGGCAAAAGCGTTCTGGTGGCGGCGCTTTGCCGTATTTTCCACCGGGACGGGTACCGGGTGGTGCCCTTCAAGTCGCAAAACATGGCCCTTAATTCCTTCGTTACCAGGGACGGCGGGGAGATGGGCCGGGCCCAGGTGGTCCAGGCCGAGGCTGCGGGGCGGGACCCCCATGTGGACATGAACCCGATACTATTGAAACCCACCGGCCAGGCATCATCCCAGGTGATATTGCTGGGAAGGCCCGCAGGCAATCTATCCGCCCGGGAATACCACCGGGATTTCGCCGGCAGGGCCTGGGAGACCGCGTGTCAAGCCCTGCAGAGGCTTAAAAATGAAAACGACATAGTGGTTATAGAGGGGGCGGGAAGCCCGGCCGAGGTAAATCTGCAGGCCACCGAAATAGTCAACATGAAGGTGGCCAGGCAGGCCGGGGCGCCGGTGCTGCTGGCCTGCGACATAGACAAGGGGGGTGCCCTGGCGGCCATTGTGGGAACCCTCGAACTCCTGGCCCCGGAAGACAGGGAACGGGTGGCCGGGATAATTATCAACAAATTCCGGGGGGATCTGTCACTATTCCGGCCGGCTGTTGATTTCCTGGAGGAGAGGACTGGAAAGCCGGTGGTGGGGGTGGTTCCCTATTTTCAGGGGTTCAGAATTCAGGAGGAGGACACGGTGCATGAGGAAACGCTGAAAAAATCCGTCATGGCCATCGCCAGGGACGTGGAGGTGGCGGTGATTCATCTTCCCCACATGTCGAATTTCACTGATTTCGACCCCCTGGAGGGCGAACCCGATGTGAGCATCAGATACGTAGGCAGGGGCACACCCCTGGGGAACCCCGACGTGGTGATAATACCCGGCAGCAAAAACACCATTGAAGATCTGGCCTACCTGAAGCGTACCGGCGTGGCGGATGAAATCAAGAGGCTCAGTGAATCCGGGGCGACCGTGATCGGCATGTGCGGGGGATTTCAGATGCTGGGCAGGGAGTTGCACGATCCCCTGCATACGGAGTCCAGCATACCTTCCATTGACGGCCTGGGGCTGCTGGACATCGTCACCACCTTCGCCAGGGATAAAATCACCACCCAGGTGCGGGCCGTGGCCTGCGGCCCGGGACCGGTGTTGGGGGAGGCCCGGGGATGCGAAGTGGTGGGTTACGAGATACATATGGGCAGAACCCGGCCGGGCCCGGGGGTGGTGCCGGTTTTTGAAATCACCCACCGCTTCGGAGGGGACATGCATACTGTGGACGGGGCCGCAGATGCCGGCGGCAGGGTTTGGGGGACATATATTCACGGCATTTTTGACAACCCCCGGTTCCGCAGGATGATCATCAATTCCATCAGGAAGATGAAGGGGCTTGGGCCCCTGGAGGAGTCTGTCCATCTGCCGGCCTGGGAGCAAAGGCAAGGGGATTATGACAGACTGGCGGGGGTGGTCCGGGGCAGCCTGGACATGGCTATGGTATACGGCCTGCTGGGCCTTCCCCCGGGGGGGGTGCGGAGTTGACCGCGCCGGGGGTGGTTTTGCTGGCATACCTGGTGGACTTGACTGTGGGTGATCCTCCTTGCCTGCCCCACCCGGTGGTTTTGCTGGGCAGGTTAATCTCCTTTCTGGAAAGTTTGCTGTATTCTCCGGATAAAAACCGGGGCCTGGCCGGCGGGGCGGTGATGGCGGCCGCCGTGGTGGCGCTGTCATACGGGGCCACGGCGGCGCTGGTTGTAATACTGTACAAAGTCCACCCCTGGCTGGCCGTGGCCGCCGAGATCTGGCTCATATCCACCACTCTGGCGGCCAGGGGCCTGGCCAGGGCCGCCGCCGACGTTTTCAGGCCGCTGGCGGACAATGATCTGGAGCTGGCCAGGAGGATGGCGGGCAGGATAGTGGGGCGGGAAACTGCTTCCATGGACTCCCGAGAGGTAACCAGGGCCACTGTCGAAACGGTGGCGGAAAATACCGTGGACGGGGTCATAGCGCCCCTGTTCTACGCCGTGATCGGCGGTGCCCCCCTGGCTATGGCCTACAAGGCGGTCAACACTTTAGATTCCATGGTGGGCTACAGGAATGAAAGGTACCGGTACTTCGGCTTCTTTTCGGCCAGGCTGGACGATGGTGCCAATTTTCTGCCGGCCAGGATTGGGGGGTTGATGCTGCTGGCGGCCGCCTGGATTACCGGCAGGCGGGCGGGCGGGGCCCTCAGGGCCGTGGTCAGGGATGCCGGCCGGCATCCGAGTCCCAACAGCGGTATTCCGGAGGCGGCGGTGGCTGGCGCCCTCGGGGTGCGTTTGGGGGGAGTGAATGTGTACGGGGGGAGGGAATCCTTCCGCCATTACCTGGGCGATGAAATCCACCCGCTGGCAACGGACCACATCCGTCAGGCGGTTGATTTGATGTACATGAGTTCATTCCTGATGGCCGTCGCCGGTGCGGCGGTATGTGCCGCCGCGCATTCATAAATCCCGAAGGTGGGTTGTTATGAGATTTCCCAGGCTGGTAATCGCCGGGGCGCATAGCAGCGCCGGCAAAACCACGGTGGCCGCCGCCCTTATGCGGGCTTTGAGCAGTAAAGGAGTCAAGGTCCAGCCTTACAAGGTGGGGCCGGACTATATCGATCCCGGGTACCACACTGCGGCCGCCGGCCGCCGGTGCAGAAACCTGGATGCCTGGTTCCTGGGCGGGGACGGGGTCCGGGAGGTATTCCTGCGGTCGGCCGCCGGGGCGGATATTTCCATCATTGAAGGCGTCATGGGCCTCTATGACGGGCGGGGCTCCGGGGGCGAGGGATCCACGGCCCATGTATCCAGGCTGCTGGACGCCCCGGTGGTTTTGGTGCTGGACGCCAGGTCCATGGCCCGCAGCGCCGCCGCTATGGTGCTGGGATACAAGAATTTCGATCCCGGCGTGAGGCTGTGCGGTGTGATAGTGAACCGGGTCGGGTCCGACAGACACTACAAACTTTTAAAGGACGCCATAGAGTCCGGCGCCGGGGTGCCGGTGCTGGGCCGGGTGGGGTACGGCGCGGATGTGGAGCTTCCCGAAAGGCACCTTGGATTGCTGCCCACACCGGAGAATAACAACCTTTCCGGGCTTCTGGACGCCCTGGCCCACAAAATCACCGGGGAGCTCGATCTGGAGGGGCTGGTCAGGCTGGCCGGAGGCGCCTCCGCCCCGGCCGCGCCGGAAGTAATGGTTTTTCCGGAAAAGGTGGCGGAACCGCAAGTAAGGCTGGGGCTGGTACTGGACCGGGCGTTTAATTTTTACTACCAGGACGGACTGGATATTCTGACCGCCCTAGGTTCCGAAATAGTGCCCTGCTCGGCCCTGGAGGGCCCTCTGCCTGCGGGCCTGGACGGGCTGTATATCGGTGGGGGGTTTCCTGAAATGTTTGCCGGAGAAATTTCAGAAAACCTGGAATTCATTGAAGGAGTCAGGAGGGAGTCCGGGCGGGGGATGCCCATATACGCCGAGTGCGGCGGAATGATGTTTCTATCCGGAAGTATTACCTGTTTCAGCGGCCGGGAGTACCCCATGGCCGGAATTATTCCCGGTAAAACGGTGATGTTGAAAAAGAGGGCGGGGCTTGGCTATGTTACGGCCCTGGCCCTTGGGGACAGCGTGCTGGCGGCGGCCGGGAGGCGGATAAAGGGGCACGAATTCCACTACTCGGTGATGCGGGGGCTGGATCCGCAGGATCACGCATACTTGTTGGAAAAGGAAGGAGAAAGCCCGCGTCCGGACGGATATGCCAGAGGAAACCTGCTGGCCTCCTATCTGCATGTGCATTTCGCCGGCTGTCCGGAGGAGGCGGGGAGGCTGATCCGGGCATGCCTGAATTACCGTAGAAAAAGGATGCATGCCGGAGAAAAATAATTCTTCATCAAATCATATAATTGATTTAGTAGGGAATTGCCAGAGGTGAGGATATTGTCCTGCCGGTTGTATTTAATCAGACATGGGGAGACACTGTGGAATTCAGAGATGAGATTCCAGGGGCATGTAGACATACCCCTTTCCGAAAGGGGGGTGGAACAGGCCAAGGCCCTGGCCGGACGCCTGGCGCCCCGGAAAATATCGGCTGTATACAGCAGCGATCTGTCCCGGGCGGTGGATACCGCCCGCCATATTGCCGGGCCCCGGGGGATGGGCGTTATTTCCCTGCCGGAGCTGAGGGAAATTGATTTCGGCCACTGGGAGGGACTTACCTTCAAAGAAATAAAAGAGAGGTATGGTGAACTGCTCTCCCGCTGGTGGGCAAATCCCCTGGGCATAAAGGTCCCCGGGGGGGAAGGGCTTTCAGATTTGCTGGTCAGGGTGGTCCCGGCCGTCCGGGAAGTGGTGGAGAGGCACATGGGGGAACAGGTGGCCGTGGTTTGCCACGGTGGGCCGGTGAGGTGCCTGGTGGGAACGGTTTTGAACATGGATCTGAACAAGTACTGGAAAATCCGTCAGGACAACGTAGCCCTGAATGTGATTGATTTTGCGGACTGGGACGGCGGAGTGGTGTCCCTGCTGAACGACCGCAGCCATCTTGCCGGTGATCTTGAAATAATGCGTAAATAGATAATATTGAAAATAGTGGATGGGAGGGCGGGCGGTTGACTGCGGACTGGCTTTCCAGGAACAGGCTGGCGGTAATTTTCATTGCTCTTACAGTGTTTTTCGTGGCTTTGCTTTTCCGGCTGTCCTGGCTCCAGCTGGTGCAGGGGGGGGAATTGAGCAGGAAGGCCGCCGGGGTCAGGGTGAGGGAGGAAATATTGGAGCCGAAAAGGGGCGTTATCTACGACCGGAACCGTGTTGAGCTGGTGGGCAACTTTCCGGTCAAGTCCGTTTTCGCCAATCCCGATATTTTTACCGTTCAGGTAAAGGCCGGGGATGGAGAGAACAGGCAGGAGAAGGAATATGCCGCAAAGAAGGCCTTTACCAGGCGGATGGCCGGCATTTTGGGGATTGACGAAGCCGGGGCCTTAAAGATTATGAGTTCAAAGCAGCCCTTTGCCTGGATCAGCCACAGGGTGGACTATGAAACCTGCCAGAGGCTGACTGAGCTGATCAAGGATAATAAAGCGACGGGAATAGGCTTTGTGGACGGCACCAGGAGGACATACCCCCAGGGCGCCATGGCCGCCCATGTGTTGGGTTTTGTGGGCATGGACCCGTCGGCCCGGGGCGGTATTGAAAAATACTACGACTCCGAGCTTTCCGGGGTGCCCGGACGGCTCATCACCGAGACCGACTCCATGGGCCGGGAGGTTCTTCAGGCCCGGTCCCAGTATGTCCCTCCCAAGCCGGGTAAAAATCTCATACTCACCATAGATCATGCTATACAGTATTACGTTGAGCGGGAACTGGAAAAAATCGTTGAAAAGTACAAGCCGGCCAGAGCTGTCATAATTGTCATGGACCCGCACAGCGGGGAGATGCTGGCCATGGGCGCCAGACCATCGTACGACCCGGCCGGATATGCCTCATATCCCCAAAAGGTATGGGATTTCAATCCGGCCATTCACTTCAACTACGAGCCCGGATCCACCCTGAAGATGTTGGTGGCGGCCATGGCCCTGGAAGAAGGGGTGGTGAGGGAGGGAGACATGTTTAACGACCCGGGCCATATAACCGTGGCGGGAAGGAAAATACGCTGCTGGGAGCATGGAGGGCACGGCATGCAGACCTTTGCCGAGGGGATGCAGAACTCCTGCAACCCCGTTTTTGCCGAGGTGGGGCTGAAGGCGGGCAGAACCTTGCTATACAAGCACCTCAGGGGTTTCGGATTCGGGCAGCCCACCGGGGTGGACCTCCCCGGGGAAGAAATGGGACTGTTGATTCCGGAGGCCGACGCCACAGATCTTGACACCGCATCCATCGCCATCGGCCAGTCCGTGGCGGTGACACCGATACAGCTCATCACCGCCCTCTCGGCTTTGGCCAACGGTGGCTACCTGGTGAGGCCGCACCTGGTCCGGGCGGTGGAAGACCCGGAGACCAAGGCGGTGAAGAATATCCAAGCCCGGGCTGTGAGGCAGGTGATTTCCGGGAATACGGCCGGCCGGATGGACAGATTGCTTCAGAAGGCGGTCATGGAGGGCACGGCCAAAAAGGGCTATGTGGACGGCTACGCGGTGGCCGGCAAGACCGGCACCGCGGAGGTGCCCGGCCCCAAAGGGTACCAGGAGGGCAAATATGTATCTTCCTTCGCCGGCTTCGCCCCGGCCGGCAATCCCAGGATAGCCGTGCTGGTGGTGGTGGACGAGCCCAAGGGCCAGGTGTATCATGGAGGGGACGTGGCAGCGCCGGTTTTCCGATCCTTGGCCGGGGATACTTTGCGCTATCTCGGCGTTCCCGAGAATCCGGACCAGCCGAAGCCCAAGGCCTTCCAGAAAACAGACCGGGAGAAGCCCCCGGCGCCGGCGTCCGCCGGGATGGTGAGGATCCCCAATGTGATTGGCTTCCCTGTGGACGAAGCCAGTAAATTTCTCGAAGAATCCGGGCTGCTCCCCCGGGTGTCCGGCGGGCGGGGGCCGGTGACGGAACAAAGGCCCGCCGGAGGAGTCTGGCTGAAAAGAGGATCGGCGGTCGGCATCGGGGCCGCAGCCTATGACAAGGACAATCCCCCCGGCAGTGTTCTGGTGCCGGATACCAAGGGGCTGACCATCCGCAGGGCCGGGTTCATTTTGCGGGAACTGGGGCTGAATTTCATTTCGTCGGGCAGCGGGCTTGCGGTGGAGCAGAATCCACCGCCGGGTTCCGTTGTTCCGAGGGGATCCACTGTTACGGTGCGGTTTTCCCGCCCTTGATTCCGTCAATTTCGGTGAAGGATCGTTTTTCCGGGGCTATAGAGGACGTGGGAAAAGTATTTTGCGTGGGGGTCGGCACCGTATGAGCTGGGCCAATTCTGCACAATTTGTTTTAGGGTGCAAGCCAGCAAGTGGGAGGCCAAGTTTTTAACCTGCACCAAAGGCAGGATAAGAAACCGGTTGTTGTTAATCACGTGGGGCAAAAGCTTGTACTTTTGTTTCCGTGTCCAGCCCAAAAACCGCATCCCGCACACCCACGTGAAGTGCTGCCCGGTTGTAACTCAAAGCCGCAGGCGGTCTGTCTTCTTGGAAAACCAGGTATTTGATCCGGGGGCCAATCATCGTCTCGAGCCAAGATAGTGGTAAGTACGGACCATGTAGTCCCATACAGGCCCCCACTTCGTCTTATTTACCAACAGGATTTTGAGCGGCCGAATATCTTTGAGCTTTCCGGCCAGTGGCCGTTTGTCCAGCAATATGTCCGTGCTCATGAATTCTGCTTTCTACAATTGATTTACCTGCGTCACTGGACCCCTTTCAGCAATTGTATCATTGACGTTTAGTTTTGTTCATAGTTATTTTTAGGTTACGCTGTAGTACTAACCAAATTCCACCTTTGCCTTCAACCTCCGGACGACTTCCGGATCCAGGCCGGTTATCTTAGCGATGAAGTCCACATCGGCTCCCTCCCGGAGGGCCGCCATGGCAGTCTTCAGGGCCCTTTTCCTTTCGCCTTCTTTGATGCCCTCTTTGATGGCAGGAAGATTAGTTTTAGTATTTCTTCTTCGCACAGCGGCGCGCCTTTGCCGATCTTTTCCCGCA
>JBBIMW010000060.1:0-9255 GCA_037444185.1 Peptococcaceae bacterium | reverse complement strand
GCAAGGCGCAATAACTTTGGTACCGGGTACCTAGGTTATTGATTCCGGTAATCATATGATCAGCATAGCGTCTCCAAAGCTGAAGAACCTGTACTCCCTCTCCACCGCCTCCCGGTACGCCCGCAGGATATTTTCCCGGCCGGCAAAGGCGCTGACCATCATGATCAGTGTGGACTTGGGCAGGTGAAAGTTGGTGATCATTCCCTGAATTACTTTAAACCGGTAGCCGGGGTAAATAAATATATCCGTCAGCCCCGATCCCGCCCTTACCCGGCCCGGCCCGGCGGCCGAAGCTTCCAGGCAGCGCACCGTGGTGGTGCCCACCGCGATGATCCTTCCGCCGGAATCTTTAACGGCATTGATGGCCTTGGCTGTGTCCGGAGAAATCTCGTAATACTCTTCATGCATGCGGTGGTTCTCCACTTCGCCGACCGACACCGGCCTGAAGGTGCCTATGCCCACATGGAGCAGCACGGTGAGCACCTTGACGCCGGAGTCTTTTATCCTTTCCAGCAGATCCCCGGTAAAGTGCAGCCCTGCGGTGGGGGCCGCCACGGAGCCCTCCCTCCGGGCGTAAACAGTCTGGTAACGGCCGGGATCCCCGGGATATTTTTTTATGTAAGGGGGAAGGGGCATTTTCCCCAGCTTTTCAATGGCCTCCCGGAAGCCGGCCGGGCATTCAAACCGGATCAGGCGCCCCCCGGCGCCGGTTCTTTCAAGCAGGGTGCCCACCATCACACCTTCCCCGAAAACAAGCCTGGAACCCAAGCGGGCCCGGCGCCCCGGCTTGACCAGTGCTTCCCAGAGACCTTCTCCGGCCTCCCTCAGCAACAGCACCTCCACCCGGCCCCCGGTGTCCTCCCTGACGCCCTCCAGCCGGGCCGGGATAACTTTGGTGTCGTTCAGCACCAGGACATCCCCGGGACAAAGATAATCCACAATATCCTTGAACTTTCCGTGACTAAACACGCCGCCGCCCCTGCCGACCACCATCAGCCTGGACTCATCCCTGTGGGGAAGTGGATCCTGGGCAATCAGGCGGGCGGGGAGCTCATAATCAAAATCGCTTACTTTCAAAACAATTCTCCCAAAAAATTTTTAAGCCGATATGCTGTTCCATCAGGAACACGAAGCTGCATTACCTTTCTCTGGCCAGTCCCACCTGAACATTGTAATAATAGTATTTCAATATATCCTGGTAACTATAACCTTGGCTGGCCATGCCAAAGGCGCCGTACTGGGACATGCCCAGGCCGTGCCCGAAGCCCGAACCCTTCATAGTGAGGGACTTGAGAGCGCCTCCGGATCCCGTCTCCTTTTTTATTTCAAACAGGGAGCTTTTAAGACCCAGGGCGCCCCTCACCGCGTCGGCGTTGTACAGCTCCACCTTTAACGGCTTCCCTCCGGAATCTTGCCCCTCAATTATTATTTTTTTCACCCTGGTGCCGGAAGAAGTCCTCTCCAGTATCTTTACGTCATCCACCCTGGAAAAAATTTTTTCCGGCTCGCCGGTCCGGTTGAAATAACCCTTTTTTTCTTTCAACTGGTTGACTAGCTGTTCCTGGCTGTAAGTCGCCTCCCAGTTGTAATGGTTAGGGTTTTTGTCATATGGGTCGGGCCTCGACTTGATATAATCCACTGCCTCCCGCCACACATCCTGGCAGTTTTCTATATGCCCTCCGCTGCTGCTGTGGAAATAGGCGCTGATGGGCTTTTCCCGGTATAACATCACCTGGCCCCTGGTTTCGTCAACCGCCCGGCTGGATATGGGGTGCTCGGCGTTATAGCCTCCATACACCTGGCTCTGCTGGGTGGCCATAAGATCAAAACCATGGGGCCTGTATGCGCCCAGCTGGGCCAGGGCATAGCTGCGGGCGGCCACCGCCTGCGCCTTCTGGGCCTCCAGGGGCCAGAAGGCCGGCATTTCCCTGGGCAGTACTCCGTACAGATATTCCTCCAGGGGCAGTTCGTTGATCACTGTTATTCCCCCGGCCTGCACCCTGAATTCCATGTTTCCGCGGTAACTTTGGGACCGTCCGCCGGCTGAGAGAGACACCAGGTGGAGATCCCCGCCTCCCCGCGCCACCGGTGTCCCGGAAGCGCCAGCCACGATTATCCCGCCCGGGCCTATCTTCAATTGCTTCGCCTGTCCGTCCGCCCCCACCGCCTGTATGCCGGCGTCCAGGGCCGCATTTTTCACCGCGCCGCTTCCGCCCAGCACCGCCAGCAATGGCTTGTCCTGCTGCAGACCCGCCGGGCCGCTGTGCGTCCCGACCAGCTGGCCGTTTTTAAAGAACTGTATGCGGCCGCCGGAAAATACGGCCTGCCAGCGCTCACCGGGCTGCACCGCGGCGATCAATTCCCCGCCCTGACCCACCAGCCGGTATTTTCCCTGCACATAAAAGTCCCGGGTCTGAAGGTCCTGGGCCAGACAAACCCTGACCGTCTTGGGCGACACCGTCACCCGGCTTTCAGCCCGGCAAGGGACCGCCACCATTATAAACGCCAGAAAAAACGAACACAATACCAGCCATGTTCCGCCCCTCATTCTCTGCATGCCAACCTCCAGGCTATAATATATTCAAGCCTGTTTTCGACAAGAAGCAAAGAATTTCCTGTTCCGGCCGTCATTTTCTGAAGATAATATTCAGCAGTACCGTCAGCACAATGCTCAATAAAATAGGAGAATTATCTTGCCCAGGGTGAAAAAGGAACCGTTCAAGACTTGACCTCCCCGGCTTCAGGCTTCAGGTACCGCTCCTTTTCACTGTATATGCAGCCGCAGTACTTCTGCCGGTACATTCCCAGTTCCCCGGCCCTGGCCGCAGCCCCCCTGAATCCGGGCCGGAAGTCCCGGTACAGGAATTCAACGCCGGTTTTAGCAGCCACGGCCTCTCCCACTTCCCTGATCAACCGGTGGTTCTGGTACGGGCTGACCAGAAGGGTGGTGGAGAAAGCTTCAAAACCCCTCTCCCTGGCCGCCCCCGCAGTGTCCGAAAGCCTCATCCGGTAGCAAACACCGCACCTTTCGCCCTCCCGGTAAACCACTTCCCTGATGAATTCCTCCAGCAGATAACGCCCGTCGCAAATAATCTCCAGGCCGGCGCCGGCCGCATACCGGGCCAGAGCATCCCTCCTGGCCCGCCACTCGGTGTAGGGGTGAATATTGGGATTGAAAAAATAGCCGGTCACTTCCCCCTCCCCTCTCAAAACCTCCACCGGGTAGATGGAACAGGGGCCGCAACATATGTGAAGCAATATTTTCATATTTTCTTTACCCTTCAGCGGAGGGGCAATGTTCCCTGCGTCTCCCGGCAGGGGCCTCCTTCACAAGCTATCCCCAGGTGCTTGTATGCCGCCGGGGTTGCCGCCCGGCCGCGGGGGGTCCTGGCCAGCAAGCCCCTTTGCATTAAATACGGCTCGTATACGTCCTCCACCGTGTGGGCCTCCTCGCCCGCCGCCGCGGCGACGGTATCCAGCCCCACCGGTCCCCCGCCGAACTTTTCAATTATTATACGCAAGATTCGCCGGTCTATCTCGTCCAGTCCCAGAGGATCAACCTCCAGGAACTCCAGGGCCTCCACCGCCACCTCCCGGCGGATCACCCCGCCGTGCATCACCTGGGCGTAATCCCGGACCCTTTTCAAAAGCCTGTTGGCCACCCGGGGCGTCCCCCTGGCCCTTCCGCCTATTTCGGCGGCCCCCGCAGGTTCTATCTGCACATTGAGTATTGACGCCGTTCTGAATATTATTGCCTCCAAGTCCTTTTCGCTGTAATAGTCCAGTCTGCTGATCACTCCGAAGCGGTCCCGCAGCGGGGAGGTGATGAGCCCCGTCCTGGTGGTGGCGCCGATGAGAGTGAATCTGGGCAGTTCCAGCCTGATGGATCTGGCCCCCGGACCCTTCCCGATGACAATATCAATAGCCTGGTCCTCCATGGCGGGGTAGAGTATCTCTTCCACCGGCCTGCTCAGGCGGTGCACCTCATCGATGAAAATCACATCTCCGGCAGAAAGATTGGTCAATATGGCCGCAAGATCCCCGGGCCTTTCTATGGCCGGCCCCGATGTAACCCTTATGTTTACTCCCATCTCGTTGGCGATTATATTGGCCAGGGTGGTTTTACCCAGACCGGGGGGGCCGTGAAGAAGCACATGATCAAGGCACTCCCCCCTCTCCCTGGCGGCCCGGATGAATACCCCCACGGTCTCCTTCACCTTTTGCTGCCCTATATACTCCTCAAGCCTGCGGGGCCTGAGGCCGGCCTCCGCCTCCAGTTCCTCCCGCCTCATCGCCGGCGCCACTATTCTTTCCACCGGGGCTTTGCCTGCCATGGCACAACCTTCCTTTTAGTTCTATTCATTTTCTCATTTTACGGCCGCCAGCAATCTCAGGGCGTGACGCACCAGTTCCCGGGCGGGGGCCCCGGCGCCCAGCTCCCCGCCCGCCCTGTCCACTGCCTGGACCGCCTGGGGGGCGGCGAAGCCAAGGGCCACCAAAGCCTCCACCGCGTCGCCGGAATTTCCCTCCCGCCGTGCCGCCGGCGCCCCCGGTGCGGCAGGATAGTCCCCTTTGAATTTGTCCTTCAGCTCCAATATTATCCTTTGGGCAATTTTCTTCCCTATGCCGGGGGCCCCGGTCAGAATGGCCGCATCCTCCTCCCTGACGGCGGCCGCCAGCCCGCCGGGGGTGATGGCGGACAGCAGGCTCAGCGCCCCCTTTGGTCCCACCCCGCTGACATTTATAAGTAGCCGGAAGATTTCCCGGGACTCTAATGTATCAAAACCGTAAAGGCTGACCCCGTCCTCCCGCACCACCATGGAAGTATGCAGCACCACCTCTCCGCCGGGAGGGGGAAGCCGGGACAGCGTGGAAAGGGGCACCTGGGCCAGGTAGCCCACCCCGTTCACATCCACAATGACGCAGTCGCCGCTTACAGCGTGCAGTATACCTCTCAAAAAAGCTAGCATCTCCGCAACGCCTCCGTCCCTGTCCAGATAAAGGCGTGGCAAATGGCCACCGCCAGGGCGTCGGCGGTGTCGTCGGGCCTGGGCCTCTCCCTTAGGGATAAAAGGGCCCTGACCATAAACTGCACCTGTTCCTTGACCGCCCTGCCGTTTCCCGCCACCGCCCGCTTTACCTGCAAAGGGGTATATTCATAGACCGGCAGGCCAGATTGCACCGCCGCCAGCATCGCCACCCCCCTGGCATGCCCCACGGCCAGGGCGGTCTTGGCATTTTTGTTGAAAAACAGTTCCTCCACGGCGAAATGATCCGGCCGGTGCTCACCGATTATGCCTGCCAGGCTGCGATAAAGCAAGTCCAGCCTCCCGGCCAGCCCAAGGCCGGGGTCAGTTCTGACAGCCCCGTAATCGTGAACCCTGAATTGCGATCCGCTGTATGCAATCACGCCATAGCCAGTAATTGCCGTGCCGGGGTCAATGCCCATAATTATCATCTTTTCAGCCCCAACCGGTCAGTTAATTCAAAAAAGCCGGCCCCCCATATATGCATTGCATGGGGGTAATATCAATTCCGGACCCTGACGGGCTCTTCATCCAGATTTTCCAGGGTGCTGTTCAAAGCGGTCTCATCCGCAAACTCCAGGTCAACCCTTAAACCGGACCGCTCCTCCGGCGACAGCCGGTGGTATTCCTGTACTTTCAGGAGTTTCTCCCGCAGGGGGCGGGGCAAATCCTCCACCCTTTTCTTCTCCTCCACCCTTAGAAGCCTCTGGTTGAAACCCAGAGGACCCTGGTAAACAGCCAGCCTGCCCCGGTGAACCCCGAGGTGACGGTACAGGCTGTGCTGTCCGCAGAAGCTGTCAATATTTTTTCTCAGCACCACCAGCTTTTCATTTTTCATTTCCACGGTCCAGCCGTCTTTTTCCGGATACCTGCCGCGCAGGTCTTTTAAATTCATTCCCAGCATGTCCGGGGAAACCGGGGCCTGATATACCAGTTCCACGTCACCGCAGAGGTAGTTGTTCTCCTCTTTCAGCACCGCCCCCGGAACCACCACCGCTCCGGAGGCCTGCCCGAAGACCGGCAGCATCGGCCCGGCCACAGTACCGGCCACCATGCCGACGGCCAGAAACACCGCCATGGCCACCGCCAACATCAGTACTGCGGCCGTTAAATACCATTTTATTCTTTTTAACATAAAAAACAACCCCGCCGTTTTTACCCATAATTATTTCCAGCCGGGATACATTCTAAACCGGCGGGCTCCCCGGAAGGCTGTCGGAAAATTTCATGCGCTGTATTGCGGAGGCATCATCCGGCACCGTACCGTGGATATCGGTGAAATTCAGTTTCTCCAAAACTTGGTGCTTAACATGACCATTACAGTGTATAATTCCAGCCTGCCTATGAGCATGCAAAAAACAAGCACTCCCTTGGCGGCGGCCGGCAGGGAAGAATAATTGGCCGCAGGGCCCACGGCTCCAAGACCGGGACCTATATTCCCAAGGGTGGCGGCCACCGCCGTAATGGAGCTGACCAGGTCCACCCCCAGGGAGGCCACAAACAACACCGAGGCCCCCAGCAAAAGCACATATATGAAGAAGAATGTCTGAACGCTGTCCAGCACATCCTGGGACACCACCTCCCTGCCAACCCTGACGGGCATTACCGCCTGGGGATGCAAAAGCTTGGTGATCTGCCGGGAGATCCCCTTGAACATAATCAGATGCCTGGATACCTTGACCCCGCCCCCGGTGGACCCGGCACAGGCCCCCACCAGCATGAGAATCAGTATCATCACTTTGCTCATGGAGGGCCACTGATCAAAATCGGCGGTGGCATAGCCGGTGGTGGTCATGATGGAAGTAGCCTGAAAAAGCGACTCCCTGAGGGCCTTGCCGGAGGCGTAGCCGGCGCTGTTGACCAAATCAAAGGTGATGAGCCCGGTGGCCAGAAATATAATGACCATGTACAGCCGGGCCTCCGGGTCCCTCCAGGCCGGCTTGAAGTTGCCCCGCAGGATATAATAGTGCAGGGCGAAGTTGATGCCGCAGATAATCATGAAAGTCACAATGATCAATTCAATCAGCACACTGTCGTAAGCCGCTATACTGGCGTTTTTGCTGGAGAATCCGCCGGTGGCAACGGTGCCGAAGGTGTGTATGAAGGAGTCGAACAGGTCCATCCCGGCCATCTTAAGCAGTATTACTTCAGCCACGGTGATAATCAGGTAGATTTTATACATTTCCCTGGAAGTCTGGGCTATCCTGGGCAGAACCTTGCTTTTTGTGGGGCCCGGAACCTCCGCCTTGAACATCTGCAGCCCGGCGATCTTTAGAGACGGTATCAGGGCCACGGTGAGAACAATTACCCCCATGCCTCCCAGCCAGTGGGTGAGGCTGCGCCAGAAAAGCATGCCGTGGGACAAATCCTCAATGTCCGTGATTACGGAGGCCCCGGTGGTGGTAAATCCGGACATGGTTTCAAAATAAGCGTCCAGGGGGTTTGACAGAGTTCCGGTGAGAATATAAGGAACAGAACCGAATGCCGCCAGCAATACCCAGCCCAGGGTGGCAATGGCGAATCCTTCCCGGTAACCTACGTTTCCACTGCCGGAGCCCGCGGCGGACATCATCCCCCCCGCAAGGGCGGTGACAATCACACTGATCAAGAAGGCCGGCCAGTCATTTTCATGGTACGCCAGCGCCAGGAAAAGAGAAGGGACCATGGCCGCCGCCTCGCACAGCAGAATCAGTCCCAGTGCTTTCAAAATCAGTCTTTTGTTCAATGTATCAACCGTCCCCCCGGCTACAAAGGGCCTCCACGGTGTGCACCACATGCCCCAGGGCGAATACCACCAGCCGGTCGTCGGCCTGAATCACATCGCCGCCCTTTGGGATTATCACCTTGTCACCCCTGCTAATGGCCCCGATAATCACCCCTTTGGGCAAACCCGAGGACTGAAGCGGCTTGCCCACGATCCTGCTTCCAGGCTGGGCAATCACCTCCAGCACCTCGGCCTGCTCATTCAGCAGCAGTACCAGGGATAAAAGCCTGCCCCCCCTGATGAACCTCAGAATTTCACTGATAGTAATCAGCCGCGGACTGATGGCCGCGTCCACCCCCAGGCGCTCCACCAGGGGGGCGTAGCTGGGTCGGCTGACCTTGGCGATTACCCTTTTGGCCCCCAGTTGTTTGGCCAGCAGGGCCATCAGCAGATTCTCCTCGTCAAATCCGGTGACTGCCACGAAGCCATCGGTTTCGTGTATGCCCTCCCTCTTCAGCAAGTCCACATCCGTGCCGTCACCCTTAATAATCAGAGCTTCGTCCAGCCGGTTGGCCAGTTCATGACACCTTTCCATGTTCTGTTCAATTATTTTCACTTTTATTCCGCTGTTGATCAATTTTTCGGCAAGGTAGAATCCGGCCCTGCCGCCGCCCATAATCATCACGTTCTGCACCCGGCGGCGCCTGATTTTAAATTTTGCGCATATTTTGCTTATGGACTCGGCGTTTCCCAACACGTAAAGGGTATCGTTCGGGAGAATAATGTCTTTGCCGCCGGGGACATTCATCTCGCCTCTGCGGGAAATGCCCACGATCAGGCAAAACTTGGGCAATTCTATATCCTGAATCCTTTTATTGGCGAAGTTGGTGTTGGACTCATCCACCGACAGCTCCGCCATTTGTATCCTGCCATTGGCGAAGTGCTCGGTGTGAACCGGCAGCCTTAGTGTCAAAAGACGTGCTATTTCCTGGGACGCGGCGTAATCGGGATTGATCACCAGATCAATTCCCAGGTCCTCCTTGGAAATAATCAGGTCCCGGACATAATCCGGGTCCCTTATCCTGGCAATGGTCCTGGCAACGCCCACCCTTTTCGCCGTCATACAGGAGATCATATTGATCTCGTCGCTGTCCGTAACCGCCACCAGCAGATCACTGTCATTAACGCCCAAATCTTTGAGCAGCTGCGAACTGCAGCCATTCCCCTTGACCGTCAGCACATCCAGGGTTTCATGAATTTTAGCCAGCTGTTGCTCGCTCCGGTCGATTACGATGATGTCGTGGCCTTCCTCGGAAAGCATGTGGGCGATCTCGGTCCCCACCTTGCCCGCCCCGATAATGGTTATTTTCATTGCCGGCACTCCAGGCCGCAGCCCCGCTATAATAGTTCTTCTAGTAAATTACATCAAAGATTGAAATCAATCAAGTGGTTTTTTCAGGCGGGCCCGGCCGTGAGCTGTCCCCGATAAAGTAGACACACCAAGCTGCATGAAGCTTTGATTCT
>JBBIMW010000059.1:0-9774 GCA_037444185.1 Peptococcaceae bacterium | reverse complement strand
ACTGGGGGGGACCGAGTGGAGCAGGGTAAACGGGAGGGTAAAGGAGTCCGTCAGAGAAATGGCCAGGGAGCTTTTGGAACTGTACTCGGCCAGGGAGAACGCCCGGGGGTACGCCTTCAGCCCCGACACGGTATGGCAGAAGGAGTTTGAAGAGGCCTTTCCGTATGAAGAAACTCCGGATCAGCTCAGGGCCATCGCAGAGGTGAAAAAGGACATGGAGCGCGGCAGGCCCATGGACCGGCTATTGTGCGGGGATGTGGGCTACGGGAAGACCGAGGTGGCCCTGAGGGCCGCCTTTAAGGCCGTTATGGACGGAAAACAGGTGGCGGTGCTGGTTCCTACCACCATCCTGGCCCAGCAGCACTATAATACTTTCAAGGAAAGGTTCGCCCCCTACCCCATGGGCATGGACATGCTGAGCCGCTTTCGCACCCACCGGGAACAGAAGAAAATACTGCGCGAATTGCAGACGGGCAGGCTTGACATAGTCATCGGAACCCACCGGCTGGTACAGGACGATGTCAAATTTAAAAACTTGGGGCTGGTGGTGGTTGATGAAGAGCAGCGGTTCGGGGTGGCGCACAAGGAGAGGCTGAAAGTCATCAAACAAAATGTGGATGTGCTTACACTGACCGCCACTCCCATTCCCCGGACGCTGCACATGTCCATGGTGGGGGTGAGGGATACCAGCCTGCTGGAGACGCCGCCGGAAAACAGGTTTCCGGTGCAGACTTATGTCCTGGAGGAGGATCCCTCCCTGATCAGAGAAGCCATATACAGGGAAATGGGCCGGGGCGGACAGACATTTTTTGTCCATAACCGGATACAGGATTTGGACAGCATTGCCGGATGGCTGCAGGGGCTGGTTCCCGGCGCCAGACTGGCGGTGGCTCACGGACAGCTCAGGGAGGACGAGCTGGAGGAAATAATGATGGATTTTATGGACAGGGCATATGACGTGCTGGTTTGCACCACCATAATTGAAAGCGGACTGGACATCCCCAATGTCAACACCCTGATCGTGAAGGACGCCAATAATCTCGGACTATCCCAACTATACCAGCTCAGGGGGCGGGTTGGCCGGTCCCACCGGATCGCCTGCGCCTACTTCACCTATCGCCGGGATCGCATATTAAGCGAGGTGGCGGAGAAGAGGCTGGCCGCCATCAGAGAGTTCACCGCCTTCGGATCCGGCTATAAAATAGCCATGCGGGACTTGGAAATCCGGGGTGCGGGAAATCTTTTGGGGCCGGAGCAGCACGGGCATATAGACGCCGTTGGCTTTGACCTGTATTGCCGGCTGCTGGAGGATGCCGTCAGGGAAGCCCGGGGAGAAGACCGGGAAGGCCCGGTGGAAACAGTCATCGAACTGCCGGTGGAGGCTTTTATTCCACAAAAATACGTGCCTGATTCCAATCAAAAGGTGGAAATATACAGACGAATCGCCGCCGCGTCGGAAGAATTTGCCCTGGAAGATCTTGACAGGGAGCTGGAAGACCGTTTCGGTCCCATGCCCGTCCAGGTGAGAAGGCTGTTGCGGGTGGCCAGGATAAAGGCCCTGGCCGGCCGGGTCAGGATAAAGAAAATATCGGACCAGACGGGATTCCTCAGGCTGCAGTTTTCGCCCGGACATCCGCTGACGGGTGAAACGCTGGTCAGGATTGGGCAGCAGTACAGGAACAGGGTGAAATTCAACAATCAGGGCGAGGAATTTGAGATCAGGCTGAAAGCTCCATCCTCCGGGGATAATCCAGAGTATTATATGGATGAGCTGGAGGGCTTTATCAGGGATCTGGCGTAACTACGGATACAAAAGCCATATTCCCAGTTCCCGGTTATTGCGGTTTTTGTAAAAGGGGCGTATAATCTTTTTGTAATGCAAGCATTTATGGTGGGCGTTTCTTCGCGGGCCGCAAAGGAATGCAGCGCAGGCTGCAGATATATACCTGCCGGAGCGGGTTGAAGGTAAATTTCGGGGGGGGGTTTATTTGGTTAAATCTTGGCGGGGTTTGCTGGCGGCGGTTGTGTTGTTGCTGCCCTTACTGGTCTATGGGTGCGGAAAAAGCGGTGTTGTGGCTACGGTCAACGGGGAGCAAATCAACAGGCAGCAACTGGCGGAAATGGTCCAGAACATGAAACAGCATTATAAATCCATGGGTATCACCATCGATGAGAAAACGGATGCCGACATGCTGAAAATGATTGATTCCATGACCCTTGAGCAACTTATCGACCAGACCATTTTACTGCAGGAAGCGAAGAAGATGGGGATACAGATTTCCAGGGCGGACGTGGATAAAGAGGTAGCCAGGTACAAAGAAGCCATGACCGATGATAAATTCAGGCAAACATTGGCGGCCAATGGCTGGACGGAACCCAAGTTCAAGGACATGCTGGAAAAGGACATGATCATCGGCGCCTTGCAAAAGAAGCTTCTGGAGGAGATGCAGCCGGCTACCGAAGCCCAGGCCGCCGAGTACTACGAAAAAAACAAAAATCAATTTGTTGCCCCGGCCAGCTATCAAGTGCGGCACATCCTTGCACTGACCGGGGGCAGGGATGGGGATAAAGCCAAAATAGACCTGGAGGCCAGGACCAAGACCATGGCCATATTGGAACAACTAAAGAAAGGCGCGGATTTTGCCGATCTGGCCAGGCAGAAGTCCGAAGACTCCGGGTCTGCCGCCCAGGGAGGCCTGTTTACATTCAGTCCCGGGGATGCCGTGCCGGAATTTGAAAAGGCCGCAATGGCCCTGAAGCCGGGCGAAATTACTCCGGAACCGGTTAAGACCCAGTTCGGATACCATTTGATCAAGATGGAAAAATATACACCGGAAAAGCAAAAGCCCTTCAGCGAGGTGCGGGATGATGTACTGGCCAAGCTGACCGACCAGGCCAAGCAGGAAAGGTTGGACAAGTTCCTGGAGGAAGCCCGGAAGAAGGCTGAAATTGTAAACCACCTGGAAAAACCCAAAGACCGGGAAGCCGGAAAGACGGGATAAAACTCGAAAAATGAAAAAAAATGATGGCCATTGGTAAAAAATGAATAATTCCTTTCCTCCTGCTATATACTATCTGTGAAAGTTAATTCCGCGAATAATTTGCAGATAAGATAAAGGAGGGAAGGGTGGATAGATGAAAGCTACGGGCATTGTCCGCCGTATCGATGATTTGGGCAGAGTCGTCATCCCCAAGGAAATCAGGAGGACGCTGCGTATACGTGAAGGGGATCCGCTTGAGATTTTTGTTGACAGGGAAGGCGAGGTCATTCTGAAGAAGTATTCGCCCATCGGTGAGTTGGGTGATTTTGCCAAAGAATATGTCGACTCTCTGCATGAGGCGCTGGGACACATTGCCTGTATTGCCGACCGGGACACTATCATAGCGGTGGCCGGCGCTCCAAAAAAGGAGTTTATAAACAAGGCCATAGGGCCGGCGGTGGAAAAGGTGATGGAAGAAAGAAAGGCAATGATCATAAACAACCCCGGCAAAGAGCCCAACTTCAGAGAGTCCATGATTGTCGAGGACGGTGACGGCAAATATTCAGCGGAGGTCATAGCTCCAATCATCGCTGAGGGAGATCCCATCGGCGCGGTAATACTGGCCTCCAGGGAACCGGACATTAAAATGGGCGAAATGGAGCTGAAGCTGGCTGAAACCGCCGCAGGGTTTTTGGCCAAACAAATGGAGCAGTGAGGGAAGCGGCCGCAAGGCCGCTTCTTGCCGCCGCCAGGGCGGCTTTTTTAATGTATAGGAAACCATGCTTTTCAAGCCTTGCGGATAAATTAGTGGTTGTGCGGTTTATTATGCTATAATATACAGGGCAAAAATGGTTTTATTGCCATGACGATGGGCGGAGGTATACATGGGCGGAGTGATTACCATAGCCGGACTGGGGCCCGGGGACCCGGACCTGATTTCCCTGGGGACGATGGAGTGCTTGAGGAAGAGCGGGAATATCTGGCTGCGGACCGGGGTTCACCCGGCGGTGGAGTGGTTGAGGAACAACGGCATATCATTCAATACTTTTGACAGCGTTTACCAGGAGTCTGAAGATTTCCAGGAGGTATACCGGCTTATTTCCATGAAGGTGTTGGAGCTGGGCCGCAGGGGTGATGTGCTGTATGCCGTGCCCGGGCACCCGCTGGTGGCCGAGGAGTCGGTGGGGCTGATAATGGAGGCGGCCGCCCGGGAGGGCCTGGAGGTAAGGCTGATGTCGGGAGTAAGCTTCCTGGACGCTGTCTTCGCCGCTTTGGGAATAGATCCGGCCGGCGGCCTTTTGGTTGTCGACGGACTGAGGCTGGGAGAGCAAAGGCTCAACCCCGGGGTGGGGACGGTGATAATTCAGTCTTACAGCCGCATGGTGTTATCTGACATTAAACTTTCCCTGATGGATTTTTATCCGGATGATCATCCCGTGGCGGTGGTTACAGCCGCCGGCGTTCCAGGGGAGGAACAGGTGGAGAGGTGCCCGCTGCACCGGCTGGACATGGTTGGCAAGGTCAATCACCTTACCAGCGTGTATGTGCCGCCGCTGCCGGAGCAGGCGGAGCAAAAAGGACGCTGCTTCTATCCACTGGACCCGCTGGTGAATGTGATGGCCCGGCTGAGGGGCGGGGGCGGGTGCCCGTGGGATCGGGAGCAGGATCACCTGACGCTCAGGCGGTACCTTTTGGAGGAAGCCTATGAAGCGATCGAAGCCATGGACAGGCAGGATGTGTATAATATTTGTGAAGAATTGGGAGACTTATTATTACAGATTGTTTTCCATGCCCGGATTGCCTCGGAAGGTGGCCATTTTGACATAAACGACGTGGTGGAAGCCGTCACGGAAAAAATGATCAGGCGGCACCCCCATGTTTTCGGCGGTGTAAAAGCGGAAAACAGTGTGGAAGTACTGGCAAATTGGGCGGCCATCAAGGAAAGGGAAAAGCCGGGAGGAAAAAAAGGTTTAGCGGACAGTATTCCAGTATACCTGCCGTCCCTGATGAAAGCGCAGAAGGTGCAGCGGCGGGCCGCCGGGGCGGGGTTTGACTGGCCCGACTACAGGGGCGCCCTGGACAAGGTTTACGAGGAACTGGAAGAATTAAAGGAGGCAATAAAGAATAGCGGCCCACAGGTGGAAAATGAGGCGGGGGACATTCTTTTCGCCGTGGTGAACCTGGCCCGGCTGCTAAAAATAGATGCCGAGGTGGCTCTGAACAAAGCCACCAACAAGTTTATCGACAGGTTCCGATACGTTGAGCAGAAGGCGGCCAGAGCCGGGAAGAAGCTCGATGGCTGCAGCCTGGAGGAAATGGACGACTGGTGGGAAGAGATAAAAAAAGTGGAAAAAAGTATAAAAAAATAGGAATTATTTTCTTGACAGGAGGAAAACTTGGAAAAATAACGAATAGTAACTCCGTAAACAGCTAAAATATAAGGGGGGTATTTATGAACAAGGCTGATCTGATTTCGAAAGTTGCAGAAAAAACAGATTTCACAAAGAAGGATGCCGAAAAAGCTGTTTCCGCCGTTTTGGCCAGCATTGAAGAGGCCCTTTCCGGTGGCGAAAAGGTTCAATTGGTTGGATTCGGCACCTTCGAGATAAGGAACAGAGCAGCCCGCAAGGGACGCAACCCGCAAACCGGTCAGGAAATAAAAATTGCGGCCACCAAGGTTCCCGTGTTCAAGGCCGGAAAGGCATTGCGCGAAAGTGTGGGTTAAGAATTAATCATAGTTTGTATTGATCATCTTTGATGCGATGATTTTCCGATCCACGCCGGGAGCGTGGATTTTTATTAGCATGGGGAATGGCGGGGGAGGTGGCGGTTATGCGGTTGGATAAATTCTTAAAAGTGTCAAGGCTGATTAAGCGGCGGACCGTGGCCAGTGAAGTCTGCCGGTCAGGCCAGGTGACGGTGAATGGCCGGCCCGCCAAGGCGGGTCTGGACGTGGCTTTGGGGGACAGGGTGGAGATAAAGCTGGGAGAGAGGATAATCAGGCTGGAAATAGTGGAAATCAGAGACGGCGTCCCCGCCCGGGAAGCTTCCGGCCTGTACCGGCTACTGGATGTATAATGCCGCAGGAATGTTAAGGACGGCGGAGAGAATGGCTGAAAAAACAAATGCCGGCCGGCAATCACCGGCTATTTTTTTTATTTCGGCCTATATGGCACAAAACAGCAGTTGCCAATATATGGTATTATTAACAATAAAACCAACAAGGGGTGTCTTTTGTGGGGTGTCACAATAAATTTAAGATCGCCCGCTGCGGTGGCGGAATTATATACCCCCAAAAGGGAGGTGACAGGCCGGGGCGGTTCAAATATGCCAGCTGTCCGTACGGCTGGGGGGGAGGTGATTCCATGGACGGGGCTGCGGATTTGTCCATCAGGCCGGGAGCCAGGGGGCCTTAACGGCAGATTGCGGCGGACGCTTGGCGGGCAGGGGAACAAGTCTGGGCACGTTGCCATTGATATGTGAATATGTTCTTTCCCGCTTCAGCCCACAGGAGTCCGATTAAAATTGAACAGGCGAACGGAGGTGGCGGCTTATGGTGCGGCAGGTTTGGTGGTGCGGCCTGCTGAAACGGGGGCCCCCGTGCATGGGTACTTGCGCCGCCGCTGTCCGGATCTGGAACATGGGCGCGTCAACTGTAATGGCGCAGGCTTCCGGGGGCGCGACATGACGCCGTTTTGGGCGCCGCCCCAATGCGCCCGTGGGCATATATTATTGCATAATATTGTTTTTCCCGGCAAAAATAACACCGGTTGAAATTTTTGCCGGGGGGTTTTTATTTTGAACAAACTGAAATTGTTATCCGTACTGGCGATCCTGCTGGCTCTGGCATTATTTCCATCGTGCGCCAGGGGACCGCAAAAGAAGCCCGGCCCCGGTGGTTACCGGTCCGAGCCCACCATAAGCCTTTTTGACAACGATACGGGAGAAAAAAAGAATATCAAGCTGGAAGAGTATCTGGCGGGGGTGGTGGCCGCCGAAATGGACCCGGTGTGGCCCACCAGTGCCCTTGCCGCCCAGGCCATACTGGCCCGCACATTTACCCTGGAGAATATTGAAGCCGGCCGGGTAAGGAAACTTCACGGTACGGATGCTTCCACCAGTGTGGAGGAATTTCAGGCCTACGACCCAGGCCGCATTAATGATAATGTCAGGAAGGCGGTGGAAATGACCAGGGGCGAGGTGGTGCTGCATAAAGGCAAGTTTATTAAAGCTTGGTTTTCCGCCTGCGATGGGGGTGTTGAGGCTTCCGCCAAAGAAGGGCTGGCCTATGTTAAAACACCAACCCCCTATGTCAACGCAGGCGCCGAGGATAATTGCCTGGCCGTCACCACGCCGGAAAATAAATTCTGGCGGTCGGAAGTAGCATTGGAAAAGGTCCGGGCCGCTGTAAAGCAAGTTGCCGGCAAAGATCCGGGGGAAATTGATTCGGTGGCCATAAGCCGCAAAGGTCCCTCCGGCAGGGCCGAAACCATCAAGCTGGGCGGTGTTGAGGCGGGGGGCCCCGCCCTGAGGCTGGCCCTGGGCAGTGAACAAGTCAGGTCCATGCTGCTGGACAGTGCCGCCATTGAGGGAGGCAATCTGGTTCTAACGGGGAAGGGCTTCGGGCACGGGGTGGGCATGTGCCAGTGGGGAGCCCACCTTATGGCCAAGCAGGGTAAATCTCCAGAGGATATAGTCAAGTTTTACTTCAGGGATGTGGAAATAAAGGATCTGTGGCAGTAAAAACGGCTTATGCCGGGAGACGGCTGAAAAACCGGGGTGGCTTTAAGGCCTCCTTTTTTCATTTTTGGCCCGTGCCGGGAATATATATTGAAAAATGAGGAAAAAGTCCGAGGGGGGTGGAGTCGGTGGACCACCGGGGGGAACAGAAGTTGACGGTTACAGATAGAAAGCGTCTTGATCTGGAAGGCGTCCGGCACGTAGGTAATTTCGACGAGCGTGAAATTGTTCTGGACACCACCATGGGGATACTTTTTTTAAAAGGAGAGGGCCTGAACATAACCAAGCTCAATCTGGACGAGGGAACTTTGAGTGTGCAGGGTTTTATCAACTCCATGGAATACAGGGAGGGAAAATCAGTCAGGGGAAAGGGCAAGAACTTGCTGGCCCGCCTTGTAAAATAAAAAATACATCAGACATGAGACAAAATGGGGAGGCCGGGCCCTGAGCGAGTTCTGCCGCCCCAAAAGCGAATTGGTTCATAGGAGTGAAGGGCTTTGTCCCTGGCCGAACAGGTGGTAATTTTCGCGTGGACTCTGGCCATTGGCATGCTGGCCGGTCTTTGCTATGAAATATACAGGGTCACCCGGGATGTTTTGAGGTTGAAAAAGGCGGGCACCATCTTCGGTGACATTATATTCTGGATATTCCTCACCTTTTTGTCTTTTTTCTTGCTGCTCAAGGCAAATAACGGCCAGTTGAGGCTGTACGTATTTATTGGTCTTTTGCTTGGGGCGGCGGTGTTTTTGCGTTTTCTGGGAGATCCCGCCTACCGGCTGGTGCGTTGGAATATATATCTGGCGGGCAGGTTGCTGTATCTAATGGCTTTTATTGTTTGTCACATCTGGCGGATGGTAATCCTTCCCTTCCGCATTTTTATCATGGCCTTGGTTTTTCCTCTGCGCCTGCTGTCCGGGCTTTTTGGGGGGGCCGGTGGTCTTGCCGGGGGGATGGCTGGCCGGCGGGTCAATGCGGTCAGACTTAAAATTGCTGGCTGGTCTCAAAAAATTTTGAAAAAATTTGTTCCGCCCGGATACTGATCTTGGATTTTGCCCAGTGCAACGGCGTATAGCGGTTCGCCCAGACATTACCGCTTGGCCCCGGATGGGAATGCCGTTATAATGGTGCGAGGGATTCCAGGGAATCCTCAAAAAAACATCGGCCGAATCCACGGCTTCAAGACCGTGGTACGGGGGAAAACAATTCAAAGGGGTGAATCCGCAAGTCTCCGGGAGGTGAAAAGCGGGAGATGAATGCGGAAGGGCTCCCTCTGCCCCAACCCTTCAGCTAACCTCGGAGGCCTCAGGAGGGGTTATAATGAAACGCTTTTTTTCAGCCCTGCGAAGGGGTTTATTATCCCTTTCCCTTTCCTTTCTATTCGTCCTTTCCTTTGCCGGACACGCCCCGGCGGCCAGCCACACCGTGATGCCCGGAGACACACTGTGGGAAATCAGCAAAATGCATGGCGCCACAGTAAATGAAATTAAGCAGGCCAATAGCCTGGCGGGGGATATCATTTTCCCCGGACAAATACTGCATGTGCCGGGATGGCGGGCGGTGAGCCGGGGGACTGGTCCGGGAGGCGTGCCGGCTGCGGATTTTGACGTGCTGGCCAGGATTATCACTGCGGAGGCCGACAATCAGAGCTATGAAACCATGGTGGCCGTCGGCGCCGTTGTGTTAAACCGGATGGAGAGCTCTCTTTTCCCGGACACCGTCCGGGGGGTGGTATATCATGTTGACGAAAGCGGCAGGTATCAGTTCGAGCCTGTTCTTAACGGATGGATAAACAGGCCCGCCAGCGAGTCCGCCAAAAGAGCCGCCCGGGACGCCCTGAATGGATGGGATCCCACCAACGGCGCCCTCTTTTTCTGGGAGTCCTGGGTTAAAAACGGGTATCTCAATTCCAGGCCGGTGTCCAGGGTCATGGGTGCCTTCACCTTCACATATTAAGCGAATCATGGCTGCCGCCGGCAGTCCTGATTCCGCCGCCCGGCAGGGCGGCTTTTTTAATGTATAGGAAACTATGCTTGCATTATTACTTGTGGATAAG
>JBBIMW010000058.1:0-10183 GCA_037444185.1 Peptococcaceae bacterium | reverse complement strand
GGACGCTGTACCACCCGGTAATTGGGACCAAAAACAAATTTAAGACTGCTAAAATATTCTAAAAATAAAGAAACTCCCAAGGCGCTGATCAGCGCGGCTATCTTAGGAGCATATCTTAGCGGGCGATAGGCTACACGCTCTATAACCACCCCCAGGGTGGAGCAGACCACCATGGCTGTCAATATCGCCAGCGGTACCGGCAGGCCCCAGTGGGTGAAACCAAAGTAGCCCACAAAGGCGCCCACCATGAAAACGTCACCGTGGGCGAAGTTGATCAGCTTGACCACACCGTAAACCATGGTATAGCCGAGGGCGATTAACGCATACATAAAGCCCAGCTGAAGCCCGTTAATTATCTGATCCATCAAATGCTCCAATTTGTATTGCCCCCCTGCGATAAAAAAAAGATACCGGCGGGGAGGCCTGCACCTCCCCGCACTTTCATGATTGTTTATGGGGATACAGTGGTAACGAATGCTTGCTTGCCTTCTCTAATCTGCAATATGGTGGCGGCCTTGATGGGGTTGCCGTTGCTGTCAAAGGTCACCTTGCCGCTGACAGTCTGGAAGTCCTTGGTATTCTGCATGGCTTCCCTGATCTTTACCGGATCCTTGCTGTTGGCCGTCTTGATGGCGTTCAGCAGCAGGCTTGCGGCGTCGTAGGCGAGGGCCGCCAAAGCGTCCGGGGTCTTGCCGTACTTGGCATTGTAATCCCCGACAAACTTCTTCACCTGCGGGCTGGGATCGTCGGCGGAGTAGTGGTTGGTGAAGTATCCGCCCTCCATGGTCCTATAGTCCAGGTCGGTGGAATCCCAGCCGTCGCCGCCGATAAACACGGCCTTAATGCCCTTCGCCCTGGCTTGCTTGCCGATCAGGCTGACTTTCTGGTAATAGTCGGGGAGGAAGAGCACTTCGGGATTCTTCTTGGCTATGTTGGTGAGCACGGCGCTGAAGTCGGTGTCGTCCTTGCTGTATGCCAGGAAATCGGTGATGGTGCCGCCGCCCTTGGTGAAGTTCTCTTTGAAATTATTGGCCAGCCCGATGGTGTAATCATTGCCCTGGTCGTAGAGAACGGCTGCGGTCTTCTTTTTCAAGTTTTCAAGGGCGAACTTGGCCGCCACTTTGCCCTGGAAGGGGTCGATGAAACAGGCCCGGAAAACGAATTCCTTGCGCTTGCCCCCGTCCACGGTGACCTTTTCATTGGTGGCGGTTCCGGTGATCAGGACTACTTTGCTGTCGTTGGCCAGCTTGGATACCGGAATGGTGGTCTTTGAGGTGACTGAACCCACAATGCCGGACACTTTGTCCTGGGAAATCAGCTTGGTGGCCACATTCACGGCCTCAGTGGGATCGTTGCGGTCGTCTGCGGGCACAACTTCAATTTTGAAGTCGCCTATTTTACCTCCGGCCTGCTCCACAGCGAGCTTTGCACCGTTGACGGTGGATTCGCCGAAGGTTTTGACGTCACCTGTAAGGGGGGCCAGGATACCTATTTTGATCGTCTTGTCGTCTGCTGCGGCTGGTTTTTTCTCATCTTTTTTGTCGCCACCGCCGCAACCGGTGGCAATCAGGGCCACACTCATCAATAGTACCAGTAATACCAAAAACCATTTGGATCTGATGCGCATTTACCAAAATACCTCCTTCATTCTTCTGCATTTTTTAAAAATATCAATTCTTCCGGTATCCCACCTCCTTCAGACCGGCCCAAAAACAACTCCGAACCCAGCACTTAACATGCGCAATGTCCGGAGCACAAAACTTGACGTTTCATTATTCAACAACTTTTTGTTAATTCCTTCTGGGCATACTGCATATTGAAACTTTTAATAAATAAGAGCCGGTCACCTCCGGGGGCTTCGACAAAGGAATCAAGCGATACCCTCCCTTATATGTTTCGGCAAATCAATAACCTCGTCCAGCCCGGTATATTCCATGTTCAGAGCCTGGGCCACCGCTCTGTAAGTGATCTTTCCGTCAACGGTGTTCACCCCCCGGGCCAGGGCTATATCCCCCCTGATGGCGGACTCGCAGCCCTTGCCGGCCAGGATCATGGCATAGGGCAATGTAACATTGGTCAGGGCAAAGGTGGAAGTCCTGGCCACCGCACCAGGCATGTTGGCCACACTGTAATGCACCACTCCGTGCCTGACATAAGTGGGCTCGGCGTGGGTGGTGACCCTGTCCGACGTTTCCACGCAGCCTCCCTGGTCGATGGCCACGTCCACAATGACAGAACCCGGTTCCATCGCCCCAACCATCTCTTCGGTGACTATTTTGGGCGCCTTCGCCCCGGGAACCAGTACCGCGCCGATGACTAAATCTGCTCCCGCCACAGATTCCTTTACATTATAGCTGTTGGACATAAGGGTCTTTATGCGCGCGCCGAATATATCATCGAGGTAGCGCAGGCGGTTGGCGCTTTTGTCAAGTATTATCACCTCGGCCCCCATACCCATTGCAACTTTGGCGGCATTGGCCCCCACCACCCCCCCGCCTACAATGACCACCCTGGCCGGCGGGACTCCGGGTACACCCCCCATCAGAACTCCTTTACCGCCGTGGGTTTTTTCCAGTAACTGGGCGCCGATCTGAATAGACATGCGGCCGGCCACTTCACTCATCGGCGTCAGCAGGGGCAGGATACCGTCATTGGATTGAATTGTTTCATAGGCTATGCCGATAACTTTTTTTCTCAGCAGGGCCCTGGTCAATTCGGGCTCCGGGGCCAGGTGCAGATATGTGAACAGCAGCTGCCCCTCTTTCAAGAGTTCATATTCAGGCGGCAGGGGCTCCTTGACCTTTATGATCATTTCCGCAGCGCTGTAGACTTCCTTCGCCCCAGGAAGAATGACGGCGCCGGCTGTCACATATTGCAAGTCAGAAATACCGCTGCCGGCGCCGGCATTTGTTTCTATAACCACTTCATGCCCGGCCTTCACCAGAGCCTCAACACCGGCAGGCGTAATTGCCACTCTGTACTCGCTATTCTTGATCTCTTTGGGCACACCTACAATCACCGGCCAATCCCCCTTTGCCGTTGTTTTCTAAGCCGCTTTTTTCAGGGAGCACCTATATTTAATCAATCAACCACCGACACGGGGAGACCGTCCTCCTGCGGGAGGAACCGGCGGTTCTATTTTAAAAGAGTGTCCCTGCGCAATTCAGGACATCCACAGATCTGGTCCGGACCAAGACGGCCTAGGGCATCCAGCACTATGGCCGCCACTTTGCCCGACAGCCCGTAGAAAATATCCTTAAGTTCATCGTGGTCCCAGTCGGTGATCACTCCCTCGGCGTAGTTCACCACCATATCAACCCTTCCGTAGCAGGCCCCGATCTCCCTGGCCAGATATACCTCCGGGCACATGCTCTGGCCCACCACGTCCGCCCCCGCCCTGCCCAGCATAACCACCTCGGCCTTGCTCTCAAAATGTCTGCCGTCTGTGACGGCGTATATTCCCCGGTCGAATATCCTCCCCCGGTACAGCTTTTCTGAAGCATCCAGCAGGGCCGCCCTTATCTCCGGGCAAACCGGCTGCCTCATGGTCAACAGGTAGGGCCCGCCCAGGCCCACATCCTTGCGCATGGAAAAATCCATATAATCAGAGGGTATGATCAGGTCTCTGGGTTTAAGCAGATGGTTGACCGACCCCACCCCACCGTCGGCAATGATTTTCTTCACCCCGGCCTCCCTGAACACCCAGAAAACCTGTTGGGACGCGGCCCCCCGGCTTACTCCGGGCCGCCACCCGTGCATCCTCACCGAGACCACCGTTTTTTCGCCCCACCGGAAAAATTTAAATGGCGGGCTGTCCCCGAAGGGGGTCCGGAATACAGCTCCCTCATTCAATATACTGATATCTTCATGGTCCAAATCTTCGGGGAAATTCATGCTGTAAGTGCTTGAGCCTCCTATTAAGGCCAGTCCGGCCCCGGGAATCCGCTGCATTGCTCTTTCCTTCCCCCTTTTTGAACTGATTTTCGTTCACCCCCGGGCCGCCACGCCGGCCCGTGTCCCGGGCGACCGGCGGAAATTGCCGGGATCCGGCAAAAACCCCGGACATGCCGGGGTTTTTGTGGCTTACTTCTTCAGTGCCTTTAAAATGTCCTCCAGTACCTTCCTTATGTCCTGATCACCATTTATGTTCAACAGAATTCCTTTTTCACCGTAATAATCGATCAGCGGCTGCGTCTTTTCCTCATATGCCTTCAGCCGGGTTCCCACCGACTCCTCATTGTCGTCAGTCCTCTGATAAAGCTCTCCGCTGCATGCATTGCACCGTCCGGCGGCCTGGGGCGGGTTGAACAGCACATGGTACGACGCGCCGCAGCCCTTGCACACCCTTCGCCCGGTGAGCCGCTCCATCAGCTTGTCCAGGGGAACCACTATGTTTACCACCCCGTCCAGCTTGATTCCCAGTGACCCGAGGGTGGTGTCCAAAGCCTTGGCCTGCTCCACCGTACGGGGAAATCCGTCCAGTAGGAACCCCTTTTTGCAATCGGGCTGGGACAGCCTGTCCTTCACCATGCCGATAACCACCTCATCAGGCACCAGCTCTCCCTTGTCCATGTATTCCTTGGCCTTTTTACCCATTTCCGTGCCTTCTTTTATAGCGTTGCGGAACATGTCCCCGGTGGAAATATGTGTGATCTGCAATTCCTTGACCAGCACTTCGGCCTGGGTTCCCTTCCCGGCGCCCGGCGGTCCCATGATCAGTAAATTCAACCCGATCCCCTCCCGATATAAAGTGTTTCTAACTTTAGATTATATCACGCCCGTCCCTCTCCGGAAAATATTTTCACCATTTTTCCGGCCCGCAGCCTTATCAAAAACAAAAGGAACGGCTGTCACCACCACCCAGGATCCCGGCCAATGTGCCGGCCGGATCGATGTAAACCTCCATGACCCCCCCGCAGGCCATTCCCTCCTCCGTTGCCACACCGGCGTCAAGTACCACCCTGAACAGCCCGGGGGTGTTCTCGTCAATCACATTCAGCGCCTCCCGGCGCACTTCGGACTCGCCGCAGCCGCCACCTATGGTGCCGTATACCCGTCCGTCCCGGTAAACCAGCATTTTGGCGCCGGCTTTGCGGGGTGTGGACCCCCCGGTCATGACAACGGTGGCCAGGGCCGCCGGCATGCCTCCGGCAGCTGAGCGGACCGCCCTTTTCAGAATCTCCACATCCATTGAAGAGGGAAATTCGCAGTAAGCGGCCCTTCCCCGGGCCTCCGCCCCATGGCCGCACAATGACCGGGATACATTTCCCCGCCGGACCCTGATCAGCTCCGCAGCAATACTCACAGCAATTTCCTCCGGGGTCTGGGCCCCTATGTCAAGGCCTATGGGCATATGCACACCCTCCAGCTTTTCCACTGCAAAGCCCTCTTCCATCAACCGCCGCCTCGCCAACCCGGCCCTGCGCCTGCTGCCGATCATGCCCAGGTACGCCAGGGGGATATCCACCAACTGCCGCAAGCATTCCAGGTCGTACCGGTGACCCCGGGTGACAATCACCACGCTGCTGGTGGGCTCAAAATCCAGCACTTTATTTATTCTGTCAAAATTCACACAAACAACCCTGTCCACTTCCGGAAAGCGGGCAGTGGAAGCGAACTCCGGGCGGTCATCCACCACCGTCACCCGATAATCCAGCATTTTTCCCAGCTTTGCCAGCGGCAAGGCAATGCCGCCCCCGCCCAGAATCACCAGTCCCGGAGGCGGCAGGTAGGGCTCCACCATCAGGGTGACTGACCGGCCGCAGTCCTTGTCAGATAGTTCTTCCACCATGAAAACACCTTCAGCCAGGGCTTTTCGGGCCAACCGGGCCGCATCGGCCTCCAGCCACGGCAAGGACAGATCCCCGGCCTCTCCGGAAATGGAAAAAGCCTTTTTACGTCCCAGTACATTCTCTGGAACCCCCTGTCGGCGAATCACAGTCACCATGACGATTCCGCCGTCCAAATCCATTTCCAATGCAGAGCCACCCCCATCCACTGATAATACAGCTGTTTGCCTGAATTATATCATTTTCCTGCCATTACAGTAAATCCCTGCTTTATTGCGGGTCTGCACCAAAATATGGTGCAGTGAATAGCGGGGGTGATTGAAAAGAATAAAGGCCGGGAAATATTTCCCAGCCCCGTGAAAATCTTTTGAGATTAACGGATCGCGAGGGTTGCGATGGTGCCGGCAAACCCGGCAACAATAGCCACCAGCGCGCTGATCATCCAAAATTTCAGACTGTCAATGCGTTCGTTCTGCCTATCCCTAAAAATATTAATCTCGCCTGAGAGGGCTTTGATCTCGCTCGTAAACTTATTGTCCAGGGCCTTGATCTCGCTCGTAAACTTATTGTCCAGGGCCTTGATCTCGCCTGTAAGCTTGTTGTCCAGGGCCGTGATTTTATTATCCAGGAACTTGATCTCACCGGTCAACTTCTCGTCCAGCCGGTCGATCCGCTGGAGGAGGAAAAAAAATTCCGGTGACGCAAGGTTCCTCGGCGGCCCTCCGTCGCCCGAAAATTCACCGGTAGCGGCCACTTCTCTAATTATCTCCTCCGGCATGGCCATCACCTGCTTTCACCTGCCTTAGTTTTATTTTACGCGCAATATCCAAAGAAAACAAGCGGCCCTTTGCCGATAAAAACCGCCCATGGGGAAAAATTATGGACCGGGATATGTTCCCCGGCCCTGCGGGAGTCCCTGTGAGGGATGAATGGATAAACCAGAGCTGAGCAGGATGGCCCGGTGTGGGGACATCAGGTATTCGTAACCACCACCCCACCCCACCCCCCGCGCTTTCGCCAGCATGTCGGAAGTGAGCTGTACGGCTGCGGCCTCTTTGTCTTTATTCTCAATCTGCTCCACCGAAACATCGTATCTATGAAATAAAGGTTCCTTAAGGAACCCTGAACCCGGCTTTTCTTTGATTTGCAGACCTGAAAACCATTGACATACCAGCTTCCTGAAAAAATGGTCGGGATGACAGGATTTGAAAAATTTATCCCTCTGCTCAACCCTTGATATTAGTGGCTTTCCGGTCAGCAGTCTGACACTTTGTCTGACACCGGGACCAAAACCCCACCCATGCCCACATTTTTCCTCACAGCATGTGCGTATATCGAAGCTGTCGTAGCCGTGCTGGAGTGACCCAGGAAGGCGGCCACAAGGGCCAAGGAATGCCCCGCGTCCAATAGCAACGACCCTGCCGTATGCCGCAGGTCGTGAATGCGCATATGATCCAGCCCGGCCTTTTTCAATATGCGGGCCATTGTGCGACGTACCGCCATTTCCCTGACCGGCCTACCATCCGGGGCGGTGAACACCAGGGCATCACCCTTTCTCAGAGCGGTAACTTTGCCTTTCCCTTGGGCTTTCTTGAAATCTTTGAGCAAGGCTATCGTCTCAAGATCCAGGGACAGAATACGCTGACTGCTGGCCGTCTTGGTCTCTTTTAATTGCCTGTACCGGAGGTCGGCAGCCCGCCTGATGGTCACGGTCCCCTTTTCGAGGTCGATGTCCCGCCAGTTCAGCCCCAGGACTTCTCCCAATCGTGCGCCGGTGACAGCCAGGAGACGTATGATCAGGTGATGTTTGTATTCCCTGGCAACTTCCAGGAGGTTATGCAGGTCCGCCCTGGTCAGCACGGTAATTTCCCGACGTGGTACGCGCGGAGATTTAAGTCCCGACGTGGGGTCAGTATTCACCAATCCCCACGCTACAGCTTGTTTAAAAGCGGTTTTGAGTGTGCTGTATATGCCTTTCAGTGTCTTTGGCTTCCCGGATAAACCGGCAAGCTTATCTTGGAGTTTAAAGGCGGTAAGGCCATACAGCTGGAGGTCCCCTATGGCGGGCAGCGCCTTCCTGACGTGCCACGCATAAGTGTCATGCGTCCGCCGGGATACCGTTCCCTTGATTCTTTCCAACCATGTCTCCAGATATTCCCCGACGGTCATGGCAAGTTTCCTTGGCCCCCGCTTTCGTTTCCCGGCTTCTAGCTCTGCGGCCCGCTGCCTGGCCTCAGGCAGTGTGCCGTAGAATGTTTCGTTCTCGAATACTTTCTTGCCTTGCGCGTCCCTCCCAACGTAAACTGTTATTAGATATCGGTTTGGCCCTCTCCTTCGGATTTGTGCCATTTTAACACCTCCATCCAAAAGAAAAAGGGCCGGACGGGTGATTTATTCTCACCTGCCCGGCCCTTTTCCTGCACGTTTCTTACTCGTTCATTGAGTTTTGAATATATTCATTCAATGCCGCCTCCGGTACCCTCAGGCGTCTCGCTGACAGTTTCACGGCTTTGAGTTTGCGGGTGGCCACCAGCTCGTATACGTACCCTTTTTTGACCCTCAGTAGCTTCGCGACCTCCGGCACGGTGTAGAATTTTGATAGCTGCTCCATGCTATAAACCACCTTTCTTTGATTTAATTAATAAAAGAATGGGCGTTGCAGTTCGCCCAATTTTTTTACAAAGTTATTTTTCAGCAGGTTACACCTTGGCCCTACAGCCGCAATGGTTATACCCGCTGATAACCGCTTCAGCGGGTTTTCAGCAGGTTTCCGGAAGTCCTTGCGGCCGTAAGGTTATACCCGCTGAAACAGTATAACCCTTGTGGCCGTAGTTGTTGCGGTGATCACCCGGGCTCTGGGGGTGGTACAGGACATTGGTTGCGCTGCCGGCCAAAGGGAGGCCAGGGGGCCTGTCCCCCTGGCCGAGGACAGGGTTCAGGAAATTTTCCTGAACCGTTAAGGGTTGAACTGTCCGGACCCGGACAGGTTCACTCGTCTCAGGTGTCCTCCGCCGTTTTGACGTATTTACCATTAAGTTCTTTGTAGAAGCTTTCGCTCTGGCTGCACCTACCCGCTCCGAGGTGTGAAAAGTTCGTGCCGGGGTACAGTCTGTCCATAAAATTCATCCACAAGGTTTTCACTTTCCCGTGGGCCCTGACTTCCACCGAGGGATAGCGGGAGTCGCTTCTGTCTTCAAATATGTTGATATCGGTGATTTGCGCCTCTCCACCCTCGGCCGATTCCATTTCCTTGGGTTTGTTTAGATTGAAGAATGCCTCGGCAGCCTGTACCGTCCGCGATTTGTCGGGGTACTCCGCCCACCTGTCCAGGATTTTATAACCCCCGCCCCCGCAACCGCACACGTACCTTCGCCAGCCGTTGTTCAGGATAAGCTCATCTTCTTTTCCCGTTACGGTTATTTTCCCACAGGGGGAACAGCACGTGCCTCCTCCTTCTCCCGGACAGGGCACGTATTCCTGCCCCCGGTCTATTTCAAGCCTGATATACCTTTTCGCGGTCAAAGCGGCAGCCGTAGCCGCTGCATCCGTTGCTGTCTGCAATTTCTCGCTCACAGCCACATACCTGGCAAAGTCCACGGCAACCGCAGCGACCATAAAAAAGACCGTCATCACAACGGCAAACATGGGCAAGATACTGCCTCTTTCATCTGAAAGTATTGATCTCATTACTACCGTCCCCCTAACGGCTCTCCGACTAGGCAAAGGTTGCCCTGGCGTAAATGGTGACGTCTTCCAGGGGCTTTCCCTTCAGCGGGGTGAGAAACTTCCTGTGAAACGGGGTGGACGCGTACGTCACTTGACAGGTTACTGCGGTCCCGTCCTGGGAGAAGTCCACGGTCATCTTCTCCGGGTCCAGACCCCAGAGCCAGGCCGATTCCAGCGCCTTTTCAAGCGCTTTATCAGTGTCCATGGTAATACCGGCTTCCCTGGCTCCATCCCTGGCCACCTTCTGCAGGTTGTAGTAGTCCGCGTACAGGAACGAAAAAGTCACCGCAGCAAGGAAAATCACTATCAGAATTGTCATTGCGACGACGAATTCCAAAAGAATTGATCCCTTTTGATTTTTGACAGCAGCCGCAAACACGTTCACCGCCTCCCTCACCGTGAGTATATCGGTCCATTGTCAATGATATTTGGCAGGATGCCGCTGTCCGGCTTCGGCATTTCAACATTTTTTACTGTTACTGTCGCCGCGTCCCTGTTGTCCTCCGGATAAGCGTCATCGCTTCCCACCGGCCAGGCCTCGGCACTCAGCGTATATGATCCGGGATCGGCTCCGAATTCGTATCTCGCCACGTATTGCCCTCCGGGAGGGAGGGTGATGGTTTTTGGGTCGAGATCATCCAATACACCGACTTCTGAGGCGAGAATGA
>JBBIMW010000057.1:0-10931 GCA_037444185.1 Peptococcaceae bacterium | reverse complement strand
AAACCATGCTTGCCGGGCAAGCATGGTTTTTCCGTAGCCGGGGCTGCGCACCATGAGCATATTATGCCCTCCGGCGGCGGCCACTTCCAGTGCTCTCCGGGCGGTGTGCTGCCCCCGTACGGCCGCCAGGTCCGGCGACAATGTTCTGTCCGGCTTCCAGGTCCTTTCCGGATCCGTCCGGTGAGCCGGAATCTCCAGTTCTCCCCGCAGAAACCCGGCCAGCTGATTCAGCGAAGACACCGGGTAAACTTCGGCTTTTCCGGCCAGGGAGGCTTCGTCGGCATTGTCCCGGGGCACCACTACGGAAATGACGCCGTTATCGCAGGCCGCCAGCACGTTGGGCAGTGTCCCGGCCACCCCCCTGACTCCGCCGTTTAACGAGAGCTCCCCGATGAAGGCGTGCCGGCCGCAGGCAACCGGGTCCAGTTGTTCTGTGGCTGCCAGTATGCCTACTGCGATGGCCAGGTCGTACATGGAACCTTCCTTCCTGATGTCCGCCGGGGCCAGGTTTACCGTTATCCTTTTGAGCGGGAACTCAAAACCGGCATTTCTGATGGCCGACCGCACCCTCTCCCGGGCCTCCTTCACCGACACGTCGGGCAGGCCCACCAGGTCAAAGCTTGGCAGGCCGTTGACGACGTCCACCTCCACCCTGATCAGGTGCCCCTCGAGGCCGGCCAGGGCGGTGCTGTTTACTATGGAAAGCATTGGCAACCTCTAAAAAAAATTTTCCTATGACAATAATTTCTACCAAATGACAAATAATACCTTCATGATATAAAAATTTTGTCATTTCCGTTAAAAAGTACAATGCCGCATTAAAGCACCAAGGGTGGAGGGGAGTTTCATCAGAATGGATAGCGGTATTTTGACATCTCTATTATATTCAGGGCCTCCACCGTCAGCCTGTCGGCGTTGTTGATGGGGTTCAGCAGCATCTCCCTGTAAATGGGATCCTGTTGCTTTTGCAGCTGGGCGAAGGCTTTTGCTATCGTCAGTTGATTCCGGATGTCCTCAAGGATTATTTGCAGCTCGTGCAAAGCTATCACTCCCCCATGTCGCACAGACCGGCAGTTTGATTAATCTATTTGACACAAAATCAGCCGGTCCTTCACTTTTTTGCCTGAAAACAACAACATAAAACCCACATATTCGACTTTCCGGCTGAGTTGCCGGACTGTCCGGATTACACCGTCGGAATCTGCAAGTTGATTTTCCGGACCTCCGGCTTGCTGAGTTCGGGGACCAGGTCCAGCTTAACCGGCTCGGCCCCATCCAGAAAAATTTTAAAAAAGCCCTTTAATATTTCAAACAGCAGCATTTCTCCGCTCACCTCCACGAAATATTATAAGGCGGCCCCCGGTCAAGTTCATTGTTTATTTTCTGGAAGGCGGCCGCTATAAATGCGGCGGTGATCCAGGCTCATTTCGCCTGGGGCCGGCATAGTTATTATCCCAGGGGAAAAAACTTTATGGGACAACGGGGTCCCGAAAGGCCAGACAACGGCGTCCGGCGCTGAATTTCCGATCACATTCAACATTTGAGGAGGTTATGATCTTAATGTGCGGAATTGCAGGCTGGATCGATTGGGAAAGGGACCTCACCGGGGAACGTTCGGTACTGGAGGCCATGACCGGCACACTGACTTCCCGGGGGCCGGATGCGGCCGGATTTTGGCTGTCGCCCCACGCAGCCGTCGGTCACCGCCGGCTGGTGGAATATGCCTGGAACATCCCCTGGTGGATGAAAAAATACGGCCTCCGTGAAAAAGGTATACTGCGCCGGGCCATGGAGGGAACAATCATCCAAGGCGTGCTGGAAAGGCGTAAAAATCCGTACCCCAAGACGCACGATCCGCTCTATCTGGCCGCAGTCCGGGACATTATCATGGAAATGCTGGATGACCATACTTCTCCCCTGGTCCACCTGATAGATACCAAAACGGAATAAAAAATTCCCGGCAATTTCTTGCCGGGTTTCCGCAATGACCCTGTCATATTTCAATGTATTTTGATCCGGAGGCTTTGGCCCTTTCCACCTGCATTCTTTCTTCAAGCATGGTGATCAGCACCTTCAAATCGGTTTCGTTCAGCAAATCCGGATTCTTGTGCTGCAGCACTTCGCTCAGCGTGTATTCCACTTCCAAGGGATGATATCCAATGGATATAAGTCTTGACCGTATGGATTTGATAGGCATAATAAACACCCGCAACAAAATATTAATAACCTTATTTTGTCAGGACGGCAATCGACAGTAAATAGCATATTTCTCTCATTTTTATAGGACTAATTTCTTACGGCACCATCTGCGCCGTCACGGAATAAAATGTAAAAAAGCAGTTGCCGGCATCGGAAAAACATGCATATAATTACGGGCAATACAATGCTTGCGGTGTATGGAGGGCGTCGGGGAAATGGACTGGCAGCAGAAATATTTTGACAACCTGGAGCTCCATATCAAGGATATCAAGGATGAACTGAGAAAGTCCGAGGACAGGATATCCCTTTCCATCCGCGAGGCCATGCAAAAGGTATATATTCAGGCGGACCAGAGGCACCGTGAATACCAGAATGTGAACATCCGCATGGATAGCATGATGTCGAAGATGGACAAAAAGCAGGACGATCAGAACAGGTGGATACTGAGGACCGCCATCGCCGTTATTATTGGGGTTGCCGGCCTGGTAAGCACCGGCATATTCGGGGTGATAAAACTGATCGATTTGATTCCCGGTCCCTGAGATGGAAAGCGGCAAGTCCGGAATATCAAAAGGCGTTGATGATGTGTTCCATATGTGTGATTTTCCCGCCGGGGCCCGCGGTAACCGCCATGACGTCGAACCGCAAGGGCATGTCCCCCGCCCCGGCTGAATTAATAAAATACATGGCCACCTGCTTAATCTTTAGCCTTTTTTTACGGTTCACCCTTTCCAGGGCTGTCCCGAAGGTGTCGCCGGCCACGGTCCTGACCTCTACAAAAACCAGACAGGGGCCGTCCAGTGCTATAATATCGAGCTCACCCAGATGACAGCGGAAGTTTCTCCGCACAATGCGGAATCCTTTGTTTTTCAAATAGCTTAAGGCCGCCTCCTCGCCGGATTGCCCCAGCGATATTCTTTCCCTGGTCAAAGGCAAAACTCCCTGCTCTGAAAATGGCCTATTTGGTACCGGGTACCTAAGTTATTTAAGTTATTCATTCTGAGTTCCGGCGGATCGATGGCGCCGCCCCGGACGGCGCGGGGGCCTGCCGGTGTTTTATGGTGTCCGGAAAGTAATTCTCGTCCCTGCCGGACAATTCCTTCAGAACAAAGTTATTTCAGTGCCCGGTCCCAAATACCTCATTGCTTCCCGGCATCACCTCCGATATAATCTTGAATAACGTATATGTATAAGTATGTCCGGGGGAAAAATGAACAAGAGAAAAGTATGGCGTGTCCGGGCCGCCGATCCGGCCTTGCTGTATATCTTCCAGCATGAACTGGGGGTTTCTCCGGTACTGGCCGGAATCATGGCCAACAGGGGGATAACCACTGTGGAGGAGGCAAGGCTTTTTCTGGAAGGTGGACTGGATGGGCTGCACGACCCCCTCCTCATGGCGGACATGGGGAAAGCCGTCCGGAGGATCAGGGCGGCCCTGGACAGCGGCGAGAAAATACTGGTATACGGGGACTATGACGCCGACGGAGTCACGGCCACCGCCCTTCTGGTAAAGCTCTTCACCAGGCTGGGGGCGCCGGTGGGTTTCTATATCCCCCACCGCATTGAGGAGGGTTACGGACTGCACACGGAGGCGCTGCGCAGGGCCGGGCGGGAGGGATACGGCCTGGTGGTGACGGTGGACTGCGGCATCAGCGCCATTGAGGAGGTTGCCCTGAACCGGGCCGAATGCGGCCCGGACATAGTGATTACCGACCACCACCAGCCCCCGGGGGAGATACCGGCCGCCGCGGCTGTGATCAATCCCAAGCGGGCGGATTGCCCCTACCCCTTCAAGGAACTGGCCGGCGTGGGAGTGGCCCTGAAGCTGGCCCGGGCCCTTTTGGAACACTGCGGGCCGGGGGGCGGGGACTGGACCGATTATCTGGACCTTGCCTGCCTGGGGACGGTGGCCGATATAGTGCCTCTCACCGCTGAAAACAGGATCATCGTGAGGTATGGGCTGCCCGCCCTGGCCGGTACCGGCAGTCCCGGCATAAGGGCGCTGATGGAGGTATCGGGGGTAAAACCGGACCGGTTGGACGTCAGGGAGGTGGGGTTTGCCTTGGCGCCCAGGCTGAATGCCGCCGGGAGGGTTGGTGACGCCGCCAGGGCGGTGGAGCTGCTTCTTGCCGGAGATCCGGAGGAGGCCTGGGAGCTGGCCTCACTGTTGCACAGGGGAAATCAGGAGAGACAGAGAATAGAAAGCCTGGTGCTGGCCGAAGCCATGGGAATGTTGGATGCGGACCCGTCGTTGACTGACGGGAGGGTAATTGTATTGTCATCGCCCCGGTGGCATCCCGGGGTGTTGGGCATAGTGGCGTCCCGGCTGGTGGACAGGTATTACCGGCCTGTTTTGCTGATTACCCTGGATGGCGCCGAGGGAAAGGGGTCGGGCCGCAGTATATCGGGTTTTCACCTGTACGACGCATTGACCCACTGTGGGGATTTGCTGAATAAGTTCGGAGGGCACGCCCAGGCCGTCGGATTTTCGCTGCCGGTCGACAGGCTGGCCAGTTTTCGCGAAGCCCTGAACCAGTACGCTGACAGTTATATCGACGGGGAAACCTTTGTGCCCGGCGTAGACCTGGACGCCACGGTGCCGTTAAAGGATATAACCGACGGGCTGGTTGAAGAAATACAGATGCTGGCCCCCTTTGGTTATTGCAATCCCGGCCCGGTGCTGGCCTGCCGGGGGGTTGCTCTTCTTTCCTGCCGTGAGGCAGGCAGGAATGGCGAACATCTGAAGATGACGGTCGGGGAGGATGGGGCCGTTCTGGAGGGAATAGCCTTCAGGATGGCTTCCAGTATAAATGAAATTGCCGCCGCTTCGGAAGTGGATTTGGCCTTCTTCCCCTCCTTTAATACCTGGAAAGGGCGGCGGTCGGTCCAGTTGGAGGTAAAGGAGATACGGCCCGCCGGGGGGGGCTGGAGGAATGAGCCGCCGGGCGGACGTTCCGCCGGCATCGGTGTTCTTTGCGGCACCGGCCCCCGGACGCCCGTGGAGTCTTTGAGAAGGGTGGGCCCCCTGGCCCTGGTGCCGGAATTTATCCCGGCGGTGTTACACCGTTACCGGGAAAAATCGGATCGTTTCATTTATCCCGGCCGGTACCTTCAATATTTTCCCGGCCCGGCCCCGGCGGATTACGGGCAAACCGGGCGCCGGCCGCGTATAATGAAGGATCGGCCCGGTGAATACAGGCCGGCCAGGCTTTATTCCCTGATCCACCGGGGGTGCGGAAATCTGGTGCTGGTCAATTCCCCGGGCCGGGCCGTGGAACTGGCCTTCTTTTTGAACCGGGCCGGCATCCCGGCGGCCTTTGTTCACCCCGGAGTTCTTCCGGGAGAGACCGGGTTGCTGATGGAATCCTTTTCTTCCGGCGCCGTTGGTGCACTGGTATGTACATATGGGTCCATGCCGGCGGATGTAAATCCCCGCCGGATTGTTCTGTACGACCTGCCCTACAGCCCGGAGGAGGCCGGCCCGGCCCTGGGGGCGGGGGCGGAGTGCCATCCTCTGTTTAAAGAAAGCGACCTCCGGGCCGGGCTGGAATACCTTGAGTCCCTGGCTCCCGGCCGGGACCGGCTGGCGGAGCTGTACATCCGGATCAGGGCCGGCGGCTCGGGTTGCCTTGATTCCGGTCAGGTGGTGGAATTTATGAGGCGGCGGGGGCTGTCCAGGGCCGGTCTGCATACCCTGGCCTTCGGCTTGGCCGTTTTCGCCGACCTGGGCCTGCTGGAATACTGCTGTGAAGAAGACGGGTACCGGGTGATGCACTCCGCCGTTAACGGGAAGAGGGAGCTTTCCACATCGGCCACTTTCGCGGCCGGGCGGGAAATCAGGCTGAATACAGAGGAATGGTGGAAGAGCCTCTATATATAACAGCTTATTCTGAGCTTCTCACTCTGTCGGTATTCAGATGCGGCTTTTAGACAACTTGGATAGCTGGGAACGATTTATATGAACTTCGACCATCTGGTTCAAAAAGTGCTTGACTACAACCCGGAGGCCGACCTTGTCCTGCTCCGCCGGGCTTATGAATTTGCCGCCGAGGCCCATCGGGGGCAGTTGCGCAATTCCGGTGAAAATTACATCAGCCATCCTCTGGCGGTGGCCATGATTCTGTCGGAACTGGAAATGGATTTGGAAACATTGTTGGCCGGACTCCTTCATGATGTGGTGGAGGATACGGCCGTCACGCCGGACGAGATTGATAAAGAATTCGGCGGGGAGATAGCCCTGCTGGTGGACGGAGTGACCAAGCTGGGCCGCCTTGAATTCAAATCCAAGGAGGAGCAGCAGGCGGAAAATCTGAGGAAAATGTTTCTGGCCATGGCCAAGGACATACGGGTTATATTGATCAAACTGGCGGACCGGCTTCACAACATGCGCACCCTCAAACATCATCCCGAGGGGAAACGGAAGGAGATATCCCAGGAAACCCTTGAAATATACGCCCCTCTGGCACACCGGTTGGGGATATACTACATCAAGTGGGAGTTGGAGGACCTGTCCTTCCGTCACCTGCGCAAGGACAAATACTACGAATTGGCCGACCGCATCGCCCAGAGCAGGGTCAAAAGGGAAGAGTATATCAAAAATGTGATCCAGGTACTGAAAGAAAAGCTGGCGGCGGTGGGAATCGAGGCCGACATCCAGGGGCGGCCCAAGCATCTGTATAGCATTTACGAAAAAATGGAGGAGCAGCAAAAGGACCTGAGCGAGATATATGACGTGATGGCCGTGAGAATTATTGTCAACTCGGTCAGGGATTGCTACGGGTCCCTGGGCACGGTACACACCCTCTGGAAGCCCATCCCGGGGCGTTTCAAAGACTATATAGCCATGCCCAAGGCCAATATGTACCAGTCGCTGCACACTTCGGTGGTTGGTCCCCTGGGGGAGCCCCTGGAGATACAGATCCGCACACTGGATATGCACCGCACCGCCGAGTACGGTATCGCCGCACACTGGCGCTATAAAGAAGGGGGCCGGGGAGACAAGGATTTCGACAAGAAATTGGCCTGGCTGCGCCAGCTGCTGGAATGGCAGCATGACCTTAGGGATGCCCGGGAATTCATGGAAACCCTTAAAATAGATCTTTTTGCGGATACGGTTTTTGTATTCACCCCCAAAGGGGATGTCTACGAGTTGCCGGCGGGGTCAGTGCCCATAGATTTCGCCTACCGGGTGCATACCCAGGTGGGGCACAGGTGCGTGGGGGCCAAGGTGAACGGGCGCATTGTGCCCCTGGACTACAAGATGAAAAACGGCGATATAGTCGAGATCATCACCTCCAAGCAACCGGCGGGCCCCAGCCGGGACTGGCTAAGCCTGGTGAAAACCTCCCAGGCCAAGAACCGTATCCGGCAATGGTATAAAAAAGAAAAGCGGGAGGAAAATATTGTCCGGGGAAGGGAGTTGCTGGAGCGGGAGGCCAGGAGGGTGGGGCTGGAGCCGGATCTTCTCAAGGTTGACCGCCTGCTGGAGGCAGGGCGCCGTTATACCCTGCTGACCGCCGAGGACATATACGCCGCCGTGGGTGAGGGCGCCGTGACCGCCACCCTGATATTGAACCGGATTAAGGAAGGCAGGCCCGAGAAGAAGGGGACCGTGGCCGAGGAGTATCAGGCGCTGGTGGGCGATCCAAAGGCAAAGCCGGACTGGGGGCGTCCCACCCTGGGCATCCGGGTGCGGGGTGTCGACAATCTGCTGATCAGGTTATCCCACTGCTGCAATCCCATTCCCGGTGACCCCATTGTGGGCTATATCACCAGGGGCAGGGGGGTGTCCATACACCGGGCCGACTGCCGGAATCTGAATTTTTTCAAGCGCGGAGAGGATCAAAGGCTGGTGGAGGTGGACTGGGACAGCGATTTTCAGGCGCCGTTCCAGGTCAAGCTGGAGATTGCGGGGGTGGACCGGGCGGGGATGCTCAGTGATGTGCTGGCCGTGCTGGTGGAGATGAAAATCAGCGCCATCTGGGTCAATGCCCGGGGGCACAAGGGATCCGCCCTGATTGAAATAGTGCTGGAAATGAAGAGCAAGGAGCAGCTGGACTATATTGTGGCCAAAATCAACCGGGTGAAGGATGTATTTGAGGTTAAAAGAACCAGTTGAGGGTGAGGAGACAGGAGAGCCTGTATTCCGGCCCCGGTTTTATACGGAGGTGCAAGTTGGTTGCGGGCTGTGGTTCAGCGGGTGGCCAGGGGTTCGGTGGATGTGAACGGTGAGACCGTGGCCGGAATCGGCCCCGGGATGGTGGTTCTTTTGGGTGTCGGGCGGGGGGATGGACCGGATGACGCCTCTTATCTGGCCGGGAGAATTGCCAACCTGCGCATATTTGAAGACCTGGAGGGGAAGCTCAACCGTTCACTGCTGGACGTGAAGGGAGGGGCTCTGGTGGTTTCGCAGTTTACTCTCTACGGCGATTGCAGGCACGGGCGCAGGCCGGGGTTTTCCGAGGCGGCGCCGGCGGACCGGGGCCGGGAGCTTTACGAACTGTTTGTGTCCGAGCTTGCGGGCTTTGGTGTTTCCGTGGCCACCGGGGCCTTCCGGTCCCGCATGCTGGTGGAGATTGTCAATGACGGGCCGATTACAATGCTATTGGACAGCAAGAAACAATTTTAATGCTGGGACCGGGACTGAATACAGTTTCCGACAAGGAGGTTAGTGGATTGATTTTTAGCGGAATTTCAGTGGGACCCATGGATAACAACTGTTATTTCATCGGCTGCGAAGAAACCCGGGAGGCGGCGGTGGTGGACCCCGGGGCCGAGGGGGGCAGGATACTGCGCAAATTGGAGGAGCTTAAACTGAACTGCCGTTACATTATTTTGACCCACGGACACGCCGATCACATAGGCGCCCTGGGGCAGGTGGCGGAGGCCACCAAAGCCCGGGTGCTGATTCACTCGGGGGACGCGGATATGATCACCAGCCCCGGCAGGAACCTGTCCATGTATACCGGCATGAGCCTGCAGTTTAAGCCTGCGGACAGGCTGTTAAAGGACGGGGATGTGGTGGAGGTGGGTAAAGAGCGCCTGGTAATAATACATACTCCCGGGCATACTCCCGGTGGCATCTGCATTTTCGCGGGTGGCAGACTGATCACCGGGGACACGCTGTTTGCAGGTTCTGTAGGCCGATCGGACTTCCCGGGCGGAAACCATGATTTAATGATCAGATCCATCAAGGAAAAGCTGCTTGTTTACCCGCCGGAAACCCAGGTTTATCCGGGCCATGGCCCGTCATCCACCGTTGGGGGGGAGGCCAGGCACAATCCATTTCTCAACGGGACGTGGTAAAAAGCTTTGCCACGCCTTGCAAGCCTCGGGCTGTATCCGTGCCATTATAACACGGTAAGCCCGTAATACTCCGGTGTTGACAGCTTTTATGCCTGTGTGCGGAAATTTTGTGACTCCCGTCTTTGACCTGTTTTTGGCGGTGCAGGCCACGGATATGGGGGTTATCATCTTTTGCCGGCCGCCTGGAGGGCCCGAAGGCAGAATAATCCATTTGCAAGGTAATCGTATTCTATTGACTTTGGAGGTATTGGTCATGATTACTACCAGGCCCCGGGGGACGGCCGATGTGCTGCCCGGGGACGCGGGCGGGTGGAGGTTCCTGGAGGAAACATTTATGCGTGTCTGCCGGGAGTACAATTTCGAGGAGATACGCACCCCCGTTTTTGAGCACACGGAGCTTTTCGAGCGGGGGGTGGGGGACACCACGGACATAGTGGAAAAGGAAGTGTATACCTTCCGGGACAGGGGAGGCCGCAGCATTACCCTGAGGCCGGAGGGGACTGCCCCGGTCATCCGGGCTTACCTGGAAAACAGGCTTTACGCCGGCCCGCTGCCCGTAAAGGTGTATTATACGGGCCCGATGTTCAGGTACGACAGGCCCCAGGCCGGCAGGTACAGGCAGTTCCACCAACTGGGGGTGGAGGCCCTGGGGTCGGGGGAACCGGCCCTGGACGCCGAGGTCGTGGCCATGGCCATGGATTTTTACGGGCGATTGGGCCTCACAGGGCTGGAACTACATATCAACAGTGTGGGCTGCCCGCAGTGCAGGTCAGTGCTGAGGACCAAACTGAAGGAATTTTTCCGGCCACACTTGGAAAACATCTGCGCTGATTGCAGGGGCAGGCTGGACAGGAATCCTTTGAGGCTCCTGGACTGCAAGGTGGAAAGGTGCGGCGGGACGGCCCGGAACGCCCCCACCACCCTGGACTGCCTCTGTGCAAGTTGCGGGGAGCATTTCAACAGGGTGAAGGGTTATCTGGACAGTCTTGGTATTACCTATCTGGTGGACGGCCGGCTGGTCCGGGGACTTGATTATTACACCCACACCGCTTTCGAGGTGATGGCCGCCGGTATAGGGGCCCAGAATTCCATAGGCGGAGGGGGAAGATACAATGGACTGGTGGAGGCCTGTGGAGGCCCTGCCACTCCGGGCGTGGGCTATGCCCTGGGGGTGGAAAGGATAATACTGGCCATGGAAAAGCAGGGACTGCCTTTTCCTCCCCGTCACCGGCCGGATGTCTTTGTGGCAGTGGCGGACCCGGCCTGTGAGGATAGGGCCCCGGGCATTCTTTTTGAACTGAGGAGGAACGGCCTCATTGCGGACAGAGACTACCTCGGCCGTAGTCTAAAAGCCCAGATGAAATCCGCCGGCAGGACCGGCTGCCCCTGTGTGATAATACTGGGGGGGGACGAGCTGAAGCGGGGGG
>JBBIMW010000056.1:0-11260 GCA_037444185.1 Peptococcaceae bacterium | reverse complement strand
CGGAAAAGGGCACCAGGCTGGCCACCTATGCCGCCCGCTGCATAGAAAATGAAATACTTATGCACTTAAGATTTATCAAGAAAATGAGGTCCGAGGTATCCTTGTACGATCCCATCGGCGTAGACAAAGAAGGAAATGAAATCATCCTGCTGGAAGTGCTGGGCAGCCACCCGGACGTGGTTTCCGAGCTGGTGGAGAACAAATTCGAGCAGGCCAGAATTATGGACAAGATAAGGACTCTCACCAACCGGGAAAGAAAGGTGCTGGAACTGCGCTTCGGACTTTTGGACGGCACCCGCAAAACACAGCGGGAAATAGCAAAGGGCCTGGGGATTTCTAGATCCTACGTGTCACGCATTGAGAAGAGGGCACTTTTAAAAATTATAAAGGAAATGTCCCTTAAAGACCCCTGAACCTCTTTGATATAACAGCGGACAAATTATTAAAGATAAGGAGTGATTTATTATGTCCGGTGAAGCAAATAACAAAAGAGCCGGAACTGATGCGGAGCCGCACCTCAACAGGTGGTGCGCCCTTCCCGGACCGTACCCGGAACCCCGGGTAGTCCGCCAAAACCAATATTACGCCATGCTCCTGCTGGAGGACTACGCGGGGACAGTCAGTGAAATGACCGCCATCAATCAATATTTCTATCACCACCTCACCTTTGAAAACTATGATGACCTGGCCGAACTGGAGGAATGCATATCCATCATAGAGATGCACCACCTGGAGTTGCTGGGGGAAACCATTCAGCTGCTGGGAGTCCCCCCGGAGTACAGAACGCTTACCAACAACCGCCCGGCCTACTGGAACGCTTCCTATGTTTATTATGGAACCACTGTCTGTGACAGGCTGGCCGCCGATGTTGCAGCGGAAAAAGCCGCCATACAACAGTACAGGTATCACCAGTATTTAATTGGCGATCCCTATATTAAGGAACTTTTGGAAAGGATTATCCGGGACGAGGAGCACCACTTGAAACTTTTCAGTGAGGCCGCCGCGAAATACTGTCCGGATAATCGCTACCGGGCACCTTAGGCTATTGGATACATAAGTTCTATACCGAGAGAAGGGAGATTTTTTTAAGAAACCGGGAGCCCGTAAAAACCGCGCCGGCGATATCTGGGAACACAGCCGTGGAAAATGGAGCCCCCAGGCAAGGAAAAGACCTGCGAAAAGAAACCGCCTTTCCGAATGTCTTCGGGTGGTTTTCTTTTTTGTGTCAGCAGGATTATGTTGATTCAAGAAGAAAGATTCTGATAGAAAGTCAATCGTTTTAGCCGGAGAGTGATCAAATCGTGAAGTACAAAGCAGTTCTGTTCGACCTGGACGGAACCCTGCTGGACACCATCCAGGACATTGCTGAATCCATGAATTCGGTGTTGCGGTGCTGTAATTTCCCGACACATCCCGTGGAGACCTATAAAACCTTCGTAGGGGACGGGATAGAGGCGCTTGCGCGCCGTGTTCTCCCCGAAGGCCGCCGGGACGAGGAAACAGTTTCCGGCTGTGTGTCTGCCATGCGCAAGGAGTACTGGGCGCGGTGGCAGGATAATACCCGTCCTTACGAGGGCGTGCCGGAACTGCTGGATGCCCTTGTTGCCCGGGGCATTAAACTTGCGGTGCTGTCAAACAAGCCGGACGACATCACTAAAATAATGGTGGCCGGCGTACTGTCCGGGTGGCCCTTTGAACCGGTGCTGGGGGCAAAGCCCTCTGTTCCCAAAAAGCCTGATCCGGCAGGCGCCCTGGAAATCGCCAGGCAGCTTTCCGTGCCGCCCGAAAAATTCCTGTACCTGGGAGATACCGGCACCGACATGAAAACGGCTAAAGCGGCCGGAATGTATCCGGTCGGGGTGGACTGGGGATTCCGGACGGCGGCGGAGCTTGTGTCAAACGGGGCGAAGATTGTCATAAAAAACCCCCTGGAATTACTGGAGATTATTTCCTGAAAGGCGACACTGACAAGGAAGCGATTCCCGGTACTGCCTTCAAGGATTATTTTAAATTTGTCCTTTCTACTGTCCGATTTTCTGAGTCCATTATAATTTACCTTTTCCGGCCGGGGGCCGGCCCGGCCCTCTGCGCATCTGCCTCAGAAAAAGCCCTCCCTGGCGGGACAGCCTGTAGTATGTGTGGTTCATATGTTTTACCCAGGATTTTTCCCTGTGGTAGCCCTCCAGCATGGTGCCCTGGACTTTCTCCAGCAAGCCCTTCTCCAGCAGCAATGCGAGGCGCCGCCGGGCTTCCTCCGTGCCTATGCCTATGTTTATACCCAGTCTCCAGGCATATTCCGGCCCTGCGTATGCAATGAATTCAAGAATATCCAGGTCAGTGTCGTCCAGAACATCCCCTCTCAGGTAGCCTTTGTCCCGCAACAGGCTTTTAAGCCTCCCGGCCGCCGCCGCATATTTGTCTTTGTACTCGGCACAAAGCAACCTGATTGCTTCCCCGTCCCGGTCGCCCCCTCCGGCGGCCATACCCTCCAGCTCTTCCAAATCATGCAACAAACCCTGCACTTTTTTGTGTACAAGATATATTTCTTCCAGTTCACTGAACTGTCTCGCCTTTTCCGTCATCATCGCCGCATCGGCGCCGGCGCTGAAGGACGCCAATTCATTCAGAAGCCTGTGGCGGCTTCTGGCGATCTCCTCCATAATCAAGCTGATCCGGTCATTGTCTGCGCATCCGCCGCCGGATTTGTTTCTTTGGCCCATATGAATCACCGGGGCTTATTCCAGTTTCCTCAACACCTCCCGGCAAAAAGCCGGCAAATCGTCAGGTACACGCGAGGTTATCAGATTTCCATCCACAACCACTTCCTGATCCAGATATTCGGCGCCAGCATTCACCAGGTCGTCTTTAATCATTATGCAGCCGGTGGCCTTTTTGCCCTTGAGGATGCCGGCGGAAACCAGCACCCAACCGGCGTGGCAGATGGCGGCCACCACCTTGCCGCCATTGTGCATTTCTTTCACTATCCGCAGCATGTCGGTGTTTATGCGCATTTTGTCCGGGGCAAAGCCTCCGGGAATGATGACTGCTGTCAGTTCCCCGGTTTTGACCTTGTCGGCGGTTATATCCGGTTTTGCAGTCATGCCTATTTTGCTGGCGAATATTTCCTGCCTGCCGGTACCGACGACGATCACTTCAAAGCCCGCCTCAATCATGCGGTAATACGGATACCAGAACTCCAGCTCATTATAAAGTTCCTCCACGAACAGGGCTATCTTCCCTTTGGACAATGGCTGCCACCTTCCTTTCATCACACGGCTCTCGCCGCCTGCCAAAAATATATACTAAATGACGGGCGCGGCGCAAGGTGCAAAAAAGATTCCGGCACATCCGGGGCGATAGCCATATTATGGAAAAGGACCCCGACCGGCATTGCGTATTTTACATTGATTTAATTGTGGGATAACCCTTATTTAACATCATCCTTCACTATATTTAACACACCTTGTATATTTTTGTGTTATAAGGAGGCGCAAAATGCATGCCCAAAATTCTGGTGGTGGATGACGAACCAAATATTGCAGAACTGATCAGATTTATCCTGGAAAAAGAAAACTACACGGTGGTTTCGGCGCTCGACGGGCTTGCGGGACTGGCCGTGGCCAGGGAAAATAGGCCGAACCTGATAATACTGGACGTGATGCTTCCGGGAAAGGACGGCTTTGAAGTCTGCCGTACTTTAAAAGCAAATCCCGGAACAGCCATGATACCAATTGTCATGTTAAGCGCCAGGAGCGAATTGATAGACAAAATACTGGGACTTGAAATAGGGGCTGACGATTACGTCACCAAGCCCTTCAGCCCACGGGAACTGTTGGCCCGGATAAAGGCCAATCTCCGGCAACGTGAATACGCCAGAAAACTCTTTGCCTCCGGAGATGAAAAAATATTAAAATACAACGACATTGTCATCCGGCCGGAAAGACACGAAGTGGCATTGAACGGAAATAGGGTGGATTTATCCCCCAAGGAATTTGAAATACTATTACTCCTTGCGTCCCACCCGGGGCGTGTTTTTACCAGGAACTTGCTGCTGGAAAAAATATGGGGCTTTGATGAAGTCCGGGAGACCCGCACGGTGGATGTGCATGTCAGGTACCTCCGGCAGAAAATAGAGCGGAACCCGGCCAGCCCGGAGATCATTGAAACCGTGAGGGGCTTAGGCTACAGATTCAATGAAAAAAAGAAAAATGACTGCGTTGCCATCCCCGGCAGAATCCAAAATGCCTCCTCATTAATATGAATTTTTCAAGCCCTCCACCGGAGGTCTTTTTTTTGTTCAGAAAAGTGCAGGCCGTTAACTTCAGGCCAGCCTGAATCTGCCCGCCATTTCCGCCAGTTCCCCGGCCATGCCGGAAAGCCTTTCCGTGGACTTTAACGCATCTCCAATGGTTCTCATTATATCCTCCAGAACAATTCTTTATCTCGAAAATACAACGGATCTGTCAAAGGAAAATCATGTAATTTTTAAGTTTATGTAAAAAAGGATCTGTTTTTTGTCTTAACAAAAAATTATTCCTGCTTGAACAGCGGTTTAACAACCAAATAATAGCATATTGTACAAGTAATTAATAAAGGAGGTACTATAGGTGCTCAGAAACAAGGTCAAGGCTTTAAGTGTTTTAGTGACAATTTTACTGGTGTTGTCGGCGGTTTTGCCGGCAACCGGCGCGGCCGCCGCGCCCCCGGCAAAAAACGTCATACTTCTCATCCCGGACGGCATGAGCCTGGGCGGCACAACCCTGGCCAGATGGTACCAGGGAGGCAAACCTTTGGCCATGGACGAAATGGCCTGCGGACTGGTAAAAACGTATTCTTCAGACGCCCCCGTGGCCGACTCCGCACCGGCCGGCACCGCCTTCGCCACCGGCTTTAAATCCACCACCGGGTATGTGGGCGTACTTCCCGATGTGGCCAATATGCCCGGCCTCCAACCCGTCGCCAGGGACGATGGAAAAAAACCGGTGGCCACTATACTGGAAGCCGCCCGGATGGCCGGAAAAGCCACCGGAATCGTAGCCACATGCGAGATAATGCACGCCACCCCCGCAGCCTTCACCGCCCACTATCCCAACCGGGCCAACTACGACGCCCTTAGCGAACAGCAGGTCTACGGAGGTATTGACGTGGCGCTGGGAGGCGGATACAGCTTTCTGACGCCGGAAATCAGAAAAGACAAGGAAGATCTTATAAAGGCAATTAAAAATATGGGCTATGACTATATAACCACTCCGGACGCCATGAGGCTATCCACCGCCGGCAGGATCTGGGGGATGTTCGCTCCAAAGGATCTAAGCTATGATATGGACCGGGATCCTACAAAGCAGCCCAGCCTGGCCGAAATGACAGCCAAAGCCATCGAAATACTCTCCAAAGACGAGGACGGGTTTTTCCTCATGGTGGAGGGCAGTAAAATTGACTGGGCTTCCCACGCCAACGACCCGGTGGGTGTAATCAGCGACATACTGGCCTTCGACCGGGCTGTCAAAGTGGCCCTGGATTTCGCCAAGCAGGACAGAAATACAGTGGTCATATCGGTATCCGACCACGGTAACGGCGGAATCACCATCGGGGACAGAGCCACCAGCAAGACATACGACAAAGAACCTCTGAGCACATTCATCGGTCCTCTCAAAAAGGCGGTACTGACCGGAGAGGGCATTGAAAACAAACTAAACAAAGACAGAAGCAATATTGCTGAGGTCATGGCCGCCTATTACGGGGTCAGCGATCTGACCGAAAGTGAAATATCGTCCATCAGGGAAGCAAAAAAAGGTTCACTGAACTACACCGTGGGGCCCATCATCAGCAAGCGCGCCCGCATCGGCTGGACCACCAACGGACACACCGGCGAAGAAACGGTGCTTTACGTCTACTCCCCCGGCGACGACCGCCCCACCGGGGTTATAGAAAACACTGATATTGCCAGATATATGGAAAAGGTACTGGGAGTAAACCTCCAGGAGATCACCAAAAAACTTTTCCAACCGGCCAGGACCGCCTTTGAGGCCAAGGGCGCCAAAGTGACATGGGACACCACTGACGCCGAAAATCCGGTGGTGGTAATCACCAAGGGCAACAGCACCCTAAAACTGCCGGTATACAAAAATATAGCCGAATTGAACGGCAAAACCGTTAAAATGAACGGGGTGACAGTCTTTAACGGCGAAAGGGTTTTCGTCCCCCAGGAGGCCGTCGATTTGATAAAATAATCCTTTCATGCAGCAACAATAAATTCCAGAGTTCCACCGGCCTTCCGGATCCTGACTCCTGGATTCCATCCGCCCGCCAGGGCGGCTTTTTTATGTTATAAGCTGGATTCATCCGCCCGAAGGGCGAATTCGTTCTGCATGAACGGCAAGGATCACAGCCGGCGGTAGAAATCAAGTAAAAAACCGGCCGTAGTTAACTGCGCCCGGGTCAGCATTTTTTTAGCGACACTGTGATAGCCCTCCGTCTCTCTGTCCTTTATCAGGTGGAAGCAATCTTTTGCCAGCCTGGCATTTTCAGCCACCCAATCTTCGGGCCTGTCCGATATATCGTAAATTCCGCCACTCTCCGCCCTGTAGTTGTTTCTCCTCTTTTCCACCCAGGCCTCAAAATCCATGTGCCCTCCCAATGCCCTGCAGGCCGCATGGTAGGGAACACAAAGATCCTGCACCAAATGAACCGCCGCCCCCAGAAAAAACATGGCTTTGGCATGTTTTTTCCCCCGCCACAGTTTCAATGCCCTGACCACAAACTCTGAACATTTTTCTGCGGCTCCGGGCCAGAACCACATCCCCGAACCGGTGTCGGGATCATAATAGTGGCAGGCACTTTTCATTCCCCGGTCAATATAAATCACTCCGTCATCCAGATGTGAAGCGAACATGCTGAAAAAAAGCGCTTCTTTTCTGTAGCCGTCGTTATACAGTATCCGCCTGCCCTGCCCGTTGATAAAAGAATGGGTACTGCCGGCCCCCGTCACTCCCTTATCCGGGCAAGAGACCGAGGATATAAGGCTGGCGGTGGCAACAATGGAACGGCTGAACAAAACTGCCACACTCAATTCACCACCCCCAACGCTTTTTTATCAGGCATATTTAACTGCCTCCTATCCCGCACGTACAAGCTGCCGGGGATGCTTTTGGCGTACTGCTTCAAATCGGCGGCAGTTTTTGAAATACGGTCGATATCGTTTCTGCACCCCGCCGGGCACTCCACCAGGGCCATGGACACCGATACAATGGGATACCACTTTTTGACACCCTCCCTGTTTTCGCCGGCAAATCCCTTGTTTCGCCTGTCCTCCTCCGAATAGCAGCACAAAACCAGCCGGTCGAAATACCTTATCATACGCCGGCAAATTTCTTCCACCCGGTCCGGGGAGGTAATCAGCACAAAATCGTCTCCTCCCAGATGACCTACAAAATCATCGGCATTGCCGTATTTACCGATCACCCTGGTCAACAATCTCGAAGTGAAAAGCAGTAGCCGATCCCCCTGTTCAAAGCCGTACCTGTCGTTGAACACCTTGAAGTTATCCAGGTCCAGATAAACCAGCACGAAGGGCCGGTCTTCCGAAAGCCTGCCTTTGATTTCCTCTTCAATAACGTTGTTCCCCGGCAGGCCGGTCAAAGGATTGGACCCCTTGGCAAACTCCAGCTGGATGCGGGTCAGGGAGCTGATCAAATTCTGTACTGTAACCACACCGGTGTACTGGCCGTTTCTGGTCACTATCACATGGTCGTACAGCCTTGCCCCATCCCTGGACATGGCCACCTGGGAAGCGGTTTCCACCGGGGTGTACCACTCGATAACCAAAGGAAAGTTGTCCATGATTACCTTCACCGGACGGCTGGAGTACAGCGCCACCCCGTACTGGGCGCTGAGCCGCCCGTACAGGTGCTGTTTCATCACAAGGCCAACGGGCCTGCCGCCTTCGACAACCACCAGCCCGCTCAAATTGTAGTTGGCGTCAAACATCTTTTTCACCTGGCCAACCTTGATGCCGGAATTCACCACCGGACATCCCTCCATTATGTCCTCCACAGGCATGGAGTGGCGCCAGACAAGCTGTTTTTTACGAAAAGAAAGCCGGGCTATATTCAAACATAATTCATTGCTGGGCGCCGACTTCGGAAAGGCCGGTCTTGCCAGGTGGTATCCCTGTCCGTAGTGAACCCCCATCCCCACCAAGGCTTTAAGCTCGTTTTCGGTTTCAATTCCTTCGGCTATGATACAGCAGTTTATTTTCTCTGAGAAGGCTACAAATGTCTCCATCAATGCCCTCTTCACCGGATCCTCGTCCACCCCCCGCACCAGGGACATATCAATCTTTATGTAGTCTGGCCTCACTTGGGCTATGGCCTGGAGACTTGAAAACCCGGCTCCGGTGTCGTCTATGGCCACCATATATCCCTGGTCGCGGTAATGCTCCAGGGTGCGCTTAAAATGTGGCATGTTACGCATATCGGCCTGCTCTGTTATTTCAAAGACTATATTCTTCTGGTTCAACCCATTTTGCCTGATCAAATTTAAGGTCTCCCCTTTGACAAAATTGGGGTCGCAAATTGTCAGGGGGTTTATATTCAGAAAAATCTTCTGGTCGGTTCCAATAGAACCCAACCTTTCCACCGCCAGGTGACGGCATATCCTTTCCAGCGGATAGAGCAGATTAACCTCAGCGGCAAAACTAAAAATCACCTGGGGAGATCGAAAGTTACCGTCCCGGGGACCCCGGGTCAAAGCCTCCCAGCCCAGTATCACACCGCTGGACAAAGATATAATGGGCTGATATTCTATTTCAAAATTTTTCTCTTCCATAAGCCGCTGGAATTCGTCCAGCATTTTAGCGTTTTTGGGGTCCTTTTGTCCCCGGGCATTCTTCTGTGCCTCCCGAAAAGCGGAGTACAATTTAATCTCAACAGACCCCGGATCTGCCGGCTCAATGGCCGCAGACCCCACATGAATGTCCACCACCACCCCGAATTGATTGCATATGACTCTGTTCATCATTTCTTTCAAGCCCAGCCGCCAGGAAATGCTTACATTGCACAAATCCTCCCGGGAAGGTCTGCCCTTACAGCTGTATATTACAACAAACTCGTCCCCCAAAAGCCTGTCTACGACCAGAATTACTTCACCGGCCGGAATCATGCCGGACACCTTTTTTTTCAGTAGTTCCATCATCTGCCCGAGCAGTCTGGCGGCCGCCTCGGCCCCGTTCAAACGATCAACTTTATGAAAATCTTTAATGTCTATAAAAATCAGCACTAAGGATTTATCCATTGCAAAGCATTGGTCCACAGAGCCGGTGAATTGCTTCAAGCAACTCCTGAATGGAAAGAAATCAAAGCCTTTTTTGTCCTTCCCGTTTTTCGCCAAGCGATCCAGAATTACAGAAACCATATTTTCCCCTACTTGAACACAAGATAAATTTTTTTAATTGTACAGCGTGCCGGTTAAACAATAATTAAACCACTATTAATTTTTTCACTTCCGCCCACCGCACGGCGGTATAAAAAACCCCGGCCGGCTTAAAATAAAAAAGCCACCTGTTTGGTGTCGCGTGATACCCATTCTGTCTCCTTTCTCCCGACAGGATAAGGGATACAAAATAAGTTTTATGAAACCGCAACTTAGAACAAAAATACCTGGAGGTATGGAAATGGACAGGGAAGTGCTGGTGTATACCACCCCCACCTGACCCCACTGCCACACGGTGAAAGAGTTTCTTTCACGCAAGGGGATCAGGTATTCCGAGCATGATGTGGCCCGGGACCAAAGGGCCCGGGACGAAATGGTGCAAAAAACAGGACGGCTGGCCGTCCCCACCATCGTAGTGGGCAGCAGCGTGCTGGTGGGATTCAATCCTGAAGAACTGGAGAAGCTGCTTCACTGATTCCGAATGCACAAAAACCATATTCACCCCCGCAGCAAGAGGCGTCGGCTGAGCATGTCCGATTATTCCGTCAGTTCTATTTCAAGGGCCTACTGGTCCTCCACAGGTAGAACATAAAAATCAGGGCCACTGCGAGGGTGACCAGGGAGGTTGCCTGGGCCGCTTTCATGCCCCACACGGTGAGGCTGTCTGCCCTGTAAAATTCCAGTATTATGCGGCCGGCGGCGTATAGGGAAAAATACAGTGTAACTATAAAACCATGGAAAGGTTTCCTGAAAAGAAGAAAAATGAGCAGCAGCATCACCGCCAGGTCCCAGGCGGCCTCGTAAAGAACGACGGGAATAAGGGGTGTAGCCCCGTAAGCGGCAAAAGCGTCGGTGCCGGGAGGGTACACCACACCGTACGCCGTTGGGGCGGGGTAGCCGTAGCAACAGCCGTTCAAATAACAGCCCATTCTGCCCAGGGCCTGCCCCAGGAGCACTCCCGGAGCCAGTATGTCACCGAATTCCCAAAAAGGGATCCGGCGTATTTTGGTATAAATAATAACCGCCAGCAGCCCGCCGGCGACACCGCCCTGCACCGACAGCCCCCCCAGCCACAGGGAGGGGATCTCGGTGAGGTGGTTTATATAATACTCCCAGTCAAAAACCACCTCCCACAGCCTGGCCCCGGCCAGCCCACCCAGAAGGGCGTAAAAGGACATGTCCAGCACTTCTTCAGTATATTTCCCCTTTTTTTTGGCCAGGTACCAGGCCAGCAGGACCCCCCCGGCCATTCCCAAAGCCATCATCAGGCCGTAAGAGCGGACGGGGAAGGGACCCAGGTAAAACAATATCTGATACATGCGTAACTCTCCGGAATGCAGATTTTCCCCTTGCCTCAAAAAAGCCCTCCTGCCGCAGCAAGAGGGTCGAATTGCATGGGATGGGCCAACGCCTCTACAGCAGGCCTTCCAGCTTTTTGGCCAGAACATTCTTTGGTGTGAATCCAATAACCTGCCCTGCCGCCTGGCCGTTTTTAAAAAATATCAGAGTAGGAATACTCATAATTCCATATTTTCTCGCCAGTTCCTGGTTGTTGTCCACGTTCACCTTGCAGACCTTGACCCTGCCCTCAAATTCCTTTGCCACTTCATCCAGCACCGGCGCCATGCTTCTGCACGGCCCGCACCATGGCGCCCAGAAGTCCACCAGCACAGGCTGGACTGAATTTATAACCTCCTGCTCGAAAAGGCCCTCGTTTATTTCCAGAGCCATCTTCAATCTCCCCTCTCATCGCTGCCTATACATTCAAGAAAAGCAATTTCATCGCCTAATAGCTGAAAAAAGTATCGCTTTTCTTGTTCGCCAGGGGCTG
>JBBIMW010000055.1:0-11346 GCA_037444185.1 Peptococcaceae bacterium | reverse complement strand
AGCCATAGAGACTGTTCAGCCCCAGGTCGGAATCGCCCGTGGGATGTCTTCTCCCATATGCCCCAGAACAGTTTTGGGGTTTGTAACTCAGGTGCCGGTTACCTAAGTTATTTACGCTCCGTCATTGGCTTGGTAATTTTCGGGACACTCCCATCCCGGCCGGCCCATTCTGTCTCCTGACTCCTGTCTCCCGGCAGAATAAGGAATGCAGAATCAGGGATCAGGGGCGGATAAAAACGCCCGGCAGCCAGGTGGTAAGGGGCGGGAAAAAAATAATCAGCAAAAGCACCAGCAGGCCGATGGCAAAGGGTACCCAGACGGCCCGGCTCAACTTCTCCAGGGAAATGCCGGAAATGCCACAAACCGAAAACAGCACGGCGCCCACGGGTGGCGTCACCAGCCCCAATACCAGGTTAAATACAATAATGGCCCCCATTTGCACCGGGTCTATGCCAAGCTGCACCGCCAAAGGCGCCAGCACAGGGGTGACTATGGTCAGGGCAGGCGCGGTCTCCAAAGGGATGCCGATTAATATCAGGGCAATATTGATCAACAGCAGTACGGTCAGGGGGGATTGCCCCACGGCGGCCAAGCCTTCCAGCAGTCTCTGGGGAAGCTGCTCCACCGCCACCACCCAGGCGAAGGGCTCCGACAGGCCCAAAAGCAACATAACCATGGCTGTTTCCAGGCCGGCCTGCAGCAAAATCCTGGGCAGCCGCGCCGGCCTGATGCTCCGGTAAACGAGGCTTCCCACCAGCAGAGCGTATATCACCGCTATTCCGGCGGCCTCGGTGGGGGTGAAAACTCCGCCCAGGATGCCGCCCAGGATAACCAGGGGCATAAGCAGGGCCGGCACTGCCCGCCAGGCGCCCAGCGCCACCTCCCGCCACCCCGGGCGGCTTTCCAGCGGATAGCGGCTCCGCCGCGCCACCAAGTACATATAGACCATCAGCCCCAGCCCCAGCAACAGCCCGGGTATTACCCCGGCCAAAAACAGGGCGCCGATGGAAACATTGGCAATCACCCCGTAAATGATAAAAGGTATACTGGGGGGGATCACCGGGCCCATACAGGATGCCGTGGCTGTTACGGCCGCCGATATATTTTCGTCGTAACCGGCCTTCTTCATAGCCGGTATCATCACCGCCCCCACAGCCACCACGGTGGCCACGGCCGACCCGGAAATGGCCGCGAAAATTGCACAGGCCAGTATGGTGGCCAGACCCAGGCCACCACTGACGTTTCCCAGCAAAAGCCTGGCAAATCGCACCAGGTCCCTGGTAATTCCGCTTTCATTCATCAAATTGCCAGCCAGCATGAATAAAGGGATGGCCAGCAGGGGAAATGAGGCCATACCCGCAAAAGTGGTCTGCACCAGCATGGTCAGCGAAAGGTCTCCCTTTAATAAAAGGTATGACAGGGCTGTACCGCCAAGGGAGATGGCGACGGGAACGCCCATCACCAGCAGAACCACGAAAGATGCCAGAAAAACGGCCAGCATTTCTTCCTCCCTACATCCCGCCCGGCTTAATATCGTCACCTTCTCCTGTTACAGCCCCCAGGACCTGCTCCAGAGTGACCAGCCACATCAAAAGCGCCCCCACCGGTATGGCCAGGTAGGGAAGGGCCATGCTTATCCGCATGGCCGGTGAAATCTGGTCAAGATTGTGAGCTGTCTGTTTAAATCCGTATACTACCAGCACGGAAAGTATGCTCAGCGTCACCAGGTGCCCCAGTATCCTCATCAGACGGCCGGTTCCCGGGGAAAGCCGGTCGATGAAGAAGGTCATGCCCATCTGATAGCCCCTGGGCAGCCCCACGGCGGCCCCCATCATGGAGATCCAGACCAGGGTAAACACACTGAGCTCCCCAGACCAGTGCGGCGAGCTGCCCAGAACATACCGGCCCAGCACCTCGTATGGAATAACCAGGCTGATCACCGCCATGCCGGCCACCACGACCCAACCGGCGCCGCGCAGGAGCAATTGATTTATTTTATTCAGTGCCGAAGAGAAATGACGCAAATACACCGCTCCTTCTCCCGCATGCACCCGGGAGACCGTTGAAAAAGAATAACTAAACAGCCTGAATCACTTCGCCTGCATTATGGCGTCTATTTTATCCTTGCCGAATTGCTTGGAGAATTCTTCAAATGCCGGCTGCATCGCCTTTTGCCAGGCGGCCTTGTCTATGTCCCGGATAATAACCATATTCTTCTGCTCCAATTCGGCCATCATCTTCTGCTCGTTGTCCCGGCCCAATTTGCGCTGCCAGGGCGCCACTTCCCGGGCGACCTTCATAAACAGGTCCTGATCTTCCCTGGACAGGGCCTGCCACTTTTTGAGGCTCATGATGATGGGGGCCGGGGAATAAACATGCTGAGTCATGCTGAGATACTTCTGAACCTCAAAAAGTTTGCTGCTGTGAACCACCGCCACGGGATTCTCCTGGCCGTCCACCACCTTTTGCTGGAGGGCGCCATAGACTTCAGCCCAGGCCATGGGGGTGGCAATCACTCCCACCGCTTTCCAGGCAGTGATGTGCACCTTGTTTTCCATGGTGCGGATTTTTAATCCTTTGGCATCCTCCGGAGTTTTGACCGGCCTTTTGGAGTTGGTCAGGTTCCGGAAGCCGTTTTCCCAAAAGGCCAGGCCCTTGAGGTTCGCCTTTTCCAGATCGTCCAGCAGCTGCCTGCCTACGGGGCCGTCCAAAACTTTGTCCACATGGTCGTAGTCCCTGAACAGGAAGGGAATGTCCACGATCAGCATGGACTGGCTGAACCCCCCCACAGGGCCGGTGGAGCCGACATACAGGTCCACGGTGCCCTGCTGCAAGGCCTCCAGGAGTTCTCTTTCACCTTTGCCCAGCTGACCGTTGGGGTAGACGGTGATCTGGACCCGGCCACCGGTTTTCTCCTTGATGGTGTCCGCGAATTTCTGCGCTCCCTGGGAGTACATGTGACTGGCGGGGGTCATGGTGGCTATCTTGAGCTGCACCTTGTTTTCCTGCCTGGCCGCCGGGGCCTGTTCCTGTTTGCCGCCGCAGCCGGTCACAGCCAGCAGCAAAAGCGCCGTCAGCACGGCGAAAAAAGTTGAACGCCAACGCATAATTGCTCCTCCTCGTCCGTTTGGATTTTTTATCTTGTAAAAACAGATAGCTTTTACTTTCGGCAGGATCCCGTAATTTCCTTTCGCAGCTTGAATTTATTTGGGCGGGTTATGCCGCCCCGCCCATTATTATCATTGACACCCCCGGTTATTTGTCATTTAATTATACCAGTTTTATCATTATTGCAGACTTATGGCCGCCGGTAACCGGAATGTGCCATGGGCCATAGGAGGAGATATTAATGTTGATTGAACGGGTTTTGCAGGATCTTTACAGGCTGGAAATCCCTCTTCCCGGCAGCCCCCTGAAGTCCACCAACTCTTACGTCATCAGGTCCCCGGAACGGAACCTGGTCATCGACACAGGCATGAACCGGGAAGAATGCCTTTCAGCCATGGTGAAGGGACTGCGGGAATTGAGCGTGGACTTGGAAAAAACGGATTTTTTTATCACCCACATGCACGCAGACCACTCGGGGCTGGTATCGGCCCTGGCCTCCAAGGGATCGAAAATATTCACCAGCCTGCCGGACTCGGTGATGATCTGCCCCGTTGTCGACACCGTGTCGGGCTGGTACAAAAAAATGACGGACTTCGCCCTTCTAAACGGTTTTCCGGAAGAAGTGCTGCAGGACGCGCTGCGGCTGCACCCCGGCTTCAGGTACAGCGCCACTGGCCCCCTGGAATTCAACATCGTCGGCGATAAAGACGTTATCATCGCGGGAGACTACACCTTTACCTGCGTAGAAACCCCGGGACACACCTGGGGACACTTGTGCCTGTACGATAAGGATAAAAAGCTGCTGGTGGCCGGCGACCACATACTGAACGATATAACACCAAATATTTCGGTCTGGTCGGACGAAAAAAACTCCCTGAAAGAATATTTGGACAGCCTGGACAAGATCCGGGCACTGGAAGTAAGCCTAGTGCTGCCAGGTCACAGGAATCTGATTGAAGACTGCAGGGGAAGGATAGACGAACTGAAGGAACACCACCGCCAGAGGGGCGGTGAAATACTGTCCGTACTGCAGGGCGGACCACTGGATGCGTACCGGGTGGCCTCGGCAATGAGCTGGGACCTGACCTACAACTCGTGGGAACAGTTTCCCTCCCCCCAGAAGTGGTTCGCCACCGGCGAGGCTGTCGCCCACCTGATCTACCTTGAAGGCGAGGGGCGAGTGCTGAGGAAGTTTGCCAACGGAAGAATATTGTTCAGTAATCGGGACCGCTGATCAAGATTTGGATTGGCGGCATGACGTTTGGCCATACGGGCACGTATCCGGTCGCACCGGCCCATATAGCGCCTATTTTAAAGAAAGGCATTAACAATGACATTATCCAACCAATTCAAAGGACTGCTGTTTATTGCCCTGGCGGACTTTCTATGGGGACTTTCGGCAACGGCGGCCAAATACCTTTTCAACCGGCAGGTGAGTCCCTTCGACCTGGTGCAAATCAGACTGATCCTTTCGTTTGCGTTGCTGGCCGCCTGTTTAGCCGTGACAAACCCAAGGCTGCTCAGGATCGAACGGAGTGACATTTTATACTTTATTCTGTTCGGAGTCTTCGGTATGGCCGCAGTTCAGTTCACCTACTACTTCACCATCAGCGAAACCAATGTGGCCACCGCCGTTTTTCTTGAGTACCTGGCCCCCGTATTCATTCTACTGTATGGACTGTTCACCCGCAGGGAGGCGGTCAACAGCACGAAAATAATAACTTTAATCAGTGCCACCCTGGGCGGTCTGCTGATTGTGAAGGGGACTACCGGGGCCGGCATGGCCGTAACCGTGCCGGGACTGATAAGCGGACTGGCTTCCGCCGCCGCCTTCGCCTTTTATACAGTTTACGGCAAGTACGGCCTGGCCAAGTATTCCCCCTGGACCCTTTTGACTTGGGGGATGGGGGTGGGGGTGGCGGCCTGGGCGCTGTACAAACCACCTTGGGTCACCTTTTTCTCTTTCGGCTGGACAGACTGGCTGTTTTTCCTGTACATAGCCGTGTTCGCCACCATCATCCCCTTCGGTTTCTTCTTCAAGGGGCTACAATGCCTTTCCCCGCTAATCGCCGGCATCACCAGCACCCTGGAGCCTGTAATGGCCGGGATATTGTCCTACCTCATCCTGGGCGAAGTGCTCACGCCCATGCAGGTCTCCGGGTGCGGGCTGATTGTACTGTCCATTGTCCTATTGCAATTAAAGGGGGAAGGCGGGAAACAATAAAAAAGCCGCCCTGACGGGTGGCTGGAATCCAGGGAATGGAGTGCGGAATAAGCTTTTTTCAAGGTGGTGGCGGTGAAAAAAAAGCGAAAAGAAAATGTTGTTCAGTCCATTGGAGCAGCCATTTACCTGCCGCTATGCTGGATGGTGGTGCTTGCAGCCATTATGACGGGGTGTGCCGGGGGACAAAAGAGCTCTCCAATTAAAGACATGCCGGAAATCCAGCCCCGCCGTCCAGCAGTGTGTGGATTTTACACCAACGGGCGGGGGCCTTGGTCATCCTACACCTCTTTATCAGGGCACTTCCGGCAGATTGACGAAATTTCCCCCCTCTGGTATCATCTGGAGGGAGATGGTAGTCTCAGGGAGGAAGTGGATCAGGAGGTTCTAAGGCTGGCCTGGGAAAAAGGCATAAAAATCCTGCCGCTGGTGGCCATGGGACCAGGGGGTCGTGGCACATTGCTGGACCCGCAACTCCGGGAAAAAGCGGCCTTCAATATTGCCGGCGCAATACTTGAAAAAGGATACGACGGCATAAACATAGACATTGAGCTGATTAAGACGGCGGAAAAAGACTACGGAGCCGAAAGGGACGGACTGACCGATATTGTGTCGCTGCTGGGTGAAAAATTGAAGCCCCTCGGAAAACGGCTGGACGTCTGCGTTATTCCGCCGATGCAGCCTCCCTCCCACCTGGCTCAGATTTACGACTACAAGTCCCTGTCCGGGGTGGCCCACAGGGTAGTTCTCATGGCCTACGATCACAGCCACCCCGGCACTTCCCCAGGCCCGGTGGCGCCCCTGCCCTGGGTGGAAGCCAACATCAACGCCTTGCTGGCCTGCGGCCTGCAGCCTGACGAAATTTCCTTGGGAGTGGCCGCCTACGGATATGACTGGCCGGCGGGAAAGACGGGCGGCCACTCCCGACCGTCCGGGGAAATAATACGGGAAGCTGAAAAAAGCGGGATTGAAATGAGATGGGATCTCCATTCTCAGTCACCATACATCAAATACCATACCGCCGGGGGGGGAAGCCGGGAGGTCTGGTTTGAAAACGGCGAGGCCGCCGGGAAAAAACTGGATCTGGCGGCAAAATACAACCTGGCCGGAGTTTCTATTTGGAGGCTGGGTTACGAAGAGCCTGCTTTTTGGAATAAATTAACTGCGAATATATAGATTCTGCACGGACCGGGGCGGCATATTTCATCCAGCGATCACACGCCTGCCGGCCACCGGCGCGTGGATGCGGCATTCGGCAAGTCGTGTTCCATCAACCGAACAGGGTTCTTAAACCTGCGGTCCCCAGCAGGGTCAAAAGCCCAAAATAAATCACGGCCAGGAACACCATCAGATATCCCAAAATCACCAAAAAGCCGTCCCTCTCCAGATTACCGGCGGCGAGAAAAAGCACCCCGTAAGCGGGAAGGGTGTTGGAAAGGGGCAGGGGGAGGGGAAACATCAGCATGACGGCGCTGAATACCATCACAAGGGCATTTATCCGAACCATAGTCTTGCCGCAGGCCAATGCCGGCAGCCGGGGGTACGTCCACCTTTCTATTTTTCCGAAAAGCCAAGCCCCTTTCTGAAGCAAAGGAAACAGGTGCTCGGCTGCGATGGAACGGTCCATGATGCGGCGGGGCAAGCTCGGAGCCCTGTCCACCACCACTCCCAACCCGATCAAAGCTATTGCCAGACCAAAGGGGGTGCTGCTGCCGGGAATGGACATGGGCAGCAGAAAGGGAACCGTCATCACCATGCACATGGCCAGAAGGCCCCTCTCCCTGAGGCAATCCAGCAGTTCCCTCAGGGTGAGACCCCGGGCGGGCAGTGAGCGGGATAGATCATACAGCATGGAGGAAAAGGACCCTTTATCACAGCCGGCTCCTCTTTTCGTGAACAATTGTCCCTCCACCCCCATCGTTGCAATACATCGCGCTTGTATATTATAAATCCACCGCAAAGTTATTGCAATCAAAAGCGGTACTCATACATCTACATATTCCGGCTATTTTTATAAAGGAGTGCATTATATGGCATACTGGCTCATGAAAACAGAGCCGGGGGAATATAGCTACGGCCGCCTTGTCCGGGCGGGGCGGGACGTCTGGGACGGAGTCAGAAATTTCGCCCCTTCAGTTCACCCTGAACCTGTCCGCCAGCACATTCATATTGTCCACCAATTCCTGCAGGTCCCCCGCCACCCTGCTCACCTCAGCGGTGGCCGCACTGGTTTCCTCAGCGGCGCCGTAGATGTTCCCGAGGGCTTCGGCGATATTATCGACCATTACGGGTATCTGCCGCACCTGGCGAAGGAAATTATTTATATATTCCAGATTGTTGTCCATGTTTTTTCTCAGGCGGCCGATCTGTTCCACGCCGTCCTGTATTCTCCGGTACTCGTCACCGGCTATTGTCCCGGCCTTCCCGGCGTTCTCCACTATACTCCCGATTACCTGGCTTATTTCTTCGGTGGCTTTTGCCGACTGATCTGCCAAACCGCGTATTTCTGCGGCCACCACTGAAAACCCCCGCCCGTAATTACCGGCCTTGGCGGCCTCAATGGCGGCATTCAGTGAAAGCAGGTTGGTCTGCCGGGCCACACCGGTGATCAGTTCCAAGGCCCTGGCAATATCCCCCGTCTGATGGCTCAACTGCTTGATTATATTTACCGTGGACTCGTTCTGCCGGGCCAGGACCTGCACATGGCTGTCGATCTTCTGCAGGCTGTCCATTCCTTCCCCCAGCCTGCCCGCCACCAGGTCGGCGCTGTGGCTGATACTCTCCAGCCTCTGGCGGATGGCTTCCACATTGCTTGCCACTCCGCCCACCGTGGCCGCGGTCTCCTCGGCCCCCGCCGAAGTCTGCACAGCACTGTCACGCAAGTTGGATATACTCTCCGCAAGTCTTACCGAACCATTTTCCAGCTGCCGGTGAAGGTCCAGGAGAATGGCGGTGAAGGCTATTTCCAGATCCGCCGCCGTGCGGATTTTCTCCGCCGAGCTTGTCCCGCTCCGCCGGGCGATCCCCTCCAGGCTCCCGATGGCCCTCCTCATCGGCGCCAAAAGCTGGCGGTAATTGCGGTAGCTGATGCCCACCCCCATCAATGTTCCGCTCAGCGCACCCACCAAGGCCGCCAGGTAGATGTCGCCGGCCAAAAATGCCAGCAACCCGCTAAGCAGGCCGCTGGGCCCCGCAAGAACCACCGTGCGCAGCAGATAACGTCCGGCGGTGAGCTTTCTTATTTCCATACCTTTAATCCCCCCCGGCTGTTTTTTCAAATAAAACAGCCTGCGCCAAGCTCAAAGAAGTGAACATCCAAATGCAGGCTGTTGATCTTTTAATAATTAAATTATATTGGCGGCAAAGACAATTGGCAATAATTATCTTCTAAAATATCGACAGTAATCATCATGTATACATGATTATCAACACAAAATTACAAAACGAAAACACCGGGGAGCAAGGCCTCCTTGTGAACCGAAGGAACATGAACTTTAACATTGAACATTTCCTAAGGCAGTAAATAAGCCTGCCAGTACTTTCCCAGTAAGGCAGGCCCACGGTGATAATGCTTTTGGCAGAAGGCGCGGCTTGGCCGCGCCCCATTTTCTTAGTACCTAGCCGCCGGCTGGAAGCATTCCCTGCAGTATACCGGCCTGCCTTCCCTGGGCTGGAAGGGTACTTCCGTTTCCATGCCGCAGGACGCGCATACTGCGGGATACATTCTCCGGCCCTGCCGGCCCCGATCCTCACGTCCCCTGCCACCATTACGGTTTTTGCGGGCCGCCCGGCAACCGGGGCACCGACCGGGGTCATTGGTAAACCCCTTTTCCGCAAAAAATTCCTGCTCGGAAGCGGAGAACAAAAACTCCTCTCCACAGTCGCGGCAGGCCAAATACCGATCTTTGTACATTAAAACTACCTCCCGAATAATTTTCCCATTGGTATTAGGAACAGGTGGCTTTTTTATCCCTAACCAATGGAGAAATTGGGAGAGGGAATCGCACCGCCTAATCTATGGTTATATGAAATATTACCACGAAAAAAAAAAAAAAGCAAATGTTTTTAAGCTTTTAAAAAAACCGGGCAGGAAGTTGAAAGTCAGGGCGTGGGGTTTTATTATTAAAGGGACGGACTGTAAAAAGGAGCGTTATGAAATGGAAAACACCGCAAACAAACCCGGCACCCGCTATCTGCTGTCGGCGTTGATCGAGATCTACAGGGGAAGCCCGGTCATTTTACCGGAAACGGACCCCGGCCTGGAAAGAAATTTGCTGCTGGATATATTTTCTGCGGCCATCAGTTTCGCCAGGCTGGACGAATCACGCCGGACGCTGAGCAACGAAATATTCAGATGTTCAAGGGAAGGAGCCACCGTGAGGGAGGAAATGGAACTGGCCGCCACCCAGACTCCCGACGTGACCCACGCCAAAATGCTGGCCGCGGCGCACCTGATTGAAATCATGGAACGCGGCAAATTCAGGATTTCCTGAAAAATTTATTGGCTGCCCCATAATGGTATCAACTGGCGGGAGGTGGAACTTCTTGGCGGATCGCAGGCCACTGCGACTTAAAGCCCGGAAACGGCATGGGTGAAGAACTTGATAATCTGTACAGGGAAATAGCCCGCTGCCGGAGATGCCCCCTGGGAGCTGAAAGAACCGGGCCGGTGAGGGACGCCGGCGACGCCGGGAAGGCCAGGGTGATTTTTGTGGGTGAGGCCCCGGGCGCCAATGAGATTAAGCACGGCATCCCCTTTGCCGGAGAGGCTGGAAAAAAACTGAATACATATTTGGCCATGGCCGGCCTGACCAGGAATGCCGTTTACATCACCAATGTGGTCAGATGCCGTCCCACCGCCAACGGCGGCAGCAGAAACCGCACCCCCACCCGGGAAATACCGGTCTGCGGCCAGTGGTTGAACAGGGAATTGGGAATCATCCGGCCCAGGACGGTGGTCACGCTGGGCAATATAGCCCTAAAATGGCTGTGCGGCAAAAATTACACCATCGGAGAATGCCACGGACGGATAATTTCTGCAGGCACATTCAATGTTTATCCCATGTACCACCCGGCGGCGGCCATTTACAACCGCGCACTGGAAGAATTGATCCGTTCGGAGTTCGGCCGGCTGGGAGAATACCTGGGTTCCCCTCCATAATCAGTTGTTGTGTGCCGGCGGCCGGCGCTTTAAAGAGTCATATGCTTTCCTGAACGAAAATAAACCGGGCGGCCCTCCCCGGGGCGCCGGGAAATTTGGAGGTTAATGACCATGAAATACAGCAAAGGAAAAACCGGACGCATTTTTGTGGCCCGGCTGGACCACGGCGATAATCTTCTCGAGGAACTGAAGCGGCTTGCCGGCAGGGAAGACATAGAAGCAGGGATTATTTACGTCATTGGGGCACTGAAAGAGGCGTCCCTGGTGGTGGGACCGGAGGAGGACATCCTGCCGCCGGTTCCCGTCTGGCGGCGGTTTGAAGACTGCCGGGAGATCATTGGCATTGGCACTCTCTTCCGGGACGAAAAGGGACTGCCGGCCATACACCTGCACGGGGCCCTGGGCAGGGGCGATATAACCCTGACGGGCTGCATCCGGGCGGGATCAGAAATATACCTGGTGGCCGAGGCAATCATACTGGAAATGATCGACACCGGCGCCTTCAGGGAGTTCAACCCCGCCGCCGGGCTAAAAATGCTCAGCTTTTCATGATTATCCGGCCGGCATTCAGGAGAGCGTGCAAAAATAGTATTGTCCCCCGGGCGTGTGGCAATGCTATAATTAAGTCAGCTGCAACATCAATATCGTTAAAAGAGAGGTGTTTTTCATGTCCGCCGAAAAACCGGAAAACGGTGAAAAAACCGGTGAAACCAACGGTGAAAAATTTTGCAAAAAAGATGACGCCAAAAACGGTTTCAAAGACCTGCTCGCTGATGAAAGTGAATATGAAGACGACGATGAGGACGATGACGAAGACGAGTATGAAGATGATGATGAAGATGATGATGAAGATGAT
>JBBIMW010000054.1:0-11634 GCA_037444185.1 Peptococcaceae bacterium | reverse complement strand
CCCGGGAGGCCTTGATTTTCCGGGAAAGTTTATGGGTTGGGTGTCAAACTCGAGTTAGACTCCCAGGCAAAGTTACCCGAACCTTTATTCCGACGTCTCATGCCGGATGACTGAAGTCTGAATTTTCGCCGCTTGCCGCAGGGTGGCCCGGCCCCCCGAAAACTTTCATTGGACTGCCGTGGGGGTTGTCCCTGTTGAGCCAGCGGCGGTAATAATCAGCGGCGTCCCCAATCGCCCCTGCCAGCTGAACAGCCAGTATGACCAGTATGGCCAGGGCCAGCAACAATTTAAAGGCAGCCGCAAACTTTTTTCTGACCTCGATGAAAATGAACAATTTCGTCACCCGCGTCACTTCATGTTATATCCGGAGGATATGGCTTCTGCGGCTGCTTTTGTAAAATACGGGGTCACATATCCCTCGATCAGCCCGGCGCCCAGGGAAATCATCAGAACCGCCGACATGACCGCCGTGTATTTGAGGAAGCCGGGCCAGATCTTTATACTTGTGTCGAAGTATCTTTTCAGGAGAACCGTTGAAAATATCAGTGAATAGGCGGTTCCAATGCAAATTGCCGGAATGTAGAACAAATTGTGGGGTAAAATGGCCGCCGCTGTCAGCAGAACACCGCCCAGGGACAGGTCCCTGGTTAAAAATCCCGATGCAAAACCGATGGCGAACCCTCTGGCGAACAGTATGGCCAGTGTCACGGGCATGCCGATAATGGTAAGCCCCAATACATATATGGAGGCCACCGTAATTGTGTTGTTGATCATGGCGCTTCTGGCCATGCTGAAGGATTCGAAATTGGTTTCCCCGGCCTTGTGTAAAAGACTCTTTATGTAAAAGCTGAGTTCCGCCGATTTCGAGTAGTCCAGCCTGCCTGCGTACATGGCCCCAGCCAGCAGGCCGCCGGACAGGACGAGCAGCACCAAAAGACATGCGGGCCAGCTTCCCGCCGGCAATGAGGCCAAACCGGCCGGCTGCCTTCTTTCGTAAGCGTACATTAAATCTCCCCCCAGGGGTACCTGTCCATATATATTATTAGGCCGGGAAGACCATTATTACGCTTTGCTTCCCGTAAAAGCAAAATTAGCCTTATTTAAAAGCTATTGCCAAGTTCCAGTATTTTTTTGTAGATGTATTCCGCCGCCAGCAGGTCCTCCATGGAACTGCCGCCGGCGGCCACCACCGCTATTCCGGCGTTCAGCCGCTTCGCCCGGCCGATGGCCCTGCGGGCCGCCTCCTCCGCCGGGGCGGCTCCCTTCTTCGCCAGAGTGCGGGCCACCGTTCCGGTCAGCACCGCCGGGGCACCGGCCCTGACCGCGGCATCGAAGGCCGTTCCGCCGGACCCGGACACACCCAGCACCACCCTGCCGGATAACTCCGCCAACCTGGGGACTTCCGCCCCCAGGTTGGGAATTACCGCCTCCACAGCGGCGCCGGCGAATTTTATTCCGGACAGGGCCCTGGACACTCCGCCCCGCCTTTCTGGGTCCCCCCCCACCCGGGGTTCCGCCAGCACCACCACTCCCGTTCCAAGCCCGAGGGCCTCCCTTCCGGCCATCACCCCCATGGCGAAGGGGTCCGTTTCCGCCGGGGCCCTGCACTGATCCGGCGCAGCTCCGAAAATGGCGGCCGCCCCGGCATCCAGAGCCGCTTCCATGCTGGTGGAAAAGTCTATTACGTCCACCACCACCACCACCAGTCCCCGGAAACCGGCCCGGGAGGCCCCGCTGGCGTCGGCGGTGACTATAATTTCCCTCGGTTTCACTGTCGCGCGGCGGGGCCGGGATTCATGGCAATGCCGGCATTGAGCAGTCCGGCGGTGTAAATGCCGGCCGCCCCGGCGGCGTGGAAAAAATCCGGGTCATCGCTTAAGGACCGGCCCATGGTGGTTACATTGAGGCCGAAGGATTCCATTATCGCGGGCAGCATGGCGGTGTCCACCTCCACCACCCGGTGCCGGGCCGCAATGCCCGACTCCTTCAGCTGGCTGAATATCAATTTTTTCTTTTCCCCTTTCCAGACCGGAACCGGAACGGTGCAGCCGGCCAGGGCCACCTTCCCCAAGGCTGTCCGGCTGTGGTGGCTTATTCCGCGGTGCCTCCCCCGGTGGTCCGCAAAGCTCGCCCGGATCACCCCCACGGCCCCTCCCCCCAGAATGTTCACCGCATTTATTATTTCCCCCTGCTCGATGCCGGTATGGCCGAATTCCGTTCCGCTGCCCGTGATGCCAGGCCCCATGCTGGCCACCACCGCGTGGGCGCCGGCGGCCCTGGCCCAGAGCAGCCCGCTGTACACATTTATGGCCTCGAAATCACCGCCGAAGGCGTGGCCGCAGGTAATGGTGGCGTCTATCAGCGATTTTTCCTCAAGTTCCCTCACTGTGCGGCTGAACCATATGGGCAGGGCCGCCCCGTCCGTCATCAGATAAAACAGTTTTACGCCGTCTCCGGCTACGTACTTTACCGCCGCCGCCACCGGGGCCAGCATGCTGTGCAGGGATCCCGCCACCACCGGCATTCCGCCCAGGTCTTCAACGGATCGGTAGATTCCGTTGCCGGGGTGGACTTCCTCTTCCACAGCCATCACCTTGACCTGAAAGGGGGTGTAGCGCAATTTCATTATGTGGCCCCCGGGAGCCGGGGCCGCAGGTTCTTTCCCCTCCACCGCCGCCACAAAGTGGAAGCCGCCGGTGCCCAGGCCCATGGTTGCGGCGGTGGTGTTGAGAATCACCCGGTCGCCGGCCTCCACGGGACCGGTGAGGGCCGGATAATTTACTGCCATCTCCTCACTGCCGTTTATTTTCACCTTAATTTCAGTCAGCCCCAGCTTTTTGCCGCAAACGGCGGAAACTTCGCCCCGCCTGAAGAGTATCAACCTGACTCCTCCCGTGTTTATATTTTTGCGGCGGCGCCATAGATGAGTTCCGGCAGATGTCACAGCCCCTTGTTATGTGTGCTTATAATTTCGATAAGATACCGGCAGGAGGTTTCCATGTCCTCCAGCCTGATATATTCTTCCACGGTGTGCACGTTCTGCATGGCAATGCCCAGGATGGCCGCCGAAATGCCGTTTTCATTGAAAATATTGGCGTCGCTGCCACCGCCGGTGGATTCCAGCCTGGGGGCCAGCCCCAGATTTTCCGCCGCCCGCAGGGCGGTCCGGACCACCCGGTGGCCGTCGCTCAGATTGAATTCCCGGTAAAGATTTTCCACCTTTACCTCCACCCTCGCCCCGGCGCCGGCGGCGGCCTCCTGCAGCCTGTCCGTCATAAGCCTGGTCTGGAGGTCCTTTTTCTCCCTGCTCAGGCTTCTGGTCTCGCCCTGTATGAACACTGAGTCGGGCACAATATTGGTGGCCTTGCCCCCGCTGATCACGCCTATGTTGGCCGTGGTTTCACTGTCAATCCTGCCCAGGCCCATGCCGGCGATGGCCCTGGCGGCCACCTCTATGGCGTTTATTCCCTTTTCCGGGCACATGCCGGCGTGGGCCGATTTGCCGAAAACAGTGGCCGATATTCTGTCCTGGGTGGGGGCCCTGGTGACAACAGCACCCGGGGGACCTCCGCTGTCCAGGACGTATCCGGAGCGTGCCTTTAGCAGATTGAAATCAATGTTTTTGGCGCCCAATAGTCCGCCCTCTTCGAAAACGGTAAACAACACTTCTATGTTTCCGTGTTTTACACCGCTTTCCTTCATCACCCTGAGGGCTTCCAGTATGATGGCTATTCCAGCCTTGTCGTCCCCCCCCAGCACTGTGTCCCCGGAAGACCTGACCACGCCCCCCGCCACCACCGGCCGCACACCCCTGCCGGGCTCCACGGTGTCCATATGGGCGCATATCAGTAGGGTTTCCCCGGTCCCCCCGGTTCCCGGCACTCTGGCGATGATGTTCCCGGTGCCGGTGTTTATTTTTCTGCCGGCGCCGTCCTCGAACACCTCCAGGCCCATAACCGCCAGCTTGGCCTTCAGCAAGTCCGCCATGGCCCTTTCCTTGCCGCTGGTGCTGTCCACCCTGACCATTTCCAGGAATTCCGCAGTCATTCTTTCCAGTCTGATCATATTCCCACCCCGTTCCGTTGGGATACCGCGCCCCGGTCCGGCCAGTTCAAACCCCCGCCGGCGGAGAGGGCGCCTCTGTTTCGCACCAGGCCCGCGCCGGCATCCAGGGCCTTGAGGTTTAAAGGGATCATTTTGTGATGGTGCGGGGGGAGCACTTCCTTGAGGGACTTTTCCACCGCGCCGGGGCTTACCACCCCCGTCAGTTCAATCATGGCCCCCAATATTATATTATTGGCCACTTTCACGCTGCCCAATTCCTCCGCCATTTCGTTGGCCGGCACATAGAACGCCCTGACATCTCCGCGGCCGGCCCTGATGCCGGTGAGGGAGCTGTTGACGAATATTATTCCTCCCGCGACCACGCTGTTTTCAAACTTTTCCAGTGACGGCCTGTTCATGGCGATGAGCACCGTGGGCTCGCTCACCAGGGGTGAGCTGATGGGCCTGGTGGATATGGTCACACCGCAGTTGGCTGTGCCGCCCCGCATTTCCGGGCCGTAGGAAGGTATCCAGGACACGTTCATACCCTCCGTCATTCCGGCGTGGGCCAGCAGCTGCCCGGTGGACAGCACACCCTGCCCCCCGAAGCCCGCAATCAGTACCGCTTCAAACATTCAGACCACCTCCGCCGGATTTTTGTACTCGCCCAGGGGATAATGGGGGATCATGTTTTCTTCCAGCCACTGCAGCGCCTTTAGTGGAGACAGGCCCCAGTTGGTGGGGCAGGTGGACAGCACCTCCACCATGGTGAATCCAAGGCCCCGCATCTGAATTTCAAAGGCCTTTTTGACGGCTTTTTTGGCTTTGGCCACATTTGCCGGGCTGTGCGCCGAGACCCTGGCCACGTAAGCAGTCCCGTCCAGCGCCGAGAGCATCTCACTCATTTTAACCGGGCAGCCGTTTATTTCACGGCTGCGGCCGTATGGAGTGGTGGTGGTCACCTGCCCCAGCAGCGTGGTGGGGGCCATCTGGCCGCCGGTCATGGCGTAGATGGCGTTGTTTACGAATATCACTGTGAAATTTTCACCCCTGGCGGCGGCGTGCACTATTTCGCCGGTGCCTATGGCGGCCAGGTCTCCGTCTCCCTGGTATGTGAAGACCACCCTGTCGGGGAGAACCCTTTTAACCCCGGTGGCCACCGCCGGCGCCCTGCCATGGGCGGCCTGATACGCATCGCAGTCAAAATAATCGTAGCAGAACACCGAACACCCCACCGGCCCCACGGCTACAGACCGGCCGAAAATATCCAGTTCGTCAATCGCCTCGGCCACCAGCCTGTGCACTATGCCGTGGGTGCAGCCGGGGCAGTAATGGAAAGGCATGTCCTTCAATGATTTTGGCCTGCTGAACACCTTCTTCATTGTTCATCCTCTCCCCCGGCCAGTATTTTTTCAGCCTCCCGGTATACGTCCCCGGCCAGGGGGATCATTCCGCCCGTCCGGCCGTAAAAGTATACCGGCCTTTTACCGTTGACGGCCAGCCGCACGTCCTCCACCATCTGGCCCATGCTCATCTCCACCGCCAGGAAATACTTGGCGGCATCGGCCAGGGCTGAAATCCTGCCGCCGGGGAAGGGCCATAGAGTTATGGGGCGCAGCAACCCCACCGGCCTGCCCCGCCCCCTGAACATGTCCACCACGGCTTTGCATATTCTGGCGGTGGTGCCGTAGGCCACCAGCACCAGTTCCGCATCCTCCGTGCGGTAGTCCTCCCAGCGTTGTTCCGAGGCGGATATGGCGGCGTATTTACGGCCCATTTCCAGGTTGTGGGCCTCGCATTTCTCCGGGACGATATGCAGTGAACTGATTAAATTTTTTTTATCCCGGCCCATTCTGCCGGTGGCCGCCCAGGGCTTTTCCGGCGGCGTCGCCGGTTCTTCCTCCCCCAGTTCCACCGGCTCCATCATCTGGCCCAGCAAACCGTCCGCCAGCAGCATAACCGGGTTTCTGTACTTGTCCGACAGGTCGAAGGCGTCTTTTGTAAGGTCTATTATTTCCTGCACCGAAGACGGCGCCAGCACCAGGAGCCGGTAGTCACCGTGTCCTCCGCCTTTGGTGGCCTGAAAATAGTCGGACTGGGCCGGGGCTATGTTGCCCAGCCCCGGCCCGCCCCGGACCATGTTCACAATCACGCAGGGCAGATTGGCCCCCGCCAGATAGGATATCCCTTCTTGCATGAGGCTGATTCCCGGGCCGGAGGAGGATGTCATCACCCTGGCCCCGGCTCCGGAGGCGCCAAAGACCATGTTTATCGAGGCCACCTCGCTCTCGGCCTGCAGGTATAGCCCCCCCACCTCGGGAAGTCTTTTGGCCAGGTAGTGGGGCAGCTCGTTCTGGGGAGTTATGGGATAGCCGAAAAAGTAACGGCAGCCGGCCCTTACGGCGCCTTCTCCGATGGCTTCGTTCCCCTTCATTAGAACTTTAGCCAATCCTTTTCTCCTCCTTCTCCACCTCTATTGCAAGGTCGGGGCACATACTGGCGCATGTGGCGCAGCCGGCGCATTTTTCCATGTCCGCCGCCGTTGCCGGGTGAAATCCCATGCCATTGATATGCCCGGCCATTTCGATGACCCCTTTTGGGCAGAAATGCCTGCAGAGCCCGCAGCCCTTGCATCTTTCCTCTCTGAACGTCAACCTGGGCAAAGAAAGTCTCCCCTTTTTCAGTCATTTGCATTTATAATCGAACCACAGGTATGGCCGGATATGGTATTCTGGTGCTGTATTTTCTACAATGGACAAGGTGAATCCTTTTCGTGAAATCCATTTTAAACCGCAGTTCTCTCTTTGGGCATTATCCGGCATTCTGCCCGCAGTTCATTCTCTCCAGAGCCGGTCAAGATAGTTCAGCACTCTGCTGGAGGAGATGATCCTGCTTAGAGAATACTTTTCCGCCAGTAAATGCGCCATTATGAGGACTGCCAGGTACAGTGCACCGGTTTCCGGGCCGAACAGCCAGACCGCTGAGATGCCCAACACCGCTCCCAGGGCGTTGGATCCGGCGTCCCCCATCATGGCTTCGGATTTTAAATCCGCCGGCAGGTACGCCAATACTCCGCCGGCCACCACGGCCAGAAAAACGGTTTCCACCCTGAAGGGGAAGACCGCCAGAATCAAAAAAAACAGGGCGAGAAAACACTTTCCTGCCCGGCCCGGCCTCAGGTCCAGGAGGTTGACCATATTTACCGACAGGGCGATGACAAGGGTGTTTGAAAGAACATGGCTTAAGGGTTCCGACGCCGCCGACGCCAGCAGGGCCAGCAACCCTCCGGCCAAGGCCTTGATTGAACCGGTGGTCAGCCGCCCCTGCAGAAGTGCCTTCACGTGTCCGGACAGTCCCCGGCACTCCCCGTTGCCCCAGATGTCGTCAATCAGTCCCAGCAACGTATATCCCGACAGCAGGAATAAAAACAGCACGCATTTCTGCCGGGATTCAGCGGGCAGAAAGAAAAAGGCCGCAGTTAAAACAGCCAGGCCGCCGATAGAAATAACCACGCCGGCACCGCAGGGGATTTTTATTCCCTGATAATTGGGTCTGATAAAGCCGGAGCCCCTGATTAGCGAAAGTGTCCCCGGCAGAATAAGCCGGACCGCCGCCCAGCCTGCCAGGAACAGCAAAGCCGTGTTCGCAAGCCCGGACATCGTCTCACCCGGACTTTCCGATGGTCAGCAGTGTTTTGATCAGGTGGCAGAATTGCTTGCCCCGGTGCAAAAAGCCCCTGATATCGCGCCCGGTTTCCCGGTGGCGGATGTTCACGGGCATCTCCAAAATACTGTATCCCTTTTTTCCGGCCCGGACGGTCAGATCCACCTCCACTCCGTAGCCGTCCGCCAGGGGAAGGCAGTCCACCAGGAACCGGCGGGCCATGGCCCTCTGCCCGGAAAGGGGGGCCTTCATGGAAAGGCCTGTAAAATATTTTATGCCGGCGCCGGCCAGTTCCCTGACCAGGCCGAATCCCCGTTTTTCGGCCCCGGGGGGAACAGCCACGGTCATGTCCGCTTCCCCGGAGGCCACGGGACCTATGAGTACGGCGGCGTTGGCGGCGCTGCCCCCCAGATCCGCGTCCAGCATAAGCACCAGCTCTCCCTTTATATGTCTCGCTCCGGCGTTGAGGGCACCCCCCTTGCCACTGTTCACCGCCAGGGAGATTACTTCCGCCCCGTTTTTCAAGGCCAATTCGGCTGTTTTGTCCCGGGACCCGTCGTCCACCACAATCACTTGGATCACTCCGGGTATTTGCCAAGCCGCCCTGACGGTGTCGGCAACGCTCTGTTCTTCGTTATAAGCCGGAATAAGCACGGTGATTGGTTCATCCGGCACCGGCGGTCACCACCGAGGCCAAAGCGGGCAGCAGTTTGCCTGCGGAGGGCTTGATTCCGTGATGTCCGGGCAGGTCGGCAATGTCGATGTTATCCACTTGCTTTCCTCCACTCTGTATACATTGACACCCCGGGCCTTGAAATAGCCGATCATGGAGAAATCCAGCCATTGGGTTTTGACCAGCCTTCTCTCCCGTTCCAGGGTTTCAACCGGCTCACACCTTTGGCGTCCACCAGCGCCGGGCCCACTTTCAGCCGCACCAGAAAGGTACTGGCCATCCCCTTCCTGCCCTTTTCAAGAAAATCGTGCATATCGGAATGGGAACCCACCAGCACTATCAGTTCGGCCCCTTTTTCATAGGCCAGCAGCATTGCGATGTCTTCGCTGGTGCCCGGCGACGCGAATACTGCCGCAGTTAGCCCCAGGCCGCGGATCCTTTCCAGTCCCGGGGAACTGCCGTCCCTGTATGCATGGGCCACCAGCTCGGCGCCGCAGGACAGTGTGCCTTCGGACACACTGTCCATGTCCCCGATAATCAAGTCCGGGGTATAACCGTACTCCATCAGGGCGTCGGCGCCTCCGTCCACCCCCACCAGCAGAGGCCTCATTTCTTTTATGTAGGACCCGATGACTTTGAGGTCTTCCTTGTAGTCCCTGCCCCTGGCCACTATGACGACGTGCCTGCCCTTAAAACGGGTTCTTACATCCGGAGCCGGATAATCGCCGCTGATCAGTCCGATTTCGTCCCGGGCACGCTCTATGGTGTTGAACACAAAATCCCGCAGCACCCCGCGCATATTTTCACTGAGCCGGTTCATCCCGGCCTTTATCTTCTCCTCGGTGAGGACTCTGCCGGAGGCTATCGCACTGTTTCCCGAAAACACCCTGCCCCCGGTGATGGTGATAAACTGTCCCTCCCGTACCGAATACAGTATTTCGGGGCCCGCATCGTCCAGCAGCAGCACGCCGGATGAAACCAGGGCAAGGGGGCCGGCGTTCGGGTATCTGTCGCTGATGGAGGGCGATGCGTTGATGACGGCCTTCACCTTTGCCTCCAGGAGGGCCCGGGCGGCCACTCCATCAAGCTCCCGGTGGTCGATCACCGCTATATCTCCCGGTCGCAGGCGCTTTATCAGCACCTTGGTAATACTGTCCACCCTGGCTGTTCCCCTGATGACCACACAAGCCCCCCCCCGGCCGGGATTGGATGATGCGGGAGTGTTGTCCATCCGCTTGGTTTTATAGTATAACCGGAAAACAAGTTATCATTAGCATTAGTCCCCGTCGACATCTATTTGCGTTTCCGCTTGTACATCCGGCCGCCCGCCTTCTCCATCAGCTCGTTGATCAGGCCTGGCCGGCCGGGCTCGTAATGGGCCACACCTATACTTACTGACAGTTTATACAGCCTTTTCATCTTTTTGTTGTGCAGCATTAGATTTTCCCTGAAGCGGATGGAAATTGACTCTGTATGATCCTTTGAAGCCTCGATCACCAAGGCGGCAAACTCGTCCCCCCCGATGCGGGCGATTATATCCGGTTCCCGGAAAGTGGACTTCAGGATATTTGCGGTGTCAATCAGCGCCCGGTCCCCCTCCTGGCGTCCCAGACCGCCGTTGATGCGGCTGAGCCCGTCAATGTCCGCAAACAAGAGCAACATATCTTTGTTCATCCGCCTGGCTATTTTTAACTGGTGCTGGCCCAGGGTCACAAAGCCCCTGCGGTTGTACAGCCCCGTAAGCTCATCCACCAGAAGCAGGGATTGCAGTTCGTCCTCAGCCTGCCGGAGAGCGGTGATGTCTTCCATGGTCATAATTATGCAGCGATTACCGCCCAGTTCCGCAGTTGCGGAAGTAACCAGGCAGACCCGCTTTTCGCCTGTTTTGGCGGTGAAGGCCGCCTGTTGGTTTTTAGCCGCCGGCTGCTCCAAATCAATCTTAAGATTGATGTCCAGAGGGGTGCGTCCTGTGATTTTACCCCGACTGTAACCGGTAACCCTTTCAAAACAGTCATTAACATAAATATAGCGCATGTCTGTAACGGCATTCACAGACAATGCGACGGGAATAGCATTTAGTAGTCTGTATAGTTCGATTTCCGTTATGTACACTTCAGACCTCCAGAAAGCCGATTCTGAAAATAGCTTATGCTGCGGCACTCCTTATCCTGTCAGGACTAAGTACTCAGAATGGGAAGGAAGGGATTCTATAAAAGTATTTCTTCTGCAGACCTTTAAAAATACCTTGTATTTATTGAATAAAAGAGCCGCCCTTGTGGGCGGCTGTAATTCAGGAGCCAGAATCCAGAATTTAATGTATTCCTTTGAAGAAAAAACTGTTTTCAGCTGACTTTGGCCTCTATCCTGAGTTTGTCCGCCACCATGGCGATGAACTCCGAATTGGTGGGTTTGCCCCGTTCCAGGTTGATGGTATAGCCGAAGAACTTGGTCATCATCTCAACATTGCCCCGGTCCCAGGCCAGTTCTATGGCATGCCTGATGGCCCGCTCCACCCGGCTGGGAGTAGTCTGGTATTTTTGGGCGATCATGGGATAAAGTTCTTTGGTTACGGCTCCAAGCAGATTTATTTCGTTGATCACCATCAATATGGCATCGCGGATGTAATGATAGCCCTTTATGTGGGCGGGTACACCCATTTCGTGAATTATATTGGTTACCGCCACATCCAAGTTCCTGGGCTTGGCGGTGGAAATGTACTGGTTGACGCTGATTCCTTCGGACAGCTGTCTGAGTCTTGATGCCAGCACCGAAAAATCGAAGGGTTTGAGTATATAATAGTCGGCCCCCAGTTCTACGGCCCGCTGGGTGACGGTTTCCTGGCCGAAGGCGGTGAGCATTACTGTCCTGGGCCGGTTGGCGATATGGCCCCCCGCCATCTTTTCCAGCACCCCGATGCCGTCCAGGTGGGGCATTATTATATCCAGCAAAACGATGTCCGGGTTGTTTTTTTCTATCAAATCCAGCGCTTCAAGGCCGTTGTAGGCCACCCCTGCCAAAATGAAATCATCCTGCTGATTTATAAATTCTTTGAGCAATTCACAAAATTCCTTGTTGTCGTCTGCTATTACCAATTTGATACTTTTGCGCATCATTTAGAATTCCGCCTCCCAAATCTTTTTCTAACAAAGGTATTTTTATCCAGTAATGTAGTTTTCGACGGTTCGGAGCGAACTCCTTCAAGTAAAATCAAAAGTCAAAAATCTGTTTATGACATTATTCTTTAAATTATGCTA
>JBBIMW010000053.1:0-12270 GCA_037444185.1 Peptococcaceae bacterium | reverse complement strand
AGAGATGTTTTGGGGTCTGTGACGATCAGGCATTCACTTCAGTGCTTTAAAGCAGCATATACTTTCCTTAACGATAAAAAACCGCCCTTGCGGGCGGCTGGAATACAGACTCCAGGAGCCAGAATTTGATGCATTCCTTTGAAGAAAAAGCTCCTTTTCGGGTTAGAACAGTCCCATCACCTTGCCGGTTTCGGTGTCCACGTCTATCCGCCTGTAGGCCGGGTCCGAGCTGGTGCCGGGCATCAGGCTGATGGTGCCGGTCATGGGGCAAAGGAACTTGGCGCCGGCGAAAATCAGCACGTCGCGAACCGGCAGCACCCATCCCTTGGGCACGCCCTTGGCCTCGGGCATATGGCTCAGGCTTAGGTGGGTCTTCACCATCATGGTGGCAAAGTCCTTGTACTCGGGGTTCTCTTCAAACATCCTGGCCTTGGCCTCGGCTTCGGGGGTCCAGGACACTCCGTCGGCGCCGTAAACTTCCCGGGCAATAACTTCAACCCTCTGGCGCAGGGGCATATCCAGGGGATAGAGGAACTTGAAGTTCACCTTGTCGTTGCAGGCGTCGATGACGGCGTCGGCCAGCTCAAGGGCTCCTTCGCCGCCCTTGAGCCAGTGCTCGGACAGGGCGCAGCGGGCGCCGGCCGCTTCCGCCGCCCTGCGGACAGCCAATATTTCGTCTTTGGTGTCGGTATGGAAGGCGTTGATGCAGACCACCGGGTTGATGCCTGCCTTCCGCACGGTATTGATATGGTGAACCAAGTTGGCGCAGCCATTTTCCACCAAGCCGACATTTTCCTTGACATACTCCTCGGGCAGCGGCCGTCCGGCCACCACCTTCGGGCCGCCGCCGTGCATTTTCAGCGCCCTGATGGTGGCGGTAATCACTGATACGTTGGGGGTCAGGCCGCTGAAGCGGCACTTCACATTCCAGAACTTCTCAAAGCCGATGTCGGCGGCGAATCCGCTCTCGGTTACATTGTAGTCGAACATCTTGAGGGCGATGCGGTCGGCAATGATGGAAGACTGGCCGATGGCTATGTTGGCGAAGGGGCCGGCGTGCACCAAAATGGGCTGGTATTCGGCGGTGCTCATCAATGTGGGGTTGATGGCGTTGCGCATGAAGGCCGTCATGGCGCCGGCCACTTCCAGGTCGCTGGTGGTCACGGGGTTGCCCTTCTTGTCATAAGCCACAATAATCTTGCCGATTCTTTCCCGCATATCCTTCAGGTCGCTGGCGACGGACAGTATGGCCATTATTTCCGAGCTGACGGCGATGGCGAACCTGGACTGCATCATGTAGCCGTCCATCTTCCCGCCGATGCCGATTATGATATTCCTCAACGCCTGGGCGCAAAAATCTATAATCCAGTTGAATTCAACCCTGGTGGGGTCGATGTCCAGGCGGCGCAGGCTGCGCTTGGCCAGCTCGGCGTCGTCATAATTTCTTTCGTGCTGCATCCTGGAGGTGAGGGCCACCATGCCCAGGTTATGGGCGTTCATTATGTCGTTGAGGTCGCCGGTGAGGCCCAGGGAAAACTCGGTCATGGGAATGGCCAAGGCATTTCCGCCGCCGGCGGCGGTTCCCTTGACATTCATGGTGGGGCCGCCCGAAGGCTGGCGAATGGCGCCGGTTACACTTTTGTTCCGCTTGCCGAGACCTTCCACCAGACCCATGGTGGTGGTGGTTTTGCCCTCTCCCAGGGGGGTGGGGGTGATGGCGGTGACATTTATGTATTTGCCGTCGGGCTTGTCCTTCAGGCGGTCAATGATCTTCATAAAGTCCAGCTTGGCAATTCTGCCGTAGGAAATCAGCTCATCCTTCTGCAGCCCCAGTTTTTCCCTCCACTCATCCGGAGTGGGCATATTCTTCTCCGCCAGTTCGGCTATTTCAAAGTCCTTTAATTTTGTTGCGTCGTAAGGCATTGTTTTTCCTCTCCTTCCTCATTTTCAGATTTGAAGTATATTCTGTTGCAACAAGCTGACCTTTAACCCAACCCCCCCTTTTTTTGTTTTTCAAGATAATGCTCATGGGTGGCGGGCGGTCCCCCGCCACCCATGAAAATACGCCCAACCCGCCAGCTCTGTCCCCCGTCCCCTGTCTTCCGGCAGGACAAGATATGAGCTATTTTTTCTTGGCCGCGGCCCGATCAAGAAACTTCTGCACCGGGACAATGTACCTTTCATGGGTGCCCCGGCCCACCAATTCCTCCCCGTCCCTGGCTTCCACCCTAAAAACAAGCCGCCTGCCGTCCACCTCCACCAACTCCGACACCGCCACCACCTTCATGCCCACAGGTGTGGCCGCCAGATGCTGAACATCTATGCGGGTCCCCACCGTGGTCAGTCCGCTCTCCAGCAGGGGGTCCACCGACGACAGGGCCGCCTTTTCCATCAGCCCGATCATGGCCGGTGTGGCAAAAACATCAACCCCTCCGCTGCCGTATGCCACCGCAGTGTTTGATTCACTCACGGTGACCGTGGCCTCTCCGGTCAAACCTGTTCTCAAATAAGCCACTTTAACCATTCCCTTCCATGAGGCTGTATCCGGCTATACCTGTTTGGTGTCGTATAAATGGGTTTTATAACACTCTCCTATATTATAGAAAAGTTCTTCAGTACTGATAAAATTCCTGCCGCCACCGAAAAAAGCCAAGACGACCGAAGTGTTTGATCGCCGGCCGTCAGTCCTCAGCTGTCAGTGCAACTGCAATTTTTTATGGAATTATTCATATAACCACCTGTCTATATCCCTGCCGTATTCCACCAGCTCCTCCGGCCTGAAAAATATGCCTATTTCCCTTTCGGCGCTTGCCGGGGAATCGGATCCGTGAATGATGTTCCTGCCCGTATCCAGGCCATAGATGGCCCGTATAGTGCCGGGGGCGGCCTTCAAAGGGTTGGTGGACCCCATCATTTCCCTGGCTGTGGCCACCGCGCCCCTTCCCTCCACCACCATGGCCACCACCGGCCCCGAAGTGATGTATTCCAGCAGCGGGCCGAAAAAGGGCTTCCCCACGTGTTCGGCATAATGCTTTTCCGCCGTCTCCCGGGGAATCCTCAGCATTTTAAGGCCCACCAGCTTAAGCCCTTTCTTTTCAAACCGCGTAATTATCTCCCCGGTGATCCCCCTTTGGACTCCGTCGGGCTTAATCATCAAGTAGGTTCTCTCCATAATTTCAAATTCCTCCCCCTTGCCGCGCCTTGTATCTTGAGCTTTTTGAGCATCCTCCGGCCGTTGGCGGCCATGCCTGTTTGAGAATGAATATCTCCTGTTCCGACATCTTTCAATGAAGTTTTGATTGGCTGTTTTGCTGCTTTTCCAGCCCCGACTCTTTCATCAGCAATTCAAAGTCCCCGGCCTCAATGGTTTCCTTTTCCATCAGCACGGCAGCTATTTTATGCAGGGTGCCCATGTGTTTTTCCAATATTTCCTTGGCCCGGTTGTAGTTTTTATCGATAATGTTTTTTACTTCCTTATCGATGGCCGCCGCCACTTCTTCCCCGTAATTCCTGTCCCTGGCCAGATCCCGGCCCAGGAACACTGTTTCCTGCTTGCGTCCCAGGGTAAGGGGACCCAGGGCGTCGCTCATGCCGTACTCCATGATCATCCGCCTGACCGTTTCGGTGGCCCTCTCCAGGTCATTCTGGGCGCCGGTACTGATTTCCTCCAGCACAACGGCCTCGGCCACCCGCCCGGCCAGGAGCATGGTCACATGGTCCTGGAGCATCGACCTGGTCATGTAGTAACGGTCCTCCTTGGGCAATAGCAGGGTATAGCCCCCGGCCCTGCCCCGGGGTATGATGGATACCTTGTGCACCGGGTCGGTGTTGGGCAGCAGGTATCCCACCATGGCATGCCCCGCCTCGTGATACGACACCAGCCTCTTTTCCTTCTCGCTGATGACCTTGGACTTCTTCTCCGGGCCGGCGATAACCCGCTCAATAGAGCTTTCCAGCTCTGACATGCCTATTTCATTTTTTTCAAAGCGGGCGGCCAGAAGGGCGGCCTCATTCACCATGTTGGACAGATCGGCCCCGGTGAAGCCGGGGGTCCTCCTGGCCAGCACCTCCAAATCCACGTCTGGCGCAATGGGCTTGCCCCTTACGTGTACCTTCAGTATTTCCTTTCTGCCGGAAAGGTCTGGCACGTCCACCACCACCTGACGATCAAACCTTCCCGGGCGAAGCAGCGCGGGATCCAGTATATCCGGACGGTTAGTGGCGGCTATGATAATTATGCCCTCGTTGGGGGCGAAGCCGTCCATTTCCACCAGCAGCTGATTCAATGTCTGCTCCCGTTCATCGTGACCCCCGCCCAGACCGGCGCCCCGCTGCCTGCCGACAGCATCAATTTCGTCAATAAATACTATGCAGGGGGCATTTTTCTTGGCCTGCTCGAAGAGATCCCGGACCCTTGACGCTCCCACCCCGACGAACATCTCAACGAAATCGGAACCGCTTATGGTGAAAAAGGGCACTCCCGCCTCACCGGCCACGGCCCTGGCCAGAAGTGTCTTGCCGGTTCCGGGGGAACCAAACAGAAGCACCCCCTTGGGTATTCTGGCACCCAGTTCGTTGAATTTTTTCGGATTTTTAAGGAACTCCACAATTTCCGCCAGCTCTTCCTTTACCTCGTCGGCCCCCGCCACATCGGCGAAGGTAACCTTTTTCTTTTCGTCGGTGACCATCCTGGCCCGGCTCTTGCCGAAGGACATAACCCTGTTCCCGCCGCCCTGGGTCTGCTGCATAAGGAAGAAAAACAGCAGCACAAATATCAGTATCGGCAGCAGGCTGGTCAGTATGCCGGCCCACCAGCCAGGCTGGGGCGGCGGCTCAAACTCATGCTGCACTCCCTTCGCCTCCAGCAGTCCCTGCAGTTTGGGGTCCGGCTGGGGGCCCTTGGTTTCAATTTTGACGCCGTCCTTTTTCTCACCGAATATATGACTGGTGTTGTCTCCCGCCCGTATGGTTACCTTGGTTATTTCACCTTTGTTCACCATATTGATAAACTGGTCGTAACGCACCTTGTCAGGAGCTGCCGCCTGGGGCGACGTATATTTGATCAGGGCGATGATGACCAGGACTATAAGCAGGTAAATACTCAGGTTTTTAAGAACTTTGTTCAACAAAGCCACTCCTCTCTGGCAGCCTATCAAAAGAACCCATAGAGAGTATTTTATCACAACGGTATTTTTCTTTCAATAACAGCGGTTTAAGAACTGTCATCAGTTTTATAAAGGCGTAATCGCCATGTGCAGACAGACTCTGGTTTCCCCGGTTACCTTCCACGGTTCACCCGGCCTGTAACCCGCCACCCATATAATATCATTTCCACAAGTGACAATGGGTATCGCGTCTCTTTCTTCCCTGGGCGCCTTTTGATCGATTAAAAACTTCTTAAGCTTGACTTTTCCTCCCGCCCCCAGAGGAAAGAACATGTCCCCGTCCATTCGCCGGCGCACCCATAAGGTTCCCTGCAACCGCTCAAAGTCAAAAACCGCCTCTTCGAAGGAGTACCGCCGGAGGTCCCCGGCCCGGGATGCTTCCAGGGTTTCGGCCAGTATCCCCCGGTTAACCTCCGGGACGGGGGTAAAACCGGGCACTTGCAAAGGACGGCGGTAAAAAGGAATCCGCAAATCCTTTCTGTTAATAATAATTTCCAGCAGGTGACTTTTTTTAACCAGCGCAATTCCGCCCGGCAGCTCCACAGTGCCCCCGTGCGTCCCGCCGGAGGCTGACAATTCCAGCGCCCTGTCCACCTGACCCAAGGTGGGCGCCCTGCCATAACCCGCCAGTTCCCGGTATGCCATCCTGACCACCCTTCTTTTGATGGCGGCGGGATATTTATTCAGCATTTCGGAGGAAATGACAATTTTCCCGGTCTCCCGGACCTTTATCATATTTTCCAGGGCATCCCCGGCGATTCCCTCAAGATATTCGTCCTCGTCCCTGGCAATACCGGAAAGCCGGTTTAACGATCCAACCATCGCGGGATTATATTTTTCCTCCAGGAGCGGAATCAATTCCTGCCTTACCCTGTTTCTTAAATAGACCGCCTTCGTGTTGGAGCTGTCCACCCGGTAAGGAAGGCCGCAATCATGGCAGTACCGCTCAATCTGCCTTCTCCTGATCTCCAGCAGGGGGCGTATGTAAAGCCCCCCCCGGACCGGCGGAATACCTCCCAATCCGGTAATGCCGGTACCCCTGATAAGGTTCAGCAATACCGTCTCAGCCTGGTCGTCGGCATGATGGCCCAGGGCCACCCTGTCGGCCCCCAGTCTGGCGGCGACCCCTTCGAAAAAGCGGTAGCGAACATCCCTTGCCCCCTGCTGAACCGAAAGGCCGTGCTCCTTCAAATACTCCGGCACATTAAAACTTTCAGTGACGCAGGGAACACCCCAATCCCCGGCCAGGCTTTCCACCAGCCGGGCATCGGCCCCGGCCTCATCCCCCCGGAACATATGGTTAAGGTGTCCGGCGTAAAGGCTGCACTGCAATTCATCCCTGAGTCTGATCATCAGGTGGAGCAGGGCAACCGAGTCCGGTCCCCCGGACACTCCCACCAGCACCTTGTCCCCGGGCAGAATCAGCCTGTGCTTCTCAATTGTCGATTTGACCCGGGACAGTAAATCCAATCCAACACCACCCGGAGAACAATTCCCCCTGAAAATTTTTTATTCCACAATAAGACAAAAATATCCTTCCCGTTTTAACAGAAAGAATAAAAGAACAAAGCCGCCCTGGCGGGCGGCCGGAATCCAGAATCCAGCAGGCAGAATAAGAGGAGGACCGCAGTCATCTGAGCATCTCAACCACCTTTTCCTTTTCCAGCCTGATCACCACCGCCGCCATATCGTCACCGGCTTCACCGCCGGCCCGGGCCAGCTTAATCAGCAGTTCGGCCATTTCCCTGGGTTCCAGTCCGTTCAGTTCCTGCAGCACCCCGGTTATCCATCCGTCTCCGTCCCCGGACCCCCGATGGGCCTCCAGAACACCGTCGGTAATCATGACGACTACATCCCTGGAGGCAAGTTTTTTTTCCGTCACGCCGACCTCCATGTCGGTCAAAACACCGACGGGAAGGGAACCGGCCCGGATGGCCCGGACCCTCCCGCCGCGAATCAGGAAGGTTGGCGGGGCGGCGATTTTGACAAATTCCCCCTGGCCGCTGTACAGGCTGATCACTGTAATATCTACGGTGGCGAAGGATTCACCGGGACTTTTCAATGCCAGCACCGAATTTACCGTTCTAATCACCGTTTCCGGCTCCAGTCCGGCCTCCAGCATTTTCCTGGTCAGCGCCATCACCGAAGCACTTTCCCTGGCGGCGCTTTCGCCGCTGCCCATGCCGTCACTCAAAACAGCGGCGAATTTTCCATCTTTCAGCTGAACAAAGTCGTATACGTCTCCTGAAACATTCCCGCCCCCTTTGGCGCACCCGGCGGCCCCCACCTCCACCCTGTACTGCAAAGACTGATACAGGCGGAACTTGCATATCCCCTCCGCCGCGCCGCCTTCACAAACGCACCCGGCGGCGGAAAAAAACTGCCCCAAGAGCTCGGAAATAAAGGGCGCCACCCTGTACCGGCAGTCCAATTCTCCTTTACAGGCCTTCATAGCCACAATTATTTCCCGCCGCCCCTCCCACTCCCAGGTCCTGACAGAATTCACCGGGAGGCCCATCTGCTTAAGTTTTTGTTTCAAAACCGGGCCTGTACCGCTCCCGTCCAGCCGGTCAAAATGAAACTCTCCGGCCAGATTTTCAATTACCGCCGAAATGCCCCTCAGCTGTTCGCCCACCAGCGCCTTGCCCGCGGACAACCTCTTTTCCCAGTGCCTGCCCGCCTTAAAGGCGTCATACAGACATGCCGCCGTAATGACCAACTCCCTGGACCTGGTGCAACGCACCTTCAATTCGCCGGGCATATCGCTTATTTTTACACGGCCGTACATTTCAGAAAGGGTGAACATATCCAGCATGTTCTGGTAAGTGCGGTAATATTCCTTTTCCCAGCACACGTGATACATACCGCAGCCGCCGCAAACCTTCCTGCTTATTTCCCCCAGGAGCTGCCTCACCCCCAGATCGCTGATCTTTTTTTCGGATACAACGGTAATTTCACTGAAAGACCCGGCCAGCTCCCGCAAAATCGAGGAATAGTCCCTGACCCGGTCCCTGAGTGCGCTCGCCAGCAATTCACCGCCGCCGCCAATTTTCGACTGGCCCGGCTCCCTGGTCACAGCCACCGAAACCCTGCGCACCAAGGTTCCCGGCACCAGCAAAAAGACCAGGCAGGCCAGGACAGTTTCTGCTATTACTGTTTCCATGGCCGCTATATTGTCGAAATACAAAGTCAATATTATATTGGTGGCAAGGAAGGAAAGGGCAACGCCTGTTTTTCCCAGCGCCACCCCCAGCCCCGCCATCATTCCTGAGAATGAATAGGCCCCCATCATGTAAGGAGTAACGGTATAGTAAAGCCCCGGTATGGCCCCCACCACCGCCCCGGCGGCGGCCCCCAAACCGGACCCGCCAGCCAGGGCGGCCATCAGTATGACGACCCTGCTTAAAAACCCCTTGACGGAAACATACCACAGCTTCAAATCCCCCGTCCCGGCCACGACACCCGCCAGCAGCACCAGCAGGCCCACCGTTTCCTCCCCTCTCAGGGGTTTCACGCCGTCCAGTTTGCGCACCGAATAAAAGGCGGCCAGGCAGGCAGGCACCAGTACGGCAGCCAGCAGCGCCTCGAAAAAAACATTAATGTAATCATAGGGTGTAGCCCCTGTGAAGGCTGAAAACGCGGACTTGACGCTCAGGGTAAGGCCGAAGACCAGCGCCGGAATGACCGGACGACGGGCGGAAAATCTTGGCGGTACGACCTGGACAAACAAAAAGGACATGACTGCCAGAGTCATGTCTGCGGCCAACGGCATTCCTCCGGCCACCGTGGCCAGTCCGGCGCAAAGCAAAGCCACCGCCGGCAGTCCCCGCCTGCCCAGGGCCAGCGACACTGCGGAGGCGTACGCCGGGGCGAATGGGTCCAAATCTCCCAGGAGGACCGCCCTCCCCAGAAAAAAACCCACGGCCCCGGCCAGCAAAGATCCGGGACTGAACATTTCCGCCACCGCGCCGAACATCGGCGGGGATAAAACCCCCCTCCCCCTCATCCTCCCGTTTTGCCGCCCGGATTGAAAAGCGCCGCCCTCCAACCGCTTATACGGATAAACATCTCCCTCGTAAGACATGTATGAGCTCACCCCTGCCGTCTCCAGCCAGGCCGATCCAGGCGCACATCTGCGGCTCTCGCCCGCAACGCCGGCTGTTTTGACGGGCTCTGGCTTCGTCACTCAATTATAGTACAGCAGGCAAGCATTAAAATGTTATAATTTGTTTATTATGGTTTAATTTGTTTCGACAGCTTTTACCGCGTCCAAAGCCAGGCCGTACAGCAAGTCGGCCTCGGAAACCATGATACGGTCAAATTCCAGTCCCTTCATCACCTCCGTAAGTATACGCACGCCCGCTACAATAATATCCTCCCTGGCCGGCTGAAGACCGGCCAGTCTTTTCCTTCCCTCCGGCCCGGCCTGCAGCAGCTTTTCCAGCAGGCGCACCACAGCCGTCAAAAAGAGAGAATATCCATGCACCCGGGTCCGGTCGTAAACCTCCAGGGCCATGTCCATGGCGGCCAGGGTGGTGACAGTCCCGCCCACGCCAATCAACTTGCGCGGCCCTGCCTTTTTTGCCTCTTCCATGGTTTCCCTTAGAATTTCATGGATTTCCTGGTCGCTGTGACCTCCCCCGGTCATCCGGACAGCGCCGGCGTCAACACTCCGGCAGAGCACCCGCCCGTCCCGGACCCAGGTGAATTCGGTGCTGCCTCCCCCGATATCCACGACAACCGCCGTTTCCGCGTCTTCACCAAATGCCGCCACCACTCCCGAATAACTCATAAAGGCCTCCTCATGCCCGTTCAGCACCCGCACCCTGAGGCCTGTTTTGCGACGCACTTCGTCCAGAAACCATTCTCTGTTGGCAGCATCCCTGACTGCGCTGGTGGCAGCCGCCACAAAAAGAGAGACCGACTTTTCCCTGGCCTGATCCTGCATGTCAAAAATGGCCTTCACCGTCCGGAAGACCGCTTCGGGATTTAGCGCCCCTCCTCCGCCGACGCCCTGCCCCAGCCGGGTTGTCCTGAGGTCGGTGTGCAGTGGCGCCACCTCCCCCCGACCATTAACATCAGCCACCAACAGCCTGGTGGAGTTTGTCCCGATGTCGATAACGGCCACCCTTGTCATTCACTTCCACCTTCCCACAGAAACTTCTGCATGAAAAGCTCCGGATTCCACAAGAAAAGCGATTTCATCGCCTAATAGCTGAAAAAAATATCGCTTTTCTTGTTCGCTGGGGGCTGCCGCCCCTTCGACGGACGCTGCGCCTCCTGAGCACCCCGCAATCGCAAGGGGGCGCACCCCCTTACAAACCCCCATGCATAGAAAACTTATCCACAAGTAATAATGCAAGCATAGTTTCCTATACATCAAAAAAAGCATTCCTGCCGGAATGCTTGTTATTCTTTGCTTTTTACCCGTCTCCCCTGCGGCCCGGGCCTCCACGACCGCCCCGCTTGGCATCGGTGTTGCGGCGAAGGGACTGCAGGCGCTCCTCGCTTTCCTTCATGAATCGGGCCAACTTGTCCTCAAAGGACGCCTGGGGCTTTCTCCGGGGGGATGATCTGTCATGTGCATGGCTGTATGCCGAAGCTGCTTTTGTTTGTTTTATGGACAATCCTATTTTTCCGCCGGGGTCTACTGAAATCACCTTTACGGACACCCTGTCGTTGGTTTTGAGAAAATCGTTGACGTCCCTTACGTATACCTCGGCTATTTCCGAAATGTGCACGAGCCCCGTCTCCCCTCCGGGCAGCTGAACAAAAGCTCCAAAGTTGGTAATCCCCGCCACCACTCCCTCCAATACGTTGCCTACTTGCACCGGCATGAGTATTTATATATCCTCCCTTTTTCTTACCGAAAAACTTTCTGATTAATTATATGCAGATAGCCGACAAAGTGTCAAGGTATGTTTTTTAGTTTAACTTAAACCATAAAAGGGAGAATTAATTGTTTCTTTCGTCATTTTTCGGCAGGGGGACAATCCTGCCCTCGCCCGGCTTAACAAGACCCAACTTTTCCCTGGCCACCTGTTCTATGTATGCGTCTGACTGTACTTGCATTAATTGCCTCTTTAACTCTTCATTTTTCAATCCTAACTCATTCAGTTGGAGCTCAATTTCCTGAATATCCCTTTGAAGAACGGCAAGTCTCTGAAAATGTGTAAAAAATGAAATTAATAGATAGCACAGCAAAAAAATGGCTATTATCGCAGGCAGCTTTTTGCCAGGCTTGAAAGTACGGCGCCTGCCGGCAGCTGCTTTTTCCTTTTCCTGACCGGGAAGATAACCAACCCCGGGAGAACCGCCCATCATATATTCTCCTCTTCGTCCCCGGAACCGTAAATGCCCAAACCGCCGCCGGGAATAATAATGACTACCTCATAGCCCTTTGCCCGGGCCCGGCTGAAAAGGGTGGCCACCGTACTGGCGCTGATGGCTAGGCGCTTTGCCACCTGATCGTTGGACAATCCCATTTCCTTGAGAGCCACCACCTGCCGCTCCCGGAAGCTCAGCTTTTCAACCCCCCGGACCTCGATCTTCATGACCCACCCGCATATCTACAATATAAGTACGTTTTTAGTACAGCATTTCTACAACCACAAAAATTCTCCTGCTTAAGATTTAAAAAGTTGATAAAATAAAAACATAACTTAGGTACCGGTTACCTAAGTTATTCCTGGCGGCAAGAAAAAAGGCCTTGTCCCGCAGCGGGAAAGGCCGGTCTCAGGAGTTACTCAATCACCGGGCAGGCCATACAATCCCCCTGCCTCTCTTCACATGCGGAAAAGCAGTCCGTACACAAATGCGCTCCGCAATCGGACTGAATTCCTTTGTCCACGGAGCAATTGCACATCTGGCAATGCATAGTACGACCTCCTTCTGAATAATAAGTATTTTTAACCAGTCAATATAAAGATATACATGTGCAAGAAAAGCGATTTCATCGCCTAATAGCTGAAAAAAGTATCGCTTTTCTTCTTCGCCAGGGGCTGCCGCCCCTTCGACGGACGCTGCGCCTCCTGAGCACCCCGCAATCGTAAGGGGGCGCACCCCCTTACAAACCCCCATGTATAGAAAACTTATCCACAAGTAA
>JBBIMW010000052.1:0-12860 GCA_037444185.1 Peptococcaceae bacterium | reverse complement strand
GGGGAGGCCGGGGATTATCTGAAGGGCCTTGAATTGGACAGTAAATAAGCCGCCCCGCCGGGCAGCACGACACACACAGGCCGCACCTTTTACCGGCGCTGGTGACGAAAATGTAGTGGGCGCACTTTTCCTTGTCGATAGCCCAACCGGCATTGGAGGAGTGTTTTCCCTCCCATCTGTCCAGGGCTCCGGATGGGCACCGGATAACGCATTCCCCGCAGGAGGTGCAGTGGTTCACCGGGACGGTGTGGCTGTACTTCAATTCCGCGCAGGTGATCACCGAGGCTAGTCTCACCCTGGCCCCGGCCCCGCTGGCCAGGAACAGGTTATTAATGCCGAAGCTGCCCATCCCGCAGACAACCGCCGAATGTTTGTGGGAAAAGTCGGCCTTCAGCCTGGAATAATCACCAATGTCGGCTTCCGGCCCCAGCCCGATGCTGGCGAAACCTTTGCTCTCCAGCAGTCGCGCCATCTTATGGACCGCCTGGGCCAGTATCTGGTTCACCACGTTGAATTCCAGCATGTACTGGTTTCTGGTGGATGGAAGGTTGTCCAGGGCGCCGTTGTTAATCCGGTAGGCGAAGGTGACCACACTTTTTGCGTCGGGCAGTATATCCTGGGGCCGGTGTCCCCGGGGGGCACCGCCGTAGGCCGAGGCCGGGGCGCAGCCCAGGGAGTGCAGTCCAAGGCTTAGGGACAGATAGTTCAGTTCACTGTTTATGTCCATAAAAAACCGCCTCCGTTTATTGGCCATTAAAGTAATTATAACATATTGCGGAATCGTTATGAGCTATTTTCAGGATAGGGGCGCATATGGAAAAAATATATCTCATAGCTACATCGGCCTTCGGCCTGGAGGCCGTGGTGGCCCGGGAAGTGAGGGAACTGGGCTACCGGGAGGTGACAGTGGAGAACGGGCGGGTCACCTTTGCCGCCGGCCCGGAGGCCATTTGCCGGGCCAATTTGTGGATTAGATCCGCAGACAGGGTGCTGCTGAGAATGGGGGAGTTCAGCGCCCACACTTTCGACGAGCTTTTTGAACAGACCAGGGCGCTACCGTGGGCAGACTGGATTACTGAAGATGCAGAGTTCCCGGTGCTGGGCAAGTCCATAAATTCAAAACTGTTCAGTGTTCCTGACTGTCAGGCTATAGTAAAAAAAGCCGTGGTCGAAAAATTGAAGGAAAAATACAGGAAAGTCTGGTTTGAAGAAACCGGCCCCCGCCACAGGCTGGAAGTGGCGCTGGTCAGGGATATCGCCACCCTGACCATTGATACCAGCGGCGCCGGGCTGCACAAGAGGGGATACAGGAAACTGGGAAGCGACGCGCCGCTGAGGGAGACCCTGGCTGCGGCCATGATTATGATCAGCCGGTGGCATCCCGGCAAGGTTTTGATTGACCCCTTTTGCGGGTCCGGAACCATTCCCATTGAGGCGGCCCTTATCGGACTGGACATCGCACCGGGGTTGCACAGGGAATTTGATGCCGAAAAATGGGCCGCCGTACCGGCCCTCGCCTGGCAAAGGGCAAGGGAGGAGGCCCGGGACAGGGTCATAAGGGACCTGAAATTGAAGGTGCACGGGTTCGATATTGACGGTGAAGTATTGAGCCTTGCCCGCCATCACGCCCGCCGGGCGGGGGTGGAGGATGCCGTCACCTTTCAGGCCGGGGCGGTTTCCGGACTGCGGTCAAGGTACAAATACGGGTGCATTATATGCAATCCCCCTTATGGTGTCAGGCTGGGCGAAAAATACGGGGTTGAGCGGCTTTACAGGGAGATGGGGGCCGTTTTCAGCCATTTGGATACATGGTCTTATTACGTGCTCACCGCACACCCCGGCTTTGAGCGGCTTTTCGGGCGCAGGGCGGACAAAAAGAGGAAGGTCTACAACGGCAGGATACAGTGTAATTTCTACCAGTTTTTCGGCCCCCGCCCTCCCGGGGCAGGAGGTGAAAATAGTCCGGCGGCCGGGCGAAGCCGGAAAGCCGGGTTGATAGAAAATGGAAGCGTGTTCGAATAAAAAGGCTGGAGTAATGTTATGAACCGGGATGTATTCCTCAAAAGGCATACCCTGATTGTCACTATGGCGGCATCCTTTCTTACGCCTTTTATGGGAAGTTCCATAAATCTGGCGGTGCCATCCATCGGCAGGGAATTTAACAGCGGCACATTTCTTCTCAGCTGGGTGGTGACCGGCAATTTGTTGGCTTCGGCAGCTCTTTTGCTGTCATTCGGGAGACTGGCCGACATTGCGGGACGGAAAAAAGTATTTTTAGCTGGAATGATTATTTTCTCGATTTTCTCAATGCTTTGCGGAATAGCCCGATCCATTGAGACCCTAATTGCTTTCAGGGTGCTGCAGGGAGTGGGTGGTGCCATGATTTTCGGAACGGGCATGGCAATACTGACTTCGGTTTTCCCGCCCCGGGAAAGGGGCAGGGTCCTGGGGTTGAATGTGGCCGCTGTTTATGTGGGACTTTCCTTGGGTCCGGCGCTGGGGGGTTGGCTGAACCATAACTTGGGCTGGCAGTCCATTTTTTATTTATGTGCCCTGGCGGGTGTTTTTATTCTGTTCTTTACCGCTTCCAGAATGAGAGGGGAGTGGAGGGGCGCCGGGGACGAGAGCTTTGATCTAGCCGGGGCGCTTTTGTATTCCGCAGGACTTATCATGTTTTTGTACGGAATATCTTCCATAGCTGTGTCGGCCTGGGCGAAGTATCTGCTGGCATCAGGACTGGCGTTACTGGCTCTGTTTGTACGGCACGAATTAAGAACGGGCCACCCAATACTGAATATGAATTTATTCGCCGGGAACATCACCTTCGCCTTCTCCAACCTGGCGGCACTGATTAATTATAGTGCCACTTTTGCGGTGGGATTTCTGATCTCCCTTTATCTTCAGGTGGTGATGGGTTATGATTCCCTGGCGGCTGGACTGGTGCTCCTTGCCCAGCCGGTGATCATGGCGGTACTTTCTCCCTTTGCCGGCAGGCTATCCGACCATGTGGAGCCAAGGATCGTTTCATCATGGGGGATGGCCCTGACTGCCCTGGGCTTGCTGATTTTGTGTTTTATCAGCTCCGGGACGCCCACATGGCTGTTGATTCTTTCCCTAGCCATGCTGGGTACGGGATTCGCCCTCTTTTCCTCCCCGAACAGCAATGCTGTAATGGGATCGGTGGAAAAAATTTTTTACGGCGTGGCGTCGTCCACCCTTGGTACCATGAGGCTTGTCGGGCAGGCTGTAAGCATGGCCGCCGTGACGCTGATAATAGCTTTCTATGCGGGCAATGTCAAGCTCGGTCCGGGGTACGCAGATGTGATTCTTGAAAGCACCAGGACATCCTTTGCTGTTTTTTCAGTTCTCTGCTTTGCAGGTATTTTTGTTTCTTTAGCCAGGGGTAATGTAAAACCTGACAACGGTTTTGGGGGATTTGGGCGGCCGGCGGACGGCGGCGGCTCCGGAGAGAAATGATTGCCCGGCTGGATGAAATGCCTATTTTTTCGGTCCGGGACCGAATTTGAAGGCCGGCTGCGGTGCCAGGCGCTCCCTGACATAGCCGTAAAACAGCCCGGCCAGCATTAACAGCCCGGCATAGCCCACCGCCGAGTACAGCACCCTTACCAGGGTGGAGAATCCCAGCTGACCGGCGGCCAGGGCCGCCAGCCCGGCGCCGGTGACCGCCCACCTGAATCCCGGCGACTCCGACCTGAGCAATCTGGCGGCGAAGCCAAACAGGCTTCCCACCGCGGTGGTGTAAACCTCGGCCAGCAGTACCAGGCTGTAGGCAAATTGTACCAGTGGTGAAAGTTGTCCGGCAATCCGGACCATGGGAACTTCGTACCCGGAAACCGTTGCGGGGCTGGCCAGAAGGGCCAGGTTTATGGCCAGGGCGCCGGCCCCGAGGCCGATTCCGCCGTACAGAGCGCCTTTCTTCAGTATCCCTGTGTCGTTGCCGGCCAACCTTCCCATGGGTGCCAGCACCGCCACCCCCAGCACCAAATTATACGAGACATATACTATGGCCGAAAGGGGCCAGAAGGGCACGGGGGGCCTGGCGGCGCCGGCCCACCCGGCGACGGCGGAAAGGTCGGGAGGGGCCGCCGCCAGGGCCGCCGCGCATATCCCCATTACCGCCACCAGCAGAAAGGGTGCCACAAAGCTGATGGCTGCGATTACTCCGTGAATTCCCAGGGCCACCGTGAAAACCGTGGCCGCCACCATGACAAAGCTGCCAAGAATGTGGGGTAAGCCGAACTGCTGGGTGAATATGGCTCCTGACCCCGCCGCCATGGCGGTCAGGGCGCCGAAAAGGAAAAAGGTGATTACTGCGTCAACGGCGGTCCCCACCCACCGTCCGCCGGCATAAAGTATTACTTCACGGTGGGAAGCGGCTTTCAGCCTGCGGCCAAGCTCCAGAATGACGACGCCGAAAAAGACGAACAGCACCGTGGACAGGATCAGGGCGAAGAAGCCTTTCAGGCCAAAGAAGGTGAAAAACTGCATGACTTCCTGACCCGAGGCGAAACCCGCCCCCACTATGGTTCCTATATAGGCTGCGGCCACTTTGAAGGTGGTGATTTCTTGTTTAGTCTTCATGGGATTATTTTTTCAAAAAAACTGAAAAATAATCGCGGGCCCGTGCTGTTTGACATTTGAATATTGACTTGGGGCGCTCCCGGATAGTAAAATCTCCTTAAAGATAAAAAATAAAATGCCTATGTCAGGTCGCATGACCGGGCCGGACGGCAACGGGAGGAACAAACCCCCGTGGGACATTATATATTGTGCCACGGGGGTTTTATCGTTAATAGCTCATTCCCATTCCTTCCTGGATTTTCATTGTCTACGGCGCCACATCCATGTGGCATGGGGGGGTCTGAGTCGCCCGGAGGTGATTTTGTTGTTAGGGCGGGGGGGTAGTATGGACAAGAAAATACAGGCGGCCGGACTGTCGATTATTTCTAATTTTTGCCTGACGGTTCTCAAACTGACGGTGGGGCTGTTTATGGGATCCGTCAGTGTCATCTCGGAGGCTTTGCACTCGGGGATAGACCTGGCGGCGGCGGTGGTTGCCTACCTGTCGGTGGGGCAGTCCAGCAAGCCCGCCGACTATGAACACCCCTATGGGCACGGAAAATTTGAAAACGTGGGCAGCATCATAGAGGCCGCACTGATTATAGTGGTGGCGGTGGTGATTATTGTCAAGGCGGTGCCCAGGTTTTTCAACCCCACCGAGGTGCATCTCCTGGGCTTGGGGGTTGCTGTCATGGCGGTGTCGGTGCTGGTGAACACCCTGGTGTCCGGTAAATTGATGAGAGTGGCCAGGGAAACCGATTCTCCCGCCCTGGAGGGGGACGCATGGCACCTGCGGGCGGATGTATACACTTCCCTCGGCACCTTGGCCGGGCTGATAGCCATCAAATTGACCGGCCTGATGATACTGGACCCGGTTATTGCCGTGGGTGTTGCCTTGTTTATTTTGAGGGCGGGATTCGACCTGGTGAAAAAGTCTTTCCGGGTGATTGTGGACGAGAAGCTGTCGGAGGATGAAATAAATGCCATCGACGAGGCGCTGAAGGGGTGTTCGGTAAAATATCTGGAATATCACGATCTGAGGACCCGCAAGGCCGGGTCCCAGAGATTCGTAGACTTGCACCTGGTTTTCCCCCGGGATCTGCCCATCGGGGAAATACACAGTGTCTGCAGGGAGCTGGAGCATTCCATTAAGCTGCGGCTTCTACGGGCCGATGTGGTGATCAAGGTGGAGCCGTGCCGGGAGGAGTGCGGGGACTGCAGCTTCGACTGCGGAGGGAAAAGCTCCCGCTGATTTAAACGGTTGATTATTGAGTGCGGGAAATATAAAATGTTTTTAAAAATGGATTTTTTCAACAGCCTCGTAGAAGGGGGTGATTTTTTGGAGGTTGACGTGGTGCGGGTGCTGAAGTCCAGCGCACCTTTCAATACCCTGGGGGACGGTTTTTTGTCGGAACTGGCCGGATATGTGGAAGTAAAAACATATCCCAGGGGTGCTTATGTTTTCAGGCAGGGGCAGAAAAGCCTGCAAATACTCTTTCTGGTGGTTTCTGGGTCGGGGGAGGTGACTTTGACCGACCAGAAGGGCCAGGAGACCGTTGTCAGCCACCGCCGCCAGTATGAGTTCTTCGGTGAGACGGCGCTGCTTACTGACAAAACGTACGGAGGATCGGTGCGGGCTGCGGATGAATTGACCTGCCTGCTCATTCCCCGGGGTAAAATAGAGGAAACAATCATCAGTCACCCGGAGTTTTCAAGCTTTTTCACCGCCCTGCTGGCGGAAAGGCTGCGGACGCTGTATGAGGAGACGGTGGTCCAGCAGTCCTTCGACGCCTACAGCACCGTTGAATCACCTCTGCTGCGCAAGCGGGTGAAGGAATTGATGACCGGGTCCCCGGTCACCTGCCACCTTGACACCCCTGTGTCCGAGGTGGCCGGCCATCAGGCCGGGCGCAGGATCAGTTCGGTGATTGTGGTCAGCGGAGATCTTCAACCGGTGGGGCTGATCACGGAGAGAGACTTGGTACACAAGGTGTTGACCAGGTCCTCCCGGCAGGTGGAGGATTTAACGGCGGATCTAGTTATGAACGAAAGGCTGGTCAGGCTGCAGGTGGACGACTTTTACAGCCAGGCCCTGCTGGCGGTGGTGAAAAACCAGGTAAAGCACTTGGTGGTTATGGAAGGGGACAGGCTGGCGGGCATAGTCACCCTGGGGGACTTGATCAAAACCAGAAGCACCGGCAGCCTCTGGGTCACCGACAAGATTGAGTCCGCCGTCGGCCTGGGCGATTTGGCCAGGATCGGCCAGGAGGTGGACAACTTCCTGAACGCCCTGGTGGCCGAAAGGGCATCGGTGCCCGAGTTGTTCGAAATAATCTGTGAAATGCACGACCGTCTCATCTGCCGGGTTATCGACCTGTGTCTTGAGGAAATGGCCGCCAAGGGCTACGGTCCGCCACCGGTTGAATTCTGCTTCATCAACATGGGTAGCGCCGGCAGGAAAGAACAGACACTGCGTACCGACCAGGACAACGGTATAATATACGCCGACGGCCACCCAGACAGCGAGAACTATTTTCTGGTGTTGGGGGGCAGGGTGGTGGAAGAACTGGTGCGGGCGGGATTTGACTGGTGCAAGGGCGGCATCATGGCCTCCAACCCTCTGTGGTGCCGGTCCGTAAGCCAATGGAAGGAAGTGGCGGAGGTTTGGATAACCCGGGCCGAGCCCGAAGACACCCGGCTGCTTTCAATACTGCTGGACTTCCGCCCGGTATACGGAGAAAAGGCCTTGGCCCGGGAACTGTGGCAGAAGATTTTTCAGATTTTTAAAAAGCCGGTGAAGGCCTCTCATTTTCTGGCTGAGGAAGAGGTGCAGGTAAAGGTGCCCCTGACCATATTCGGCGGTTTTGTGACTGAGAAATCGGGACCCAACAAAAACGAACTGAATTTAAAACATGTCTGCCGGCATATTGTCAACTGTGTGCGGATCTTCGCCGTAAAAAACGAAATACCGGAAACCTCCACCCTGGGCAGGCTGGCGTCGATAATGGATAAAAACATATTGTCCCGGGAGGATGGGGAGTTTGTCCAGAATGCCTACGAAATTATAATGATGATACGCATAAGGGAAAATCTTAAAAAAGCCAGGCAGGGAAAGTCCGCCGACAATTACATAAATCCCCACAAACTGAGCGTTATTGAGCAGTCCATGTTGAAAAACGCTTTTTCGGCTATAACCCGGCTGCAGAAGATTACCAGCAGCAGCTTCACCGATTACTGGATGAGGTATGTTGTTTCTTAAAGGCTGAAAATAGAAATTGGGCAATGGTTGAACATTGCCGGAAATAGGGGTGTCGGTATGGCGTTGAAAACGAGGGAACAGTACCTGGAGTCGTTGCGGAAGATGCGTCCGAACATATATAAATTCGGAGAGAGAATCGATGACGTCACTACCCACTGGGCCACCCGAAGGGCGGTGGAAAGCCATGCCAAAGGGATCGATGCGGCCGGGGACCCCGGGCATGCAGATATGTTCACCACCGTCTCAAGCCTGACGGGGAAAAGGATACACCGTCACAACTCACTGATGACCTGTATGGAGGATGTGGTGAACAACGCCCGGATGAAAAGGATCATGTACCACCTCACCGGGACGTGCACCGGGGGTCTTTGCGCCGGCTGGAACGCTTTCAACACAATGTGGGCCGTTACCTGGGAGGCGGACCGGAAATCCGGCACGGACTATCACGCCAGGCTCAGGTCATGGATACTGCATGCCCAGGAAAATGGTCTGGCGGTGGCCGGCGCCCTTACCGACGCCAAGGGTGACCGGGGGATCAAAGCCTCCCGGCAGGAAGACCCGGATGTGCATCTAAGGGTGGTGGAATCCCGGGAGGACGGCATTATGGTAAGGGGCGCCAAGCATATGATTGCCGGGGCTGCGGCCTCCAACGAGCTGTTTATAATCCCCGGCACCGCCCACGGGCCGGAGGAGGGGGACTATGCCGTCAGCTTCGCGGTTCCCAGGGACGCCGGGGGATTGACCGTGGTGGAGGCCAGGCGCCCCAGTGACGAGAGGGAGCAAAGGGACGATTTCGATGTGCCGGCAACTGGAATCACCCAGGGGTTCCTGTACTTTGACAATGTCTTTGTTCCCCGGGAAAGGGTGTTTCTTTGCGGAGAAGCGGAGTACACAAGGAAAATTATACAGTATTTCACCGCCAACTACCGGGCCTGCATAGGGGCCTGCGTGGCCGGGCAGGGCGATGTGATGATCGGCGCCGCCGCCCTGGTGGCCCGGAGCAATGGGCTTTCCTCCCGGACTTTCAGCGACAAGCTGGTCCAGATGGCTGTCAATAACGAAACCACGTACGGATTGGGCATCGGCGCCATGGCCATGGGATTTGAGCATCCAGCGGGCGTTTGGGTTTCGGATTCTCTTCTGGCCCATGTCAACAAGGTGCATGTGTCTAAGTTGCCTTATGAAACCAAGCGGCTGTGCCAGGAAATCGGGGGCGGCATAGTGGAAACGGGCTGCTTTCCTTCAGCCATGGATTTCGGCAGTTCTGAATACGGCGGCCTGGTGCGCAGGTACATGAAGGCCGGCCCCGTGTCGGCTGAAGCCAGGGCCAGGGCGGCCCGCCTGGCCGAGTGGCTGACCATAGGGGCCGGGGTGCCGGGCTGCATGCACGGGGGGGGATCCCCGGACGGAGCCAGACTGGTGGTGAGGTCCCTTACGCCGGTGGACCATTTTGCCCGGCTGGCCAAATCCCTGGCCGGCATAGATGAGCCGGTCAACGAGCCTGAAAGTAGAAAATAGAAGGAACGCCGCCGGTATCTCAATGGCGTCGACGCCGCCGGAGGTCCGCCCCCGGCTTAAAGGAGGAACGTAATTTGAGCGCGATCAGGACGGTGGTCTGTGTAAAGCCGGTGCCCAGCCCGGAATACGCCCACCAGGCAGGGATGGATCCCGTCACCAAGACCCTGGTTAGGCAGGGGATACCCACAGTGATCAATCCCCTGGATAAAAATGCCCTGGAGGCCGCCCTTCAAATCAGGGAAAAACAGGGGGGGGAAGTGCTTGTCCTTTCCATGGCCCCTCCGGCGGCCGTGGAAAATCTGAGGGAAGCCCTGGCCATGGGGGCCGACGGGGCCTATCTGCTGTCGGATAGAGCCTTTGCCGGGTCGGATACATTGGCTACCTCCATGGTGCTGGCCTCGGCGGTGAAGAAACTGGGGGCGGTGGACTTGGTGCTGACCGGGAACGAGTCCGCCGACGGGGGCACCGCCCAGGTTTCCGCCCAATTGGGGGAATGGCTGGGCTGGCCCCACCTGATGCATGCCTGCGGCATAGAGCCGGGGGAGGATGGACATATTGCGGTGGACACGGCCCGGGATAATTGCCGGGTGAAGTACCGGGTGAAGCTTCCGGCGGTGATCTCGGTGGTGCGGAACATCAATAGTCCGAGGTTTATTTCAATATCGGGGGTTATTGCTGCGGGCAAAAAGCCCCTGGTTCGCTGGACTGGGGGCGATCTGCCGCTGGACGGAGATTTTCTGGGGCTGGAGGGTTCCCCCACCAAGGCCGGGGATATTCACAGGCCCGATCCGGCCCGGCGGTGCGAACTCCTGGAGGGTTCCCCGGAAGAGGTGGCAGCGGCCATGATAGAGAAAATCAAATCCGCAGGCATACAGTGGTGAGGTGGAAGCGGTGGACAACAGGAATGACATATGGGTGGTTGTGGAAAGCAGTTCCGGCGCATACCGGAAGGTGGCCCTGGAATTGATCAGCCGGGCGGCCGGGCTGGCCAGCCGGCTGATGGAGCTAAGAGGAACCAGGTTCTCTGTGTGGGCGGTGATTACCGGAACCGCCACCGTCCCGGGGGCGGAGGAGATGTACCGTTTCGGCGCCGACGGAATAATGACGGCCTGCCACCCCAGGCTGGAGGAGCACAGGACCGATCTTCACGCTGCAGTGCTGGCCTCCCTGGTGGAGGAGAGGGGCCCGGAAATAGTGTTGTTCGGGGCCACGGCCTGGGGATCCGAAGTGGCCCCCACGGTGGCGGCCAGGGTGAAGACAGGCTTGGCGGCCCACTGTGTGGACCTGCGGATAAACCACCGGGGGCTTTTGGTGCAGTTGGTGCCGGCCTTCGGGGGGAAGGTGCTGGGTGAAATACTGTGCCCTGTCCGCCGGCCCCAGATGGCCAGTGTCAGGCCCGGGGTGTTCAGGGCGGAGCCTTTGGACAGGGAAGGGTCCGTAGAAACATTGGTTTTGCAGCCGGTTATCCCTTCCGGCATGGACCGGATAGAGGTGCTGGAAGTACAGCAGCGGGAGTCGTCCAAAGTGCCATTGGAAGAGGCCGGGGTAGTCATTGCCGGCGGCTGGGGGGTGGGATCCCGGGAGAATTGGCAATTATTGGAAGATTTGGCTGGCCTGCTGGGTGGAACAGTGGGGTGTACACGGCCTGCCCTGGATGAGGGGTGGGCCGGGGGAGAAGACACTATGATCGGTGTTAGCGGCAAAACCGTGAGGCCCAAGGTATATCTGGGATTTGGCATATCCGGGTCAACCCACCATGTGGTGGGGATGAAGGATTCAGGGCTGGTGTTCAGTGTAAATACCAATCCGGAGGCGGATATATTCAGTTTTTCGGACTTAAAGGTGGTGGCCGACGCCCGGGCTGTGGCGTCGGCGCTGATAGAAGGGCTGAAGGCCGCCGGTTACGGTGCCGGCCGCCTTGCGTCAATCGGCGGGGGGCCGGGGCGGGACGGGTCGGTGTGAGAAAAATCACAGCGGCAATGTGACCTGTCGGGCTGATGGCCTGCTGCAAATAAAGTATTCTTCGGTTATAAACAAAAAACATTTAAGGAGGAGAGAAAATGTTTTGCTATCAGTGTGAGCAGACGGCCGGAGGAACAGGCTGCACCAAGGTGGGGGTTTGCGGAAAAAACGAGGACATCGCCAGCCTGCAGGACACCCTTATCCTGGGATTGAAAGGTATAGCCGCCTACTCTTTCCACGCAGGGGAACTGGGCGCCCGGGATGAAAAGGTGGACGCCTTCATGCACGAAGCACTGTTTACCACCCTGACCAACGTCAATTTTGATTTGAACAGTCATATAGAAAAGGTTCTCCAGTGCGGAGAGATGAATCTCAGGGCCATGGAACTGCTGGACGGCGCCAATGTGTCCCGTTTCGGGTCGCCGGAGCCCGTCAATGTGTTCACCGGATTTAAGCCCGGCCCGGCCGTGCTGATTACCGGCCACGACCTGCTGGATCTCTACGAACTGCTGAAACAGGCGGAACCTGAGGGGGTCAATGTGTACACCCACGGTGAAATGCTGCCGGCCCACGCATACCCGGAACTGAAGAAGTTTAAAAACCTTGCCGGCCACTATGGCTCAGCCTGGCAAAATCAGAAGAAGGAGTTTGCTGAATTCGCCGGCGCCATACTGGGAACAACTAACTGTGTGCTGATTCCGAAGGACTCATACAGGGACCGCATGTTCACCTGCGGCATCGCCAGGCTGCCGGGGGTGACTCATATCAAGGACCGTGATTTCAGAGAAGTGATTGAAAGGGCCAAGTCCCTGCCGCCGCTGACGGAGAAGGAAGGGGATTGCGCATTGACCACCGGCTTCCACCACAACTTCGTCCTGTCCATCGCCGACAAGGTGGTGGAGGCGGTGAAGTCCGGCAAGATCCGCCACTTCTTCCTGGTGGGCGGCTGCGAGGGTTCCAAAACCTCCCGCAGCTACTACACCGAGTTCGTCCAGAAGGTGCCCAAGGACTGTGTGGTGATTACCCTGGGCTGCGGCAAGTACCGTTTCAACCACTTGGACCTCGGCGATATCGACGGTATTCCCCGGCTGCTGGATATGGGGCAGTGCAACAACGCCTACTCGGCCATTCAGGTGGCCGTGGCCCTGGCCAAGGCCTTTAACTGCGGGGTCAACGACCTGCCGCTGAGCATGGTGCTGTCCTGGTTCGAACAGAAGGCGGTGGCCATACTGCTGACCTTGTTGCACCTGGGTGTGAAGAACATCCGCATCGGCCCCTCGGCCCCGGCCTTCCTGACGCCCAATGTGCTGGGGGTTATTCAGCAGAATTACAATCTAAAGCTGGTCACCACGCCGGACCAGGATCTCAAAGAAATTCTGGGCTAAATGGCGGACGGTGGGGCCGTATACGGCCCGGGGCTGTTCAAAAGGTTCCTGACGCAAAGCGCAGGCGTACTGCGGCAGACGGGTTTTTTCAACAGCCTCCCGGCCGCCCACCGCCCTCGAATGCCGCGTCCATGCGGCTCTCGGGCTTTTGGCCG
>JBBIMW010000051.1:0-12971 GCA_037444185.1 Peptococcaceae bacterium | reverse complement strand
GAACATAATCCGGGTCGGCCAATTCCTCATCAGATGGATAATCAATCACCGGAAATAAAGACAAGGTACCGGTTACTTAAGTTATTAAGTTATTGCTCTGGAGGTCGCCTTCTGCTAAAATATAGCCGGAGGTGTTTTTTATTGGGCCGCAGACCAAGGTCGGAGATGGAGATAAACGGCAGGACATACCACGTAATACAGCGGGGAAACAACCGGGAGTTTATCTTTGGAGACGATGAAGACAAGGATTATTTGACCGGGCTGTTCCGGCTCGTAAGTAACAGGGGTTGCATTATTTACGGTTTCGTTGTCATGGGGAACCACTACCACCTTGTTTTGAAAACCGCCGGGGAGTCCCTGCGGTCTTTGATGCACAGAATCAACCTAAGGTACAGTAAATATTTCAACCGTAAGCACGGCCGTTCCGGGCATGTGTTCCAGGGACGTTACAAGGTTGTGCCGGTAAGTGATGACAGATATGTCCTTTCCTTGCTCCGGTACATCCACCAAAACCCGGTCCGGGCGGGTATGTGCGGCAGGCTGGAGGATTATGAATGGAGCAGCGACAGTTATTACCGCCGAAATAAGGCCTCATGGGTGGAGACATCCCTTGCGCTGGACATAATCAGCGCCCAAAGAAAAACCGCCGTCAGCAAATACATTGAATTTATGACCGGGGAAGAAACCGGGGACTACGAAAACGTCAGGGCAATCGGCGATATTCATGATTCTGTGGGCGAAACAAAGGAAAATAAAAAAAATCAAGACCGGAAGAGCCTGGATGAAATATTAATCGAAACAGGAGCGGGCGAACTGGAATTAGGACTGATCAAAGGCGGTTCCAGGAGAAGAACCCTGACCGGATACAAGTTGTCATACGCAATGGAGGCCCTAAGGCATAACTACACTTTAAAGGCCATTGGCGATAACATAAAGGTGTCGGATGTGGCTGTACTTGACATGCTTAGAAGACACAACTTAATAACTTAACTTCCTGGTACCATAGGGGTGAGAAATCTGGAAAAAAGCATTTACAGGCTTTTTATGCTGCTTTTGATCGGGCCGGCTGTGTTTTTTGTTCTTTACTGGCTATACACCGGCGGGGACGGCAATCCTCCCAGCAGCATATCCCCGCCCGGAGATTACCGGCAGGCCGGCGAACCGGCAATCATAGACGGCAGCAGTATTGTGGCGGCGCCGGGGGGCAAGGTTGCCTACAGCCAGGAATTGAAACTGGGCAACAACAGGATACTGGCCGAGGCCGGCTACATTTTCGTGGTCATTCCCCTGGTTTTGCCTGAGAAATCAAACGACCCGCCACCCACCCGATGGAACCTGGTGGACGGTGAAGGCAACACATACAGTCTCCTGAAAACGCTTGCGAAAAACCCGGCGGGGGAGGCCGCCGCATCTCCGGTTGCTTTTGGCGGCCGCACCGTGTACCTGGTTTTCAAAGTCGATAAAAACACCGGCGACACTTTTCTGGTTCACTCAGCCGCCTCCGGTGACGCGGCCTGGAAAATTCCCAGGCCACCGGACTGAGTGAGTATATGACAGATGTCCAGTTTATCTGACCGGCACCTTTATCACCTGGCCGGGGAATATAACGCCGGGGTTCTTCAGATTCATATTTGCCGCCATTATTCTGTCAACCGGCACACCGAATTTCCGGGATATAACCCAGAGGGTGTCCCCGGGCCTGACGGTGTATTCCACCGCCCCGCCGGCGCCGGACAGGAACCAGACCTGCACCTGCCCCTGGTAAGTCCCCACCGCCACTCTGTTTTCCGGCGCCGGAGCCAGTCCGCTCACTCCGTCATCGGCGCTGAAAGCCAGATCAGGACTCTTTCCCGCCGGATAGTTGAAAACGAACACATTGCCCTCCGGGGTGCCGACCAGCAAAGGGGGAAACTCTTCACCGGCGGCGGCCAGGGAAGACACAGACGTCCCCAGGTTATCGGTGGTCATCAGCAGGTCGAGCCTCTCCCCGGCGCCGATGATCCGCACCATGCCGTCACCGCCTCCCAAGGCTATTTCCGGTCCCGGACTTCTGAAAAAATTCCCCGCAGCCATACCCGACACTCTGAAAGGCAGATTCTCCAGCACCGGGCCGGCAACAAAGCCTTCCTGGGTCAAAAAATACAGTGCGACCCCGCTTTTTCCTTCTTTTTCGTATGCCACCACCATGGCCGGCCCAAAACCAGGCACACTCAACACTTCCACAAAGAGTGGCGCCCCCGGCACAAGCCTGATGCCAACCAAATCCAGCCGCAACCCTTCTCCGTCAGCCTCCGCCGCGCTGAACACGTAAACAGTCTCCAATTCCCGGGCCACAGCGACAATTTCATCCCTTTTGTCGCCGTCCAGATCCCCGGCGGCCAAGTCTGCGAAAGACGCACCCGGTTCCGGGCCGTACTGGGCCATCACCGCCAATGTGCCGTTAATTTCACCCAGCAGGAATATACTGTCGGAGGTGGAAGCCGCATAATACCCCCTGTTTTCTTGCCCCGGCCCCCTATGCCCCGCCGCCAGCCCGGTGATGGCCGCCCCCAGGTCCGGCCCGGCCCCGGGCTGATATTCCCCGTCTTTGGGAAAAAATACAAACACCCGACTGCCTAAGGCGGCAGCCACATCCCCCCTTAAGCCGGCAGTCACCAGCACCGGCCCCGGGCCGGGAACTGTTTTCCAAAGCAGTGACAGCATCCGAATCAACCTCCATCAAATCATATATTTAAACTATTCGGCAAAAAAAACTTTATTAACGGCACAGCTTACGAAAGCCAGCAGTACGGTCTTGACTTCCATCCGCAAAGAAGGTATAATGTAAGGCACATGGGCAAAATCGGGGCGTAGCTCAGTTTGGCTAGAGCGCTACCTTGGGGTGGTAGAGGCCGCACGTTCGAGTCGTGTCGCTCCGACCAGCAGGCAAAGGGATTCTCGGATACGGGAATCCCTTTATTCAATGTATGGGAAACTATGCTCTCAAGACCACTCTTGTGTTATATCCCGGATAAGAACAGGAGAGGAGGAAGAGGGTTGATTATGAGTATTGTTATGGTGCACGGGGGTGTGGAGACCAGTAGCGCCCCATATTACATTGACGCAATCCGGGAAGCGGCCCTGGCCGGTTTCAAGGGCCTGGAGGCCGGACACCTGGACGCCGCCGAAATTGCAGTCAAGGTGCTGGAAGACAGCCCGCTGTTCAATGCCGGATACGGTTCCGTGCTGAACCGCGAAGGCTACGTGGAGATGGACGCCTCCGTGGCCGACGGCGTCACCGGCAGGTTCGGCGCCGTGGCGGCCGTCCGGGATGTGGCCAATCCCGTTTCCGTGGCCCGCCGGGTACTGGAAAAAACGCCCCATGTACTTCTGGCCGGAAGCGGAGCCACTGAATTCGCCCGCTCTCAGGGATTCCCCCCGGCGGACTGCGTATCCCAGGAAATGCTGGAAGCATGGCGCAGGGCCGCCAGTTCCCCGGCTGGCGGGAACCTTTCCGGAATCAGCTTTTTCACCGGCCTTCCCAAGGACCGGCTTCAGCCCTGTGACACCGTGGGCTGTGTAATCTCCCACCGGGGCCGGCTGGCAGCCGCATCCTCCACAGGCGGGTCATTCATGAAGTTGCCCGGGAGAGTGGGAGACACCCCGCTGCCGGGGGGAGGCATTTTCGCGTCGGACAGGTGCGCCGTGGTATGTACAGGTCTGGGTGAAGCCTTCATAGAAACCATGACCGCCAAATATGTGGATTCCCTGTTGGCCCACGGCCTGCACCCCCAGACAGCGGCGGAAAAGGCCCTGGGAAGGCTGATGGCGAAAAAGGGGCGGGCGGTGGGAGGCATACTGGTGACAGACAGCCGGAACCGTTGGGGAGCGGCCCACAACGCCGGTTCTTTCCCCGCGGTCCTTTTGCTGGACGGAAAGCCGGCAGAAGATTTCAGGCCCGTAAAAATGTCCGTCTGAACCGGAACGAAAATACGGAACCTACTTCAAAAACACATGCCTGTCCAGGCTGCGGATCCAGGGAGACCAGGACGAATTTGCATCGGTGCTTTCGCTGGCGGCCTTGTAAAAGGTGTCCACCACGGTATCCAGCATGTCCAGTATGTGAATGACGGCAGCCTCGGTGAACTTCGGCCTTTTTGGCGACTGCCACTCGTAAAGCCCGTGATGGCTGGTGATGATGTGCAGCACTTTGATGCGCAGGTTTTCAGGAAAAGGATTGCTTTTCCCCAGCTCCCTGATCCTTCTGTCCACCTCGCTGACTCCCATGACAATGTGCCCCAGGAGCCTGCCCCGGTCGGTGAAATCTATGTACCTGTCATAACAATATTCCTCAATTTTGCCAATGTCGTGCAGTATGGCACCGGCCAGCATGAGATCCCGATCCAGCCTGGGGTAGAGTCTCACCGCCGCCTCCGCCGCCCTGGCCACATTCAGAGTGTGTTCCAGCAGTCCGCCCAGATATGCCTGGTGGTTTACCTTGGCCGCCGGCGCAACTGTAAAGCGATCCCGCCAATTTGGATCGCCGAGGAAGTGGGCCAGTAAATCTTTCAGATGCGGATTCCGTATTGAATCCACTATTCCTTCCAGTTCGGCCATCATATCAGTCACGCTCAACGGAGAGGAGGGCAAAAACTCCCTGGGGTCGAACTCGGTTTCGGAACACACCCGGTAAGACCCTATGTTCACCTGCAGCAAACTATTGTATTCCTTGACCTCCCCCTTGACCTCCAGCACGTCGCCGACACTGATGGCGCCGCTGGCCTCTTCGGCCCTTTCCCACACCTTGGCCTCCACCTGGCCGGTGCTGTCACCCAAAGTCAATGACAGGAAGCATCCAGGCCTGCCTTTATACGGAGTCAGCTTCTTTCCCCTGACAATATACCTTGAAGCCAGCCTCATCCCGCTCCTGAGTTCCGACACGCTCATTCTCGCCAAATGGTTTCCTCCCCCGCCAATTGTTTGTCATCCGTATCCCCGCGCCTTGCCATGGAATGGTGGCGCCGCCTCAGGTGGCGCTGTTTTCAGTGATCATCCTCAACCGGAGGGCACAGGCCTTTTCCTCCATATCCTCCATGCAGCCGATTATTTCCGGACAGAGGTAACTGCAAACGGCCACCTCCGGGCTGACTTCTTCGCGGCTGGCAATTTTCACAATTTCTTCGGCGTATCTTTCCTTGAAATAGCTTTCGAGTCCGCACTTTTTCTCCATTTCAGGCCTCCCAAATCAGTTGACCGGACAGCCTCTTCACGCCGGATTATCTAAATCATGGCCGCCCTGAGGGACGATATGGTGCCATCCAGACTTCCCCCGCCCTCCAGCAGCTTCACCCGGGCCTCCACCCTGGCATACCCGGCCCGATCCCCCAGGTCAGCCAGTTTCCGGAATGCCCCCCATCGTTTTCCAAGGCGAAAAACCGTCCTGTCCTTTTCAGGGAGGGAAAGATAGCTGTCAATCACCGAAATCATGTATTCCTTTTGCTCGGGCAGTTTTCCCCGGACTTCCTCCAGCAAATTCAGCATATGATCGCTGACCAGCTCGCTGCTTATACCCTCCAGTCGCTCTATCATCAGCCTTTCCCCGGCCACAATCTCATCCTCCGTCTGCTCCGCAAATTCTCCAGCAGCCAGCTTTTGATAAAGCGATGTCCCCTTGGGTACCGCCAGGGTCCTAAGCCTTATAAAGTCGGGGTTTATTTCGTTCAGCACCCTGGCTGTCTCCAGAGGATGCTCCTCCGGCCACAGTCTGCCCCCAAGCCCCAGTATCACGTACTCGGACAGCGAAATGCCGGATTCCACCACCAGCCTGCCGGCCTCTATATGGTCCCTGGCGGTGGCGCCCTTGTTCATGAATTTCAAAACCGCGTCTGAACCCGACTCCATTCCCACATGAATACGGCTTAATCCGGCATCTCCCAACTCCTCCAACTCCCGGCGGCTTTTCCTGATCAGTGTCCGGGATCTGGCGTAGGATGTCACCCTCTCCACCGTGGGAAGCTTTTCCTTTATGTACCGGAGTACTTCCGTCAGTTCAGAGGTTTTCATAATCAGTGAATTGGCGTCCTGTAGAAAAACCGTCTTACCCCCCCGGTACAGCCAGGAAGCCACATGTATCATCTGGTGACCGCCGGTTCCGTATATATCGGACAGCACATAATGGTTGACCTCGCCACCGTATCCCGCCTGCCAGGACCTTTCTCTAACCCTCTCCACGATCCGGGAGACATTGTCCACGTCTTTTTTTATCTCATCCACCGGCCGCCTGGAAAAGGATTCCCCCTTGTACGTGCTGCAAAAATCACACCGGTTCCACGGGCAGTTCCTGGTCAATCTTAAAAGCAGGCTCTCAGCCTCGCTGGGGGGTCTGATGGGTCCCTGTTCAAAAAACATTCAGGTTGCCTCCCCTGCCCCTTGAATACTTTGGTTTGAAATCTATTCAACAGTCCCGGCCATTGTTCCTTCCTGCAGGGAATATTCAAACCTTTTCCCTTCTTCCACGGACTGTGCGTTTATTATATCAAAGGTCCGGATTAAAACTTTTTCTTTAAAAAACCACTCCGCCACCGAAAAGCCAGGCTTGTCCCCTCCCCTGACCCTGTCCGAAAGTGTGGGGCTCTGCACAGCGAAGCATTTTTCTCCCTCCCCCGTCCATACGGCAACGGCGGAGCTGTGTTGGTGCCCCCAAAGGAATAGCCGCACCCCGGCGGCCGATAATTCGTCCTTAACCTCCCCGGCCCTGAAAACGACGCGGTGTATGTCATTTTCAAACCTCAACAGAGGGTGATGGCAAAACATAATTTTGAGGTGTCCGGAGGGGGTGCCCCGGAATATCTCCACCGCCCTGTCCATCTGGCGCCGGTTCAGATAGCCCTTGAAAAGCCTGGAGGGATTTATCCCGTGGGCCGAGTTCAGCCCCACCACCACGCAGCCCGGGCCCCTGACACAGGGGTCTATGGGCCTGTCCATAATTTTTATCCACCGGTGGTACTTCCTGCCGACGGCCTGGCCCCCCAGGGACATTATATTTCCCCAGTAACCTATGTCGTGGTTGCCCGGCACCACCGCCACCCTGACCCCGGTGGACTCCATATCCCTTATCCACCGGGCGGCCAGCCGGTACTCCTCTTCCCCGGCCCTGGAGGTAAGGTCCCCGCTGACCAGAACATAATCAAAGCCACGGCCGCAAATCCATCTCTTCAGCAGATCAGCCAGCCGTTCCGAGCCCCCTCCGCCGAAATGTATGTCCGATAGGTGTACAAGGGTTATTCTGTCCGGCACCGGGCTGCGTTCCAGTGGCATGGACAGATCCTCATCCCGGCAGCGCAGGCAAACCCTGCCGCTGCCCGCCAGGTGTTCCCGGTGGGTCCTGTGCAGGCAGGACGCGCACCTTCGCCCCCGGCTTCCCGCTCCCTCATGCAGTAACGATACCATCCGGCCGCAAACCCGGCAGATTTTTTTCATTTCGTACCGGCTCATAACCCGCGTCCCCCGGTAAAAACGATCCATGTTATTCAAAGCTTGTTATATAGACCTTTTGGTCACCCTGTCCGACGGCTTCCAGAACATCCACCATGGTTTTTTCACCGGCTTCAGTCTGACCACGGCCCAGTCCCGGCGGACCGCCACCGGCTGATCCGGCAACCCGCCCACGGCAGCGCTGATGTCACCAGCCCCCCCCTGAGATCCGTCCGGCAGTCCTCCGTCCACATTTCCGTCCACAGATATATTTCCTCCCTGATCGTCGCCACTTCCCGCCGGACCGGCCCCTTCCGGCGCAACGGCGCCCCGGGGCGGAGAATTCCGGTCCCCGGGGCCTTCATCCGGGCTGCCTCCCAACCCCCCGGTCGGACCAGCCGGAACAAGTCCGGCAACACTGCTTCCGCCCTCTTCCGGCCGGACTGCGGCCGGTTCCGCCGATTCCGCGGCTGTCATTCTGGCCAGCGCGTCCCTAAGGCCGGACAGCTCAGTCCGCAGTTCCTTAATCTCGCTGATAGTATTGTTGATCATCTCTTTTTCTTCTTTTTTCAGTCCCAGCCTGAACATATCATCCCTCCAGCAAAAGGCATTGACAATAATATTTGCCAAACAGCGCCATTACTCCTGCCCTTAGAACAGCTTATACTGCATTACTTATCCTGTCGGAATCCAGTCCCGCCCGCAACATTCAGGTGCCGGGCCTGTTGACGCCGGCAATCTTTTTAAGTCTGTTCCCGCATGAGGCCTTCCCGGTATCCCAGACCGGGCGATAACCTCCCGGGCCGATCCCCGGAACAAAATACCTTTTCGCCACCCCTTTGATCACTTTTCTGACCAACGGAGCCACCCCCTTCCGATAGGTTCAAGGACAGATGATTCTTTCAGCTGAGTATATTTTCCCTGACAAAAAAAGATTTATTAGTAAAACAATAAATTCACCCTTATGGGCGGCTGGAAGACAGGAGACAGAAGTCAGAATTTGATGCATTCCTTTGAAGAAAAAGCTCCCTTTCGGGAGAACATGGCATTGGAGTAAGCCGAAGGAATGCGGAGTATGAGCCAAAGGATTAGCAAGGCGGCGGCGCATCGCATTGGGGAATCCGGATTCAGGCATAGTTGTAAAAGCAACTCTGGCCGATGAATTCCCTGATGATGGAGTTCGAGGGAACCTCGTAGCAGTCCATCAGATTAAAGAAGCTCAGCAACTTCAGAAGCCTTCCTGCTTCGGAGTACTGGGGGCAGTCCCTTCCGATCCCCTTCAGCAGGGGCTCGGCGTAACCTTTCAAAACCGCCAGCTCGTACACCAGGGCCGAGTTAAACATCATGTCGGCCTCCTCCTGAAAAGGAAAAATATTCCTCTCTTCCCCCCTCCTGACCAGGGGCCACCTTTCAAGGGTCTGGGCGGCTGTATATCCCCTGTAGTTGTAATCCCTGACCATGCGGCGGACAACCCTGAGGTCCGTTGTGTGCACCCGGTTCCGGCGGTCCAGGGAAAGGTGGGTGAGGGCGCTGACATAAATCTTGAACTTCCTCCCTTTTGGAACAGAAGAAGTAAGCCGGTCATTCAGCCCGTGAATCCCCTCCACAACAATCAAGTCGTAACGGCCCAACTTGAGCTTCTGTCCGCTGTATTCCCTCTTTCCCGTCCTAAAGTTGTAACTGGGCAGATCTATTTCCTCCCCCTGGATGAGCTTGATCAAGTGTTCGTTAAACAGCGGCCTGTCGATGGCATCCAGGCTTTCAAAGTCATAGCGCCCGTCCTCGTCCACCGGATTCTTCTCCCTGTCCACAAAATAGTCGTCCAGGGATATGGCCACCGGGTTAATGCCATTTACTTTCAGCTGAACCGACAGCCTCTTGGAAAAAGTGGTTTTGCCGGATGAAGACGGCCCGGCTATGAGCACAATCCTTATCCGGTCTATGTTGGCGGCGATCTCGTCGGCGATGCGGCTGATCTTTTTTTCCTGGAAGGCCTCCGCCACCCTTACCAGGTCCCCCGCCTCGCCCCTTTCCAGCACCCTGTTCAGCGCCACCACGTCTCTGACGCGCAGTACCCTCTCCCACTTGTCCGCCTCAAAAAAAATGTTGGCCAGCTTCCCCTGCTCGACATATTCAGGCAGTTCAAGGGGGGTGTCTTTGCGGGGAAGTTCCAGTATGAACCCCGGCAGGTAAAATCTCAGCCTGAAAGTCTTTAAAATGCCCAGGTCTGGAACCACAGGCCCCAGGGCATAATCGGCACTGTTACCGTTCTTTACCAATGTCACCGCAGTAGATTTCCAGTAAGACAGAAGGTCCAGCCTGTCCTTCATCTCCCTTTCACTGAAAAGCTTCACGGCGTCCTCCCTGGACACCGCTTCCCTTTTCACTTCGCCCCCCCCATTGATAATAGCCCGCATGCGCTGTTCAATCTTTTCAATATCACTGGCCTTCAAGGCCCTTTTTAGTTTTATCTCGCCGTAAATGGCGTTGGCCAGGGCATGCTCCACCAGTACCGAGCACTCGGGGAATATTTCCAGCGCGGCCCTGTTCAACACCATAATCAGGCCGGACTGGTAGACCCGCATGCCATCCTCGCACTCGAGGTCAACGAATTCAAGGGTGCAGTCCTCATTTATCTCAGTGGACAGATCCTCCAGCAGATTGTTGATTTTAACCGCCACCACCGGCGTCCGCCTGGCTGCCGTATCGAACCTCACAGCCTCCCCCGCCCTGGAACCGGCGGACAGTTCAAAAACCCCGGCTCCCGGAATATTTACACTGATTCTTCTTTTGTCCAAAAAAATTCACCCCGTTCAGGCTTCTGATTAATGCACATACTTGCATAAGAGCAACTGATTATTTAATTATATTAGTTTTTTTTACATATTTCTACATTAAATCTTCCGGCCCGCTTATTCTGCCTTCTGTGTTCCGGCCACCCGCAGGGCGATTTTGTTCTACCGGCGAAAACTTTTTTTTAACATTTTAAGATAAAATTATTGGTTGCCTTTTTTTTATGTATTAAAATAAAATAAATATAAATAAGGGGGTTATGCCATGACTCCCGCGGAGCAGGCTGTGGACAACATTACCGCCATACTCAACAAATATGCCGACCAGATTGATTTGCTGGACATTATCGACATAGTGGATAACCTGCGAATAATGCTGGAAAAAACGGGCACAAATGGATGCGGAAACGACACCACCGGAGGAGAGTAGGGTTGGAACACACAGAGATTAATATTGAGGTAAGGGAACTGGAAAAAATAATTAAATGCATCGGCGGCGTCAGCGATGTCGTCGTCATATCAGTGCAGCAGCCTTCAGGGGCGGAAATGCTGAGGGCCTTCGTGGAACCGGAGGACGGCATACAGCTGAGCGGAAATTCCATAATAAGCCTCTGTCTGGACAAATCAAGCCGCGGCAGGGCCCCTTCCACCGTAACCTTCTGTAAAATACCAAGGACGCCTTCGGGCAAGGTTGCCCGGCAGATCCTTCTGGAATGGCACGCCGATTGATTTCGCCGTATTTTTTGCGCATATTTTATGAGTCAGGCAGGCCCGGAAAGGGGCCCGCCTGACTTCAGCGGACCTGGGATCTATTAATGTCCCGCCGTTGCATCTCCACGCTCCTGGAGATGATAAGCCTGTATATGTGCTCCACCATGTCCGGATCCGCGCCCTTCCGGAAGGCCGCCGCCCGAACTCTCCGGATCACCTCTTCCTCCCTGGGGAGATCCCTGACGCTCCCCGGGCAGTCTTTCAGGCGGCCCACCTTTTCCACCAGCTTGGCCCGGATGCCGATCAATTCCACAATCTGGCCGTCCACCAAGTCTATCTCCGACCTTAACTCCCCAAGGTCCGGGCTGTCCCGGCGGCCTCCGTCCCCATCCCGTTCCGCCCCGTAGCTGTCCCTGGGGTAGGAGCCCAGTACTCTAAGGCTTAAAGCAGTTCCGGAGACGGCCCCGACGGCCTCCTTCACCGCGGGATCCTCCCTGTGCCCCTCCAAATCTATAAAGAAAATATAGCGGCCCAATTCTTCCCTGGACGGCCTCGACTCAATCCTGGTCAGATTGATTTCCCGCAGGGCGAACTCCCTCAATATACTGTATAGGGCCCCTGGGCGGTCCCTGACGGCGATAATCAGGGAGGTCCGGCTGCGGGAACTGTAGCCGTGGTCGTCCCTGCCCAGAACGATAAACCGGGTGGCATTCCGGCTGCTGTCCTGTATGCCGGCGTCCAGTATTACCAGGCCGTGGCCCGCCGCCGCCAGGTCACTGCCTATGGCGGCCCAGTCCTCCTGTGAACCGGCCACAATGCCGGCTGCCTGGGCAGTGCTGACGGTTTCCGCCGCAGACGCCCGGGGCAGTTCCCGGGCCAGATATTCCCTGCACTGCGCCAGGGCCTGGGGGTGGGACAACACCCTGGTTATCCGGCTTTTTTCCATTCCCGGCCTGGCCAGCAGGTTGTGGCGGATATCGATGACCACCTCTCCACAAAAGTGGATTCCGGCGGACCGCACCACCAGGTCCAGCACCTGACTCACAGCCCCTTCGGTGGAATTCTCCAGAGGGACCACACCCTGGTCCAGTGCGCCTTCCCCCACCGCCGCCACAATATCCGGGAGACTGTGGCAGCAGACCAGTTCCACCGGCATTCCGGCGGTGTATTTCCTGGCCGCCGCCTCGGTGAAAGTTCCCGGAGGCCCCAGATACCCCACTTTTTTCATCCCGCCGCCCCCCTCTCAGGCCGCCCTGCCCACGGCTGCGGCCACGGATCTCAGTTTTTCGGCCACATCGTCGAACTCATCGAGGCTTAGGGACTGTGGTCCGTCACATAGCGCCTTCTGGGGATCGGGGTGCACCTCCACCAACAGTCCGTCGGCCCCTGCGGCCACCGCCGCCAGGCTCATGGGCCCCACCAGGCTCCTGATGCCGGTGGCGTGGCTGGGATCCACCACCACCGGCAGATGCGAAAGGCTTTTCACCAGCGGCACGGCGCTCAAGTCCAGAGTGTTTCTGGTGGATGTCTCAAATGTCCTGATGCCCCGCTCGCACAGAACTATATCCTGGTTGCCCTCGGAGGCTATGTACTCGGCCGCCATAAGCCATTCTTCCACGGTGGCGGACAACCCCCTCTTCAGAAGCACCGGGCGCCCCGCCCTGCCCACCGCCTGCAGCAGGCGGAAGTTTTGCATATTTCTGGCTCCGATCTGCACCATGTCCACATACTTCAGCGCCGTGTCCAGGCTGGGCAGGTCCACCACCTCGGTCACCGTGACCAGCCCGTATTCCCTGGCCGCACCGGCCAGCGCCTCCAGCCCCTCTTCCTCCAATCCCTGGAAACTGTAAGGAGAAGTCCTGGCTTTGAACACCCCTCCCCTAAGTATCTGCGCCCCGGCGGCACTCACCGCCCCGGCCGCCGCCCGTATCTGGCCGCAACTCTCCACGGCGCAGGGCCCGGCCATCAAAACTATCCGGCTGCCACCGATTTCTACGCCCTTCACACAAACCCGGG
>JBBIMW010000050.1:0-13311 GCA_037444185.1 Peptococcaceae bacterium | reverse complement strand
AACCATGGGGTGATTTATCACCTTGCACCACCGGCGTTGCCATATTTTAATATAAAAAATTTTAGATCGAAAAGGAATCAGTGCATATTGTCCGAATTATGAGTTTAAATCATCTGGCGGACTATATAACCGGCCAGGTCATCCGGGTCACCGGCGGCATGTGAGTCTTATTGAAATCAGTGTCAGGGGGTATGGAGTATGGCCATTGATTTGTATTCAGGAGATTACAAGATTTTCAGGGATTCCTTCAGTAAATTCATCGAGGCCGAGCTGTTGCCTTATTATGAACAGTGGGAAGAGGAGGGGCTGGTACCCAGGGAGGTTTGGCGCCGCAGCGGCGAGATGGGGTTCCTCTGCCCCTGGGTGGAGGAGGAGTACGGCGGGGCGGGGGCCGACTTCGGCTACTCGGCCATTATCATCGAGGAGCTGGCCAGGCACGGGACCCACGTCATGTTTCCACTGCACAGCGATATTGTGGTGCCGTACATACACAGCTTCGGGAATCCGGGTCAGAAAAGAAAGTGGTTGCCGGGCTGTGTTTCCGGCCATTTGATTGCGGCGGTGGCCATGACCGAGCCCAATGCCGGATCGGACCTGGCATCCATCAGCACCACCGCCAGGAGGGACGGGGACCACTACGTAATCAACGGAACCAAGACCTTCATCTCCGGCGGGCATAATTGCGACATTGTGGTGGTGGCATGCAAGACCAATCCCCAGGCCGATCCCCCCTATGCCGGGGTAAGTTTGTTGGTGGTGGAGGACGGGACCCCGGGGTTTATCAAGGGCCGCCGCCTTAAAAAGATGGGGTTGAAAAGCCAGGACACCACCGAGCTGTTTTTCGAGGACTGCCGGGTACCGGCGGAGAACCTGCTGGGGCTGGAAAATGCGGGATTTATTTACCTCATGCAAAAGCTTCAGCAGGAAAGGCTGGTCTGCGCCATCGGGGCCCAGGCCGGGGCGGAGAAGATATTGCGGGAGGCGGTGGATTACGCCCGCAGCCGCAAAGTGTTCGGCAAACCGGTGGCCAAGTTTCAGCATAACACCTTCAAGATTGTGGAGCTGGCCACCGAGGTGGAGCTGGGCAGGGTGTTCGTGGACAGTCTGATCGAGCAGCACATGGAGGGCCGGAACATAGTCAAGCGGGTGTCCATGGCCAAGTACTGGATTTGCGAGATGGCCAACCGGGTGGCGTATCACTCCCTCCAGCTTTACGGGGGGTATGGGTACATGGAGGAGTACCCCGTCAGCCGGGACTACCGTGACATACGGGTGCAGACCATCTACGCAGGCTCCACGGAAGTAATGAAGCTCATCATAGCTAAAGAAATGGGATTGTAATTATGATGGAGGATATTTTATGGAGGTGTAGAAAAAATTTTTAATATTCAAACATGTTGCGGGCCCAATGAGGGCTGAAGCCCTGGGAAAGGAACAGCGTTTTTGTGAAAAGCGGGCCCGGTGGTTGAATATATAGTTTTAAGGAGGATGACTTATGAAAAGTCATGACCCGGCTGTTCAGTCACTTATGGGAGCCGCCCGGAAGCGGAATGTGGAAACCGTCTGGGATAGGCACGGGAAACAGGAACCCCGCTGCGGCTTCGGAGAGACGGGGCTATGCTGTCGCCATTGCACCCAGGGGCCTTGCCGGATCAACCCCTTTGGGGACGAACCCCTGAGGGGGGTCTGCGGGGCCGACGCCGACACATTGGTGGCCCGGGGACTGGTAAGGGCCATCGCTGCGGGTTGCGCCGCCCATTCGGGGCACGCCAAGCACCTGGCCCACGCTTTGAAAAAGTGGGCCCGCAGGGTTTCTGAACATTATCCGGTGAAGGACGTATCAAAATTAAGGGCAGTGGCGGAAAGAATGGGACTGGACACGGAGGGCGGGGATGTCAGGGAACTGGCCGGCCGGCTGGCGGATCTGGCCCTGGAGCAATTTGCCGAAGGTGAGTATCCTTTGTCCTGGGCCTTTAATCACTTGACGGAGGGCCGTAAAGAGGCGCTTTTGAAATTTGGCGCGGTGCCCACCGGAATTGAAAATACTGTTTCAGAAATGATGCACCGGACCTCCTTGGGCGTGGACGCCGATGCGGTAAATTTGCTGAAGGGCGGTGTGGCGTGCGCCATTGCGGACTTTGCCGGCAGTCATATGGCCACTGACCTGACGGATATACTGTTCGGGACTCCGAAGCCGGTGGTGAGCCGTGCCAATATAGGGGTGATTGACGCCGACAAGGTGAATATAGCCTTGCACGGCCATAATCCGGTGCTGTCAGACCTGCTGGTGCGGACGGCCAGGGTTATGCAGGACGAAGCCAGGGCCGCCGGCGCCGCCGGCATTAACATGATGGGAATCTGCTGCACAGGGAACGAAATTCTCATGCGCCACGGCGTACCGGCCCTGACGCACTCCATTTCCCAGGAAATGCCCATATTGACCGGCGCCCTGGACGCCATGGTGGTGGATTATCAATGCGTCTATCCTTCTCTGATTACAGCGGCCTCCTGCGCTCACACCAGGGTGATAACCACCATGGGTATGGCCAGGATTGCCGGGGCCGTCCACATTGAATTCACCGAAGAAAATGCCCTGGACGCGGTCCGGGCCATCATCAGGGAATCCGTGGAAGCCTTCCGGACGAGACGGGGTTTGGCGGTCAACATACCTCCGGTGACAAGTGAAGTTATGACGGGCTTTTCCACTGAAGCAATAGTGGCGGCGTTAAGCAAACTGGATGCCGGGGACCCTATAAAGCCGCTGATTGACAATATAGTCAACGGCAATATACAGGGCGTGGTGCTGATTGCCGGCTGCAACAACGTGAAGGTGCCCCAGGACGAAAACTTCCTGGGCGTGGCCAGAGAGCTGCTGGTCAGGGACGTATTGATGTTGGCCACCGGGTGCGGCGCCGGAGCGTACGCCAGGCATGGTTTTCTTTCTCCCGCCGCCACTGGGGAATATGCCGGCCCTGGCCTCAAGGCGGTGTTGACAGCCATCGGGGAGGCCAACGGACTGGGCGGCCCGCTACCCCCGGTGCTGCACATCGGTTCCTGCGTTGACAACAGCCGGGCGGTGGACATTGCTGTGGCGGTGGCCAAAAAACTTGGGGTGGACATGGACAAGCTGCCGGTGGTGGCTTCCGCACCGGAATATAAAGCCGAGAAGGCGGTTTCCATAGGCACCTACGCCGTGGCCCTGGGGCTGCCTACTCATCTGGGCGTCATGCCGCCGGTGCTGGGCAGCCCCAGGATGGCGGAATTACTGACCTCAGGGGTAAAGGATTTGCTGGGAGGCTATTTTATTGTGGAGACTGACCCGGCAAAGGCGGCCCGGGCCATATTCGGGGCATTGCAGGAACGGCGCCGGGGACTGGGCCTGTCCGTCCGGTCATGGTGAGGGGGGGTGGCAAGTATGGAATTTAAGGAGATCATCATTCGTCCGGACAACTGCACCGGTTGCCTTTCCTGCATGCTGGCCTGCGCCGCGGCCCACAGCGGGGCCGGCAGTCTCCTGGGGGCAGTGGCTTCCGGTGAGAAACCCAAAGCCCGTATCTTCGTGCACCGGCTTGAGGGCAAAAATTTGCCTATGAACTGCCGCCACTGCACCAGCCCGCCCTGTGTTGAAGCCTGTGTTACCGGCTCTATGCATATCGAACCCGATGGGCTGGTGCCCAACCACGACCGCCAGGAGATGTGCATTGGCTGTTGGATGTGTGTCACGGCCTGCCGCTTCGGTGCCATCCGGGAAACAGGTGGTCCCGACTCCAGGGCGATAAAATGCGATCGGCAGTGCGCTTTTGAGACCGGTATCCCTGCCTGCGTCCGGGCCTGTCCCACCGGAGCAATGTTCTACGGCGGGGTGGATCAATACAGCGTTGCTGGCAGGGAGTTTTTTTTCAGACGGTGGCTTAAATCAGGGTCATTGTGAAGGCATGGTTTTTATGCGCAAATAAAGGGCAAAGGGCGTCCCCGGGGCGGTTTGCCACGGCGGCCGCCCTCTCTTTTGTCCAGGTCCAGTGCCATGATTCGGTAATGGGTGAGAGACAATTGCTAAATTCCAAACCCTTTAATCAAAAGGGACATGGGATTGCATTAAAGAGCCCTTAACCACCACGCAAATATGGCAAATATGACATAAACCTTTTAAAAAGGATGTTTCACACCTTAGTTCGTCGAAAATCACCCGAGCCCGTTTCAAAACTCGCAAGCATTGAAACATAAAGGACTGAGGCCGGCATAAAACAGTCCCCACCCACCATAAATTTGGAAGATTTAACATAAGAGAAGAGGTTTTATCCTTTAGCTTGCAGAAGTGTTGTTTGCCCAGAAATACACAAGCGGAGTGAAACCCCGTGGTGTTGCGTGCCCGCGCGGCCAATTATTACCGGGAGGGAGAATGTTGAAGGATCTGCGAATTCTGCCGAAGATCCGTGATAGTTGGAGCTATTTATATGTTGAGCATGCCAGAATCGACCAGGAAGACAGGGGAATCTGCCTGCATGATGAGAAAGGCCGGGTTCACGTTCCTTGTGCGTCCCTCTCGCTTTTGATGTTAGGGCCTGGGACCACTGTCACCCATGCGGCGGTAATGACTATGGCAGAGTCTGGCTGTCTGGTGGCTTGGTGCGGTGAGCAGGGGATCCGATTCTATGCTCAGGGGATGGGAGAGACCCGCAGCGCAGCCAATCTTCTCCATCAGGCCCGCCTTTGGGCCGATCCGGAGCTCCGGTTGCAGGTAGTCCGTCGTATGTACGAAATGCGTTTTTCGCAACCCGTTGCTGAGGGACTTACACTTCGTCAGATAAGGGGGAAGGAGGGTGCCCGGGTACGTGCAGCATATGCCAAAGCCAGTGAGGAGTATGGTGTTCACTGGTCTGGCCGCAAATATGACCGCCTCGATTGGAACCGGTCTGACACGGTCAACCGGGCACTTTCAGCTGCCAACGCCTGCCTGTACGGGGTTTGCCATGCAGCCATTGTCGCGTCTGGCTACTCCCCGGCCCTGGGATTTATACACACTGGGAAGATGCTCAGCTTTGTCTATGACGTGGCCGACCTTTATAAGATCGAACTTGCTGTGCCTGCCGCGTTCATAGAGGCGGCTAAATGTGCGCAAAAGCTTGAATCCAGGGTCCGGCACCGGTGCCGTGATATTTTTTCGGAGAAGCGGCTTTTGGGCCGGATTGTGGACGACCTTGCCCGTCTTTTTGACTTGGATTTTACTTCTGGAACTGTTCCAGCAATGGATCTTGATTCCGCGCTTCCCGGCGATCTTTGGGATCTGGATGGGAGCGTTGAGGGCGGGCGCAACTTTGACGGAGGGCAAAACTAATGGTTGTCCTGATTATTGAGTCGGCGCCGCCCAGCCTCCGTGGCGAGCTGTCCAAATGGATGCTGGAACCCAAGGCGGACAAAACAACCGAGCCCTCAGGGAACTGGTCAAATCCAGATGACTGGAGCACGTTCCTTCACCCAGAGATTTGGGGCAAGAGTCCAGATGTTGAATTGAGCCCGGGTGAGGCAGTATATCATCCCCTGATCTGCCATATGATCGATGTGGCAATGGTCGCTCTCAGGCTTTGGCAATACGTCCTTCCGCCGGTTCTTAAAGAAAAGATCCAATCTGGGCTTGGTGTGGAAACTGTTGAAGAAGCGGGTCTGTGGTTAGCTTTTTTTGCAGGAATTCACGATCTTGGCAAGGCGACACCACCTTTTGCCAGGAGGTGGCCGTATGGGTGGGAGGTGCTGAAGAGGAAAGGATATGGTCCTGCCCGGAGCGACAGTAATATGGAACATTATGTTATGAGCACATATTTGTTGCGGAACCTTCTCAGTCAAATGGGTTTACCTGAAGGGATCGTCTGGCCTGTAGCCAGCGTGGCGGGAGGGCACCATGGGAATTTTCCATCGCCCAGCGCATTAAAATCTGCGGAGCGCTTTGCGGGAGAGGGTCCCTGGACGGAGGCCCAGGTCAATCTTGTACGATTGCTGGCCTATGTGCTTAAAGTGGATCAATTCCCCGGTCTCACCGGCGACTTAACACATTCAAATGGTCTCTTGATGATTTTGGCAGGGCTGACCAGCGTGGCTGACTGGATTGCGTCCGATCACCGGTTGTTTCCTTACGCAGGCAATGACGTGCGACTTCCCAGCTATCCCCGCCGGTCCCGGTGGCTGGCCTGGAAAGCGTTGCACCGGCTGGGCTGGCTTCACCGGCCCCGGAGCATGTCACCCTTAGCCTTCCAGGAATTATTTGATAAGGTCCCAAACCATCTGCAGGAGCAGATCATAGAAATAGCTCCAGGACTTTGTGGTCCTAGCCTGATACTTTTGGAGTATCCTATGGGCGGTGGCAAGACTGAGGGAGCGATTTATTTATCTGACTATCTTGCTGCGACTGCCGGTCAGGGCGGAGTATATTTTGCCCTTCCCACCATGGCCACCAGCAATCAGATGTTCGGACGGGTCAGCAATTACCTGATTAGCAGGTTTCCCGGTTCCGGCACTAATGTGCAGCTCCTGCATGGGCATGCAGCATTGAATGCTGAGTTTAAGGTGTTAAAACAAGCCGGGTCCGAGTTGATTCAGTCTGTCCGCGCAAATGGGGATAAGGAGTCCGGCCTTTTAGCCGCAGAGTGGTTCACTTATAAGAAGCGTGGATTACTGGCGCCCTATGGCATTGGCACAATTGATCAGGCGCTCTTGGCTGTGCTGCAAACTAAGCATTTCTTTGTCCGTCTTTTTGGACTGGCCGGCAAAGTGGTGATACTGGATGAGATCCATGCTTACGACAGTTATATGCAGACTTTGCTCTGCCGGTTAATTGCCTGGCTGGGCGCTTGTAACACCTCAGTTGTTCTACTCTCCGCAACCTTGCCTTCGCAAACCAGGCAAGCGCTCCTGTCCGCCTATGCGCACGGGCGCGGACTTCCGGTAAAGGAATCGTCCGCCGCCTATCCCCGGATCAGTTGGGTTACAGAAGGGACCGGGGGTGCCCGCCATATCACCGGAGTATTGAAGCGGGATGTTGCCCTCCGTTTTTTACGTCAGTCAGATGAATTATGGATTGAAAAACTCAAGATCGCCTTGTCTGGGGGCGGGTGTGCAGCTGTGATTCTAAATACTGTCACCCGGGCGCAGACAGTATATCAGCAGCTAAAGAGCCACTTTCCGAGGGAAGAACTCGTTCTTTTTCACGCCCGGTACCCATTTAATGAGCGGATGGCGCGGGAGCGAGCAATCCTGGACCGATTTGGCCCCGGGGACGCTGATCGGCCCCGCCGGGCCGTGGTGGTGGCCACCCAGGTAATAGAACAATCCCTTGATCTCGACTTCGATTTGGTGGTCACTGACCTTGCGCCCATTGATCTTCTCCTGCAGCGAAGTGGAAGAGTATGGCGGCACCAGCGCCCCAGCCGCCCGTCCGGGTTGACGGCGCCTGCCCTTTGGGTGTTGATGCCGCAATTAGATGATGAGGGTAGACCTATCTTTGAGAAGGGTTCGGTCAGGGTCTACGATCTCCATACCCTGCTGCGCACATGGCTGGTTTTAGATGGAAAAGACCTTTTAAAAATACCGGATGACGTTGAGGTGTTGGTGGAGTCAGTTTACAGTATGGAGCCGGCCAAGCCGGAACTGTCAGAGCCGATCCGGTGCCTTTGGAATTGGACAAGGGCCAAGAGCGGGGAAGAAAAACAAAGAGACGAAAAAGAAGCTCAGAGACGGTACATTCCCGACGTGTTCGGAGATCTATTTACCATGCCGTTGGAATCACTGGATGAAGAGAACGAAACGCTTCACCAGGCCCACCAGGCACTTACACGCCTTGGCGGGCCGTCGGTCAGTGTGATCTGCTTGTTGGAGGAGGAAGGAAGGCTTTGGGCTGCCGGGGAAGAATTTCGAGAAATCCATCTGGAGAAGCGGCCGGATTCGGCAGATCTACGGGCACTGCTCGGCCGTTCCTTGCGTATCAGCTTCGCACCCGGATTGGTGAAGCGAATTCTGGCCCAGGAGGTGCCGCAAGCCTGGAGGGGTTCGGCCTACCTGCGGCGGTGCCGCTTGCTCCGATTTAGCCCGGACGGTGCTTGCTGTGTGGCGGATCTGCCCCTCAGCCTGGATCCGGAGTTGGGTTTGGTTTTTGATAAAAAACGAGAGGAGGAGGATTTGTGAGCTGCTATTCACTTTGGGAGGAGCCATGGATTCCAGTACTGAGCAAAGCTGGTAATCCGTACACCCTCAGTCTGCGCAACGTGCTGGCAGAGGCCCATGCCCTCCGGGAGGTGTTTGACCCGTCCCCCCTGGTGACAGTGGCTATACACCGGTTACTCCAGGCGGTCCTCTATAGAGTTTTTTTGCCGCAAAGTTATGCGGACTGGGCCGGCCTTTGGCGTACGGGGCGAATTGACTCAGGCAGACTGGACAGATACGGTGCCTTATGGGAGGGCCGGTTTGATCTGATTCATCCCACGCGCCCTTTTTATCAAGTGCCATGGATGGAAGATGAGAAAGAGCATCCCATCAGCGCTCTGGTTCTGGAGGCTGCGTCGGGCAACAACTCCACCCTTTTTGACCATGGCAAGGTGGAGGGGATGGAGGCATTGCCGTTCGATCGGGCGGCCTGTCATCTTATGGTCCAACAGCTTTTTGCCTTCGGTGGCGGGGTGAGTAAGCCCTTTAACAGAAGGGATGCGCCCCTCACCAAGGGTCTGGTGGCAGAGGCCCGTGGGCGCAATGTTTTTGAGACTTTGCTTTTAAACCTGGTGCCTTTGGAATATTGGAGTTCTTTCATACCTTATTCAGAAAGGGACCGTCCGTTTTGGGAAATAGATAGCCCCCCGGAGCCAGAAAGGGAGGGGAGCCGCCCCTTAGGGCCAATCCATTACCTTACCTGGCAGAGCAGGCAGATTCATCTTATTGTTGATAAATCTACGGGGACGGCAACCGGCTGTCAAATCAAGCAACGGTATTGTTTGGACAGGGATGGCCACCGGATCGATCCCGGCAAGGTTTACCAACACAAAGAAAGAGGGTGGGTTCCTTTTAAAGTAAACAAACAGCGGGCTATTTGGCCTTCAGCCCACGTTCTCCTTCAGGCCACGGATGCGGATATGGCGCGTCCTCACCTGGTCGAATGGTTGGCCGCGGTTGATGAGAAGGGTAAACTGGAAAGATTGGATGTTCCGGCGGTGATCGGGATGATTGTAAGCGGGATGGCCACAGATCCACAAAAAGCCGCTAAAATCGAGATCTGGCGCAGAGAATACCTGCCCATTCCTGTGGCATTTCTGGAGAAGCCGGAACTGGTAGGCGATCTCAAGGATTTGCTGGTCAAGGCCAGGCACGTGGAGTCGCTTCTCCGGCGTACCGCAGAGGCGCTGGTTTGGGCCATGGGTAGCCGCCAGGAGTTACCCCGGGCACTGCGCCACATCCGGGCGGGCAAAGTATCCAAAAGCAAGATTTATAAAGAGGGCAGTGTTCCTAAAGAAAAAAAGAACCTCTCCGGCAGTTTGGGGATGGTAACCCGATACTGGCCTGTTCTTGAGGCGCCTTTCCGTCAGGCGTTGGATGAGCTACCCCGTATGGAATTTGCGAAGGTCAGGGAAAACTGGCAGAAAGCGGTTCTGAACGCGGCCCTGCAGTCTTTTTTTGCGGCGCGGGACAGCCTTATCCATAGTGAATTCCCTTATGAGACCCTAACCCATATCGAATATAATTTTAAATCCTGTTTGACTAAAACCATCGCCGGAAAAACAGAGGAGGTGCCGTCAAATGGCGATGAGTCCGACGAGTAAACAATTGGGGTTTGTCTCCTGGTTGACCCGGTTGGCGGCCAATGAAGAACGAGGCACGCTGGCGGCCCTGCGCCGCGGACTGATGTTGGATGAGGAGTACCTTTTCGAGCTGTATGGCCACCTGCCGCCAAACTTCCTAACGGGCCTCCTGCCTGGCGATGAGCGTCTTTATCTGATGATAGCCGCTCTTTTCGGTTATCACCCGGTTTTCTTCCGGGAGGAGGAGTTGCATGAGCGGCGGCGCAACCTCGGAGAGTCCTTGCGGATGTTGGCCCAGGTCCAAAGACAGAGCCATTTACCCGATGGAGAACATAACCCGGAGGAAGATGATCCGGAGGAGCTTTTGCCGGATTCGCTTAAACGCCGGGTGGAAGCGCTACTCGCCGCCCACCGGGATGAACTCTTTGACTTCCTCCGCCAAGTAATCAGCCTGTTGAAGACGAAGGAGGTACCGGTGGATTGGGCGCAGCTCCTGAGCGACCTGCAGGCGTGGGACAGGCAGGGGCGCCCAGTGCAATGGCGGTGGAGCCGGTCCTTTTTTATAGGCCATCAGGATAACGAAGGAGGTAAAGACCATGTTTCTTGAAATCCACATTCTCCAGAATTTTGCATTGTCCAACCTTAACCGGGACGATACCGGCGCGTCAAAGAGCTGCATATTTGGCGGAACCCGCCGCGCCCGTATTTCCAGCCAGTGCTTGAAGCGGGCCATCCGCACCCACTTCCGGGAGAAGGAATTAATTCCTTCAGAATTGCTTTCATATAGGACGAAATGGATTTGCCGCGAACTGTCTGAACGCTTGGAGAAGGCTGGAATGAACAAAGGTGAGGCCGGACAAACTGCGGAAAGGGTGCTTGAGCTTCTCGATCTCAAGCTTAAGAAAGGCAAAACCGAGTATCTTCTGGTTTTGGGAGACCGTGAGATCAACCGGCTGGCTGTATTATGTAAAACGCACTCGTCTGCTTTAATGGTCGGCAAAGGAAAGGATCAAGCCAAGACTGATAAGAAAAATAAAAATGAAAAAAGCGCTGAGGAAAAACAAATTGCACAGCAGCTATTGGACGCCATTAATGGAGGAGAAGCCTTGGATATAGCCCTTTTCGGCAGGATGATCGCCAGTCACGCTGAAAAAAACGTCGATGCAGCTGTACAGATGGCCCATGCCTTTTCAACGCATTCGGTTGCCACCGAGTTTGACTTTTTTGCCGCCGTGGACGATCTGCAAAAGCAGGAAGACAACGAAGGCGCCGGCGCGGCTATGCTGGGCACAATGCTTTATAACAGTTCCTGCTACTACCGTTATGCAAATTTGGACTTAAAACAACTGGCTGTAAACCTGGGGAACGATACAGACAATGTGAAACTGGCTACCCGTGCTTTCCTGGCGGGGGCCGTCCATGCGGTGCCGTCCGGCAAACAAACAAACTCAGCCGCCCAGAACCCGCCGGCTTTTATCATGGCGGTGTTGCGTAAAAGCGGCCTTTGGTCCTTGGCCAACGCCTTTATAAAACCTGTCTATCCTGGTGTCAGGGGCGACATGATCCAGCTTTCCGCCAGGCATCTCATCAGCCATTGGAATCAACTTAATTCCCTTTACGGGGATGAAGGAATCAGTTATGTGGGAATAGCTACTTACATTCCGGCTACGGATCTGGGTATTGATGAAAAAGATAAAAAAATTAATGTCGAGGAAAATGTTTCAAACCTTATCGGCAAAGTGATGGAAAAAACTCAGTCAATGTGTAACTGGGGTGGTAATTATGAAAACATTGCTTCTGAGACTGGAGGGGCCCATGCAGTCCTGGGGGACAACCAGTAGGTTTACTGAACGGGACACCGGGCTTGAACCTTCCAAATCGGGTATAATTGGCTTGATCTGCTCAGCCATGGGCAAGCCCCGCATGGAGAATTCAGGAGATAACGGAGCTTGGCCACAGCTTTCCCGTTTGACCGGCCTACGTATGGGGGTTCGTGTGGACCGACCCGGGAATGTGGGGGTGGACTTCCAGACTGCCGGAGGGGGGAAATTTGGACTGCGGAAATACGGTGTTGCGAGGGCTGACGGAAGCGGGTGTGATACAGTGATGAGCTGGAGGTACTACTTGCAGGATGCTTCGTTCCTGGTTGGGTTGGAAAGCGATGACTACAAACTGCTCCAAACTCTGCACGTTGCCCTGAGTGAACCTGTGTGGCCTCTTTTTTTGGGGCGCAAGTCTTATGTGCCAAGCACTCCCGTCTACATGCCGGACGGGTTGCAGGACGGAGGACTCATAGCGGTTTTGTCCCGTTACCCTTTATCTATGTCCATGGCCGGGGAGAAGGTTGAAAAGGTCAGGGTGATTCTGGATCACCCAAGTGACCGGGGTGGAGAAGTGCGGGTGGACTTGCCGTTAGACTTTGCCTTGCGGCGCTTCGGCGTCCGACATGTCCGGGTGGAGTGGATTGTGGTGTCAGGTTTTTAAACGCATTGGAGGTGTGTTGATGTATCTGTCGTTTATGCGCCTGAACCCTTTGTCGGCGGCGGTTCAACGAGACCTCCGCGATGTTGCTGGAATGCACCGGACCATTATGAAAGCTTACCCGGAAATTGTTGATCCAGAGGTGTCGGCACGGGCTTTTTTTGGGGTGTTGTACCGGTTGGAATTTGAGCGGGTAACCGGGCGTATATTGCTCTATGCTCAGTCCCGGATAAGGCCTGATTGGTCGCAACTGCCCGATGGTTATCTCTATCCGGAGGATGGAATGCCCAACCCTGCTATTAAAGCGGTTGACAGAGTCTATGCTGATCTTAAGACAGGGCGGGTGCTCCGTTTTCGCTTGCGGGCCAATCCGACCCGGAAGGTGGATACCAGGTCTTCTTCAAACGGTGTTAAGCGCAATGGGCGGCGGGTACCGGTGAGAGGACTTGAGGAGCAAATTGGATGGCTGACCCGCAAATCAGTGGAATGTGGCTTTGTGTTGTTGCAGGTGGCGGTGTCAGCCTCCGGTGCAGCAGAGTTAGTGAAGAGTTATGGGACGGGGCGAACCTTCCAGGGAGTTCTTTTTAATGGGCGATTGGCGGTGCAGGACGCAAAACTATTTCAGGATGCGCTGGCTATGGGGATAGGACCGGGTAAAGCGTTTGGGTTTGGCATGCTTTCCATTGGTCCAGGATAGGCTGCTTACGGGTTGGGCCTGACCGCCGGTGAATCCGCATGACTTTGCTGGGCGTGCTGTATACAGCAGTGCCACTGCTTAAATGATACCAAACCACCTTTTTTTCGAGCAAGACCCAGTTAATATGCATGTTTCATTAATCGTCCCCACGCACGTGGGGGTGAACCGGGGGACATTGCCGGGCTTATCCACATGGCAACATCGTCCCCACGCACGTGGGGGTGAACCGGTTTATTGTGGCTGGCTACGAGTCGCTCTTTCCATCGTCCCCACGCACGTGGGGGTGAACCGTTCTCAAGGGCATCGTAGAAGCCAAAGCCCTTATCGTCCCCACGCACGTGGGGGTGAACCGCAGAAGGT
>JBBIMW010000049.1:0-13602 GCA_037444185.1 Peptococcaceae bacterium | reverse complement strand
CCAGGTTGAACAGGTTTCTGGTCTGTTCAAACAGTTCCAGTTCAATGAGGTCTTTGTTTTCAATAAGAAAGTCCAGTGCCCGGTAGAAATGGTGCAGTTGTAATCCGCCAAAGGAAGGCCGGTATATTTCATTTACCCACTCGTTAACGGCGCGCCTTGACAGTGGGTCGGAAATGCGGTTTAGAACCATGGCATAAGTATTACCTCCTTAATTTGCTGGCCAAGAGATCGTCAACGTCAAATCGTCTAGACCTCAATCAGAGACAGGACCAGCTCGGAATTCCAACCTCTCATTTTCATACACGCATAATATCACCATCCCTTGCCGCTATTAACTTTTATTGCCTTACTGGTATTATTGTAAATTCAAAAAAAACAATATGTATTTTTTGTTGTTTTTTGTAAAACATCTTCTGATATCAATTTTAGCAGGATACATCAGCCACCTCACCTTTTCCCAGGAGAGGCATTGCTGATCCGGCCACAGCTGAGACGCCCAACACCATGGCTGACGACATTCAGGAAGGACAAACACTATCAGTGCTTTTTTATTTTTCCAGCCGAAAGGGAAAAACTTAAGGGTGATGAAAATAATAAAAGATTGGAGGTGTACAACATGCCGTCAAAGGTTTTTTTCTCAAATATGCGGGCCACAATGAGATTCAATCTTATCGACAAGGTGGGAAAACTTTTTTACGAGGCCGGGCTGAATGAAATAGTGGCTCCCAAAGACCTGGTGGCCATCAAGATCCACTTCGGGGAAAGGGGCAATACCAGCTATGTGCGGCCCCAGTTCGTCAGAAAAATTGTGGACGAAGTGAAGAAGGCGGGGGGCCGGCCCTTCCTCACCGACGCCAACACCCTCTACGTGGGGGCCCGCTCCAACGCCGTGGATCACCTGCAAACAGCCATAGAAAACGGTTTTGACTACTCTGTGGTAAACTCCCCACTGATCATCGCCGACGGATTGACCGGCAAGGACTACCTGAATGTGCCTGTGAACCTCAAGCACTGCCGGGAGGTTAAGATCGGCAGCGCCGTGGCGCTGGCCGACGCCTTTATCGCGGTCACCCATTTTAAGGGCCACGAGGCCACGGGCTTTGGCGGAACCATCAAGAATGTGGGCATGGGCTGCGGGTCCAGGGCCGGAAAGCAGGTCATGCACTCCGACATGCTGCCGGGAGTAAAAGAGGGAAAATGCAAGGCCTGTGAACGGTGTCACCAGTGGTGCCCCACCGGCGCCATAGCGGTGGAGGAATTAAAAATGGCGGTGGTGGACGAAAAAGCCTGCATCGGCTGCGGCGAGTGCACGGTCACCTGTCCCCACGGGGCCATAAGCATCAACTGGAAAAACAACATGAAGGACGCCATCCAGGAAAAAATGGCGGAGTACGCCGTCGGCGTGCTGCACAACAAAAGGGGCAAGGCCGGTTTCATTACCTTCCTGACCAACATCACACCCGACTGTGATTGCTATAATTTCTCCGACGCCCCGGTGGTGAGGGACATAGGCGTGCTAGCCTCCCTGGACCCGGTGGCCATTGATCAGGCCTGTGCGGACCTTGTCAACCGCGAGCGGGGGCTGCCCGGCTCAAAACTGGAAGGCCGCGAAGAGGTCAACGACAAATTCACCGCCCTCTACCCGGACATAGACTGGACCAGACAGCTGGCCTACGGTGAGGAAATCGGCCTGGGCAGCAGGAGTTATGAACTTGTGGTCATCTAGGAGGCTGTATCCGGCTATATATATGAGTTTTGTAACACTCTCCAGGGAGAGTATAAGGCTGGTGGCTGAATTTGGAAAAAGAGATACTTGATTTTCTGAATTTTCTTGCCGTGGAAAAGGGACTTTCCAAGAACACCGTAGTGTCATATCGTTTCGACCTGCTTTTTTTTAAAAATTTTTGCCGCCAGAAGGAATACGACCCCCTGGGGCCGGACGGAAAAAAAGCGGTTTCGGCCTATATGCTCCAGCTCAAAAACGAAGGCAAATCTCCGGCCACCATCGCCAGAAGGCTGGCGGCGATAAAATCACTGTACAGATTTTTAATCGGCGAGGGCCGGCTGGAAAACGACCCGGCGGAGAACCTGGAGTCACCAAAGAATACCCATAAACTTCCCCGGGTCATGACCATCGATGAAGTGGACGACCTGCTGGCCCAGCCGCGGATAGGCACACCCTGGGGCCTCAGGGACAAGGCCATGCTGGAGCTGCTGTACGCCACCGGAATAAGGGTGTCGGAGCTGATCTCCCTGGACCGGGGGAGCGTCAACCTGGAGGAAGGCTATATAAAGTGCACGGGAAAGGGCTCCAAGGAAAGGATAGTGCCCATAGGGAATGTGGCCGCGCAATTTGTAAAGGCGTACATGCAGAGGGCCAGAAGCAGGCTGATCGTCGGCTCGGCAGGCCCGGCGCTGTTCCTGAACCGCCACGGAACCAGGATGTCCAGACAGGGATTCTGGAAAATAATAAAAAAATACGCAGCCAGGGCAAATATAAAAAAAGACATTACACCTCATACCCTGCGGCATTCCTTCGCCACCCACCTATTGGAAAACGGGGCCGACCTGAGGGCGGTGCAGGAGCTTTTGGGCCACGCCGACATATCCACCACCCAGATATATACGCACATTACGGGAACCAGAATCAGGGAGGCGCACAGAAAACACCACCCCAGGGCCTAGGAGAGTGTTGTAAAACTCATTTATACGACATCAAGCAGGCATAGCCGGATACAGCAGGAGGCTGTTCAAAAAGCTCCAGACGCAAAGCGCGGCAAGGGTTTGAGCGGAGGCGTACTTGGTGGTACGTTGGAGCGAAAAAGCCGCCGCCGCAACGCAGCAGATGGACTTTTTCAACAGCCTTATAGAACCCGGAATTCATGTCCCGTGCCCCATGAATCCGGAGCGCAGAATGAGAAACACAGAATGAGAAACACAGAATAATCTACCGGGAGGAACCGGACACCATATGATTGACAAAGTGGTTCTGTTGATTATCGACAGCCTGGGCATAGGGGAACTTCCCGACGCCAGGGAATACGGAGATGTGGGCAGCAACACCTTGGGCAATTGCGCCCGGGCCGTCAACGGCCTCGATCTGCCGAATCTGGCGGCGCTGGGGCTGGGCAATCTGGGCGGCTTCCAGGGTGTGGGCCCGGTGGGGGAACCCGCCGGGGCTTACGGTAGGATGGCGCCCAAGTCACCCGGCAAGGACACCACCACCGGTCACTGGGAAATCGCCGGAATAATTCTCCAGCGTCCCTTCCCGGTATACCCCGGCGGTTTTCCCCCGGAGGTCATCGTCCCCTTCGAGGAGAGAACCGGCCGCAAAGTGCTAGGAAATAAGGCGGCTTCCGGCACGGAAATAATAAAGGAGCTGGGAGAAGTTCACATAAGGACCGGAAGGCCCATTGTCTACACTTCCGCCGACAGTGTCTTTCAGATCGCAGCCCACGAAGAGGTGATCCCGGTTTCCGAGCTGTATGAAATGTGCAGAATGGCCAGAGAGATATTATCCGGCGACCACGCGGTGGGAAGGGTCATCGCCAGGCCCTTCGCCGGGCAGCCGGGGCATTTTAGAAGAACTGAGAAAAGACACGACTTTTCCCTGGAACCTCCCCGTCCCAACCTGCTGACCGCACTGTCCGGCACCGGAATTCCGGTGACGGCGGTGGGCAAGGTGAACGATATTTTTTCAGGCGCCGGAATCACCCGGGCCGTCCACACCAAGGACAACATGGACGGAGTGGACCGGACGGCGGAATTGCTGGGATTTTCCGGAAAGGGACTTATATTCACCAACCTGGTGGAGTTCGACATGCTTTACGGCCACCGCAACGATCCCCGGGGTTATGCCGGGGCTTTGGAGGCCTTGGACCGGCGCCTGCCGGAGATAACCGGTTCCCTGGGAGAGAAGGACATTCTGATTATAACCGCCGACCACGGCTGCGATCCCACCACTTCCAGCACGGATCACAGCCGGGAATACGTTCCTTTGCTGGTGGCCGGCAGCCCGATAAGGGCCGGAGTCAATCTGGGAACCAGGGATAGCTTTTCAGACGTGGCCGCCACCATAGCCGGATTATTCAACGCCGACCCCCTGCCGGGCAGAAGTTTTGCGGCAGAGATACTCAAGCCGGGAGGTGAACAGTCCGGTGAGAATGTACGACATCATACTGAAAAAGCGTCAGGGAGTGGAACTGAACCGGGAGGAGATTGAATACTGGATTAACGGCTGCGTCAGCGGCGCGGTGCCTGACTACCAGACATCCGCCCTGCTCATGGCCATTTTCTTCAGAGGCCTGAGTCCCGCTGAAACGGCGGACCTGACCATGTCCATATACGGCTCCGGCGATGTGGTAGATCTCTCCGGCCTGCCCGGCACCAAAGTGGACAAGCACAGCACCGGCGGTGTGGGCGACAAGACCACGTTGGTGCTGGGCCCCCTGGTGGCATCGGCCGGCGTGCCCGTGGCCAAGATGTCCGGGAGGGGATTGGGGCATACCGGGGGAACCATTGACAAACTGGAGTCCGTTCCCGGCTTCAGGGTGAAAATGGGACACCGGGAATTCATCGGCCAGGTCGAAAAGATAGGCATAGCAATAGCAGCCCAGACCGGGAACCTGGTCCCGGCGGACAAGAAGCTGTACGCCCTGAGGGACGTCACCGCCACAGTGGACAATATCTCCCTCATCGCCTCCAGCGTTATGTCCAAGAAGCTGGCCTCGGGAGCCGACGCAATAGTGCTGGACGTCAAGGCGGGAAGGGGAGCCTTTATGAGGGACCCCGGCGCAGCCGGGGAACTGGCCGGACTGATGGTAAAAATAGGCAATAAGCTGGGCCGCCGCACAGTGGCCCTGATTACCGCCATGGATCAGCCCCTGGGGCGCGCGGCAGGAAACTCCCTGGAGGTGGCGGAGGCCATTGAAACACTGCGGGGAGGGGGTCCCCGGGACATGAGGGATCTTTGCCTGGCCCTGGGATCGGAAATGATGTGCCTGGCGGGAAAGGCCCCCTCCCCGGAAGAAGCTTCACGCCTGCTGGAAAAAAATCTGGACGGCGGCCTGGCCCTGACCAAGTTCGGAGAGATGATCGCGGCCCAGGGCGGTGACCCGGCGGTCATTGAAAACATCGGCCTTTTGCCCCAATCGTCAGACAGGGAGATCCTCACGGCGGACACCGAAGGGTTTCTGTCCCGGTGCGATGCCCTGATGGTGGGAATGGCGGCCATGAACCTGGGGGCCGGCCGGGAAACAAAGGAATCCTTCATAGACCTGTCGGCGGGGGTGGTGCTGCACAAAAAGGAAGGAGACCGGGTGGAAAGGGGCGACATCCTGGCCACACTGCACCACAACAGGCCGGGGCGGCTTGGTGCGGCCCTGGAGCTGGCCCGCCGGGCCTTTACCATCGAAGAAACCCCTCCGCCAAAAAAGCCTCTAATCATCAAGAAAAGCGATTACATCACCCAATAGCTGAAAAAAGTATCGCTTTTCTTGGTCGCCAGGGGCTGCCGCCCCATTGATAAAGAGTTAAAGGAACAGGCGGAAAAATTTTTTAATGAATTAGGCTTGAACATGACCACGGCGTTCAATATCTTTGTACGGCAATCCCTGCGTCAAGGCGGCATACCTTTTGAAATTACCTTAAATACAGACGCTTTTTATAGTCCCGCAAATATGAAAATTCTGCGGCAATCCATACAGGACTCAGAAGAGGGCAAACTGACAGCCCATGAATTAATTGAGGATTAGCCAATGGAAAAGTTATGGACGGATAAAGCCTGGGAGGATTATTTATATTGGCCAACACAAGATAAAAAGACGCTGAAAAGGGTAAACCAGCTCCTTCGGGATATTGACAGCAACGGCTATGATGGGATCGGCAAGCCGGAGCCTCTCCGGGGCGATATGTCCGGGCTGGTTTATCTTCTTTTCTTGGGCTGCCTTTTCAATCTCTGATGCCTTGCGATCGGAAAAGAGTTTTGGCAGGTTAATTATTGCTTCCTCTTTCCATCTCTTGAGCTGGCTGGGATGAATCCCGTAGTATCTTAGATTTCTCCTTTCTGCTGTCCGGTTTTCTGGGTCCATATATCGAAGAGACTGGTTAATTGACAATCCCCAAAATGGAGTATTTTCGGGGTAAAACACGGAGGAATGCAGAATATGCGGTGTCTTATCCCAGGACTCAAGCAGGGCGCGTACTGGGAAAGACCACGGTGTGGGCGGTGTTTATGCTGGTCTGCACTGTCACTCCGGGAGAAAAGGTTTCTGTGGAGGCTTTAAGAGAATGAATAGCCTGGCCGCAGGGGAGCTGCAGCCTGTATAATGTGGACGCCCCCAGAAAACGCGCGTCGACAATTACAGCGTTGCCGCCCGAGTCCACGGTGAAATCGACGTCGTCCGGCCGGATCATCAAATCAACGTCTTTCACTGCAGGCAGTTGTTTTCTATCCAGTGGAAAAACCCCCACACCGGTGACCACCGTCCCCCCATCCACCACACCAGCCAGGAAATCGGCCTTACCCACAAAATCTGCCACAAACCGGCTGCCCGGCCGGTGGTAGATCTCCGCCGGAGTGCCGACCTGCTCCAGACTGCCGTTGTTAAGCACACCCACCCGGTCCGACAGACAAAAGGCCTCTTCCTGGTCGTGGGTGACCAGAATAGACGTCGCGCCCGTTTCTTTGAGTATGCGCTTTGTTTCATCGCGCAAATCGTCCCTGAGGCCGGCGTCCAGGTTGGAAAAAGGCTCGTCCAGCAGTATTACCCCGGGCCTGGGCGCCAGGGATCTGGCCAGGGCCACCCGCTGGCACTGCCCGCCGGACAGCTCGTGGGGATAACGCTTTTCCAAACCCTTCAAACCCGCAACAGCCAAAATTTCTTCGACTCTGGCCCGGACTTCCTCCCGGGCCAGACCCTTCAGTCCGAATGCAACATTTTGATATACAGTCATATGGGGAAACAGTGCATAGTCCTGAAAAACTATGCCTACACCACGACTTTCGGGAGGCACCCAAAAACTGTCCCCGGCCATCACCTTCCGGCCTATGGTGATGATTCCGCCATCGGGCCGGTCCAGTCCCGCAATAAGCCTGAGGGTGGTTGTTTTTCCGCACCCAGAAGGACCGATCAGAGAAAAGAATTCCCCTTCATCAATGCTGAAAGTCAGGCCGGCGGCGGCCCGGACCCCGCCAAAAAAACGCGATACATTTTGCAACTCAACCCGTCCCGGTGGTTTTTCAATCCAACCCATTATCCTCAAACCTCACTGTATACGGATTTAATTATTTTCTGTTCGCGGCGCGCGTCAGAAATATAACCGGGATCAACCCGGACAGCACTATAATGATGGCCGGCAGAGCGGCGCCGGACCACACGGACTCCGCAGCCATCTGCCAGACCCAAACCGCCAGGGTGTCATAGCCGAAAGGGCGCAGCATTACAGTTACGGGCAGTTCTTTCATTACATCCACAAAAACCAGGGCGGACCCGGCAAAAACAGACGGCACCAACAGGGGCAGGTGAATCCTCCACAATATCCGCCACGGACCTGCCCGCAGCACCTTTGCCGCCAGGGTGATTTCCGGCCTGATCTTTTCCAGGCCAGCGTCAACACTGTTGTATGCCACGGCCATGAAGCGCACCACATAGCCATACACCAGTCCGGCCAGGGATCCGGTCAGAATCAGCCCCGGGGCCGCGCCTGTCAGCCCGGCCCAGAGGCGGTTCGCGGCATGGTCCAGACCGGCCGTGGTCAGCAGTATTCCTACGGCGATAACGGCCCCCGGCACAGCGTAACCGATGGTGGCCATCCGGGCAAACAGGGCGGCCACCTTGCCCCCGCTCAGACGGACGCCGCTGGCCAGGACCAGGGCGGCCAGCACGGCAAACAGCGCCGCCAGGCCCGACAGCATAAGGCTGTTCAATATCAGACCGGAATACACCAGGGCCGTCCCCATGGACATGGCTGACAGTTCCCCGGCAGCCCACCAGGCCAGCTGCAGCATGGGCAAACCGAAGGCCGCCGCCGTCACCATGGTACAAAGTGCCGTGGCCGCCCATTTCTTCCATCCGCCCAGACTGATTCCAGGCATCCCCGGCGTTCTGCCGCCCGGCTGGTAATAGCGGGACCGCCCGCGGAAAGCCTTTTCGGACAGTATTACCACCAGGGCGAAGACCGCCAGCAGCCCGGCCAGCTCCCTGGCCGCCCCCAAGTCCATCATGCCGTGCCAGACCCTGATGACCCCTTCCGACAAGGTGGGAAAATTAAAAAACCGCACCGTGGCGAAATCGGCCAGGGCCTCCATCAGCGCCAGGGCCACTCCTCCGGCAATGGCCGGCCTGGCCAGCGGCAGGGCAATCCGGAAAAAGAAGTCTGCCGCGCCGCAACCCATGATTCGGGCAGTCTCGAAGGCAGACGCCGACAGCCCCCGGAACCCCGCTCTGGCCAGCATGTAAACGTATGGATAAAGGGCCAGAGTCATTACCAGCACAGCCCCCCCGCCGGAGCGGATCTCGGGAAACCAGTCCGCACTGCCCAGCCAATGGCGCAAAAGGGACTGCACCGGGCCGGCGAAATCAAAAACCGACATATAAACAAAGCCCATCACATAGGTGGGGATTGCCAGTGGCAGTAGATGCAGCCATTCAAACACCGGCCGGCCGGGAAAGCGGTAAGCCGTCACCAGCCAGGCCAGGCCGGCCCCCAGAATAAATGTCCCCACCCCCACCCCAAACAAAAACAAAACTGTGTTGCGCAGCATTTCAGGCAGCAGTGTCCCCCAGAGATGCCGCCAGATTTCCGGTGTGGGGCTGACAAGCCCCGAGACCACCACCACCACAGGCAAAATAACCAAAAGCGCAATCAAAAAAGGAGGGGCAGGGAAGCTGTGCAGCCTCCGCTGCCCGCCAGGCGATCTGTACATTGATGAAATCCTTGCAATTATATTCATGACTTTCCGCCAAATCCTCAACCGCTGGTTTTATTTGTATCCCGCCCGCTCCATCAGCTTTACGGCACTGGCCTGCAGACGTCCATATTCGCCTTTGTCCATGGCGTCGGCCCTGAACTTCCCGAAACCGGCGATGATGGAATGGGGTTCCACCGCCGGGTTGACCGGGTATTCATGGTTGGAATCGGAGAACATTTTCTGACCCTTGGGGCTGCTCAGCCACTCCAACAGTTTGATGGCGTTTTCCTTGTTTTGCGCATGGGCGGCAACCCCGGCGCCGCTGATATTAACGTGAGCCCCCCGGTCACCCTGCCCCTGGTTGGCCCAGAATACTTTTACAGGGAATGCAGGGCTCTTTTCCAGCATACGGCCCAGGTAATAATGATTGGTTATGGCCACATCCCCGCCTCCGGCGGCCAGGGTCTCAAGTATCCGGGTATCGCTGTCGATCAGTTTCGGCTGATTGGCCACCCAGCCCCGCACAATCTCTTCAGCCCGCGCTTCGCCATGGGCGGCGATGAGACTGGCCACCAGGGATTGCGTGTAAGCGTGGGTTGCCGGCCGCATAATCAGCCTGCCGCGCCATTTCGGGTCCGCCAGTCCCTCGTATGTAGAAAGTTCTTCCGCTTTTACCCGGTCGGGATGATAAACAATCGTCCGGACCCTTTTGGTCAGTCCGAACCAGCGGTTTTGGGCGTCCCTCATGTCAGAAGGAATGTTCTTGCTCAAGTTTCCGCTATTCACAGGCTGAAGTAATCCGTCCTGGGCAGCCAGCCAAAGGTTGCCGGCGTCAACAGCGATGAATACATCCGCCGGCGTGCGGGGGCCTTCGGCTTTAATCCTTTCGCGCAGCGCGGCGTCGGGGCCGGTGGTGAATCGCACCTTTATCCCGGTTTCCTTGGTGAACTCGTCAAATACCGGCTCCACTCCGTAATGGCGGGATGCGTATATGTTGACCACACCCGCATCCGCCTGGACGCTTTGAGGGGGCTTTTTGTCCACCAACTGAAGTAAAGCAAATACCAAAGCCGCTCCCGCCAGAAACGCCACCGTCAGTTTGCCCGCCGTACCGGTTTTGCTAAATAATCCCAATTTATCGCCTCCACTCTGAAATATTTTTGAAACAGCTTTTTTCGTCTGGTCCAATGCCTAAGTTGTCATCTGTTGTGTCAGACCTCCCTCCCGGAATAGCCAATTTGCAAATGAAAATATTTCTCATTAGTTAATGTTAATGAAAATGAAATTCAGTGTCAAGTATATTTTGTAATAAATAAGCCGCCCTGACGGGCGGCTGGAAGCCGGATTAAGTCACCGGCACTATTCCTCCAGTCCGGCCAGCTTTTTGGCCAGGATCTTCTTTTTCTCCATGTCCGCCAGGCTGTACAGCGCCATTTTCTGCGCCATGGGGGAGCCCGCGCCGTGCCAGGTGCCGGCCCCGTGCAGGCCCGCGCACCAATTTTGGATGAATTTGGCCATTCTCAGCCTGGCTTCGGCGGGAAAGCCTGTTTTGAGGTATTTCTTGATGTAACGGGAGGTTTCCGGGTTGTCCAACTCCATTTCACCCGGCATGGTGACGGCCAGCCCGCCGCCGATGTCCCCGGCCCATTTCATAATATCCCAGAAGCCGTCGCCAATGGTGAGCTTGGCGGCATTTCCAAACACATCATCCGGCATGTAAAATCCAGATCCCGAAGGTTCCTCCCGGCCCTTAAGGGCCGCGGCCACCGTACAGGCCCTGGCGGTTTCGCTGATCCTGATCATGTCGGTTATCTTGTCCACTATATGGGGGGCCTTCTGGACCCCTGAATATTCCGCCAGCAGTTGCGAAGCGCCGATGATCAGATCCGCAAAACCCACCTTGCAGGCCCCGCCGCAATTCATCCGGTGCATTTTGGCGAAACGGGCTATGAGACGGCCGCAATATTTGGTCTCACCGCACATGAAAACCCTGTCCCAGGGGATGAAAACATCTTCAAACACCATAATACTGGTTTCTCTCTGGCCATAAAGGGGATTGCCCAAATACCTCGCCTCCACCAGCTCCCGTTCGGCCGTGAAGGGTGTGTACTGGCATATGTAGGTTAGTCCCGGCGCCCCGTTTGGAACCGCAAAGGCCACGGCAAAATCCTCTTCACCGGGCTTCATGCCCATGGTGGGGATGACTATGGTCTCATGGGAGCCGATGGCGCCGCTCTGGCTCACCTTGGCGCCGTTAACTATAATTCCGTCGGCGGTCTTTTTGGTCACATGCACGTAGACATCGGGGTCCGCCTGATCGCCGGGCCTTTTGGACCGCTCCCCCTTGGCGTCGGTTACGGCGCCGCTTACGGCCAGGTCGTTTTCCTGCAGGTACTTCAAATGTGTCATGAAGCTCTTGTGATACCCTGTACCCAGGTCCCGGTCCATTTCCCAGGTGACGCCGGCCAGGGCGTTGATGGTGTCCGCCCCTACGCACCTGTAATTGCACGTTCCCAGCATTTGGCTGGTCAGGGTGGCCATTTCGGATCTTCTTTCCAGGTCGGCGACACTTCCGGCAATGTGCAGGTTCCTGCTTATTTTGCCGCCGGTGAGCGGTGAAAAGGTGTTCATGATATTGTCAAACTCCGGGTCCGATCCCAGTTCGTACACCCTGGCGTTGGCATTTACCACCGTCATGGTGGTGGGATTCTCCAGGAGTTTCACCTGCCTGCCGCCCAGGAATATTTTGGGGTTCAGACCTTTCAAGCTGTCCATGTATTCCTTCGCAGTTTTCACATCAGACACCTCCGGATAATAAATTAAACTTGTCTTTTTTATCCATGCAAAAAAGGTGCCTGTCCGTAATCCGGCCTTTTAGGCAGACCCCCACGCCATCCCGGCCGGCGCCGTCAAAGAATAAAAATACGCCCATACCGCCCATCCGTCCTGTCTCCAGTCTCCCGGCAGAATGAGGAATGCAGTATAAGCTAATAGATCTTTGTCAACTATTGTGTACATGAATAAAACAAGAAAGGTCCCCGGCAGGCGGGGGCCCGGGCCGTGGCCGGCTGCCAGGGATCAGTTGATGCAGCACAGCAGAGCCACTATTATCAACACCAGGATGAGAAAGAAAAACAAACAGCAGCAGCCTATAATAAACCAGGGTTTATGGAAAATACCACCCAGTAAATCAGTCACCGTCACTGCCTCCCTTAGCGCCTTTTTTACATGATATGACAGGGCGGCTCGAAAGGTTCCGCCAGGGAGCGGCAGGCGGCGGTATAACTTTTTTATTTTTGTACAGCCTATTAAAGGCAAATCTCAAAAGGGGGATGTGTTTTCCGTGTTCTGGAGAAAAGTATACAAAACAGCATTCATACTGCTTTTGTCAATGACTGTTTTCTGCACCCAGGCCCTGGCGGCGGAGCAGGCTGAAAAAAAGCGGCCCGAGGCCGGGGACGTCATTGAAACAACGGCGGATTCGGCGGTGCTGATGGCCGCCGACAGCGGGGAGATACTTTTCGCCAAAAACCCCGATAAAAGACTTCCCATGGCCAGCGTCACCAAACTGATGACACTTTTACTGGCGGTGGAGGCCGTGGATTGCGGCAAGGTCCGGCTGGAAGACCGGGTGACGGCATCGGAAAACGCCTGGAGCATGGGCGGTTCCCAGATATATCTCGAGCCCGGCGAGGAGTTCAGCTTTAACGAGTTGCTTATCGCGGTGGCGGTGGGTTCGGCCAACGATGCCAGCGTGGCCCTGGCCGAACATATTGAGGGAAGCGTTGAAGCCTTTGTCCGCTCGATGAACGACCGGGCGCGCCAACTGGGATGCGCCAATACCAATTTCGTCAATGTCACCGGACTGCCGGCCGAAGACCATTATACCTCGGCCATGGACATGGCCCTGATTATCAGGGAATGCACGAAGCGACCGCTTTTTATGAAAATTTCGGGTATTTATGAATACGACCTGCGGGGAGGGGAGTTCAAGCTCTGGAACACCAACAAACTCCTCAAATGGTACCGGGGAGTGGACGCCGGCAAGACCGGCTGGACCAGCGAGGCCAAGTATTGCCTAGCATCCACCTGCGAAAGGGACAAACTGAGGCTGATTGCCGTTGTGTTGGGCACGGCGGAACCCAAAAGCCATTTCAGGGAATCGATTAAGCTGTACAATTCCGGTTATGCCCGCTACAGGGCGGTGCACCTGGAAGACGCGGGCAAGGTGGTCAAAACCGTCAAGGTGGACAAGGGTACAGAGGATTTGTTGGGGCTGTTCACCAGGGACAGGGTGGTGGTTGTGGTTAAAAAGGGCGATGACAAAGGATTTCTGGGAAGGGTGGAGGCCCCCGACAGGGTGGAGGCGCCGATCGTAAAGGGTCAGGAAATGGGGCATTACGTAGTCACAAAGAATGAAAATGAAGTGCTGAGGGTGCCCTTGGTGGCAAGCACGGATATATTAAGGCGGAGCTTAATCCAGCAAATCAATAGGACCTGGCGGGAAATAATCCAGTAACTCAGGTGCCCGGCATCTAAGTTATTGCACCTAAGAGGCCGTTGAAGTCATAGGTCCTTTTATTCTGAACGCTGAATTCTGAGTACTGAGTCCTGCCGCCGTTAGGGCGGCTTTATTTATGTATAGGAAACTATGCTTGCATTATTACTTGTGGATAAGTTTTCTATACATG
>JBBIMW010000048.1:0-14913 GCA_037444185.1 Peptococcaceae bacterium | reverse complement strand
GGGAGGACCACTCGCCGGAGGATATAAAGGTCAGCGGCAGGGGCCTTTTAAATATTTTCTTGTCTATTTCCCCCACCGTCATGCCCTGGCGGCGCAGATCCAGCACCCCTTCCCGCAGTTCCTTCAAATAATCGAGCTTTTTGGCCATAATCCTGTGCCCGTCCTCCACTACGCCGGCGTGGGCGCAGTAAAGAATGTCGAAGTCCTCCTCCAGGAGCCTTTCAATCGATATTATAATCCGCGGAATGGATTCATGGCGCATGACAATCCTGGTTTTCGGGGTGACAAACAGATCTCCGGTAAAAACACATCCTTTCTCCCTGTCCAGGAAGCATACATGGTCATGGCTGTGCCCCGGGACGTTTATCACCTCCAGGCGACTTTTTTCAGAGAACACGGTTTCCCCCAGCGGCAGAGGGTCAAAGGCGGGCCTTTTACCCCAGAAATACCTCCGGTACAGTGGCAGCCCGGCATCCCTCCGGCATACCTCCAGGGAACGGGGGCTGATATATGCCGGAATCCCTTTTTCTCTCTGCAGCCAGGCCGCATTGCCGGTATGGTCCTCGTGAAAGTGGGTCAGCAACACTCTGTCAATGCGGCGTGACCTGAAATGGGACGAAAGAACCCTGTTCAGCCGGCTGGGGCCGGCATCAATAAGGCTGCCGTCCCATAAAAAATTACAGGTTTTCAAGGATCCCAGCCCCAACATGGAGACTCTTCCCTGAAATACAGTAACCCCGCGATGTTCGTACACCTCTACCAAAAGGCGCCCTCCTTCCGGCCTCCCATAGAATGGACAGCCTGTCAATACCATAGTAACATAAAAACTGAGTGACCAATCATTTATTAATATTTTTTTAATTACTATTCCGGGTTTGTGCTAAATTTAAAACAGTTGTGTTAAAATCATATCAAGCACACAATGGGGGGCGAAAAAATGGGCGCCAAGGCAAAGTCAATATCCTACCACAAGGATGTGCTAATGAGGCCCGATAACACATTGCAGGATGCAGTGACCACCTTTTCGCGGACCCGGCTGGATGCGATTCCGGTGGTTGACAGGCAGAACAAGGTCTTTGGGGTGATGACCAAACACAATCTCTACAGGGCACTCCTCAAGGGAGCTTCCCTGGACGCCGCCATAGCCGGTTTCTTCACCCGGCCCGCCATATGTGTGGACGAGGATATGAATTTTGGCGACGTGTATGGTTTTATGCAAGAAAAAGAACTGAGCCAGGTGGTGGTGGTCGACAAGGAAAACAACCCCTTGGGAATGGTAACCCAGATGAGCATCATAGAAAACCTCCGCTCCCGCAGCGAGAGACAGGCCCGGGAACTGTCCTCCCTGCTGGACGCCCTGGAAAACGGGGTTCTGGCCGCCAACAGCAGAAGCATCATCACCGTAATCAACCCCGCCGCCGAAGGTATGCTGGGAGTCAATGCCCAGGACATACTGGGCAGATTTGTGGCCGATGTGTTGCCCAACGTTAGGCTGGATAAGGTCATGTACGATGAAAATATAAAAAATTGGCATAGAATCCATGGGGTGCCGGGTATATTGGCCAAATACCTTCCGGTATATAACCGGGGGGCTCCCGGGGGAACCATCGCCGTTCTTCACGATCTCACCGAATATGAGAAACTGGCCCATGAATTTGAAAGCGTAAAAGAAATCAAGGAAACCCTGGCCACGGTGCTGGATCTTGCCTATGACGGCCTTCTAGTCATCAACGGCCAGGGCGTTGTCACCACTGTCAACCGCTCCATGCTGGATTTCCTCGGTGTTCGCGCGGAGGATGTGATGAACCGCAATGTGGGCGAAATACTCCCCGAGTTGGGATTAGAAGAAATAGTCAGCACCGGCGTCACGGATCTAGGAGATCTGAAAACCATCCGGGGCAACCGCTGCATTATCACCAGACTGCCCATCACCCGGAACGGCCAAATACTGGGCGCTGTGGCAAAGGTAACCTTCAGGGGGCTGAACCGCCTCACAGACATGGCCAAGAGGCTGGAAGCCCTGGAAAACCAGATCTCTTTTTACCGCGACGAGCTTTCCAGGGTCACCCACAAAGGCATCGGCTTCGATGACATTGTGGGCAGCAGCTTACTGATGGCCGGCGTTAAAGACATGGCCAGACAGACCTCCCGCAGCCTTTCCAGCATCCTGCTGCTGGGAGAGAGCGGAACCGGAAAGGAGCTGTTCGCCGCCGCCATACACAACCAATCCGGCAGAAAGGGCCCCTTTGTCAAAGTCAACTGCGCCGCCATGCCGGACGCCCTCCTGGAATCCGAGTTTTTCGGATACGAGGGCGGCGCCTTTACGGGCGCCAAAAGCACAGGAAAGCCCGGCAAATTCGAATTGGCCCACCAGGGAACCCTCTTCCTGGATGAAATAGGAGACATGTCCCTGCCGCTTCAGGCCAAGCTGCTGCGGGTGCTGCAGGAAAAGGAGTTTGAGCGGGTGGGGGGCATAAAAACGGTGCGGGTGGAAGTGAGAATAATCGCGGCCACCAATCGGGACCTGGAAAAAATGATGATGGAAGGTAAATTCCGGGAGGATCTGTTTTACCGGCTGAATGTCATTTCCGTGCGCATACCGCCCCTGAGGGAACGGAAGGCCGATATATATCCACTGGCCGAGCATTTTATAAAAAAATACAATCGCATACTGGGGGCCAGGGTCCGGGACGTCAGCCCCCAGGCCATGCAGATTCTGATGGCCCACTGGTGGCCGGGAAATGTCCGGGAACTGGAGAACGTGGTGGAAAGAGCGTTGAACATAGTTTCCTCCGGCGAAATACAGCCGGCCCACCTTCCCGAATATCTCCAGCATTGCCCGGACCCCAAAAACCCCTCCGCTGAAAACGGAAGTCCGGCGCTGAACATGAACGACAATATCGCCGGGGCGGAAAAGGAACTAATCTTAAAGGCCCTGGCCGAAACCGGGGGCAACCGGACCAAGGCGTCCCGGATACTGGGCATAAGCCGGACCAAACTGTACGACAGAATAGCAAGGCACGGGATTGGGAACAAACAATGAGATGCGGTTTAGTGGATTTTTCTATTGACATGAGGATTTAACTTATTATAATAATACTTAAATTGATTCAATGATGAATTGAACATTGATAAATGAATAGAGTGCAACTTATAATCTTTTAAATGGGGAGAGATAAATATTGTGTCCGTAAACGGAAAACTTAAAACAATGGTGTTTGTTGATTATGAGTCCTGGTTCTGGGGATTATACATTCAATTCGGAGAAACTCCAAATATAAGGAAGTTTGTAACCGACATAAAATCAATTGGAAACTTGGAGGATATATTTTTTTTTGGCGACTTTACCAGGGAAGAGATGGTGAAGGAACGGGCAAAACTGAGGACTGTCACCAATAATATAATTGATTGTGCAAATCTTGAAATTAAAAAGGATTATACGGACTTTATCATGCTTGATCATATTTATAGAACGATTTTACAGCGTAATGACATAGAACAGTATGTATTATTGACGGGAGATGGACATTTCCATAGCGTGGTTGCATACCTCACCACTTTTTTAGACAAAAGAGTGGGTATATATGCGGTACAAGGAACATTGAGCAACCAGCTCAGAGATTGTGCGTCATGGACGGGCGAAATACTGCCGTGCAGTGACAACAGAAACGAATATTGTGTTAAACTTTTACAGTCAATTGATCGTGCGCAAAAAAGAGGCATTATCCCAACTTTTGAAAAAACCGTAGAGGCATGCGCGAAATATTACAACGAAGACAAAGCAAAATTGTCTGCGTCATTAAGCAAGCTTATCAGCGACTCCTATATATGCCAGGAAATGAAGATGCTGCCCAGCGGCGTTGAGATCAGGGCACTGGTTCCCCAGTGGGATCTGATAAAATCACATAATATCCGGGATCCAAACAGGTCTAAATAGGAGGGTATTGCAAAACACATTTAAGGGTATCCCCAAGGATCTTGGGCGATCCCGTACCCGTGATCCCGGGGTCCTGCTCCTGCCTATAACGATCATGCCCCGGGCGGGGTTCCAAACGGTGAATATGACCGGGCCACCGCAATCCACCCCCTGCCGAAGGCGCGAAAACCCCCAATGAATCGGGCAACTGACGGGGTAACCCCGTCAGTTGCCCATGTGAACATTAATTGAATAAGCATTCAGAAAGTTATTGATTAAAATTTATGCTAATGTTAATATATTTAAAAAAGTTAAAAAACAGGAGGAGCGCCGGTGAAAGAAAACAGACCCTTCTGGATCGATTTTTACCCCGATGGTGTCAGGCCGAACCTTCAATACCCGAACACTACCCTCTACAATAATCTGGAGCAGGCGGCGGCAAAATACCCGGATAAAACCGCCACTGTCTTCATGGGCGGCAAGCTTACATACACCCGGCTGAAGGATCAGGTGGACAGGCTGGCCCGGGCGCTTAGCGATCTGGGAGTCGGGAAGGGGGACCGGGTGGGACTGATGCTGCCCAATATACCCCAGGAAGTGATCGGTTTCTACGCTGTAATGAGGCTGGGGCCGTGGGGGTGGGTATCAACCCCATGTATACCGAAAGGGAATTGTCTCACCAGCTCAAGGACTCCGGGGCGGAAACACTGATTTTTCTGGATTTGTTGGCCCCCAAGGTGCTCAAAGTGGCGCCGGAAACCCCTGTCAAAAGGCTCATCGCCACCGGAATAAAGGACTACCTCCCCTTTCCCAAAAATCTTCTCTACCCCATCAAGGCCAAGAAGTCGGGACAGTGGGCCGAAATACCCGCCGGCAGCGGAGTGATGGATTTCAAGTCCCTCATCGGCAGATCATCCCCCAACCCGCCCCCCGTGGACATCAGCCCCGGCGACTTGGCGGTGCTTCAATACACCGGAGGAACCACAGGTTTGTCCAAGGGAGCCATGCTGACCCACCGCAACCTGGTGGCCAATGTTCTGCAACTGATGGAATGGGACAGGGATTTCCAGGTGGGAAGAGAAAATATACTGTCGGTGCTTCCTTTCTTTCATTCCTTCGGCATGACTGTGTGCATGAACTTCGGCATATACACCGGGTCCACCCTGGTGCTGATCCCCCGCTTTGACCTCAAAATGGTGCTGGAACACATCCAAAAACACAAAGTCACTCTGTTTCCGGGAACGCCCACCATATACGTGGCGATTATTTCCTCTCCGGAACTCAAGAATTATAACATATCCTCCATCAGGGCATGCCTCAGCGGCGCCGCCCCCCTCCCTCTTGAAGTGCAGCTTAAATTCCAGGAAATCACCGGCGGGCGGCTGGTGGAGGGCTACGGTCTGAGCGAGACCTCCCCGGTGACCCATGCCAACCGCTTTGACGCCAAGGCCCAGGGGTCCATAGGACTGCCCATGCCGGACACCCTTTGCAAGATAATGGACATTGAAACCGGTGAAAAAGAAATGCCACTGGGACAGTCAGGTGAAATTTGCGTTAACGGGCCCCAGGTGATGAAGGGCTACTGGAACAAGCCCGAGGAAAACGCCAGGGTGCTGAGAAACGGATGGTTTTACACCGGCGACGTGGGCTACATGAACGAAGAGGGCCTAACTTTTATCGTGGACCGCAAGAAAGACCTGATCATAGCAGGCGGCTACAACATTTATCCCCGGGAAGTGGAGGAGGTGCTCTACGAGCATCCCAAGATCCAGGAAGCCACCGTGGCCGGCGTGCCCGATCCGTACCGGGGCGAAACAGTGAAGGCCTACATCGTGCTGAAGGAAGGCCAGACCGCCACCGACCAGGAAATAATCGCCTACTGCAAAGAAAAACTGGCGCCGTACAAAGTGCCCAAGAAGGTGGAATTCAGGCCGGAGCTGCCGAAAACCATGGTGGGGAAAATACTGAAAAGAGTGCTGGTGGAAGAGGAAATCAAAGAACAAAAAGGCTAATGTATTAATACTAAAGGAATGTATTATTTCAGCCGCCCGTCAGGGCGGCTTTTTTGACGTATAATATAATTCCCGCTAATCCGCCAATCCTCTGATTTTCAGCACCGCATCCAGAATTTTGCGGGCCACCTCGCCCTTGCTCATCAACGGCAGGGATTCGGCTTTCCCCCCGGCATAGAACAACTTGACAATGTTTGTGTCCGAGCCGAAGCCCGCCCCGGACACCGTGACATCGTTGGCGACCAGAAGGTCGATGTTCTTTTGTGACAGTTTCTGCCGGGCGTTATGGTCCAGGTCGCGGGTTTCCGCGGCAAAGCCCACCAGGGTTACCCCCTCCCTTTTCGTCATGCCCAGTTCCCCCAGTATGTCAGGGTTTCTGACCAATTCCAGGGTGAGGGTTTCCCCCTCCTTTTTTATCTTGTGCCCCGATATGGCGCCGCACCGGTAATCGGCCACTGCGGCGGCCTTGATCACCACATCGGCGCCCGGATAAAAGCGCATCACTGCCTCATGCATTTCCCGGGCCGATTCCACGGACACCAACTCAACCCCCGGCGGAGTCTCCAATGATGTGGGGGCTGAAATCAGTATCACTCTGGCGCCCCTGTCGGAGGCCGCCCCGGCCAAAGCATAGCCCATTTTACCCGAACTGCGGTTGGAAATGTACCTTACCGGGTCTATGGGCTCCCTGGTGCCCCCGGCCGTCACCACCACCGTCAGTCCCTTCATGTCCGCCGGCCTCGCCAGCAGCGATTCCACGGCGCCAATGATGGTTTCCGTCCCGGGTAGCCTTCCCCTTCCGGATTGTCCGCAGGCCATCCTGCCCTCTTCAGGCTCCACCAGGTGATAGCCGTATTCCCTGAGTCTTGCCAGATTGTTTTGAACTGCCCGGTGGGCGTACATTTTTACATTCATGGCCGGGCACAGCAGCACGGGGCAAGAGGCCGCCAGCACCGCAGTGCTCAGCAGGTCGTCGGCGATGCCGTGGGCCAGCTTGCCCAGCACATTGGCGGTGGCCGGCGCCACCAGCAACAGGTCGGCCCGGTGGGCCAGGTCTATGTGGGGAATGCGGAACTGGTGGGAAGAACAAAAAAGGTCTGTATATACAGGGTTTCCCGTCAGCGCCTCGAAGGTCAGAGGCCTTACGAACTCCCCCGCCGCCCCGGTCATTATTACGTGCACCGCCGCCCCGCGCCCGGTCAGCTTGCTGGCCAGATCCGCCGCCTTGTATGCGGCTATGCCCCCGGTGACTCCAAGGGTTATAAATTTGCCTTCCAGTATATTACCCTCTTCTCGCATCTCATTTTATCCCCTGCTTCGTCCGGCGGTATCTGATCCTGCCATGGGCAATCTCTTTCAGCGCCTCGGTGACCGGCTTCCGCACCGCAAAACCGTTGTCTCTGTCGTTATCTTTCTTTTCTGTAAGTTTCCTGGCCCTTTTGGCCGCCACCACCACCAGGGTATAACGGCTGTCCACTTTTTGAAGCAGATCGTCAAGAGTGATGTTTTGGTCCATGGCGCCCCCCAACATTCGGAATTCAAACGGTTATTCACTTACCATCCGGCAGGCATCTTAAAGCGCCTGGAACGGCAACTTTCCGCCTCCAGAATGCACCTCACCCCGGCCACAGTGTCTTCAATCCGGTTGTTAATCAGTATATAGTCGTACCTGCCCATAAATCCAATCTCGGTATCCACCCACAAAAGTCTTTTTTCAATCTCGGCCCCGCTGTCCGTCCCCCTGCCCCTCAGCCTGGACTCCAGTTCGGCTCTGGACGGAGGTATAAGAAATATAAGCACAGCTTCGGGAAATCGTTCCTTTACCTGCAGTCCCCCCTGCACATCAATCTCCAGAATGACATTCTCACCCCGGTTCAGGGCGTCCCTTACCGGTCCTGCGGGGGTCCCGTAAAGGTGCCCGTAAATGGAGGCCCATTCCAGGAAGCCGCCATCGGCTGCCAGTTTCTCGAAATCACCCCTGGTCATAAAAAAATAATCCCTGCCGTCCACTTCCCCTAACCTGGGCAGCCGGGTGGTGGCCGATACGGACAGCCTGAAATTAAAGCCGGGGCAGTCATCCATCAGCCGCCTGCAAACCGTGCCCTTTCCGCTGCCGGAGGGTCCCGAAATAAGTATCAGTATACCCCCCCGCTTTTGTGCGGCAGAACCCCATTCAATCATTGGGGTCTTCTGCAGGCGCCGATGCCTCTTTGCCCACCAGGCGGTGCGCCACAGTTTCGGGCTGAACTGCGGACAGTATGACATGGTCGCTGTCCGTGATTATCACCGCCCTGGTCCTGCGGCCGTAGGTGGCGTCCACCAGCATCCCGCGTTCCCTGGCCTCGGTTATGATTCTTTTGATGGGCGCGGATTCAGGGCTTACAATGGCAATTATCCGGTTGGCCGAGACGATATTGCCGAAGCCGATATTTATCAACCTGATATCCATGACTTTTTCCCTCCCAATTTATTGAAGGCGCCCGCCACCCTCCACATCCGGATCCAAGAGACGGTATCCGGCTACACATGTTTACGGAGAATTACTCCAGGTTCTGCACCTGCTCCCTAATCTTTTCCAGTTCGCTTTTCACTTCCACCACTATTCCGCTGATTTGAACATCTGCTGACTTTGATGCAATGGTATTTATTTCGCGGTTCATCTCCTGGATGATAAAATCCAGCTTTCGCCCCACCGGACCGTCATCGGCAAGACTGCCGGCGGCCTGGGTGATGTGGCTGTATAGCCTGATGATTTCTTCGGTGATGTTGGACCTCTCACCATAAACAACCACTTCGGCCATCACCCTGTTCATATCCAGGGCGGATTCCTCCAGCCACTCGGCCAACCTCTGGGTCAGCCTGCTCCGGTAGTCCTCCACCACCATGGGGGCCCTGGCTTCAATAATAGAAGTCAGCTTCCTTATTCTTTCCAACCTTGTCAGAAGGTCGTCCCTCAGCCGGCTCCCCTCGGACTCCCGCATTTCCATCAGTCCGTCCAGGGCGGCGCGGACGGCTTGTACCAGCACCGGCCACCAGTCTTCGGCCTCCTCGTCCGTTTCTTCCACATTAATCACGCCGGGTAGCGAAAATATGTGGTCAGGCCTGATGGAGTCCTTGATCCCCAGGCCCTTCAGCAGTTCTTCCATTGCCTTATAATACGATGAGGCCAATTCTTTGTCAACTTTAACCCTGGGAACTTTTTCAGCATACCGCTCAGCGGAAACGTACCCGTCAACCCTTCCCCGGGCCACCTTTTCCAGTACAACCCTTCTCGCCCTTTCCTCCAGAGAGAAAAACTGTTTCGGCAACCTCAACACCACTTCAGCAAAGCGGTGGTTGACCGATTTAAGCTCCACGGTGAATTTCTTTCCCCGGCCCATGGCTTCCCCGCGACCAAATCCGGTCATGCTTCTGGGCAATATATCACCACCTGACAACACCCGGGACCATCCTTCGATTGCCCGTCTAGTTCTGTTCCATACCGGCGATTGCCCGTCTAGTTCTGTTCCATACCGGTCAGAAGCCCCTCTATCCTGTTCATTCCTTCAATAATGTTATCCATGGAGGTGGCGTAGGAAAGCCTGAAACAGCGATCGTCCCCGAAGGCGACGCCGGGCACCACTGCCACCAAAGCGTCCGCCAGCAGAATGTCCGCCAGGTCCTTGGCCCCTGTTATTTTTCCGCCGTTATACACACGGCCTATATAATTGCTCATATCCGGGAAAAGGTAAAAGGCGCCGCCCGGTTTGTCACAGGAAAGCCCGGTGACGGCGTTCACCCTCTCCAGCATGTAGTCCCTGCGCCTGTTAAACTCCCTCACCATTTCCTCCCGCGCTTCCTGGGGCCCCTCCATGGCCGCCACGCTGGCAGCCTGGGCGATGGATGCGGGGTTGGAAGTGGAGTGGCTCTGCAGGTCAGCCATGGCCTTTGCAATTTCCAAAGGCGCCGCGGCATAGCCAATCCTCCAGCCGGTCATGGCATAGGACTTGGAAACCCCGTTGATAACCACGGTCAGCTCCTTCAGGGCCGGACTCAAAGAGGCTATACTGACGTGTTCCACGCCGTCGTAAACAAGTTTTTCGTAAATCTCGTCGGAAATTATGTATACCCCGTGCCTGGCCAGTATTTCACCCAAAGCCTCCAGTTCGGCCCGGGTATACACAGACCCCGTTGGGTTGCTGGGGCTGTTCAGGACAATAAGCCTGGTCCTTTTGGTAAGCACCGACTCCAACCCTTCCGGTGTCAGCTTGAAGCCTTCCGAAGCCCTGGTCTGCACAATCACGGGGACCCCGCCGGCCAGTTTAATCTGCTCGAGATAGCTCACCCAGTACGGGGCCGGCAGCACCACCTCGTCCCCTTCCTGGCACAGCACCTGGAAGGCGTTGTACAGGGAATGCTTGGCCCCGCAGGATACCACTATCTGCGAGGGCTGGTATTCCAGTCCATTGTCCTCTTTAAACTTTTTCACTATGACCGCCCTCAGCCTGTCGGTCCCGGCCACGGGAGTATATTTGGTCATCCCTTTGTCCAGGGCCTCCACTGCGGCCTGCTTGATATGCGAAGGAGTGTCGAAGTCGGGCTCCCCCACCCCGAAGTTTATCACCCCCAGCCCGTCGGCCAGCATTCTCTTGGCCTTGGCGTCTATGGACAGTGTCGGTGACGGGCTGATATTCAGCGCCCTGCTTGCCAGCTTTAACAATCTTTTCTCCTCCCCGAATGCTGTTTATCCAAAAGGTACTCACCTTCAAACACAAACTCCGCCGGCCCGGTCATGTGCACCCTGTTGTTATCTTCATTCCATTCTATCAGAAGCCTGCCGGCCGCCATGTCCACCCCGGCCTCCCTGTCTGTGTAGCCGTTCAGCACACAGGCCACCACTGCGGCACAGGCCCCGGTGCCGCACGCCATTGTGGGCCCGGCCCCCCTCTCCCACACCCGCATGGCCACTACATTACGTCCCAGCACCTGTACAAATTCCACATTGGTTTTCTTTGGGAAGGCGGAATGATTCTCTATCCCGGGACCCCAAAGGGACAATGGAACCTTTTCCACATCCGGAACGAAAATCACACAATGAGGGTTTCCCATGGAAACCACGGTTATCTTGAAGTCGTATCCTTCCCACCGCAGGCGCTCCCCCACCACCCGGCCGGGTTCACCCAGCATGGGTATCTTCCGCCTTTCCAGCTCCGGCTCCCCCATGTCCACCCTGATCGAATCCACCAGGCCGTTTTGTGTGATTATTTCAGGAAACATTATACCGGCCTTGGTTTTAATTGACAAGCGGGTCCCCGCGCCCCCATCCTTTTCGAAAATATATTTGGCCACGCAGCGGATGGCGTTACCGCACATCTCCGCCTCGCTACCGTCGGAATTTATTATTTGCATGTATGCACCGGCGTCCCCGGCATGCCGCAGCAAAACCAGCCCATCCGCACCGACGCCGAAATGGCGGTGGCATATTTTCACCGCCAGCCCGCTCAACTCCGCCGGCGACCGGGACAGCAGCTCCCCGTCCTCCCTGGCGTCCACCAGCACAAAGTCGTTTCCAAGTCCGTGCACTTTCAGAAATTTCATGGAACCCCCAAAGGTCCGGTGTCAGCCAACATTAATCACACCCTGCTTACTTCCATCTGATTTATCTTTTTCCTGCCTGTTATCCATAATTATACCCTGATAAAAATAAAAAAGCGTCTTCCCCGGACGAACACTATACATCGTGCTTCATTGCCTTTATTTTCCTGCCCAGTTTTATGCCATATTTTTCCCATGTAACTAATTCCTATGAATCGGACCCAAAAACAACCGGCGGCAGATCACCAAATTGACAGCGTCTAGCTTTTAATGTAAGATTTTTCTAGGCCACCCCGGCGCCGGCGGGCGCACAAAAAAATGGCATAAATGCTTCACACCGCCGGAGAATATAAACAGTGCAATATATTGATTGCGATGGAGGTTTGCCATGAAGCGCCCTTTTCTCATCACCATTACGGTAATCCCCCTGCTGCTGGCCGTCCTGCTCCAGGCCGGATGCCCCGGGACTGAAAGGCCGGTGCCGGCGCCCCAGCGGGAAATCCCCGCCCCGAAGGAGCAGCCCCCGGAAGAAAAGCCTGCGGCCGCCAAGCCGGGACAGTTTTTCCCGCTAAATGAAGGAAACAAGTGGGAGTATCTGGGCGAGGGTAATGAATACGCCTCCTTCATCCGGGAAGTGGTTTTTACCTCGGGCAACCTGGGGCAAATCCGGGAAGACAATGGCGGCGCAGTCTCGGTGGCTGTGTTCGAAGTTTCGGAGGACACCGTAACCAGGGTTTTTTTCCAGGGTGAGGTCTATGACCGGGTGAACCTGCTGGACCGGCAGCCAAATGAAAAAAATGTCGTCTTGAAGTCGCCCCTGCAGGCGGGGACAAAGTGGAAGGTTCCCAACGGCGAAAGGGAAATAATAGACACCGGGGCCACGGTAAACACCCCGGCGGGCAGGTTTGACAATTGCATAAAAGTCAAAATAACCGGACAGCACTCCACACTGTATGAATACTTCAAGGACGGGACAGGTATGGTGAAGAGGGAATTCGTGTCGGGAGAGACCCGTGTGACCTCCACCCTGAAAAATTATACTCCCGGGAAGTCTTGACCATTTCCGGACAGACCCCCACGCCGCCCAGGGCGGCGCCATCAGAGAATGAAAATATACCGTCCCGCCCGCCCCTTCTAGGAGAGTGTTGCAAAACTCATTTATACGACATCAAGCAGGTATAGCCGGATACAGCAGAAGGCTGTTCAAAAATCCAGACGCGAGGCGCGGCAATGGTTTGAGCAGAGGCGTACTTGGTGGTGCGTTGGAGCGAAAAAGCCGCCGCCGCAACGCAGCAGATGGACTTTTTCAACTGCCTCCTAAATTATGGGTTCTGGATTCTGACAGGATAAGCGGTCCTCCACCGCATTGACACTGGACCAGGGCAGGGTAATCCTGTGCCCTGGCTTGTAGAAAGGCTCCCCAGAATCCACCCGGGTGATTTCGAAAGTCACCGTGTGGCGTCCCACCTCCCTGACCACGCCGTATTTTGCATAAGTATCCCCCGGCCAGAGACGGACTCCGACGCCAGGTTTAAGCCATTTGGGCCTCATTCCGGCACCCCCCGCCCCGCCAGGGCTCCTCTGCGCCCCGGCGGTTGAACCGCCGCCCCGGTCAGCATAAATAATCCTCCCGCTCATTATTGATAATACCTCATTTTGGGGATTGTTTAATTTTTTGGTCTCTTTATATAATATATTGTAATGCAATAATTACATAATTCTCTATGTTTTCATATAGCTTAGACGATGGATTATTTTCAAGTTAACCGATAAACTGGCCAATCCACACACCAGGGCCTGCCCATTTCATCTCCAAGGCAGCGGTGAAAAATCAACAGCATCAGAATAACCCTCTGAGGAGGGAAACATATTGCTTATTTTTCCAGACAACGTTGCCCAAGAAAACCACCTTGAATACTGCTGCCCTCACTGGGAACTTGAAAACTCATATGCGTTTTGTCGTCGGACCGGTGTGCCGGTTGAGCTGGAAAAACCGCAGATAATACTGCCCGGAAAAAAACTTGCTCCAAAACTAAAATCGAATATCCAACTCCTGAATATACTGTCCGGCCTGATTAATCCCATCATCCAGTCAGGAATTGAAAACAACTGTTTTTTTATACTTTGTGACCAGCATCTGGCCGCCCTAAGAATCTTCTCCAGTGCAAAAAACATTGAGGCAGGGCTGAGAACCGGAATAGTGCCCGGAACGGTTTTTACCGAGAAAAGCTGCGGCACAAACGCCCTCTCTCTGTCACGAAAACTTGGCAGGATTGTAACCATTCCAGGAGACCAACACTATTGCATCCTATTCAAGACAATATTCTGTGTAGCTGGACCGATAGCAGGCCCCGACGGCAATATGCTCGGCTACCTGAATATTTCCAGGCCAAACAGAAAGGAAATAGACTCTTCAATTGCACTTGTCAAAATACTTATTAACGCAGCTGAAAAAGAAATTCTTTTTTACGATTGCTTTTCGACCGGCTTGCACGCCCAAGTCTTCCTGCCCCCGGAATTGGTGCGAAGACTTACCCCACGCGAACTCGAAATCTGCCTGCTTTTGTTAAAAAGGCTTTCCAGCAAAGAAATTTCAAGTCAACTGCACCTAAGTACATTCGTGATCGGTTTACCATATATGGGATAATATAACAGGGTTATCTTACCATAGATGCCATACATTATCATTGCTATTAATGCCAATTCTGGAAACTGGTCATGCTAATTAAACAGGTTCATGTGTTGTCCAAGGATCTATCAGCCTGTTTCTTTTGGCATTGGGGTCAATAACTTCTGAAAGATAAAATTCCAAAAGGCCAAAAGCATCCGGGTTCCTTCCGGCTTCAATCAGTACTTTTTCCAGTGTTCTATGTGCGCTTGCAGCAAAAACATTGGACCAGCGCAGTGTTGTCATTCGACTGACTTGTTTCGGGTAAGCCCTTTGAATAACTGAAAGAATTCGCCTGCTAACTATAAGGGTTAGAATAGCTGTCATTATCAGCGCTTCAATTATTTCCGGCTTGGCGCTGCTGATGTGGTTAGTAAGTATTCAGTAAACCAGCCCATTATAGGGTCGTGATAACTCCGGCTTTATTTTTCAGTTCCCGGTACTCTTCGTTAAATCTTTTTCGTGCACCGCTCCCAAAAGTAATATTATAGGTGTACAACAGGCTGTCATAGATGATTTTACCTTCAAAGGGAAGAAGGGCAACCCTCGCATATCGGGGCAGAGCAAAGGAAGGAAACACATCCTTGATGGGGCTGACGAGACCGACTACGCCGTATAGGCCGTCATTGCCCATGAAAACAGTGTAATTTTTCAGGTGTTTGTAGATCAGAAAATCGCCAACGATCCTTCTTGTTACCAAACTTTTTATCCTGGACTAATAGCATCAAATTAATTTGGAATAG
>JBBIMW010000047.1:0-14966 GCA_037444185.1 Peptococcaceae bacterium | reverse complement strand
CCATTCGTGAGGGCGGCCGCACCGTGGGCGCCGGGGTGGTTACTTCCATTATTGCATGAACCGGAACTGTGAAGTGTGTATAACGCCCGGCCGGGGTTTGTATCTCCCGGCCGGTTCAGTTTATGGTTGAGGACGGATGGGGGGCTGAATACTGAGTTCTGCCGCCCGAAGAGCGGCCTTTTTCCGGGCCCCAGGCAAAAGGTGGTATAACAAAGCCTTCGGGGAGACAGACTGGAAATATGCCGGAAAATCCATCCGAAAAGTACTAAAGACGTCTATTGACAGTGAAAACTAATTATGATAAGTTATTTAAGGCTATCTGCCGACAGGTTGCCATAGATATTTCTGTTGAATGGCAAATCATGCTTTCATAGGCTTTGTGGTTAAATGCGAGGATCCTTTTGTTGAATTCCGAGTTTTGTCGCCCGAAGGGCGAATTTGTTCCTTTAGGAGGTGGAATGTAGTGCGTGTGGGAGTAACAATGGCCTGCACAGAATGCAAGCGCCGCAACTATACTACGACAAAGAACAAAAAGAATGATTCCGGCCGGATCGAAATGAAAAAATATTGCAGATTCTGCCAGTCCCATACCGTCCACAAGGAAACCCGCTAGGATAGTGTTGCGAAACCCATTTATACGACATCAAACGGGTATAGACGGATACGGCCGCCCAGGTATAATATTTTCCGGAATTTTAAGGATGTGGCGAAATATGGCCTTGATCAAAAAAACTGACAAGGGTCAAAACGGAAAAAAATTGGCAATTCAGGGGGAAACCGGCGCAAAGAAGAAGGACGGGGTGAAAAAGCCCGTTCATAAAGGCGACAGGAGGCCGGTTCCGGTTAAAAAAGAGTCCGCCGGCCGTATTGAGCGGGCCAAGAATTATTTCCGCGGGGTTTATAACGAGCTCAAAAAGGTGCATTGGCCCACCCGCCGGGAAGTGCTTGTCTATACTGGTGTCGTGGTGGTGGCAGTAATCATCGTGGGCATAATGATATGGATTTTCGACACTATGATGAGCAGTGTTGTGCAGCTGTTTATCCGATAGAACCGGGAGGTGGGGGGACCCTGGCGCGCCCCCTTGCATTTTATGAGTAAACAGTGGTATGTCATTCATACCTATTCGGGTTATGAAAACAAGGTCAAAGCCAACCTGGAAAAAAGAATCGAATCCATGAACATGGGGGAGAAGATATTCCGGATCCTCGTGCCCATGGAGGATGAAATTGAGATAAAAGACGGGAAGAGGAAAGTTACGAAAAAAAAGGTCTTCCCGGGATACGTTTTGGTCGAGATGATCATGACGGATGATTCATGGTATGTGGTGCGCAATACTCCGGGAGTCACCGGTTTTGTCGGAAGCGGGTCGAAGCCCATACCCCTGACCGAGGAGGAAACAAAGCAGATAATGAGGTCCATGGGGGTGGACGAACCCAGGGTGAAAATGGAGTTCGAAGTTAACGAGCGAATCAGGGTAAGGAGCGGGCCCTTCGAGAATTTTGACGGGATAATCGAAGAAGTGTACCCGGACAAGGGAAAAATAAAGGTCAAGATATCCATGTTCGGCAGGGATACTCCGTTGGAACTGGAGTATAGCCAGGTGGAAAAGATAAGTTGAGTTGATGGCGTGGAGATCCGGGTTCTGAAGGAGGTGTAGATATATATGGCAAAGAGGGTTGCTGCGGTAGTAAAGCTGCAATGTCCGGCCGGCAAGGCCACCCCGGCCCCGCCGGTGGGTCCCGCCCTGGGCCAGCACGGTGTCAACATAATGGCCTTTGTCAAGGAATACAACGAGCGTACGGCAGCTCAGGCCGGATTGATTATTCCGGTGGAGATAACTGTTTATGAGGATCGGACCTTTACCTTTGTTACAAAAACCCCGCCGGCCTCTGTATTGTTGAAAAAAGCCGCCGGCATAGATTCCGGCTCCGGCCAGCCGAACAAGAAAAAGGTGGCCAGGGTGCCCCGGTCCAAGGTGAGGGAAATAGCCGAGACAAAGATGCAGGACCTCAACGCCGCTTCGGTGGAGGCGGCCATGCGTATGGTGGAGGGCACCGCCCGCAGTATGGGCATTGATGTGGTGGAGGGATAAAAAGGCCAACAGTCAATATTAGTGGGAGGACTTGAAGTCCGCCAATACCACGGGGAGGTTTTCAGCGAGATGGCCAGGAAAGGCAAAAAGCTTATTGACGCAGACAAGCAGGTGGACAGACTTAAGGTTTATGATCCGGTGGAGGCCCTGGACTTGGTGAAGGAGCTGGCCCCCGCCAAATTTGACGAAACGGTGGAGGCCGTGGTTAAGCTGGGTGTGGATCCCCGCCACGCCGATCAGCAGGTGCGCGGCGCGGTGGTGTTGCCCCACGGAACCGGAAAAACCCGGTCCGTGCTTGTGTTCGCCAAGGGCGACAAGGCCAAGGAAGCCGAGGAGGCCGGCGCGGACTTCGTCGGCGCTGAAGACATGGTGGAAAAAATACAAAAAGAGGGCTGGCTGGGATTTGATGTGGCCATCGCCACTCCGGACATGATGGGTATGGTGGGTAAGCTGGGGCGCATACTGGGGCCCCGGGGGCTGATGCCCAACCCCAAGACCGGAACTGTAACCTTCGATGTTATTCAGGCCGTGAAGGAAGTGAAGGCGGGTAAGATCGAATACAGAGTCGACAAGGCAGGAATAATTCATGCCCCCATCGGCAAGGTGTCCTTCGACACCGGGAAGCTGGCCGACAACTTGAGGGTCCTGGTGGAGCAGCTAATCAGGGTTAAGCCCCAAGCCGCCAAGGGGCAGTATATTAAAGGCATTTCGGTTTCTTCCACCATGGGGCCCGGAATAAAGGTCAACTCATTGAAGGTGACGGCATAGAGGGGCCCCCGGCCGCCCGGCGGTACATTCCAAATAGCATATGTTGCGCTGTAGACAGCTGGTGTCTTTGAGGACATAATGGCACAGGCCGCCAGCCGAGGCCCGGACAGTCCTGCCGGTATCGCTCAAGATCAACGGCGGGCCGGTAGGCTCTTTCTACAGGCCCGCTTTTCGTTTTGGAAAGGAGGTGCGCTTTTGCCTACAAAACAGGAAAAGGAAATTATACTGGAAGAATTAAGGGAAATGTTCAAGCGGTCGAAGGTGGCCGTGCTGGCCGACTACCGGGGATTGAACGTGGCCGCCATGACCAGGCTCCGCCGCCGCATGCGGGAGAAGGGCTGCGAGCTGAAAGTGGCAAAGAATACCCTGGCCCTGAAGGTTACCGGGGAGATAGGGATGGAAGGCCTGGAAAAATATTTTGAGGGGCCCACCATCATGGCTTTCAGCGGTGAAGACCTGGTGGCCCCGGCCAAGGTTATGGTGGACTTCATCAAGGAAACCAAGTCACCCATGGAGATAAAGGGGGGCATTCTCGAGGGCCGTGCCATTGATGTCAGGGCGGTACGGGATCTGGCCGACCTGCCTTCACGGGAAGTGCTGCTGGCCAGGGTGCTGGGTGGCATGCAGGCGCCCATGTATGGTTTTGCATTGGTGCTGCAGGGCACCTTGCGGAGTTTCGCGTATGCCTTGGAAGCCATACGCAAGCAGAAGGCCGGAGAAACGGCCTGACAAAAGGGGAAACATATAAACTGCATTAGGAGGAATTAAAATGTCCAAGGTTAATGAAATTCTCGAAGCTGTGAAAGGGCTGACCGTCCTTGAACTGTCCGAGCTGGTGAAAAAGTTTGAAGAGGAGTTCGGTGTCAGCGCCGCCGCCCCGGTGGCTGTGGCTGCCGCCGCCCCGGTCGCCGCCCCCGTGGAAGAGGAGGAGCAGACAGAGTTCGACGTTATTTTGGCCTCCGTCGGCGATAAGAAGATAAACGTGATCAAGGTTGTCCGCGAGATAACCAGTCTTGGGCTGAAGGAGGCAAAGGACTTGGTGGACAATACCCCCAGGCCCGTGAAGGAAAAGGTGAGCAAGGAAGAGGCCGCCTCCATCAAGGCCAAGCTGGAGGAGCAGGGAGCCACTGTGCAGATTAAGTAGCTCAAAGCCTTGCTTGGCATTGCATGGATTTTGCGCGGGATAAAACGCCCCCGGAAACATGTTTCCGGGGGCGTTTTATCCCGGCCCGGACTGTGAAAAAATACATATATGAAGTTGACATTGTGAATAATGCGTGATATAATTTAAAATCGTTTGGAAATATTTTGGCAAATCCCGCCAAAGGCGGCGCCAGCAGGGGATGAAAACACCTGACAGAAACAGAATCGGGAGTACGGTACAAGCTTCTTTCAAGAGGCAATAATTCTGTGTATCCGGTGGTTATGTTTGGGCAACAATATTTTGGATATGGGATATGATTTGAATCTGTGTTAAGAAGCGAGGTTTTTGAGCAATTGGAACCTTGCTTTTCGTTGTTTTATTAATTTATTTTGGGGGTGTGGCATATTTACATGTCAGCCGGGTATATAGAGGCCAGGGAGCGGAAGGATTTCGGCAAACTCAGGGAAGTCCTGGACCTGCCAAATCTCATAGAGGTCCAGAGAAATTCCTACAACTGGTTTCTTCAGGAGGGGCTGAGGGAGGTATTCCAGGACATCTCCCCGATTCAGGACTTCACGGGCAACCTTGTGCTGGAGTTTCTTGACTATGTTCTGGGCGAGCCAAAATATACTGTAGAGGAATGCAAGGAGAGAGACGTCACCTACGCCGCCCCATTGCGGGTGAAGGTGCGGCTGATCAACAAAGAGACCGGCGAGGTCAAGGAGCAGGAAGTTTTTATGGGGGACTTCCCGCTCATGACCGAAAAGGGCACTTTTATCATCAACGGCGCGGAAAGGGTCATCGTGAGCCAGTTGGTCCGGTCGCCGGGAGTGTATTTCAATGACATGCTGGATCCCAGCGGAAAAAAGCTGTATACCGCCACCATCATTCCCAACCGGGGCGCGTGGCTTGAATTTGAAACCGATGTAAACGACCATGTTTTTGTCCGCATAGACCGGACCCGTAAAATCCCCGCCACCGTGCTGGTAAAGGCCCTGGGCTATGGCACCAAGGCCAAGATTGCAGAGATTTTCGGGGACAACAAACACATACAGGAAACACTGACCAGGGACAACACGGACTCCGAGGAAGAGGCCCTGGTTGAAATATACAAGCGGCTGAGGCCCGGAGAGCCACCCACGGTGGAGAGCGCCAGATCCCTGCTGGATGCGCTGTTTTTCGATCCTAAAAGATACGATCTGGCCAATGTGGGGCGTTATAAAATACAAAAGAAGCTTAAACACGGAGTTTTGTATAAATATAAAGAAAACGACAGGCCGGGGGAGGAATACGACCCCTATTTAAAGAAAGTTGTCCCGCTGGACAGGGAATTCATCAGGGAACTCATGCCCGAAGACATTGTAGAAACCATAAGGTACCTACTGGATCTGATTGACGGCCGCGGCGCGGTGGATGATATCGATCACCTGGGCAACAGGCGGCTGCGGTCCGTCGGTGAACTGCTGCAGAACCAGTTCAGGATTGGCCTCTCAAGAATGGAGAGGGTGGTCAGGGAAAGGATGACCATCCAGGACGTAGATGTAATCACTCCCCAGGTGCTGATCAATATAAGGCCGGTGGTGGCCGCCATCAAGGAATTTTTCGGTTCCAGCCAGCTTTCGCAGTTTATGGATCAGACCAACCCCCTGGCCGAGCTGACCCACAAGAGAAGGCTGTCGGCCCTGGGCCCTGGGGGCTTGAGTAGGGAGCGGGCCGGTTTTGAGGTCAGGGACGTACACCACTCCCACTACGGGCGCATGTGCCCCATAGAGACTCCGGAGGGTCCCAATATCGGTCTTATCGGATCTTTGAGCACATACGCCAGGATAAATGAGTTTGGATTCATAGAAACGCCGTACCGCAAGGCTGACAAGGAAAACAGGCGGGTCACGGAGGAAATTGTATACCTCGCTGCGGACGAGGAAGAAGGGCACATTATCGCCCAGGCCAACGCTCCTCTGGATGAGAATGGATTTTTCGCCGAGAACAGAGTTAATGCCAGGCACGGCCGGGACATACTGATGGTGACCACCGACCGGGTGGACTTCATGGATGTGTCCCCCAAACAGGTTTTCAGTGTGGCCACTTCGCTGATACCATTCCTGGAGCACGACGATGCCAACCGGGCCTTGATGGGCGCAAATATGCAGCGCCAGGCCGTGCCTTTGCTAAAGGCCCAGGCGCCCCTGGTGGGCACCGGTATCGAGAAAAAGGCCGCCCGGGATTCCGGAGTGGTGGTGCTGGCCCGTAGCGGCGGCGTGGTGGAGAAAGTTACCGCCACCGAGATCGTGATCAGGGCCGAAGACGGGAAAATAGACACATACAGGCTGCACAAGTTCAAGCGGTCCAACCAGGGCACCTGTATCAACCAGAAGCCCATTGTGAAAAAGGGGGAAGTTGTTCAAAGGGGTATGGTCATAGCCGACGGTCCTTCCACCGACCACGGCGAGCTGGCCCTGGGGAGGAATGTGCTGGTGGCCTTCATGCCCTGGGAGGGCTACAATTATGAGGACGCCATTCTGGTTAGCGAGAAAGCGGTTAAAGAGGATTATTTCACTTCTATTCATATAGAGGAGTACGAGTGCGACGCCAGAGACACAAAGCTGGGACCGGAGGAAATAACCAGGGACATCCCCAATGTGGGGGAGGAGATATTGAAGGATCTGGACGACCGGGGGATCATCAGGGTGGGGGCCGAGGTGAGGCCCGGGGACATACTGGTGGGCAAGGTCACGCCCAAGGGTGAGACCGAGCTTACCGCAGAGGAGCGCCTGCTGAGGGCCATCTTTGGTGAAAAGGCCAGGGAGGTGCGGGATACGTCCCTGCGGGTGCCTCACGGGGAATCCGGCAAGGTGGTGGATGTAAAGGTGTTCTCCCGGGACAGTGGAGACGAGCTCCCTCCGGGGGTGAACCATTTGGTCAGGGTGTATATAGCCCAGAAAAGGAAAATCTCCGAAGGTGACAAGATGGCCGGGCGGCATGGGAACAAGGGCGTTATCGCCCGCATACTGCCGGAGGAGGACATGCCTTTCCTCCCGGACGGCACTCCCATCGAAATTGTTTTGAACCCCCTGGGGGTTCCTTCCAGGATGAACCTGGGGCAGGTCCTTGAGTCCCATCTGGGATGGGCGGCCAAGGCTTTGGGGTACTATGTGGCCACCCCGGTGTTCAATGGCGCGGTTGAAAAGGATATTTTGAGCGCCCTGAGGGAGGCGGGCCTTCCGGAAAGCGCAAAGATCACCCTGTATGACGGGCGAACCGGGGAGCCCTTCGACAACCCAATCACCGTGGGGTATGTGTATATGTTGAAACTGGCGCACTTGGTGGATGATAAAATACACGCCAGGTCCACCGGGCCGTACTCTCTTGTGACTCAGCAACCCCTGGGCGGCAAGGCCCAGTTTGGCGGCCAACGCTTCGGCGAGATGGAGGTATGGGCGCTGGAGGCTTACGGTGCCGCATACACGCTGCAGGAAATATTGACGGTCAAGTCCGATGATGTGGTGGGCCGGGTAAAGACGTACGAGGCCATAGTAAAAGGAGAAAACGTGCCCGAGCCGGGGGTGCCCGAATCCTTCAAGGTGCTGATCAAAGAACTTCAGAGCCTCGGCCTTGACGTCAAGGTTCTTTCGGAGGACGAGCAGGAAATAGAAATAAAAGAGATTGAAGAGGACATACACGAGACAGCCAAGGATTTGGGGCTGGATCTGACCGGCGGCGACATCACGTCGGATGCCGACGGGGATTTCGAAGCCGAAGAGCCCGGGGAAGATGACGAATTCGGCGACGACTTTCTGGATGATGATTTTAATCTGGACGAAGACGAGGATAGGGAATAAAACTGCAAATAGGGGTTGGGGGTTGGGTATTGCCCCGAATTTATAATGGGAGTGTGGTCTTAGTGCTGGACCTGAACAATTTTGACCGGATTCGCATTGGCTTGGCCTCCCCTGAGCAAATCAGGGAGTGGTCCAGCGGAGAGGTCAAAAAGCCCGAAACCATCAACTACCGCACCCTTAAGCCCGAAAGGGACGGATTATTCTGTGAGAGGATCTTTGGCCCCACCAGGGATTGGGAATGCCACTGCGGCAAGTATAAGCGCGTCAGGTACAAAGGGGTGGTGTGCGACCGCTGCGGTGTGGAGGTGACCCGTTCCAAGGTGAGAAGGGAAAGGTTGGGGCACATAGAGCTGGCCGCCCCCGTTTCTCACATCTGGTACTTCAAGGGAATCCCCAGTCGCATGGGACTGCTTCTGGACATGTCCCCCAGGGCTTTGGAGAAAGTGCTCTATTTTGTTTCATATATAGTGACGGACACCGGCGAAACGGGGCTGATCAAAAAGCAGCTGCTAACCGAAAACGAGTTCAGGGAGTATCGCGAGAAGCACCCCGCCGGGTTTAAGGCCAGCATGGCTGCCGAAGCCATATTGAAGCTGCTGGAGGAAATAAACCTGGATGAACTGAGCCGGGAATTGCGTCAGGAGCTCAGGGAGGTTACCGGCCAGCGCAAGATCAGGGCCATCCGCAGGCTGGAAGTGGTGGAGGCTTTCCGTAAGTCCGGCAACCGTCCCGAGTGGATGGTCATGAAGATGGTCCCGGTTATTCCACCCGAACTCAGGCCCATGGTACAGCTGGACGGAGGCAGGTTTGCCACTTCGGATCTGAATGATTTGTACCGCCGGGTGATCAACCGCAACAACCGCTTAAAAAGGCTATTGGACCTGGGCGCTCCGGACATCATTGTGCGCAATGAAAAGAGGATGCTCCAGGAAGCCGTGGACGCCCTGATTGACAACGGCCGCCGGGGCCGTCCGGTGACCGGCCCCGGAAACCGCCCGCTGAAGTCCTTGAGCGACATGCTCAAGGGAAAACAGGGACGTTTCCGCCAGAACTTGCTGGGCAAGCGGGTGGACTACTCCGGCCGGTCCGTAATCGTGGTGGGGCCCACCCTTCGCTTGCACCAGTGTGGCCTGCCCAAGGAAATGGCCCTTGAGCTTTTCAAGCCCTTTGTGATGAAGCGGTTGGTGAACGACGGGTACGCCCACAATATAAAAAGCGCCAAGAGAATGGTGGAGAGGGTAAGGGCTGAAGTCTGGGATGTGCTGGAGGAAGTGATCAGCGAGCACCCGGTGCTGCTGAACAGGGCCCCCACCCTGCACAGGTTGGGCATCCAGGCTTTTGAGCCGGTGCTGGTGGAGGGACGGGCCATTCAGATCCACCCCATGGTATGTACCGCATACAACGCCGACTTCGACGGGGACCAGATGGCCACCCACGTGCCACTGTCCGCCGAGGCCCAGGCCGAGGCCAGACTTTTGATGATGTCCGCCCACAATATATTGAACCCGAAGGACGGCAGGCCGGTGGCCATTCCCACCCAGGACATGGTGCTGGGGTGTTATTACCTGACCATGGAGAAACAGGGGGCGCTGGGCGAAGGCAAATCCTTCGCCAATACCAACGAGGCCGTGCTGGCTTATGAAAATGGGTTTATCAGTCTGCATGCCCGCATCAAAGTGCTTGTTGGCGGAGAAAAGATTGAGACCACTGTCGGAAGGCTGATTTTCAACGGGGTCATTCCCAAGGATTTGGGCTTCATCAACAGGGTGGCCGACAAAAAGGAACTTAGCCGGATTGTGGATGAATGCTACCGCGAGCTGGGTTTTGCCGCCACCGGCACGCTGCTGGACGGCATAAAAAAACTGGGGTTTCATTATGCCACCAGGGCCGGCGTCACCATAGGCATTTCCGACCTTATCATTCCGGACAAAAAGAGGGAAATCATAACCCAGACCGACCAGGAGGTGGAGAAGGTTGAGATTCAGTACCGCCGGGGATTGATTACCGAGGACGAGCGCTACCGGAAGATAATCGGGCTGTGGAACGATGCCACGGAATTGGTGACCAAAACCCTTATGGACACCCTGGACCGGTTTAACCCGGTATATATGATGGCCACCTCGGGAGCCCGGGGAAACATTCAGCAAATCCGCCAGCTGGCTGGAATGCGCGGGCTGATGGCGGACCCTTCGGGCCGTATCATCGACCTGCCCATCAAGGCCAATTTCCGTGAAGGCCTAACCGTTCTGGAGTACTTTATATCGACCCACGGCGCCCGGAAGGGACTTGCCGACACCGCCCTCAGAACGGCGGACTCCGGCTACCTTACCCGGAGACTGGTGGATGTGGCCCAGGATGTCATAGTCCGGGAGGTTGACTGTGGGACCGAGGAAGGCATAGAGGTGGCTGAAATCAAGGACGGATCCGAGGTCATCGAAAAGCTGGAAGACAGGATCATCGGCCGGATGGCCATGGAGGACGTAGCAGACCCGGATTCCGGAGAGGTTCTTGTCAGCAGGGGTGATGTGATCAGCAACCGGCAGGCGGGCAGGATTGTAAAGGCCGGAATAAGGAAAATGAGGATCAGGTCGGTGCTGACATGCAAAACCCGCTACGGAGTGTGCATAAACTGTTACGGTAAAAACCTCGCCACCGGGCATATGGTGGACATCGGGGAGGCCGTCGGCATTATAGCCGCCCAGTCCATAGGAGAGCCGGGCACCCAGCTCACCATGCGCACCTTCCACACCGGGGGCGTTGCCGGTGATGACATCACCCAGGGTCTGCCCAGGGTGGAGGAGCTTTTTGAAGCCCGCAGGCCGAAGGGCCAGGCCATTATCGCCGAATTTGACGGCGTGGTGGAAATAAGGGAGGTCAAGGGGCGCCGCGAAATAGAGACTATCAGTAATGACGGTGAGAGAGGGGTGTACCAGGTGCCGTACGGGGCCAGACTGAGGGTGGCCGACGGCGACCGGGTGGAAGCCGGAGATGAGCTGACCGAGGGATCGGTCAATCCTCACGACTTGCTGAAAATCAAGGGATTGCAAGGCGTCCAGGTATATTTGCTGCAGGAGGTGCAGAGGGTATACAGGCTCCAAGGAGTCGACATCAATGACAAGCACATTGAGGTAATGATCCGGCAGATGCTCCGCAAGGTCAAGGTGGAGGAACAGGGGGACACTGATTTGCTGCCAGGCGGGCTGATTGACGTGTTTGAGCTGGAGAAAGAAAACGAAAGGGCTTTGACCAAGGGCGGGGAGCCGGCGGTGGGCAAGCCGGTGCTGCTTGGTATCACCAAGGCTTCTCTGGCCACGGATTCTTTTCTGTCTGCCGCTTCTTTCCAGGAAACCACCAGGGTCCTGACCGAGGCCGCCATAAAGGGGAAACTGGATCCGCTGCTGGGGCTCAAAGAGAACGTCATCATCGGGAAGCTGGTTCCCGCCGGCACAGGGATGAGCCGGTACAGAAATATCGAGATAATGGGGGACAATGGGCCGGGCAGGATTATAGACGACATTTTTGATGACGGCGGGTATGGAACACAAGAATTCATTGACAATGGTTATTCCAGGTGATATTATAAAAAAGTGTCTGGTTTTGGGAGGTATGCCGCCATGCCCTTGGAGCGGCTGTCCAAGGCCCGGAAGAAGGTTGTCGGGTCCAAACAGACGTTGAAGGCTGTCGAACGCAACCAGGCCAAGGTGGTGTACGTGGCCAGGAATGCCGACCGGCATGTGATGGATCCAATTATACAGGCCTGCGCGGGTAAGTCTGTGCCTGTGATTTATGCGGAGAACATGCATATGCTGGGAAAAGTCTGCGGCATCGAGGTGGGTTGCGCCGCCTCGGCCATTATCGAAGAATAGTCCGCCCCCGGCGGTCAGCGGTTGCCGGCAAGCCTGCGAGAGTGTCCTTGCAGGCCGCACCGGCTGTCAAGTCCTGACCGGCGGCGGTAAACAGCTGAGCATACAAGGAGGTGAATGCGGGTGCCAACTATAAACCAGCTGATCCGCAAGGGAAGAGAAGAAATCACCCACAAGTCGTCGGCTCCGGCGCTGAAGGAGTGCCCTCAAAAAAGAGGTGTGTGCACCAGGGTGTACACCACCACCCCCAAGAAGCCGAATTCGGCCCTGCGCAAAGTCGCCCGGGTGCGGTTGGTTCATGGTATTGAAGTTACTTCCTATATTCCCGGAATAGGTCACAATCTGCAGGAGCACTCGGTGGTGCTGGTGCGCGGGGGCAGGGTCAAGGATCTACCCGGCGTAAGGTATCATATTGTGCGGGGGACATTGGATTCGGCGGGAGTGCAGAACAGGAAACGCGGACGGTCCAAGTACGGTTCCAAGAGGCCCAAGAAATAATTTTTTGCAATTCACATAACCTGCGGTAAAGGGGGGAAATGTGTGCCCAGAAGGGGAAATGTTAAAAAACTGGAATTGATTCCGGATCCGGTGTATAGCAACAGAGTTGTGACAAAGCTGATCAACCAGATAATGCTGGACGGCAAAAAGGGAGTGGCCGAGAGAATTGTATACGACGCCTTTGAAGCGATAAAGGGAAAAGCCGGCAAAAATCCGCTGGAGATATTTGACCAGGCGCTGAAAAATGTTATGCCCGTGCTGGAGGTCAAGGCCCGGCGGGTGGGTGGCGCCAACTATCAGGTACCGGTGGAGGTCAGGCATGAGCGGAGGCAGACCCTGGGAATCCGCTGGCTTACCAAATACGCCAGGGCCAGGTCCGGCAAATCCATGGAAGACAAACTGGCGGCCGAGATTCTGGATGCGGCCAACAACACCGGGGCCGCCGTAAAGAAGAGGGAAGACACGCACAAAATGGCGGAAGCCAACAAGGCATTTGCGCATTACAGGTGGTAGGGGGGGTCTTGATGGCGCGGCAGTTTCCGCTGGAGATGACACGCAATATCGGTATCATGGCTCACATAGACGCCGGCAAGACCACCACCACCGAACGCATACTGTACTATACAGGCAGGGTCCATAGGATGGGGGAGGTTCATGATGGCGCCGCCACCATGGACTGGATGGTGCAGGAACAGGAGCGGGGAATCACCATAACCTCCGCCGCCACCACCTGTCACTGGCGGGATTATTGTATCAACATTATCGATACGCCCGGGCACGTGGACTTTACAATGGAAGTGGAGCGTTCTCTGAGAGTGCTTGACGGGGCTGTTGCCGTCTTTTGTTCAGTCGGGGGGGTTGAGCCCCAGTCCGAAACGGTCTGGCGGCAGGCAGACAAGTACCAGGTTCCGCGTATAGCATATATCAATAAAATGGACCGGGTGGGCGCGGATTTTTATAAGGGATTGAAGATGATCAGGGAACGGTTGGGCGCCAATCCGGTGGCACTGCAGTTGCCCCTGGGCAACGAAGAGAATTTTAAGGGTATAATAGATTTAGTCAGGAACAGGGCCATCATTTACATCGACGAAATGGGCGCGGTAAGCGAGGAGGTGGATATACCCGCTGACATGCTGGAAACAGCCGCCATGTACAGGGATAAGCTTATTGAAGCAGTGGCTGAATTTGATGAGGACCTGATGATGAAATATTTGGATGGCGAGGACCTCTCGCCTGATGAAATCGTCAAGGGGGTCCGTAAAGCCGCCCTGGCGGTAAAAATGATTCCGGTGCTTTGCGGTTCATCCTTTAAAAATAAGGGAGTGCAGCCTCTTTTGGACGCCATAGTGGATTATCTGCCGGCGCCCACCGATGTTCCGGCCATACGCGGCCTGAACCCCGAAACCGGTAATGAGGACCGGCGCATGGCCGGGGACGATCAGCCCTTTTCCGCCCTTGCTTTTAAGATAATGACCGACCCTTACGTAGGGAAGCTGACTTTTTTCAGAGTATACTCAGGCAGGCTGGGATCAGGGTCCTACATTTTTAATTCGACCAAAAACAAGCGTGAGCGGGTGGGGCGGATATTGCGCATGCACGCCAACCACCGGGAAGAAATAACCGGGGTTTTCACCGGGGATATTGTGGCGGCTGTGGGTTTGAAAGACACTTCCACCGGGGATACACTGTGTGACGACAAGCATTTGATAGTGCTTGAGTCCATGGACTTTCCCAATCCTGTGATTGATGTGGCCATTGAGCCGAAAACCAAGGCGGACCAGGATAAGATGGGAATGGCGCTGTTAAAGCTGGCGGAAGAGGATCCAACCTTCAAGATGCGCACCGACCCGGAAACCGGCCAGACCATTATTTCCGGCATGGGTGAACTGCATCTGGAGATAATCATTGACCGGCTGCTCAGGGAGTTTAAGGTTGAAGCCAACGTGGGAAAACCCCAGGTGGCCTACAAGGAAACCATCAAAGGAAGGGCCAGGGCGGAAGGAAGGTTTATCAGGCAGTCTGGTGGACGTGGGCAGTACGGGCATGTGGTGCTGGAAATAGAACCCAGGGAGCCAGGCTCGGGTTTCGAATTCATCAACAAGATTGTCGGCGGCGTTGTTCCCAAAGAATTTATTCCGGCGGTGAACAATGGCGTCAGGGAGGCTATGGAAAACGGTGTGCTGGCCGGATTCCCCATGATCGACATTGGAGTAAGCTTGCTGGACGGGTCCTATCACGAGGTGGATTCATCGGAAATGGCCTTCAAGATAGCGGGCTCCATAGCCTTTAAAAATGCGGCCGGAAAAGCCCAGCCGGTGCTTATGGAGCCGGTGATGAAGCTGGAAGTGGTGGTTATGGACGAACACACGGGCGATGCCATCGGCGACCTGAACTCCCGCCGGGGAAGGATAGAGGAGATGGAGCCCAGGGGGAACACCCAGGTGATTCATGCCAACGTGCCGCTGTCCGAGATGTTCGGGTATGCCACCGACCTCCGCTCCGTCACCCAGGGAAGGGGTACTTTCACCATGCAGTTCAGCCATTACGCCGAGGTGCCCCAGAATATCGCCGAAAGTATAATCACCCGCAGGTGCGGATAGTGATGAAGCCGGATTAAAGGTGCAAGACACCGGAGGCCGGCCGGCTGATGGAAAACTGAGTTGCCGCCGCTGTTTATTACCACAATTAAGGAGGAAGCATTAAAAATGGCCAAGGCGAGATTTGAGCGTACGAAGCCGCACGTAAACATCGGGACCATCGG
>JBBIMW010000046.1:0-15650 GCA_037444185.1 Peptococcaceae bacterium | reverse complement strand
CAAGAAAAGCGATACCTTTTTTAGCTATTAGGCGATGAAATCGCTTTTCTTGTGTTCCGGGGTAGCATTAAATTGCCTTTGAAAAAAAAGTATGGTAAAATTTAGCAGGGGCAAATTCCGCCGGAGGCGGTACAGGGGAGTGAATCTGTATTGGAACTGCAGTTGGAAGTGAAGGGCGCAACACTGCTGGCCAGGATCCGGGGCGAAATAGACCTGGCCGTGGCGGATTCCCTGAGAAGCGCACTGGACAAAGAACTGAACGGCAATGATGAAATAAGGCACATTGTGGTCAACATGGGCGGGGTCAATTACATCGACAGCTCCGGGCTGGGAGTGCTGCTGGGCCGATACAGGAGGGTATCCAAGGGCGGCGGGGAAATGTTCATCGTGGGGGCACCGCCCAATGTAAGGAAAATAATTGAAATGTCGGGACTTTTACGCATTATACCGGAATTCGCCAACGAGGCGGAGGCGCTGATCCGGGCTGTATAGGGGGAATTGAATTGGAAAAGCATAACATAGTAAAAATAGAGTTCCCAAGCCTGCCTTCCAACGTGTCCTTTGCCAGGGTAGCCGCCGCCGCCTTTGCCGCCCAGCTGGACTTTACCCTGAACGATCTGGAGGAAATAAAGGTGGCCGTCTCCGAGGCCGTCACCAACGCCATTGTGCACGGCTATGCCAACAATTCCGGCGGGACCATATGTTTATTCGCCGAAATACGCAAGGATAATCTGATAATAGTGGTGGAGGACCGGGGCAGGGGCATAGAGAATATAGAGAAGGCGCTTCAGCCGACGTCATCTACGGACCCTGAGCGCATGGGCCTCGGGTTTTCTTTTATGCAGTCCTTCTCAGACACCCTGCGGGTGGAATCCAGTCCCGGCGCCGGGACAAGGGTCACCATGACCAGGAACTGCGGCAAAAAATCCACACCGCCGGCCAGTCACTGAGGTGTGTTGATAAATGAGCTCCAGGCTGATTGAAATGAACCTCCCCAGATTCCCCCTGCTGAAGGATGAAGAAATGCGCCAGCTGATCACAATGGCCCAGGGGGGTGACCGTTACGCCAGGGACCGCCTGGTAAACTGCAATCTCAAGCTGGTGTTCAACCTGGTCAAGAGATTCCAAAACCGCGGGCACGAACTGGAGGATCTCTTCCAAATAGGGTGCATAGGGCTGATCAAAGCCATTGACAAATTCGACCTTAACTACGACGTAAGGTTTTCCACCTATGCGGTACCCATGATCGTGGGCGAAATAAGGAGATTCCTCAGGGACGACAACCCGGTGAAAGTGAGCCGGTCCATGAAGGAACTGGCCTTTAAGGTGCAGCAGGCCAGGGAAAGGCTGACCGGAAAAATCGGCCGGGAGCCAACAGTGGGGGAAGTGGCCGAGGAAATGGGCATCCGGCGGGAGGAGGTGGTGGCCGCCATGGAGGCCGCTCAAACACCCGCCTCCATTTACGAGACACTGCACCAGGATGACGGCGACCCCATATACCTGCTGGATCAGCTAAAAGATGAGGCCTTGGGCGAGGCGCCCTGGCTCGACAGTCTGGCGGTCAAGGAAATTCTGCAGTTTTTGCCCGAAAGGGATAGAAAGATTCTAACCTGGAGATTCTTTGAAGACAGGACCCAGGCGGACATAGCCTGCCGCCTGGGACTTTCCCAGGTGCAAATATCCCGCCTGGAAAGGCAGGCCCTGAAAAAAATAAGGGAACTGTTAAGCCGGCCGGAGGAGGACACCGTTGAAAACCGGGGGGATGGCACCGGAGAGGGCTGACCCCGGGATCCCTTCCGAGACGCCGGCAAAGTACTTGTATATGCCGGCGCAGATTTTTTCAGCCAGCAATGTCTGATATTCATCGTCTAAAAGGTTTTTCCTCTCACCCTGGTTGCTGAGGTACCCCATTTCCACCAGCACCGCCGGCACCCTGGCATTGGCCAGCACATAACAGCGGTTGGTCTTGGCCGCTCTTTTCCGCATTCCCGGTATGGTCCTCAATTCCTCCTGTATGCATTCCGCCAGTTTTTTGCCGCCTTCGGACCGGGGGCTGTAAAATACCTCCGCGCCCCCGTAATCCCGGTTGTATATGCAGTTGACATGAATGCTGACAAATACGGACGCATCGGCGCCATCGGCCAGCCCGATCCTTTTATTCAGGTCATACCGATGCGCTTCCCTTTTGTGCAGTCCGGGCACCGCCAGATTGTAGTCCCCCTTCCGGGTCAGCACCACTGCGGCGCCTTTGTCTTCGAGGGATTTTTTAATTTTCAGCGCCACCCGGAGGTTGATGTCCTTCTCATATACGCCCCCCCTCACCGCGCCGGGGTCATAGCCACCATGTCCGGGGTCCACCACCACTACCCTGCCGCCAAGGAGCCCCGGGTTTCCGTACAACACGGGAACCGGGAAAAGAACCAGCGCCACCGCCAATAAAATGACAGACCCCAGTCTTGAAAAAATATTCGCATCCATGGTTTCATGCAATGGACAGACCTCCGGCACAGATATTTATATGTATTATTTCGCAATGTTAAAACAAATAATAAAAAAGTCGCCCTGCCGGGCGGCGGAGCCCGGAGGTGATGTCGGTTTATGATGGCATGGTGTCTTTTTATAGCGATGTTGTTCACAGCGCCGGCGGACCAGCCAGTTTCCGTCTCAGCGGCGGCTGATTCCATGCTTGTCACACCGTCCAAAGGAGAATCAATACTGTCGGACCATATGCCGGGGGGAAAGAGGACGGTGCCGGGAAAAGCCAGGGTGGCTATAGTGATTGACGATTTTGGACAGTACAACTCCGAGGGCGTCAGTGAAATGCTTTCCCTGGGGATACCCATAACCTGCGCAGTTATGCCCAATTTGGAGAACACCGTCAAGCACGCCGAAGAAGCCGCCGGGAAAGGGCACCAGATAATTGTCCACCTGCCGCTGGAACCGGTGAGGGGAAAGAAAAAATGGCTGGGACCGGGATCCATCACCACCGGTATGCCGGACCGGGAAATAAAAAAAATGGTCAGCATGGACTTCGAGTCAGTGCCCCACGCCGTGGGCTTCAACAACCACATGGGTTCGGCCGTCACCGCCGATGAAAGGGCAATGAGGCTCATTTTACAGGTGGCGCAGGAAAAAAACTTTTTCGTGCTGGACAGCAGAACCACGGAAAAAACCCTGATTCCCAGTCTGTGCCAAGAACTGGGAATCACATGCATCAGTAGGGACATTTTTTTGGACGATTTGAAAAGTCCGGATTTCACCAGAAAACAACTACTCAAACTGGGCCGGGAAGCCCTTAAGAAGGGCCGGGCGGTGGGTATCGGGCACGTGGGGCGCGGCGGCAGGATTACAGCCCGGGCCCTTGAGGAGATGATTCCCGGGATGGAGGAAATGGGCATTGAATTCGTCCATCTTTCTGAAATAGCATATGAATTCACCGCCGGACACCGGGAAAATATCGAAAAAGAGGATTATGTCTTTTTCTCCTTCCCGTACGGCAGAGGGATGTAGTTTACGGTGGGCTGGCGCCGCATGGGCTGAGGAAACAGATCCATCAGTTCGTATATTTCGGCGGGCATGTCCCCGCAGACCGGAAGACCCAGGTCCGTCAGCTCACGGCATCCTATGGGATGATCGTGGGTCCACCGCCCTTCCGTCAGCATTTCGGCGAGCACCCCGGCCTTCTCATCATCCAGGCGGCCTCTCAAAATATCGTGGATCCTGGCTTTTACCTGGGCCATGGCCTTTTGGGCCACATCCGCCAGGATCAGCGTTTCATCGTCCACATCGTTGATGTTCTTTTCCTTAACCACCTTGATCAGTGAAACCGCCGGGTACTTGCCGATCTGGGGGTCGACGGGCCCCAGCACTGCGTTGGGATCCATTATAATCTCGTCGGCCGCCAGGGCAATCATTGTGCCGCCGGACATGGCGTAGTGGGGCACAAAGACCGTCACCCGGGCCGGGTGGTGGCGAAGGGCGTGGGCGATCTGCTCCGACGCCAACACCAGCCCTCCGGGCGTATGCAGCACCAGGTCAATGGGCATATCCCTGGGAGTGAGCCTTACGGCCCTTAAAACCTGTTCGGAGTCGTCCACTGTGATATAACTGGTCAGCGGTATGCCGAAAAATGAGATCAGCTCCTGCCTGTGAATAAGGGCAATCACCCTGGACCCCCTTTTTTTCTCAAGCTGTCGGAAGGCTTGAAATCTCTGCGCCTGCAGTCTCTGCTGCCTGACCATGGGCATGAACGCCAGCACCAAAAACAGCAGCAGCATAATACTGGAAAAGTCCACTTTAATAATCATCACCCCCGGCCGGATAGTTACATTTGCTGTCATAGTCTAATATTTACATGTTGCTTTGTCAAGGCGTTATACGGCTTTGGGCTCAAATTTTCATAGTGTATTTTCCGGCGGGGCGGGGGGATAATAAATGGTGGTTGCAGGACGGATGTCCACATTATTTATCAATCATAAAGGAGATGGAAATATGCACATCAAGGTTAGTGAAATGGTTGGAGAATCTTCCGCCGGGTGGAAAGACGCCGTTCAGTCCGCCGTCAGCGAGGCCTCCAAATCATTAAACGAAATCGTGGGGGTGGAAGTGGTCAATTTCACTGCCAATGTGGAAAACGGAAAAGTGGTGGGATACAGAGCCAACCTTAAAATCGCCCACAGAGCCTGAGGTTCCGGCAGAGAACAGACCGGTCGTATTTTATGCCTCGCACCGGCCGGCGGGGGGGGGCGAGCAAATCACCATCCGATTCCGGCGCCCACGCCCCAACGTGACTCCATGCGCATAAAGCGGGCGTGGTGTGGAAGAATAACCACCGGAAGGTGATGGATATTAATTCCACCAGTAGAACCGGGCGACCGCCAGAGGTTCGCCGCAAGAAAAAGGTGATCCTGGTCACCGACGGGGATCCGGCGGCAAAAAGGGCGCTGGAGGCGGCGTCCCGCAACATAGGGGCCAGGTGCATCTCCTGTTCGGCGGGCAACCCCACCCGCCTGACCGGAGATCAACTGGCGCGGATGATCAACAGCACTCCCCACGACCCGGTGGTGGTAATGCTGGACGATAGAGGATTTTTGGGCCAGGGAAGCGGAGAAAGGGCTTTAGAATACCTGGCCGCACACCCCGGCCTGGAGGTGCTGGGGGTGCTGGCTGTCGCCTCCAACACGGAATCCGCCGGCTCTGTGGCGGTTGACTGCTCGGTGACCAGCGCCGGCGAATTAACCGGCCGGGCGGTGGACAAGGACGGCCGGGTGACGGGTAAAGAAACCTCTTTTCTGACCGGCGATACGGTGGAAGTGCTGAGCAGACTGAACATACCGGTCATAATCGGCATCGGGGACATTGGGAAAATGGACGGGGCCGACGACCCGGACCGGGGGGCGCCCCTCACCACCAAAGCATTGAGGGAAATACTGCACAGGAGTAGCGCAAATGGCAGAGGCGACTGACGACAGGCGGATTACCGCCATCAGCAGGGATCTCGAGGAAAACCTGTCTTTTTTGGAACAGAGGATGTCCATTAAAGAAAACTTCGATATTATCCTCCGGGAGATGACTGTGGGCAGGGTTAAAGTGGCCCTTCTTTTTATCGACGGCCTGACCAATGACCAGATCGTCACCCTGATACTCCAGGAACTCCTGGACACCAGTCCAGGGAAGGTGGCCCTGGGCACATTCGACAAAATAATAAAGCAGCGCTTGCCCTACACAGAGGTGGAAAAGGTAAGCACCCTGGAGGACGTGGTAGCCAAGGTGCTCATGGGTCCCCAGGCGCTGCTCATAGACGGCGAGGACACGGCCATCGTCATAGATGCCCGCACATATCCCGCCCGCCAGCCGGAGGAGCCGGATCTGGAAAAGGTGGTGCGGGGATCCCGGGACGGATTTGTGGAAACCCTGGTTTTCAACACCGCCCTGATCCGGAGAAGGATCAGGGACCCCCGTCTGCGCATGGAAGTGATGCAGGCCGGGGACAGATCCAAAACCGACGTGGTTATCTGCTACATAAAGGACGTGGCCAACCCTCAACTGGTGGAAAATGTGAAAAAAAACGTCGGGAGAATAAAAATAGACGGTCTGCCCATGGCGGAAAAGGCTGTGGAAGAATTGATCTCTCCCGGTTCATACTGGAACCTGTTCCCAAGGGTGAGATACACCGAACGCCCCGACGTGGCGGCCGTCCACCTCTTGGAAGGGCACGCCCTGGTGCTGGTGGACACATCCCCCAGCGCCATGATTACCCCATCCACCTTCTGGCACCACCTGCAGCACGCCGAGGAATACCGGCAGAGCCCTGCCACGGGAGTATATATCCGTTTGGTCAGATATTTCGGCATAGCCGTATCTCTCTTCCTGCTGCCCCTTTGGCTGCTGGCCGCCACAAACCCCGGCCTTTTGCCCCCGGAACTGCGTTTCATCGGCCCGGAAAAGCCTGGAAAAGTGCCGCTTTTTTTTCAGTTCATAATGGCGGAAATTTCCGTGGACATGGTGCGCCTGTCCACAATACACACACCTTCGGCCCTGGCCGCCGGCATAAGCATTATCGCCGCCCTGCTGCTGGGACAGATCGCGGTGGAGGTGGGACTTTTTTCCGCCGAAGTGGTAATGTACGTAGCCATAGCCATGATCGGCACATTCCTCACCCCCAGTTACGAGCTGAGCCTCTCCAACAGGCTGGTCAGACTTTTCCTGCTGGTCATGGTGGCCGCCCTCGGGCTGCCGGGATTGTTCATTGGGACACTGGCCTTCCTGACGTACCTGGCCTTCACCAAGTCCTTCGGGGTGCCCTACCTCTGGCCCCTCATTCCCTTTAACTGGACCGCCCTGAAAAATGTATTGGTGCGCACCCCTGTCCCGGTGGGCAATGTCAGGCCATCGGTACTCAAGTCACGGGACAGGATAAGCCAAAGCGTCCCGGGGCCGGCGCTGAAAAGGAACAAAGGCGGCTCAAAATAACTGCGCCGGAACACATTTATATTTTTTTTCGCAGTATGGAGGATTCTATAATAAAAGAACAAATATTTACATGAAATTGGTTTATTTTAGCTGCGCTGCCATTGGAGGCCATATTGCATTTGTGGTCTGTTCCTGGTTATTTATGATGATGGGGTGTCCGGCTGGATACCCGCCATAATGGCTCTTCATCAATGGCTCTATCGAAGGCTTAATTATTTTTAATTTTGCGTGTATTTTACGGAGGCAATCATAATGAAAAACGGACAAACGGATGCATATTCAAAAATAAAAAAAGAGTTTATAGCGCGCCGCCGTGAAAGAGACGGTGAAATTCAGGATTTGTGGCAACACTTAAAAGAGACTTCTTCTTTGGCGGGGCGATTTGCTTCAAAAATTGATCTGGAAAAGCATGGGGAATTAATTGGTTTGTTGCATGACCTTGGCAAAGCAAGCATGGAATTTGACCATTATATCCAATCGGCAACCGGCCTTATTGACCCGGATGAGGACGATTATGTAGATGCAAAAGGAAAAAAAGGCAAAATAGATCATTCCAGTTCCGGTGCCCAATTTATACACAGGTATTTTTCTACTAAAGACACTGAGAGTTTGCTGGCTTCACAGATACTGTCTTTAATAATTGCTTCACACCACTCCGGATTAATAGATTGTTTAACACCTGACGGTGATAATAATTTTTCCAGGAGGATTAACAAACCTGAAGAAAAAACACGGACAGAAGAATCTATATCAAACTTAGATACAAGCATCAAACAAAAAACCGAAGAGTTATTATCCGATGGAAAATTTATCAGTCATTTTAACAAAAAACTTAAATTATTACAGGAAAAAATTGATTCAAAGGAAACATTCATGTTTAAAGTTGGATTATTGACTAGATTTCTTTTTAGTTGCCTAATTGATGCGGACAGGCTTAACACTGCAAATTTTGAATTTCCGGAGAAAGCAAAACAAAGAAAGCATGGGAATTATGAGACCTGGCCAGTTTTAATAAAAAGGCTGGAAATATATTTAAGTAAGCTCGGAAATAGAACCAAGGTTGATGCTTTGCGCAAGGAGATTTCTAATTACTGCCTAAATTTTTCAAGCAGGCCAAAGGGTCTTTATCAATTGACCGTGCCGACAGGAGGAGGCAAAACACTTTCCAGCTTGAGGTTTGCTTTGAATCATGCAAACAAACATAATATGGACAGAATTATTTATATTATCCCATACACCTCGATTATAGACCAAAATGCAGAGAAAGCCAGAGAGGTTCTTGAAGAACAAGCAAACAAGGGAGCTTCTTTGAACAACATTGTACTGGAGCATCATTCCAATTTGACTCCGGAGGAAGAAAGCACTAGGCAAAAGCTATTATCTGAAAATTGGGATGCGCCGGTGGTTTTTACAACCATGGTTCAGTTTCTGGAGGCCTTATTCGGTTATGGAACCAGAAACCCCAGGAGAATGCATCAACTAGCTAATGCGGTGATAATATTTGATGAAATACAAACCCTTCCAGTCAGGTGTGTACATCTCTTCAATGTTGCAATCCGTTTCATAATCCAGGGCTGCGGCTCAACCGTGGTTCTTTGCACAGCTACCCAGCCTTTGCTGGATAAGGTTGACCCGGAACAAAGAGCATTGCAGATCACGCCGGGACAACAAATGATGCCGGATGCACAAAAATTATTCAAAGAATTGAAACGGGTGGAGGTTTATGACCAGCGAAAGGTTGGAGGCTGGAACGAGCACGAAGTAGCCGAGCTTGCAGAACAAGAATTACGTGAGACAAGTAGCGTATTAATCGTGGTAAACACAAAAAAAGCCGCTGTCAATCTCTTTAAAAAACTTCGGGATCACCCAAAAGCCGATGTATTTCACCTCAGCACGAACATGTGCCCGGCGCACCGCATGAATGTCTTAGACAATATTAAAATGTGCCTGCCGGATAAAAAGCCGGTCATATGCGTTAGTACCCAGTTGATCGAGGCGGGGATTGACATTGATTTTGGCAGTGTCATCCGTTATCTGGCGGGGCTTGACTCCATAGCCCAGGCGGCAGGGCGCTGCAACCGTAACGGTGTGAGGCCAAAAATGGGAAGGGTTTTCATTGTCAATCCGAGAGATGAGAATCTAGATAAACTGGAGGATATAAAAATCGGCAGAGATATGGCTGAGCGTGTGCTTGATGAATTCAGGGAAGATTCGAAACAGTTTGATGAGGACATTCTCGGCCTGAAAGCCATGGAACGTTACTATAATTATTATTTTTATGACCGGAAGGAGGAGATGTGTTACAAAGTAGGCAGCAATTCGGTGGTTGGCAGGTCAGGCAATCTGTTTGACCTGTTATCGATAAACTCAATATCTGTAAATGAATATCAGAGAATTAATGCTTTTTTTCCCAGAGTACCTTTACGGCAATCATTCATGACGGCCTCGAAGGCCTTCCGGGCAATTGATTCGCCTACCCGAGGCATCATTGTTCCTTATGGGACAGTAGGCCAACGAATCATCGATGAACTTTGCGCCTCAGGTAATTTGGAGAAACAATATAAGTTAATGAAAGAAGCGCAAAGATATTCTGTCAACGTATTTCCTTATATGCTTGAGAAATTGTCAAATGAACAAATCATTCGTGAAGTACAAAAAGGCACAGGCATTCTCTATCTGGACAGGCATTATTATAGCGATACATACGGCATCAGTGAATCTCCAGTTAATGAAATGGAAATTCTAATTATTGAGGAGGCGTAACATGGAAAACAAGGTGGAATTCAAGGTTTACGGTAAATATGCCCTGTTTACCGACCCGCTGACCAAAATCGGCGGAGAAAAATGCTCTTACCAGATTCCAACCTATCAGGCCTTAAAAGGAATGGTGGAATCTGCTTACTGGAAGCCAACCATTCTATGGGTTATCGACAAGGTGCGGGTGATGAAATCGATAAGGACGCAAACAAGGAGCGCAAAACCAATCAAATACGGCGGCGGTAATTCACTATCGATTTATACCTATCTTTCTGATGTGGAATACCAGGTGCAGGCACATTTCGAGTGGAACCTGAACCGGGAAGACATGGCAAATGACCGGAATGAGAATAAACATTATTTTGCCGCCAGACGGATGATTGAAAGGGGCGGCAGAAGGGATATTTTTCTGGGATCCCGTGAATGCCAAGGCTACGTAGAACCTTGCAGCTTTGGTGAAGGTCAGGGATTTTACGACCTATACGGAGAGCTGACTTTTGGTTTGATGTTCCATGGCTTTGATTATCCGGATGAATTGGGGAAAAATGAACTTCATGCAAGGTTCTGGCAGCCAAAGATGGTCAACGGCATTGTGGAATTTACCCGCCCTGAAGATTGCACTATCCGAAAGTTTATTAAACCGATGTCGGCAAACAAACCTGCGTCGATTGGGCTGGATGAGGAAGAACTTTTGGAAGGATATTGCGGGGAGGTGGTTGCCCGGTGAGCTGGATACAGAAGCTTTATGAAACCTATGAAAACTGTCAATCAACGATCGGGATCAGTTCTAATAACAACGAAATGCCCCTCCTGCCGATTTGCCATACCACCCAAAAGGCGCAAATAGAAATCGTCATCGATGGGGACGGCAATTTTAGACGGGCGAGAGTGATCCCTAGGAATGAAGCCAGAACTATTATTCCTTGCACGGAAAGTTCAGGAGGAAGGACAAGTGGTGAAGCCCCTCACCCATTATGTGACAAGTTGCAGTATGTGGCAGCAGATTACAAAAAACATGGGGGAGATAAATCTTGCTATTTTGACTCTTATCGAGATGGACTAAAAAAATGGTGTGAATCAAAACATTCACATCCAAAAGTGGAAGCGGTTTTAAAATATATCGAAAAAGGGAACGTGATAAAAGATCTTATTGATACTCAGATATTGTTCACTGGAACTGATGGAATGCTTTTGGAAAAATGGGACAAAAAAGTCGGAGAAGATATTCCTAATATTTTTAAGGTGTCTGCGAATTCCGGACAGATGGATGCTTTTGTCCGCTGGATTGTCGAAATCCCCAATGATCCTCAAGCCGATGTCTGGACCGATTCAAGCCTGTTTGAAAGCTGGATGAAATACTATTCTTCAATTAAAGTAAATAATACGCTCTGTTACGTTACCGGTGCAGAATTCCCGGCGGCCGATCAACACCCGGCAAAAATAAGAAATGACGGCGACAGAGCTAAACTTATTTCTTCTGATGATACTAGCGGGTTTACCTTTCGCGGCCGTTTTTCAACAGCAGAACAGGCTTGCGGAGTAGGTTTTGAAGTAACCCAAAAAGCTCATAACACACTTCGCTGGTTGATAAACAGGCAGGGTTATAAAAGAGGGGATCAGGCAATCGTGGCATGGGCCACTACAGGGATGGCAATACCCGACCCACTGGCAGACTCTTTTTCCGTGCTGGGGCTCGATGCAATGCAAAGCGATTCGGCACCCCCCGTATCGACCGCTCAGGAATTGGCGCTTAAACTGAATAAAAAAATCGCCGGTTACAGTACAAATCTTGGCGATACAGCCGGTATCGTGGTGATGGGACTGTATTCCGCGACGCCCGGGCGCATGGCCATTTCTTTCTATCGTGAACTGACTGGTTCGGATTTTTTAAACAGGTTGGAAAACTGGCATAAAACATGTTACTGGATTCATGACTATCGTTCAAAAGAGGTGATTGATGTTCAGACAGGCAAGAGGAAAAAGGTAAATGTTAGATTTGTCGGCGCGCCTGCTCCTGGTGATATGGCGGAGGCGGCATACGGCAGCAGAGTTGACGATGAACTCCGCAATACAACCGTGGAACGGATTCTCCCTTGTATCGTCGACGGTCAAAAACTACCAAGAGACCTAGTCGAAGCGGCTGTCCGGCGGGCTTCCACCCGGGTTGGTATGGAAGACCGGGAGTGGAAGAAAACGCTCAGCATAGCCTGTGCGCTTTACAAAAAATATCATGAGAAGGAGGAATTTGATTTGGCTTTAGATGAAAACCGTAAAACAAGGGACTATCTATATGGCAGGTTATTGGCCTTGGCAGAGAGTCTGGAACAATGGGCACTGAAAAAAACCGGAGAAGACCGTCCAACAACTGCCGCCAGACTTATGCACCGATTTGCGGATCACCCCTATTCCACCTGGAGAACGATCGAGCTGGCGTTAGGACCGTACAAAGCCAGGCTGGGCGGCAAATCGTTAAAAAGGCAACGTTTGATATCTGAAGTAATTGCGTCATTTGTACCGGATGATTTTATAAACGATAAAAAGCTCAGCGGAGAATTTTTACTTGGCTACCACTGCCAGCGTGAGGCCCTTTGGAAACAGAAGGAAGAAGACGAGCAAGATGAAAATTAAGCTGAATCTTGTAAAAAATCATGTATTCATGAATTTCAATGGTATAAACTAAAAAAATCAAAGCTAGGGGGATTATCGTGGAAACCTTAAAAAACAAAATTGATTTTGCAGTGATTGTAAGTGTGAAGAATGCAAATCCGAACGGCGATCCCTTAAACGGAAACCGGCCCCGTGTCAATTATGACGGATACGGAGAGCTTTCGGACGTCTGCATTAAAAGGAAAATACGAAATCGTTTGATGGAAGCAGGTAATTCCATTTTTGTCCAGTCCGATGACAACAAAATGGATAGCTACAAAAGCCTTCGTGAAAGAGCTGAAGGGGAATTGAAATCCATCGATATGAAAGATGAAAAAAAATATCGGGAAGCAGCCTGTAAGAAATGGATAGATGTCAGGGCTTTCGGACAGGTCTTCGCATATAAAGGCGGCGCCAAGAAAAATAAAAAAGAAGTGGAAGGAGGGGAGGTACAGGGGGACGATAAAGGGGTTTCCATTGGAATCCGTGGTCCCGTCTCAATTCATCCTGCTTTCAGCGTCAGTCCGGTAAACATATCCAGCATTCAAATAACAAAAAGCGTGAGCGGCGAAGGCGATGGAACAAAAAAGGCTTCTGATACTATGGGAATGAAACACCGGGTGGACCATGGGGTATATATTTTTTATGGATGTATGAATCCCCAGCTGGCCAGCAAAACCGGTTTCAATGATGAAGACGCAGAAGCGATCAAACAGGCTTTGAAGAATCTATTCCAGAATGACGCCTCATCTGCGAGGCCGGAAGGCAGCATGGAAGTCTATAAAGTTTATTGGTGGAAGCATAACTGCAAAAACGGACAGTATTCATCCGCAAAGGTTCATCGTTCATTAATAATATCTTTAAAATCTGGTGTGACTGAACCAAGGAGTATTGCCGATTATGACATTGAACTTCAGGCATTAACCGGTTTGACACCCGAGATAATTGACGGCCTCTAAGCGGGGTGTTTTCTAATGCCTGATTATTCAGAAGACGACCTGCTGCCACTGTCGGGAATACAGCACTTCGCCTTTTGTGAGAGGCAGTGGGGGCTTATTCATATTGAAAATCAGTGGGTAGAAAATGTACGCACCGCTGAGGGAAGGATTTTGCACCGAAGGGTTGACGATCCTTTTCTTAATGAGACCCGCGGTGACATCAAGACGGCCAGGTCGGTTCCCCTGGCATCCAGAACACTGGGCCTCTTCGGCGTGGCCGATGTAATCGAAATTCAGAAAACCCCCGGGGAAGGCTCCGGCGTCAGGTACAGCATTATAGAATACAAGCGGGGAAAGCCTAAGCCCGATGAAAGGGATGAGGTGCAGTTGTGCGCCCAGGCCATTTGCCTGGAGGAAATGTTGAATATAACCCTTGATTGCGGGTACATGTACTACGGCGAAACAAAGCACAGGCACAGGGTTTTACTTGACGGGTTCCTGAGAGACAGGGTCAAAACACTGACAAGAAGAATGCACGAACTCTGGGCCAGGGGCGAAACCCCGTCGGCCACAAGGGGCAAGCACTGCAAAAACTGTTCATTGACTGGCATTTGCGTCCCAAAGCTTGAAGGCGGCAAAAACAAGGCTAAATTATACCTGGACAAGATATTGACTGAAATGAAAAATGAATGACTGGGAGAACAAAGGCATGAGAAAAATGCTGAATGTTCTGTACGTTACCAATCCCGAGGCCTATTTGGCAAAAGACGGCGAAAACCTGGTGGTGCGAATTGGAGATGAAGAAGCATTCAGAACGCCGGTTCACTACCTGGAGGGTATAGTTACCTTCGGCTACATGGGCGCCAGTCCCGCCTTGCTTGGGATGTGCGTTGAAAAGGGAATTTCGGTGTCTTTTTTAAGCGGCAACGGCAGGCATATGGCCACCGTGCACGGATCCCCCAGAGGAAATGTGCTGTTGCGGAGAAAACAGTACCGTTGGGCAGATTCCGAAGTTGAATCGGCAAAACTGGCGGCAATGTTCATCATCGGGAAAATCGCCAACTGCCGGGCGGTGTTGCGCCGCTTTGTAAGCGACTATAAAGACAGGTCTGCAACGAATGATATAGAGGACGCCAGCAGAATAATGGCGCGGAACATACAGAGGTTGAGCAGGGGGCCGGGTTTGAACGATCGAGGGGGAAACGGCGCGAAAATACTTTTCAGTGCTGGGAAATTTAATTGTAAATCAGAACGATTGCTTTTTTATGCGGGAAAGAAGCCGGAGACCTCCGCTGAACAACATGAACGCACTGCTGTCCTTTATATACAGCCTCCTTCTGCACGAGACCCGCGCCGCCCTGGAGACAGTGGGGCTGGATCCCTATGTGGGATTTTTGCACCGTGACCGGCCCGGAAGAGTGGGGTTGGCCCTCGACCTGATGGAGGAATTCAGGCCTTATATTGCGGACAGACTGGCATTGAGTCTGATTAACAGACGGCAGGTGTCCGGCAATGAGTTTTTAAAAAAAGAGTCGGGTGGAATAGTTATGAAGGAAACTGCCAGGAAAACAGTAATCGAGGCTTGGCAGAAAAGAAAAAGGGAGGAGATAACACATCCGTTCCTGGAGGAAAAGATACCCGTGGGCCTATTGCCGTACGCCCAGGCATTGCTGCTGGCAAGGCATTTGAGAGGGGACCTGGACGGGTATCCACCATTTGTATGGAGATAAAGGGAGACATACGACGTGATGGTTCTGATAACCTATGATGTAAGTACAACGACAGAATCGGGAAGGAAAAGGTTGCGCCAAGTGGCGAAGCAATGCGTAAATTATGGACAGCGTGTACAGAATTCCGTATTTGAATGTCTTTTGGAACCAGCACAATTCACAATGTTAAAAAACAGGCTTGAGAACATCATTGATAAGGAGCAGGACAGTCTTCGATATTATTTTCTTGGCAGCAACTGGAAAAAAAGAGTTGAGCATGTTGGAGTAAAAGGATCTTTTGACCCCGAAGGAACACTAATTGTGTAAAATGCGAACCATAAGCACACATGAAAAAACTGCTGTATCGCAATCCAGTTACCTATAGTGACTTGGCGCCATAAGCGCTTCAAAATCCAAACAACAGAATCACATGAATTTTATATTCGCGGAAACGGTTGATTAAATGCCTGCTAAACAAGTAAAATCACGTAATGCTGTCGCCCCCCGCGCGGGGGCGTGGATTGAAACACCGGCATATTTGCGAAAATGCGGGCCAGCCGTTGTCGCCCCCCGCGCGGGGGCGTGGATTGAAACGGGATAGGTATGGGGTAGGTATTGGTCAGCAGAC
>JBBIMW010000045.1:0-16062 GCA_037444185.1 Peptococcaceae bacterium | reverse complement strand
TTATATTAAAATATGGCAACGCCGGTGGTGCAAGGTGATAAATCACCCCATGGTTATCCATTGCTGACTCAAATAACCGAAAATAACATTAATTATTATTATTGCCAATATGATAACTTATAAAGCATTACCCATTCTATAATGACCTTTGAATTGCAAACAAAGGGTAACCTTTTTAATTCCCGCTGAATAGCCTGAACCATGCATTAATTGCTGAACTTTGATTAAGAGTGCTTGTACGCAATATCTGAAAGGAGAGCAAAAATGGACCATCTGAACTCCATTACCCCATGGCGGAATATTGTCAGGTTCCCCCTGGGCAAAAGAACAGTCAAACCCAGGAGCAACGGGCTGACCATGATCATCGACAAAGGAATGGGACTGGCGGAAACCAGGGATCTGTTGAATATGGCCGGCGAATACATCGATATCATCAAGCTGGCCTTCGGAACATCGGCCCTTTACAAAACGAGCGCCCTGTCAGAAAAAATCAAACTGGCCAGGATGCATGACATAAAGATTTATCCCGGCGGCACTTTCCTGGAGGTGGCCATCCTGCAGGACCGGCTGGAAGAATACCTGCAAGGAGCCTGGAATCTCGGGTTCACATGCGTCGAAGTTTCCGACGGCACCATCAATCTGTATCCGGAGGTGAGAGAAAGGGCTATACTAAGGGCCGTGGAAACAGGATTCAAGGTGCTGACTGAAGTAGGCAAAAAGCATGAGGAAGACAGGGCTCCGGCGCGGGAAATGGCCGCCCAGATAAAATCGGATCTGAAAAACGGGGCCTACCGGGTGATTGTGGAGGGGCGTGAATCCGGCGTCGGTGTGGGGCTGTACGACAAACACGGCAACTTTATCAAAGACGACCTGGATTTACTGCTGAATGAAATAGATGACCCCGGAATCATTATGTGGGAGGCGCCCAACAAGGACCAGCAACTGGAGTTGATCGGCAGGTTCGGCCCCAATGTTAACCTCGGCAATATCCCCACCAACGAGGTGCTGGCCCTGGAGGCCCTGCGGGTTGGGCTGCGGTCGGACTCCCTTAGAATAACACTTTGAGTGCAATTCATGGCATAGCCGGTAATAATTGCCAGTACAACGGAATATATTGTCTCATAAAAAGCCGCCCCGGCGGGCGGCTGGAATCCAGTGGTCAGAATCCAGGATAACAGGAGGACTGCCTATGCCGGGGTAACCATACTGGTGGCCTTGCTGCTGGTGGGCATTGTGGCCAGGTCAAACCTTATCGCCATTGCCGCCTGCGCCCTTCTAATATTGAAGTTTTCCAACCTCCACTTCATCTTTCCCATAATAGAAAGGCGGGGCCTTGAAGTGGGACTTCTTTTCCTCCTGCTCTCGATACTGGTCCCCATAGCCCAGGGCGCCATTACTGAAAAAGACCTGGCCCACAACCTGACCTCACTGCCGGGAATAGCGGCGGTGATTGGAGGGATCATCGCCACCCACATGAACAGTGAAGGACTGAAGCTGCTGGCCGTCAAGCCGGAAATCATCTTCAGCCTGGTCATCGGATCTATTTTCGGCATTGTATTTTTCCACGGAGTTCCGGTGGGACCGCTGATGGCGGCGGGAATAACGGCACTGTACCTTGAAGTGCTTCAGAGGCAAAAGCATTGAAAAATGAGGAATATAGAATGGGCTATTTTCCGGTCGGAACGGATAATCTGTCGAGAATCCTCTGCAGCTCCGGCGGCAGCGAAACCTCGAAGACCAGCTTCTCACCGGTGCGGGGATGTGTAAAACCCAGCATTCCGGCGTGCAAAAACTGCCCTTCCAGCCCGAAAGGATTATTTTCCGGGCCGTATTTCGCGTCCCCCACCACCGGGTGGCCCAGCCAGGCCATGTGCACCCTGATCTGGTGAGTGCGCCCTGTTTCCAGGCGCAGTTCCAGGTACGTCATGCCGTGGCGGCAGTCCAGCACCCGGTAGCGGGTGACCGCCGGCTTCCCCCCTGCGGCCGGCACCGCCATCCGCTGCCTGTCCCGGGGATGCCTGCCGATGGGAGCGTCCACCACCCCCAGGCGGTTTTTAACCGTGCCGTGCACCAGGGCCAGATAACGCCGGTCCACCTTCCTTTCACTGAGCTGCCGGGCCAGATCCAGGTGGGATGAATCGTTCTTGGCCACCACCAAAAGGCCCGAAGTGTCCTTGTCCAGCCGGTGCACTATGCCCGGCCGCATAACACCGTTAATCCCCGAAAGATCCCGGCAGTGATGCAGCAGGGCATTCACCAGGGTCCCGGAATAATTCCCGCCGGCGGGATGAACCACCATTCCCCTGGGCTTGTTCACCACCAATACGTCGGCGTCCTCATAACAGATTTCCAGTGGAATCGGCTCGGGTCCCGCCGGCAGCTCCGCCGGGGGTGGGACTCTCATAACCAGGCTATCACCGGGTTTTATCCGGTAGCCGGCCCTTGCCGGCAGGCCGTTCACCTCCACCAAACCGCCGGCCACCAGTTTTTGTATATGGGATCTGCTCAATTCGGTGTTTTCCCCCGCCAGATAAACATCCAGCCTCCGCCCCGCATCCCCTTCTCCGGCATCAAAACAATATATCCGGTACACCGCAAAACACCCCCGTCAGGGCTTTACTTCCGGCCTGAGCAATATCAGAGCCAGCAAGACGGCCCCCAACACTATGGCCGTGTCGGCCACGTTAAAAATCGGCCAGATTCTGAAATCAAAAAAATCCACCACTTCCCCGAAACGTATCCTGTCCACCAGATTGCCCAGCGCCCCGCCCGTAATCAGCCCCAGGGAACCGGGCAACATCCCCCGCCTGACGCCGCTTTTCCAGTGGTATATCACCGCCCCCGCCACTGAGAGAAGACTGACCGCTATGAAGAAGGACGTGCGGTGGGCCAGAAGGCCGAAGGCCGCCCCCGGGTTGTGTATGTAGGTGATGTGGAAAATGTTTTCAATCACCGGTATGGACTGGCCCAAAAACATAGTGGCCATGATCAGCATTTTAGTAACCTGGTCCAGAATGAAAACACCCAATGAAATGACAAAAAACAACTGTCAATACCTCCGTAACACCAGTATTGTTGTACACCGCCAATTTTAAACCCGTCCCCGGACGCAGCGGCAATTATAATCATACCACCCGGCCTGGGTCTACACAATTCACCCTGAAGCCATTTCATTTTGTTTCTTGTGCAAAGGGCGCCTTTTGTATAAAGTAAGGGTATGAATACCGGCGCATGGCAATTGACAAGGATTTTACCGGCGCGAAATGATTTCTTTTTGTGTTCTGAATACAATCTCCATGTAAAGTGATGGATTTTTTTTATATTCTACAACCATAGCGAAAAAGCTTTTATTTTATTTATAATTCGGAATAAATCGCTTTTTTGCATTTCACTTGGAATTAAAAAAACAAATTCTGTCACTTATAAATACTGTTAAAACACTGTGCAAGGAGGGCAACGCAATGTTCCCCAAGGGCCTTGTCAGAAACAAAAAGTCCCCGGACTCCAAAGACGGGCTGAAGTCGCCACTGGAAGACACCCTGTTTTACGCCACAGAAGCCGCCAAGGAATCAGTCGGGGCCGAAGGCAGCGGAGTCATGTTCTATGAGCCCGACAGCCGGATGATTTCACTTCAGTATCCGGCCATGGGCTCACCGAGGGAAATTGTCACGCAATATAAGGTCCCGGTTAACGGAACCGGCGTGGCGGTGAAAACATTCAACACCATGGAGCCGTTTTTTACCAATGATTGTTCCCGGGATCCCGTTGTTATTCATAAGTACGCGGAGATGTACGGAGTAAAAAAACTTTTGTCGGTTCCACTGGAACATGGGGGCAATGTATTCGGCGTGTGGCACGTCAGCAACAAAATAGACAGCGACTGGGAAGAACAGGACGTCAACCGTTTCACTGCCATAGCAAAGTGCCTGAGCGGCATTATCGAGCAGGCCAGGCATTGGCATTTGCGGGAGCGGAGACATCAGGTGTGGCTGTCACTGATGCAGAAAATGGCCGGCAGCGGCGATATGCAGTCAGTGGCGGAGGTGCTGGCCCATGCCCTCGGCTCCCCCCTCCTGGTGGTGGACCGCTGGGGTCGTTGCCGCGCCAGCGTGAGTTTTTCCTCCGGCAATATGGAAGTGAGGGCGGAAAGTATAAAATATCTGTGCCGGCTGAACCTGCAAAATGGCTTGGTGCGGATTTTGCCGTCTTTGGAGAATCATTTTTCCAACCCGGTCTGGATAAGGCCGCTGGGAACCTCGGGCAAGACTGCGGGCTATTTGCTGGTATTGGCCGGTGAGGAGCAACATTTTGACGAGGTTCTGCTGGACCAGGCAGCCCTTGTGCTGGCAGTGGGACTGAACAGCGAGGACCGGTTGACCGAAATGATTGAGCGGCTGAGCAGCGATTTCCTGGATCGCCTGGCAGGAGGCATGTTGAAGGATGACGAGGCCTACATGAGGGCGGGGCGGATCGGCCTGGACCTGCGTTGCGGCTGGACACTGGCGCTGGCGGTGCCCGACAGTGTGCCCGCCTCCAATGACAAAATACAAAACCTGTGGCTGAAGATGCATATTGCCAGGGATTTTCTGTGGCGCGAACTGGAGAACCTGCGCCAGGAATGCTGGCTTGGCGTGCTGGGGGACTGCTCGATGACGGTTTTGATAAAACAGCCGGCCGGAGAATCCGTGGTGAAAATGCCTAAGGAATTACCGCATACAATCAGGCAGGTGCTGCGGCGTTACGCCGGAGGAATGACTTTCTCCATCGGTATTGGTGAAATGGTGTGCGAAGAACCGGCCCACTACGCGGAAGCCTTCAGGGAGGCAAGACAGACTGTGGAAATAGGGCGCAAACTCAACGGATACGGCCAGGTAACTTATTGCAGGGATCTGGGGGCAAATCTTCTGCTGTACGAAACCGGTCATTCAGCGGCATCGAAAAACTTTGGCAACCGGTTGATCAACCGGCTGGTGGAACACGACAAAAAGCATGGCTCCCAGTTGGTGGAAACACTGGAGGCATTCCTGGAAGCAGGTGGCAACATTGCGGCGGCGGCGCGGGTGATGCACACCCACGTCAACACTGTCCGGTACCGGCTGGCCCGGGTGGAGGAACTTACCGGACGAAGTCTTAAAAGCAACAGGAACCGTTTTGAATTCCAGTTGATACTGCAGATCAAAAAACTGAGAGATTAAACTTTTTCATCAGTCAAACAACTGGCTTTTAAATCCTGGTTTCCGGAAAAACACAAAAATAGTGAAAGGGAGAGGACACCATTATGATGAATTATCCCCTGACAACAAAAAGCATACTGGAGCGGGCGAAAATGCTGTATTCCCGGAAGGAATTGGCAAGCAGGGATCATTCGGGTATTTTCAGATACGACTACGGCCAGTTTTACCACCGTGTTTGCAAACTTGCCAATGTTCTCCAAGACCTCGGCATAAAACGGGGTGACAGGGTGGCCACCCTGGCCTGGAACACGCACCGGCATCTGGAACTCTATTTCGCCATCCCCTGTACGGGCGCGGTGCTTCACACCCTTAATCTGAGGCTTTTCCAGGATCAGCTGGTATACATTATAAACCATGCTGAGGACTCAGTGGTTTTCGTGGATCAGGACCTGCTGCCCCTCCTGGAGGCTATAAAGGACAAAATAGGCACTGTCCGGCACTTTGTAGTAATGTCGGATACCGCGGAACCACCGCAAACATCCTTAAGCCCGGCCCATTCTTACGAGGAACTGCTGGCCAAAGCCTCCTCCCGCTATGAATTCCCGGAGGATCTGGACGAATGGTCCCCCGCCGCCATGTGCTACACCACCGCCACCACCGGCGATCCCAAGGGTGTGGTCTATACCCACCGGGCCATTTTCCTGCACTCCCTTGCCTGTCTATCCGTCGATATGATGGGGATATGCGAAGGTGACACCGTCATGGCGGTGGTGCCCATGTTTCACGCCAACGCCTGGGGAATGCCCTTTACCGCCACCTGGACCGGGGCGGGGCAGGTTTTTCCCGGCTCCCGTCCCGATCCCGGAGTTCTCTGCCAGATGATTCAAGACGAGAAGGTAACCATAGCCGCAGGCGTTCCGACGATATGGATGGGCATTTTGCAGGCTTTGGAAAAAAACACATATGACTTCAGCAGTGTTAAGAGTTTTATCTGCGGCGGATCGGCGGTGCCTCTGTCCCTGATGAAGGCCTTTGATGAAAAACTGGGAATCCCTATTATTCACGCATACGGCATGACAGAAACCACTCCCCTGGTAACTCTTTCCAGAACCAAGTCCTATATGAATCATTGGCCCGTTGAAAAACAGTACGCGGCAAGGATTAAGCAGGGTGTGGTGGCGCCGGGCCTGGAAGTAAGGATAATCGGGGAAAACAACGAAATACTGCCCCACGACGGCAAAACCATGGGGGAATTGATTATCAGGGGGCCCTGGATTGCGGGCGAATATTACAATAATCCGCAAAAGAGCGCCGAGTGCATGAAGGATGGCTGGCTGCACACCAATGACATAGCCACCATAGACGAGGAAGGATACATTGCCATTTGCGACCGCACCAAAGATTTGATTAAGAGCGGAGGCGAGTGGATATCCTCGGTGGACCTGGAAAACACCATCATGTCGCACCCCGGGGTGGCCGAAGCCGCGGTTATCGCCATGCCCCACGAAAAATGGGATGAGCGGCCGATGGCTTGTGTGGTGCCCAAGCCCGGTCAGAAAGAATTTCTCCGGGAAGAGGACATTGTAAAGTTCCTGGAGGGCAAGGTGGCCAAATGGATGTTGCCCGACAAGGTAATTTTTATAGATGAGATTCCAAAAACCAGCGTGGGTAAATTCAACAAAAAAGAGCTGCGGCAAAGATACTTGTAGGGCAAGGCCCCGGCGCGCCGGTGTTTTTGCGGGACAAATAAACCGGTCTCCCCACAGATTTTTAGAGGACTTTTTCATAAGATACAGAATTTGAAGTAAAGGGTTTATTATTTTGCGGAATTGCTTCAAAGGGGAGAGCATTTATGGATGACATTGTCATTGCTGCGGGGGCCAGGAGTCCCATCGGAGATTTTGGAGGTGCGTTCAAAGACCTCCTTTGCAATCAGATGCTGGTTCCGGTGATGAAGGAGGTCATATCCCGTGCCGGCATTGAAGGAACGCAAATTGACGACGTAATTATCGGGTGCTGCGCCCATCATACCGCCGAGCCCAACCTCGGGCGCACCGCCGCGCTGCTGGCGGGACTGCCCAAAGAGGTCACCGGCATGACCATACAGCGTCAGTGCTCGTCTGGAATGCAGGCTATTATATCAGGGTTCCAGCAGATCGCCACCGGTGACTCCGATATTGTCATCGCCGGCGGAGCCGAAGCCATGAGCAGCGTTCCCTACACCCTGAAGGGCGCGCGCTGGGGACAGCGGCTGCAGCACGGGCAGATGACGGATTCGCTGTGGGAAATGCTCACCGACCCCATTCACCGGATAATGATGGGAGAAACGGCGGAGCGGCTGGCGGACAAATACGGCATCACCCGGGAGGAGCAGGACATAATCGCCCTGCGCAGCCACCAGAATGCCATCAGGGCTATAGATGAAGGCAGGTTCAAGGAAGAAACGGTTTCCATACCGGTGCCCAAGCGCAAGGGAGACCCGCTTATGGTGGACACCGACGAACACCCCAGGCGGGACATTTCCATGGAAAAGCTGTCCAAACTTTCCCCAGCCTTCCGCAAAAACGGAACGGTAACTGCGGGAAATTCCTCCGGTTTGAACGACGGCGCCGCGGCGGTGGTTCTGATGACGGCCGCCAGGGCAAGGGAAATGGGGATCAAGCCCCTGGGACGGATAGTCAGTTTCGCCAGGGCCGGGGTGGAGCCGGAACTGATGGGCTACGGGCCGGTACCGGCCATCAGGAAGGCATTGAAAAGAGCTGGAAAAACCTTGGCCGACATGGAGCTGATTGAGCTCAACGAGGCCTTCGCGGCCCAGTATCTGGCCTGCGAAAAACTACTGGACCTGAACCGCGAAATCACCAACGTCAACGGCAGCGGCGTGGGCCTGGGGCATCCGGTGGGGTGCACCGGGACCAGGATCTCCGTTTCCCTGCTGTATGAAATGAAGAGGCGCAACCTGCGCTGGGGATTGGCCTCCATGTGCGTGGGCGGAGGCATGGGGATGGCCATGGTTTTTGAGCGAAATGCAAGGTAATCTGCTTTAAGGAGGTGGGAAGCAATGGATGAAAGGGATGCTACCCTGGGCTACATTCCCGACGAGGCTACCGGTTCGGGACAGTTTCTGATCCGCAAGGTTGAAGACGCCATTTACCGCCACCCCGGGGTGGCCGAGGTGGCCGCCGTGTTTCTGCCGGGACTGGACGGCAAATTCATCCTGGCGACCTTTATTGTGCCGTCCGATTCGGGCTTGACCCCCCAGCTGATAAAGCATTTTGTGGAAAATTCCGGTCACCTGTCCGCCGACGAACTCCCTCACCGCTACCACTTCGTGCCAGAAATTCCCAAGACGCCCAGCGGAAAGTGCCAAAAGCAAAAGTTGGTGCAATCCCTTATCGGTGACTGAGATACCGGTTTAATTTGAACGGAGGTTGCTTCCATGTACAGACTTACCGAGGAACAGGAGCTGTTAAGGCAGACCGTCCGCCGCCTGGCCGAAACCAAAGTGGCGCTGCGGGCCGCTGAAATAGATGAAACGGACCAATATCCGTGGGATCTGAAAGAGCTTTTCGCCGATCAAGGCCTGCTCGGGGCCGGGGTTCCCGAGGAATACGGCGGAACCGGCGCAGGACTGCTCTCGGTGTGCCTGATCACCGAGGAGATTTCCAGGGTTTCGGGATCCGCCGCCCTCATTGTGGCGGCCCAGGAACTGGGCCTTATGCCCATATTGGTGGGCGGCAGCGAGGAACAAAAGCAAAAATATCTCCCCGCCCTGGCCTCCGGTGACACAATATCCGCCTTCGCCCTTACCGAGCCCGACGCTGGATCCGACGCCGGCAGCATGAAAACCACCGCCCGCCGCCTGGGGGACAAATATATATTGAACGGCACCAAGTGTTTCATAACCAATGGCGGGCTGGCCGACGTGTACACCGTTTTCGCCAAGACCGCGCCGGACGCCGGCATCAAGGGCATAAGCGCCTTTATCGTGGAAAGGGACGCCCCCGGCTTCCATATCGGCAAAAAGGAACATAAAATGGGCATCCGGGGATCCCAAACCACCCAGCTCATATTCGAGGACTGCGAGGTGCCGGCCGAAAACCTCATAGGCAAGGAAGGCAGCGGCTTCAAGTACGCCATGATGACCCTGGACAAAACCCGCCCGGTGGTAGGATCCCAGGGACTGGGCATAGCCCAGGGGGCCTTCGACTACGCCCTCAACTACGCCAGGGAAAGGGTGCAGTTCGGTAAGCCCATCATCGCCTTCCAGGGCCTGCAGTGGATGCTGGCAGATATGCGTACCCGGATCGAGGCGGCCCGGCAGCTGATTTACAAGGCCGCCTGCCTGATCGAGGAGGGCGGGGCAGGCGGCGTGAAAGCCAATGAAATCAGCCTGTTCTCCGCCATGTCCAAGACCTTCGCCACCGACACCGCCATGTGGGTAACCACCGAGGCTCTCCAGATACTGGGAGGCTACGGATACATGAAGGAATACCCCCTGGAGCGGATGATGCGGGACGCCAAGATTACCCAGATATACGAGGGCACCAACCAGATCCAGCGGGTGGTTATATCCCGTTGCTTGGTGGAGGAATAAAACAACTGTTTATTCCGGAGCCTGACGGCCGGAGTCCGAAGTCTTTTCAGCCATCAGGGCGGCGCCCAGGGCTCCGGCGATCTGGGCTTCGGACGGCACCTCCAGCCTTTGTCCCAGCCTTTCCTCCAAGGCCCGCACCAGCCCGATGTTTTTTGAACCCCCTCCGGTGAGCACCACCCTGGGCCTTATTTCCACCCGGGCCGCCATGCTGGCAATCCTGGACGCCATGGCGTCGTGTATCCCCGCGATTATCTCCTCCCTGGGCGCCCCCGAAGCCATCCTGGAAATGACCTCGGACTCGGCAAACACTGTGCATATATTGCTGATCTCGGCCCTTCTCCGGGCTTTAAGTGAAAGGGCGCCAAAATCGCTCAGATCCACCTCCAAAGCCCGGGCCATCACCTCCAAAAATCGCCCGGTGCCGGCGGCGCACTTGTCATTCATCACGAAATTCAGCACCTTGCCCGCCGGGTCCACTGAAATTGCCTTACTGTCCTGCCCCCCCACGTCTATCACCGTTGCCGCCCCTGGAACCAAACGGCTGGCTCCCAGGGCGTGGCAGGAAATCTCCGTGAACTGCCGGTGGGCCTCCCTCACCGCCGCCCGGCCATAGCCGGTGGAAACAATGCGGACTATATCCCCTTTGCCTATTCCCGCCTTCTTCAAACATTCCTCCAACACGGCGGTGGCCGCATCGGCGCTGCTGTACCCCCTCAGGCTCACCACCGAAGCCGCCGTCTCCCCGTTCTTTAAAATTACACATTTTGCCGTGATTGAACCTATATCGATGCCGCAGTAATACACCCGCCCGCCCCCCGTAATGGACTGAATGATCAGTCCGTATCATTCCAAATTCAGGATCCCGGCCCCGCCGGTCAGAATCTTTCCGCCCAGGCAACCAGTGGGAGCTCGAAGCGGTGCAGTAAATCGGCATTTCCCGGCCTGACCCGGACGGTGTACCCGAAGGTGCCCTGGGGCAGTATGACCTGTCCCTTGAAGTTGTACAGCCCGTCTTCCGTGTTTCCGTCCAGCTGCATAGGGGCTATGCTCAGGAAATTCAGACCCTTCTCGTACACATTTCCGTATACAATCTCCACGTCCACATCCCCCGGATCGATGGGGCCCAGCCGAACAGCGGCACGCATAATAAGGGTCTCCCCCACATTCATTTCCCTGGTGACGTTGGAATCGACCCTGACTATTTCCACGCGGCACCAGTTTTCGTTTATAAAATTTTTATATTCCCTCATCCTTTCGGCCTGGGCGTAGTTATCCCCGGTGAAGCGCAGGCCCCTCTTAAACAAAGGCAGATAAAACTTCTCGGTGTACTCCCGCACCATTCTCTCCGTACTGAAAAGCGGGGTGATGGTCTGCATGGAATTCTTCATCATCGCCACCCATTCCTTGGGGAAGCCCATTTCCTGGTTGTAATACGCCGGTATGACCTTCTCCTCCAGCAATGTGTAGAGTGAATAACAGTCATCCCTGTCCTGCATCTCGTCATCGGAGTACTTTCTCTTTTCGCCTACGGCGAATCCGTTCTTCCCGTTGTATGCCTCGGGCCACCAGCCGTCCAGAATGCTTACATTAATCACCCCGTTGGCGGCCGCCTTCTGGCCGCTGGTACCGCTGGCCTCCAGGGGCCTCCGGGGGGTGTTCAGCCAGACATCCACCCCCTGTAGCAAATAACGGGCCATATCTATACCGTAGTTCTCCAGAAAAACTATCTTGCCCTTGAACTCCTCCAGGTTGGAAAAGTCGTATACCAGCTTGATCAGTTCCTGGCCCGCCAGGTCGGCAGGATGGGCCTTACCCGCGAATATAAACTGCACCGGCCTCTCGGGATGGTTTACCATCCGCCCCAGGCGCTCCCTGTCCCGGAACAAAAGCCCGGCCCTCTTATACACGGCGAAGCGCCGGGCGAAACCAATGGTCAGCGCGCCGGGGCGCAGGTAATTCTCCACTTCCCTTATGCGATCGTAAGGCTCCTGGTTCCTGAGCCTTTGCTTGCGCATGGTGTTCCTGGCGAACCTGATCATCCTCTCCTTCAGCGACTGGTGAACCACCCAAAGCAGATTTTCCGGAAGCTCGCTGATATTCTTCCACATCTGCCGGTCGGTAATCCTTTCCTGCCAGTCCGGTCCCAGGTATATGGTGTAAAGGTCCTTGATTTCCTGGGCCAGCCAGGTAAAAGTATGAATGCCGTTGGTAATGTGTGAGATGGGAATTTCCTCCGCGGGGATCCTGTGATAAAGATACGAAAACATCTCCCTGGATATTTCCCCGTGCAGGCGGCTCACCCCGTTGCAATAACCGGAAAGCCCGATGGCCAGCAGGGTCATGTTGAACATCCTCCGCCCCTGGTCCCACCCCAGGCCCAGAAACCCCTCCCTGTCCACCCCCAACTGCCCGTACAAATGCCCGAAATAATGATCTATCATCTCGGCGGGAAAAAGGTCGTGACCGGCCGCCACCGGAGTGTGGGTGGTAAAAATGGTACTGCTCCTTACCGCCTCGGCGGCTGTATCGAAGGCGAGCCCTTTTTCCGCCACCAATTCCCTCAGTCTCTCGATCAGCAGAAAAGAGGCATGGCCCTCATTGATATGCCATACCGTAGGGTCTGTGCCCAGCATTCTCAATGCCCTCACTCCGCCGATGCCCAGCAGTATTTCCTGGGAAATCCTCACCGTCCGGTCACCGGCATAGAGCTGCCCGGTGATGGCGCGGTCCTCAAAACTGTTGAGGGTGATATTGGTATCCAGAAGAATCAGGTCCACACGGCCCACCCTCGATTTCCACACCTTGGCGAACACGTCCCGGCCGGGAAACTCTACCTTCACCACGATCTCCCCGCCCCTGGAATCAAAGACCGGCTGAATGGGCTGGTCGTAAAAATTATAATAAGGGTAATGGGCCTCCTGCCTTCCCTCGCGATTGATCACCTGGTTGAAATAGCCATGCTTGTACAAAAGCCCAACGCCTACGAAGGGCAGTCCCAGATCACTGGCGGACTTCATATGATCCCCCGCCAGCAGCCCCAATCCTCCGGAATAAATGGGGTGTGACTCGTGCAGACCGAACTCCGGAGAAAAATAGGCAATCACATTATCCTTGAATTCAGGAAACTTCCTCTCAAACCAGGACTTCCTGCCGAAATAGCGCCGGAACTCATCCATCACCTGCCTGTACAGCTTCAGGTATTCTTCGTCCTGGGCTATCTCCTCCAGCTCCTCCTCATGCACCAGCAGTAAAAATTTGACCGGGTTGTGGTTCACTTCCTCCCAGAGTTCTTCATTAATCTTTTTGAAAAGGTTCCTGGCGGAAACATTCCAGCTGAACCAGAAGTTCCGCGCAATCTCCCCCAGTCCCTCAATCCGGACGGGCAGCCTGGGCTTTATGGACACCGTCCTGAAAGAATACATTACGGTACCCCCCTTTCCATTTTTATTCAACCAAAGCGTCCGGATTTCCTTCCAGCCGCGGCAGGTATCCGGCGGGCCGGATTTTTTTTCTTTCGTGTTTAATCCCGGCCGTGCCAGCAATACTGTTTTTTATGAAAAAATATACAAATTGTAACATTTAACCCCATTACTGCCTAATATGGTTTATAAATAATTTTGAGGTGATTTACATGTACGGTCCCAAAAAAAACATGCTGGTGTGGGGCAGTTGGCCGCCCAAGGGTCCCACACCGGAAAAAACCGAACCGACGGGCCCGCCGGCTGACCAGGAGGAAATAAAGTCCGGGCATCTGGAGGACGGCGGCGCGGAACAGTTCCAAACAGCCGCCGGAGAAATACCACAATCCGATTCCACCGGTTTCGACGAAGAAAGGATTTCACCCTTAACCGGCCCCCCCGTCCACCACCCCGCGCCGCCCCCCGGCCCGCCGTACCCGGGAATGGAGCTGGCCAGGGCCTACATGCCGATACAAAGATACGGCCCTACATACAGACCATCGGAGGCACTGGAGAAGGGAACCCTTTTCCCTGAGCTGTACCGGCCCTATTCTTATTAAGATCGGAGGTGCCCATAATGACCGGCAACCGGCTGTCCCTGCTGAGACAAATAATGGAACTTCAGTTCGCAGTCATCGAACTGAATCTTTTCCTTGACACCCACCCGGACAATCAGGAAGCCTTGAAGGACTTCCATACCGTCAACGAAAGTCTCCGGTCCCTGATGGAGGAGTACGAAAGGTTTTACGGGCCGCTACTGCCCTATTCCACCAGGGCGGACGACGGGAAAACATGGAGATGGATAGAAGATCCATGGCCCTGGGAGATAGTTTATTAGGAGGAAATCTTATATGTGGATATATGAAAAAAAGCTTGAATATCCGGTGAAGGTCCTGAGAAGCGACGTGCGCATGGCAAAATTCCTCATGGCGCAGTATGGCGGGCCGGACTCGGAACTCTCCGCCGGCGTCCGCTACCTCACCCAGCGGTACACCATGCCGACGGCCGGCGCCAAAGGGCTCCTGACGGACATAGGCACCGAAGAGCTGGCCCACTGGGAAATAATAGCCACCATGATTTATAAGTTGACCGCCGGCGTGCCCCCTGGAGTGATGAAAGAAGCCGGGCTGGGAGGGTATTTCACCATGCACGACAATGCCGTGTACCCGGCAAATCCCGACGGAGTGCCTTGGACTGCGGCATACATCCAGGCCACCGGTGATCCGGTCACCGATCTGCACGAGGATCTGGCCGCCGAGCAAAAAGCCCGGACCACTTACGAGCATCTGATCATGCTCACCGATGACCCCGGCATCAAGGACACTTTAAGGTTTTTGCGGGAGCGGGAGGTGGTCCATTTCCAGCGCTTCGGCGAGGCGCTGATGGAGGTGCAGGAATACCTGGACAGTAAAAAAATTTATTAAAAAAACCACCGGGTTGCTTCCCGCCGGAAACCTTTTCCGGTTTCTTTTTCCGGTCAGTCGCCCCCATGGCCCAATAAGCCGGAAATGCGGCTGCTTTTTACTATCCCAAGCTGTTTTTGATTTGCAGCAGCACCTTCTGCACTTCCGCCTCGCTGAGCACCCTTTTTATAACCAGATTTCTTTCAATGAACAAATCCTTTTCGATAAAAGGTTTCTGGATAATTCCGCCGGGATCCGTCAAAATCCTGACCCTGGGCGCAAGGGGCCGGTTTCTGAAGTTTTTGGCCACAATGGCCACCTCGCCGGAGCTCAGTTGCACCAGAGCTCCGGAAGGATACGCCGCTATCTGGGACAAAAAAGCCCTGACAATAGTGTATTTAAAGTAATGGTCCCCGGACCCGGATATCATTTCATAAGCCTCATTCGGCGGCATGGCCTTGCTGTAACACCTGTCGGAGGTCACGGCGTCATAAATGTCCACCATGCCCACTATCTGGGACATGTCCAATATATCCTTGCCGGACCTGCCGAGGGGATAGCCGTCTCCATTGTATTTCTCATGGTGCTGGTACGCTATGACGCGGGAAACGCTGTCTATGCGTATATTCTTACGAAGAATATCGAGGGAATACTCGGGATGCTTTTTTACCTCCTCGAACTCCTCATCGTTCAGCCTTCCCGGCTTGTTCAGTATATTGGGAGGCAAAAGAGCCTTTCCTATATCATGAAACACCGCACCCACAGCCAGCTGTTCGAGCTGGCTTCTGCCCAGCTGCAGGGATATGCCGGTCATCGTCGCCAAAATGCAGACATTGACGCTGTGCCCGAAGAGGTAGTCCCCCACAGCCCTTATGTCGATCAGATCGTAGACAAGATTTTTATTGTTCAACAACTGCTCTGTTATTTCTTTTATGCTGGATTTAAGTTTTTCTAGGTTGTGGGAATCACCGTTGTGCAGCTTTGAATATACGTTATTTATTGTATGCCTTATGTGCTTTACCGCCTGCCTGCGGGTTTCTTCCAGAACCACATCGCTGATATATATATCCTCGGATATTTCATCCTCGATATATACAGACGCCACTCCCTTTTGAATCAGCCCGTTAATATAGGGCTGGGTCAGCGTGACTCCCCTGGCCAGTAAAACCCTGCCGTCAAAATGATATACGTGGCCGGCCAGCACCATGCCCGGCCTTAGATACTCACATGGTACTCTTCGCATTTTTTTGCCCTCTGGACCATCTATAAACTTATTATTGATAAAAACTTTGTCGAAAGCCACTAAGATTATAAATACGATGAAATACACATATATCCTTCAAAAGAATCTTCATTAATTTAGCCCCATATCTGCTTAGCCGCTGCGGGCAAAATGGCAAACATCCCTGCAATGGCATTGCAGGGATGTT
>JBBIMW010000044.1:2372-17288 GCA_037444185.1 Peptococcaceae bacterium | reverse complement strand
TGTTACCGCCGTGGGCGGAGTGAGGCTGGAGGAGCCGGCCGTGGACTTGGGAATTGCCTTGGCGCTGGCCTCCAGCTTCAGGGAGGCGTCCGTCGCCGGGGGGCTGGTGGCGGTGGGGGAAATAGGCCTGACGGGGGAGTTGAGGCCTGTGCCGCAGTTGGAGAAAAGGATCCTGGAGGCGGCCAGGCTGGGCTTTTCGGTGTGCCTGACACCCCGTAGCGCGGATCGGGTTCCGGTGGCGGGTGATATGCGGGTGGTGGGCGTGGATACTCTGCTGGACGCCATTGAGGCATCGTTGACATAAGAAAATCTGTCTGTTTGGGATATGTTGCAAATTGTTGACAATGGGGTTTGGATGGGATGGAAGACAGATTGTTGAGGGTGTTAAAGGTGGTGGCCCCGGGCACCCCTTTGCGGGAGGGTCTGGAGAACATACTGAGGGCAAAGACCGGCGCCCTGATAGTAATTACCGACAGCCCGGAGATAGAGGAGATAGCCGAAGGGGGATTCAGGCTGAATGCCGATTTTACTCCGGCAAGCCTTTATGAACTGGCTAAAATGGACGGGGCCATAATTATCAGCGCGGACTTGAAAAGGATTGTGGCCGCCAATACCCAACTGGTACCCAACCTCAGCATCCCTTCCGGCGAAACCGGGATAAGGCACCGTACGGCCGAACGGGTGGCAAAGCAAATAGATTCGCTGACCATCTCTATTTCCCAGCGCCGGGGAGTAATCACCATATACAAGGGCACTGTAAAGTATGTGCTCAGGGACCTGGGGGTCATTCTGACCAAAGCCAACCAGGCCCTGCAGACACTGGAGAAATACCGGTCCGTATTTGATAAGGTGGTTGCCGATTTGAGCATACTGGAGTTTGAGGAAGCGGTCACCATCTTTGACGTCACCAGGGCGATCCAGAGGGCTGAGATGGTGTTGCGGGTGGTTACGGAGATTGACCGCTACGTAAGCGAACTGGGGGTCGAGGGCCGGCTGATCACAATGCAGCTGGAAGAGTTGGTGGCCAATGTGGAGGACGAGTGCCTTCTGGTCATGCAGGACTATGCCTCCGGGGCAGGTGAAAAATCGCCTGATGGAATTATGTCCATGATTAACAGCTGGCCGGCCGAGGACTTGCTGGACCTGTCACTGATTGCCAGGGCCCTGGGATACCCGGGTAGCACCAGTATACTGGACCAGAATGTGTCTCCCAGGGGTTACCGGATACTTGAGAAGATACCAAGGCTGCCTCTGCCGGTCATTGAAAATTTGATCGAGGAATTCGGCAGTTTGAAGAAGATATTGAATGCCTCAATACAGGATCTGGATGAAGTGGAAGGCATAGGAGAGGTCAGGGCCAGGTCGATAAAAGAGGGACTCACCCGCTACAGGGAGCAGCTTGGCCAGGACAGGCACCATTGACCCCGACGACCGGGTCGCAGGCCGGCCATTAGAGGTGGAAAGCTTCCGGCCCCCGGCTCCGGAGGAAATCACGCCAGATTATAGTAGCCAAGTATTTTCATCTGCTTCTGTTCTTTTGCCAGTATGTCGTACACATTCAGGTCCAGAAGGCCGCAGACGGCTGTGGTGTAAAACATCAGCCTGCCCACCGATTTTTCTATGGATTCCCTGCATTGATCACATAGACGGCCTTTAATGTGAGAGTCAAGTATTTGTTTTAAATCGGCCAGGGTGGCGCCGCTGGGAATAGCGGTCTTCGAGGCGTTGATTTCTATGCAGCCGCAGCGGGTGACCGATTTTATTATAGACCAGTGGAGCCTGGCGCTGTTTTCCTGGACCTTGGCCATGGCATCAAGAATGCTCCTGTTGCAGATTAGAAGTTCTGAAACCGTATTTTGAAATTCATCTAGATCAGTATTTTTAATCAACGGTTTCCACTCCTTGAAAACGCAATTTTTTAAATCTTTCAGTAATTATACATAGCCGGCCCTTGCCCTGTCAAACCCGGGTAAATATCAAAAATAATATTGACACTGCCTGGATGCTATGCTAGAATAATAGTTTACTTGACAGATGATGCTCCATGTGCTATGCTATTGTTAGTAAAAGTGGTGGGAGGGGTCCGGCGTTGTACAAAATAGGGGATAAAGTCGTGTACCCCATGCATGGGGCGGGAGTGATAGAATCCATCGAAGAAAAAGAGATTTTGGGCGAGAAGCGTCAGTATTATATACTGAAGTTGCCTGTGGGAGACATGAAGGTGATGATCCCCATCAACAATTGCAAGGAAATAGGGCTGAGGGGGGTTATAGACGGCGAGGGGGTACAGAAGGTGATCGGTATCCTCAGCGACCAGAGCTCCAACATGTCTGCCAACTGGAACCGCAGGTACCGCGCGAATCTTGAAAAGATTAAGAGCGGTGATATATACGAGGTTGCCGAGGTGGTCAGGAATCTTGTCAACCGGGACAGGGAAAAGGGGTTGTCATCGGGTGAGCGAAAGATGCTGGAAAACGCCAGACAGATATTGATAAGCGAGCTGGTGCTGGCCACGGAGCTGGAAGAAGACAGTGCCCAATCTCTTGTAGACAGCGCATTTGCATAATAAACGCCGGCCCGGCGTTTTTCCTTGTTCACGGCGCCACATCCATGTGGCATGGGAGTCCGGATTCTGATTACTGAATTCCAGCCGCCAGCCAGGGCGGTTTATTTATTTTGCTTAAAAACAATTTCGCAGTTGAGCCTGCGCGGTCAATGATCCTATAATAGAATAGACCGAAATGTAAATAATAGTAAAAGGAGCATCTTTTTCTGGATTTTGGAATCAGACTGCTGTATTCTTAATAATAGCGGGATAATAGCAGGCAGAGGAGGTGAAGGTGTTGATCAGGAAAATGGTCTTTTTTGTTTTGGTGATAATGTTTGCCGCCTTGGGCTTTTACGTGGCTTCCTTTCTCCTGTCCAACGAAATTATTGTGCTGCCGGCGGGATTTCCCCCCCTTCTTTATTTCGCTGTTTACGGGCTGGGGGCTCTGGCGGGACTGGTGGCGGGGCTTTTGCTGTCACCGTGGATTATCCGCTGCTCGATGACAATAATCTCACTCAGCGAACAGTTCATCCAGCGGACTCCCACTTACGACCTGGTAATGGGTTCGGTGGGGCTTATACTCGGACTTATAATAGCGAATTTATTGGGATCCATGCTGGCTTTCCTGGGCCTGCCGGGCAGGATCATATGGGTGCTGGGCACCATTTTGCTGGGCTACCTGTTTATGAGCTTCTTTGTTAAAAAGAGGGAGGAAATACTGGGCCTTTTCGGCAGTCTCGCCAGATTGGGCAGGGACAAGTCTGTCCGGCCTGAAGGCAAGCCGGCCTATAAGGTGCTGGACACCAGCGTGATCATCGACGGGCGCATCGCGGATCTCTGCGAAAGCGGGTTCGTTGAGGGCACCCTGTTGGTGCCGGCCTTCGTGCTGGAGGAGTTGAGACACATCGCCGATTCGTCGGATTTGTTGAAGAGAAATCGCGGCCGCCGCGGCCTGGACATTCTGAACAGGATGAGGAAGGATTCCTCCATCAAAATACAGATTTATGACAATGTAAAGGGGTTGGATGATCAGTCCGAGGTGGACACCAAGCTGGTAAAACTTGGCCAGAAACTGGGGGCCAAAATAGTCACCAACGACTACAATCTCAACAAGGTGGCCGAATTGCACGGGGTAAAGGTGCTGAACATCAATGAGCTGGCCAATGCCGTCAAGCCCGTAGTGCTGCCGGGGGAGGAGATGACCGTGCAGGTAGTGAAGGACGGCAAGGAGGCTGGCCAGGGAGTGGGCTACCTGGACGACGGTACGATGATCGTTGTGGACGGAGGCAGGAGGTATATAGGCCATACTGTAAACGTTGTGGTTACCAGCGTGCTGCAAACGGCCGCCGGCCGGATGATTTTCGCCAGGCTGCGCACCGGTGACCGCAGGGATTTGGGCGGCGGCAATTATCACGAGGTGAACGTCATTGGCTAAGGTGTATGCCGTAGTGCCTGCTGCAGGGCGGGGCACCCGCATGGCCGGAGCAAACAAGCAACTGGTGCCGCTGTCGGGCGTTCCGGTCCTGATTCGTTCCCTTTTGGCACTGGAACAGCTTTTGCAAGTGGAGGGCATTGTTTTGGTGGCGCCGGCTGACAGCCTGCTTGATTATAGGGAAGCCGCCTGTAAATGGGGTGTAAAAAAAATAATCGCATTGGTGGCCGGAGGAACTGACCGCCAGCAATCCGTTTTGAACGGGCTGCTGGCGGTTCCCTCCGGGTGCGGTGTGGTCATTGTTCACGACGGGGCTAGGCCCTTGGTGACCCGAAAGGAAATAGAGGATTTGATTTCGGCCGCGGGCCGGTACGGCGCCGCCACCCTGGCGGTGCCCGTTAAAGACACGGTCAAGGAGACGGGCGCCGGCGGTTTTGTGGCCGGCACGCCGGACCGCTCCAGACTTTGGTTGACCCAGACGCCCCAGGGGTTTTTCTATGACCTGCTGGTACAGGCGCACCGCCTGGCCAGGGACAGGGGACGCTCGTACACAGACGATGCTTCTCTGGTGGAGGACGCCGGCCACCGGGTCAAGATAGTAGAAGGAAGGTACAGCAATATTAAGATCACCACCCCCGAAGACCTACTGGTGGCCGGGGCGCTGTTATCTTTGAGTGGTATTGCTGAGGGCCGGGAGGCAGGAGCAAGGATACAGGAAGAGAATAAACATCTGTGTTCTTCTCGACAGGGGGCTGCAGAGTTGAGGGTGGGATTTGGCTACGACGCGCACCGCCTGGTGTCAGGCCGGAAATTGATTTTGGGCGGGGTTGAAATACCGTATGAAAAGGGATTGGAGGGGCATTCCGACGCTGACGTTCTGACCCACGCCATCATGGACGCCCTCTTGGGGGCGGCCGGCATGGGAGACATAGGCCGCCATTTTCCAGACACCGAACCCCACTATAAGGGAATCACCAGCCTACTGCTGCTGGGAGAAGTGCGTGTAAAGCTGGATGTTCTGGGGTTTGCCGTGCAGAACGTGGATTCCACCATAGTGGCGCAGGCCCCCAGGCTGGCCGGACATGTCCGGGCCATGAGGGAGAACCTGGCGGGGGCCCTCGGGGTGGACGATTCCCGGATCAATGTCAAGGCCACCACCACCGAGGGTTTGGGCTTCACCGGCGCGAAGGATGGCATTGCTTCCTACGCCGTGGCCCTGATACGGGCAAAACCGGGAAAAACGCTGCTGGAGTGAGGAATTGAATTTTTCTCCCGTCAATAATATAATATACCAAGTTGGTAAATATGAAAGGAGACGCTAATACTGCGTGGCTCTTAATTTAAAGTACTGTCGGGAGGTTTGAATTTGTTGAAGGTCAGGGTCAGATTCGCTCCCAGCCCCACCGGGCCGCTGCACATCGGGGGGGCGCGGTCGGCACTGTTCAATTGGCTTTTTGCCCGCCGCCACGGCGGTACTTTTATTGTCCGCATAGAGGATACGGACCTGGAAAGGAGTTCCCGGCCGTCCGAGGAGAATATCTTGTCGTCATTACGCTGGCTGGGCCTGGACTGGGACGAGGGGATAGGGGCGGGAGGTCCCCACGGGCCGTACAGGCAGTCCGAAAGGCTGGGCCTGTACGGCGGATATGCCAGGCAGCTTCTGGAGGCGGGGCGGGCATATTATTGTTACTGCTCCGGGGAGGAACTGGCTGCGGAGAGGGAGGAGCTGCTGGCCAGGGGAGAATTGCCCAGGTATCTGGGCAGGTGCCGGAGCCTGGGCGCGGCTGACAGGACCCGGCTGGAGGCCGGAGGCCGGAGGCCGGTGATACGGTTCAAGGTGCCGCCTGAAGATACGGTGGTCATAAGGGACCTGGTGCGGGGCGAGGTTTCCTTTGAGTGTTCCGGCATAGGTGATTTTATCATCGTAAAGTCGGACGGCATCCCCACCTATAACTTTGCTGTGGTGGTGGACGACCGGTGCATGCAAATCAGCCACGTGATCAGGGCGGAGGAGCACCTCTCCAACACTCCCCGCCAGGTTCTCATTTACCGCGCCTTTGACTGGCCTGTGCCGGAGTTCGCCCATATCTCCCTGATAATGGGCAAGGACCGCAGCAAGATGAGTAAGCGGCACGGGGCCACCTCCATTGAGCAGTACATGGAAATGGGCTACCTGCCAGAGGCCCTGTTGAATTTTCTGGCGCTTTTGGGCTGGTCCCCCGGCGGCGATGAGGAAGTATTGAGCCTGGACCTGATGCGGGAGCAGTTTTCACTGGACCGGGTGGCCAAAAACCCCGCCGTGTTCGACCTGGACAAACTCAACTGGATAAACGGCTATTATATCAGGCAAGCCTCCCTGGACAGGATCACTGATCTGGCCGTTCCTTATTTGCGGCAAGGGGGCTACTTGAAGGGGAAGGCAACCCCCGAGCAGTATCAGTGGCTTAAGTCAGTTGTGTCCACGGTGAGGAACTATCTCGTCAACATGTCGGAAATAGACTTGTATGCGGAAATATTTTTTGCCGACGAAGTTCATCCGGTGGATGAGGAGGCCAGGTGAATACTGGCCCAGGATCAGGCACCGGCGGTCCTCGGGCTTTTGAAGAAAAAACTGGAGGCCGCCCCGGCTGTGAACGAGGAGTCGGTCAAGGCCATGCTCAAAGGTATGGGCAGGGAACTGGGCCTCAGTGGCAAAATGGTCTTTTTGCCGCTGAGGGTGGCCATCACCGGGAGGGCCCACGGGCCGGAGTTGCACCAGGTGATCTCCGTTTTGGGGGCCGAAAAGACCGTCAAGCGCCTGGAAAGGGGAATGGCTCTTAGGAGGGGGTTATTTGTTCAGCAGGATTAAAAGAGATATACAGGTTGTTTTTGAGAGGGATCCGGCCGCCAAGGGCGTACTGGAGGTGATTCTGTGTTACCCCGGTTTTCACGCCATACTGATGCACCGGGTGGCCCACTGGTTTTACCGGAAAAAACTGTTTCTTATAGCAAGAATCATTTCACAAATCTCAAGGTTTTTAACTAACATAGAAATACACCCCGGGGCAAGGATCGGGGAGGGTTTGTTCATCGACCACGGCGCCGGGGTGGTAATAGGTGAAACCACGGAGATTGGCGACAATGTTACCATATACCAGGGCGTAACCCTGGGCGGCACGGGCAAGGAAAAGGGCAAAAGACACCCCACCATAGGAAACAATGTGGTTATCAGCACCGGGGCCAAAATACTGGGATCCTTTGCTGTGGGGGACAACTCCAGGATCGGAGCCGGTTCGGTGGTGCTGGGCCCGGTGCCTCCCAACAGCACCGTGGTGGGTGTGCCGGGAAAGGTGGTGGCCAGGGACGGGGTGAAGATAAATCATACCGGAGAATCAGTGATTGATTTAAGGCATGACCAGCTTCCCGACCCAGTGTCCGAGGCCATCAATTGCCTGCTGCTGAATATAGACAGTCTGGAAAAGAGGGTCAGGAAGCTGGAAATGGGGGCGGGCGGCAAGGCTGTGGCGCCTGTGCCGGAAGTATGCGAAGGAGTGGGAAAGGATAATGCAGATATATAACACACTGACCAGCCGGAAGGAGAAATTCGTGCCGCGGGAACAGGGCAGAATATCAATGTACGTCTGCGGGCCCACAACGTACAACTATATTCACCTGGGCAACGCCCGGCCGCTGGTGGTTTTCGATACGGTCAGGAGATATTTCATATACAGGGGGTTTGCGGTCCGCTACATTCAAAATTTCACAGACATTGACGATAAAATTATAAACCGGGCCCGGGAAGAGGGGGGGGACCCCATCCAGCTGGCCCGCAAATATGTGGATGAATATTTCCGCGACGCAGACGCCCTCAATGTGATGAGGGCCGACGTGCACCCCAAGGTGTCCGAACACCTGAAGGAAATAACCGATATGGTCCGGGTGCTGCTGGAAAGGGGTAACGCTTACGAGGCGGACGGTGACGTGTATTTTGACGTGAACTCCTTTGCGGATTACGGCAAGCTGTCCGGCCGGTCCCTGGAGGATATGCAGGCCGGGGCCAGGGTGGAGGTGGACCCCAGAAAGAGGCATCCCATGGACTTCGCCCTATGGAAGGCTGCCAAGCCCGGGGAACCCGCCTGGGACAGCCCCTGGGGACCTGGGCGCCCGGGGTGGCACATTGAATGCTCGGCCATGTCCGGCAAATACCTTGGTGAAGGGTTTGACATCCACGGTGGCGGGTACGACCTAGTGTTCCCCCACCACGAGAACGAGATAGCCCAGTCCGAGGCCGCCACCGGCAAGCCCTTTGCCCGTTACTGGATGCACAACGGCTTTATTACCGTTAACCAGGAAAAGATGTCGAAATCCCTGGGTAACTTCTTTCTGGTCAGGGAGATACTGGCGGTGTTCCCCCCCGAGACGGTAAGGTTTTTCCTGCTTTCCACCCATTACCGGAGCCCTCTGGACTTTGACGACGAAAAGCTGGCGGCGTCCGGCAGGGGCCTGGAAAGAATCAAAAACTGCCTGGGGCTTTTGGAGGAGGCAGTGGGCGGCGCCTTCAGGGAAGATATGAACAGTGAGGAGGAAACACTGTCAGGCACACTGGAAAGGCGCCTTCGGGATTTTGAAGACGCCATGGATGACGACTTTAACACCGCCCTGGCCATCGGAGTTTTTTTTGATGCGGTGGGGGATATAAATTCGTATCTGCACAGGGCGGGGGCCGGCGGGGGACCTTCATTGCCACTACTGAAACAGGCCGGAAAGCTGCTGGAATCGTTTAACTCCGTGCTGGGGCTGTTTAGGGCCGACTATTCCGGAAGAATCATTCCGGAATGTGAGGCTGCCGGGGAGGGCAAAATGGTAAGCGGCCTGGTTGATCTGATCGTCAAATTGCGCCAGGAGGCCCGGTCGAGAAAGGACTGGGCCACCGCCGACAGCATCAGGAACGGGCTGAAGGAAATAGGCATCGTCCTGGAGGACACCCCCCGGGGTGTACGCTGGAAGAGGCAGCCGTGACCATGTCTGATTTTGAAATAGTTGACCGCCCCCACCTGCTGTCCCCCCTTGTGTTGGCCTACATAGGGGATGCCGTTTACGAACTCTGGGTGCGCAGGCGGGTTGTGGCCAGGGGGTGTGTCCGCACCGGGCAGATGCACGGAGAATCTGTGAAGTATGTCAGCGCGTCCGCCCAGGCCGGCATATTGAGGTCCATCGAGGGCATGCTGACAGGGGAGGAGTCCGCCATAGCCCGGCGCGGCCGTAACGCCAGCAACTCCCGTATTCCAAGGAGCGCCGGGGCCGTCGAATACCGCCACAGCACCGGCCTGGAGTGTCTGGTGGGCTACCTTTTTCTTAAGGGGGACAATGACCGGCTGGCCGAAATAATGGAAAAGGCCTTTGAAATAGTGGAAAACGAGGCGCAGGTATAATTTTATGAAAGAAACCAACGTTAACCTTCCCGACAATCTGTTGGCGGGGCTGAACCCCGTGCGGGAAGCGCTGCAATCCGGCCGTCCTGTGGACCGGGTATTGCTGGCCCAGGGGGAAAAGAGCGGAAGGCTGGGGGAAATAATTACACTGGCCAGGGAAAGGGGCGTGCCCGTACAGAGGGCGGACCGGGCCAGGATGGACGCCATATCCGGCAGCACCCGGCATCAGGGGGTGCTGGCTTACACCGCTGCCCGGGAATACACCTCACTGGAAGAAATACTGGGCCGGGCGGGGGACTCCCCGTTCCTGGTGCTGCTGGATGAAATAAACGACCCCCACAATCTGGGCGCCGTCCTGCGCACCGCCGAAGCGGCGGGGGTGCACGGAGTGGTGATTCCCAGGCGCCGGTCGGTGTCCCTTACCCCCACTGTGGCCAGAGTATCGGCGGGCGCCGTGGAGTATGTTCCGGTGGCCAGGGTGGCCAATTTGACCCAGACCATGGAGAAGCTCAAAAGCCTGGGCATCTGGGTGGTGGGGGCCGATGCCGGCGGGAGGGAACTCTACTGGCAGGCCAGACTGGACGGTCCCCTGGCCCTGGTGGTGGGGGGCGAGGGCAAGGGACTGGGCAGACTGGTGCGGGAGAAGTGCGATTTCCTGGTGCAGATCCCGATGACGGGAAGGTTGAATTCCCTGAACGCTTCGGTGGCCGCCGCCCTGATCATGTACGAGGCTCTCCGTCAAAGGGGTTTAAATCGCAATGCGTGAATACCTTGTCGTTGACGGGTACAATATAATATTTTCCTGGCCGGCATTTGAAAAAATGCGCAAAACCGGCCTGGACCACGCCAGGTCCAAGCTGGTGGACATGCTGGTCAATTACGCGGCCATGAGCGGGGATCGGGTGGTGGTGGTTTTTGACGCCCATCTGGTAAAAAACAACAACATGGAGCGCGCTGAAATGGTGGGAGATGCCCTGGAGGTCATATTCACCAGGGAGGGAGAGACGGCCGACGCTGTGATTGAAAGGCTGGCGGGGGAACTGTCGGCGGGGGGAAGGGTGCACGTGGCCACTTCGGACTGGGCGGAGCAAAGCATGGTCTTCGGCCGGGGTGCGTACAGGATGACTCCCGGGGAACTGCTGGAAAAAATCAAAAGGCTGGAACAGGAGAGCCGGAACCGCTACGGCGCCGTCCCCGCCGAGGGGTCTTTCCTGGAAAACCGGCTGGTTGACGGGGTGAGAAGGGTGATGGAAAACTGGAGGAGAAAAAAAAGATAGGTTTTCCCCGGGGGTGATAATTCTTGACTGGGTTTTAAGCCTAAGTTATAATAGCTTTGGTTGCATTGTGCAAAAAGCCAGGAGAGTGCTGCAAAACTCATTTATATGACATCAAACAGGTATAGCCGGATACAGCCGGAGGCTGTTTAAAGAGCTCCAGATGCAAGGTGCGGCAAGGGCCTGGGCTGAGGCGTACTTGGCGCACGTTGGAGCGAAAAAGCCGCCGCAACGCAGTAGATGGGCTATTTCAACAGCTCCCCAGAAAGGCCTTTGTACCGTAAGAGTGATAACTGTTTGGGCAAAGAACCCGGACAATGATTGTACTGACGGAAAAGGCTTTTATTTTTAGAAAATTTGCCATAGACAAGCGGTTGGCTGGATTGTCGGTTCTTTCAGGCGGAGTAAAGAGCGGGAGGGATATCTTTGAATTTGAATCCCCAGAGAGAGGTTGCCGGCGGTTTTCACTTGTTGATTGACGAAGATATTGTGGAGCAAGCCCGAGAGGGAGACGACATAGCACTGGAATTTCTTATCAATAAGTACAAGAATTTCGTCCGGGCCAAGGCCCGCTCGTATTTCCTGATAGGAGCCGACCGTGAGGATATTATCCAGGAGGGTATGATTGGGCTGTACAAAGCCATCCGTGATTTCAGGATGGACAAGCTGTCCTCCTTCAGGGCATTCGCCGAACTGTGCATTACCCGCCAGATTATTACCGCCATTAAAACCGCCACCAGGCAGAAACACATTCCCCTCAACTCTTACGTATCGTTGAACAAGCCCATTTATGACGAAGATTCGGACCGCACCCTGCTGGATGTGATCTCCGGCACAAAAATTACCGATCCCGAAGAACTCATCATCAGCCGGGAAGAGTTTGACGACATCGAGGAAAAGATGGGCGAGATACTCAGCTCCCTGGAGTGGAAGGTGCTTATGTCCTACCTGGAGGGCAAATCGTACCAGGAAATAGCCGAGGACCTGAAGAGGCACGTCAAGTCCATCGACAATGCCCTGCAGAGAGTCAAAAGAAAACTTGAAAGGTACCTGGAAAAACGCGAGGCCTGAAATAAGGGAGGCCGGGGGTTTGTGGCTTAAAAAACCATGGTCTGAGACTATTGACACCGGGCAGTTTTTCTGTTAACATGTATTTTGTGTCTGGAGTTGCCAAGCGCCGGCGTAGCTCAATTGGCAGAGCAGCTGATTTGTAATCAGCAGGTTGCGGGTTCGAGTCCCTTCGCCGGCTCCAAATGAGAAGTTCCAGCATTTGAATACGGAGGGGTTCCCGAGCGGCCAAAGGGAGCAGACTGTAAATCTGCCGGTAGACACCTTCGCAGGTTCGAATCCTGCCCCCTCCACCATGGTAAATCCAAAGCGCGGCTTGAAGATGTTGGAAATGATGCAATGGGCTTCTTTCTGGGCCGGCTTTGTGATATAATATATATATCGTCGCGGGGTGGAGCAGCTGGCAGCTCGTCGGGCTCATAACCCGAAGGTCGTAGGTTCAAATCCTACCCCCGCAACCAAGCCGCTGTAGCTCAGTAGGTAGAGCGCATCCTTGGTAAGGATGAGGTCACCGGTTCAATCCCGGTCAGTGGCTCCACATGGCGGCGTAGCTCAGTTGGTCAGAGCACACGGTTCATACCCGTGGTGTCCGGGGTTCAAGTCCCTGCGCCGCTACCACTACCAGAAAATGAAGAGGCTGCTGAATGCATTCAGCAGCCTCTTCATGTGCGCCCGACATGGGCGATGGCTTGGGACGTTTTGGTACCGTTTACCTAAGTTATTAAGTTATTTTTCAGGGCACAAAGGCCCGGTGGCGGGGGCGGTTTCATTGTCCCGCAGAAAAACCGGCGCCGGGCCCATAGGGGCCTGCCGCCGAAAAAACTTCACCCCGGAGGATTACAAAAAAAGACTGCCGGAGGTGTTGAAAAGGAAAGTATATGTTGCTTTAAAGCACCGAAGTGAATGCCTGATCCGGCGCAAACCCCAAAACAGCTTTGGGGCATATGGGAGAAGACGTCCCACGGGCGATTCCGGCCTGAGGCTGAACAGTCTTTATGGCTCATGGCCGACGGGCTGTCCACCGCCCTCGAACGCCGCGTCCATGCGGCTCCCGGGCCTTTGGCCGCATCCCGCGTTCAAATCGCCGTCCGTGGCGGCCAATCGCAAGAGACTGTGGCAGCCTCCGGTATAGCGCCCTTTCGACGCCTTCTCTCCTTCGATATAATACTTCAATGTGTTGTTCTCCCTATCCAGTGGCTTATACCGCAATCCTTAATTCTGCCGGGAAACAGGAGACAGAATTGGCCGGCACGGAGGGTGCGCGGGGGGAGGATTTTCAAACCGAAGCCGGATTGAAACCCGGACCCCGGCCCCGGATTTTCATTGTTCACGGCGCTACATTCATGTGGCGTGGGGGCCTGACCCGCCCGTCAGGGCGGCTTTTTTTACCGCAAAATAATTAATAGTAAAATATTATGTAAAAAGAACAGTAGGATTATTTCTTTCGGGCGTTGAATAACACTTTTCAGACAGCCCTGGAGGCCTTTTAGGCAAGTCAAGAAGGAATTCTGGTCGAAATGGAAAATACAAATTAAGGAAGTGGGTTTTTTGGATCCTTATATGTCCGTGTTAATTATGCTGACCATCTCCTTCCCTGAAGCACTTTTAATGACATATCTCGCCATTCAGTTTATGGGAGGAAGGCCAAGGCTGACTGAGGTTATATTGATTGCCATGATCCAGGCGATTGTGGCTTATATAGTAAGGAGCCTTCCTATACCGGTGGGGTCGCATACTGTACTGCTGGCCTTGTCATATATAACCCTTCTGGTGATAATAGCAAGATTGCCCTACTGGGGAGCCGCCATAGGAATTATTACAGGGTTTGTATTTTTGATAATATTGGAAATTTTCGTTATTCAGCTCATGCTGAATGTTGCAGGAATAACACTGCAAAGCATTATAATCGACCCGTACAAGAGGATAATGGTTTTTGTTCCCATAGCGGGAATGATGTTGATAATGATACTGGTATTTAAAAAATATGATATAACCTTTCATAGAATAATCAGATGGCGCGTTCCGGAGAATAAATATCCAGCATATGCAGACACTGGAAACAAAGAATATTTGCCGGCGGTAATATTTATTTTCCTTCCTATTTTTTTATTGTTTATACTTAATTTTACCTATGTATCTGTGGAGATCGATGTTGCCGGCAGTTACCCTGATCTATTCAAGGCGTTCTTCAATGCCCTTATCGTTATACTGACCTTTGTATCAATATGGGCTTTAAGGAAAATAAACAAGGCGGTTGAGAAAGAATACGAGGCTGCCAGGGCCACTGAAACCATCAATCAACTAAAGGAGCTTATTTTTTCCATACGCAAGCAGCGCCATGACTTCAATCACCAATTACAGGCGGTCTACGGTTTGATTGAGACCGGAAGCCACGAGAAGGCAAGGGACTACATACGAAAAACATACAATTATGTTTCAGGAACCGGTGAGCTTATTAAAACAGACAACCCTGCCATAAGCGCGCTTCTTTACACCAAAATAGGCATTGCAGAAACCAGAAATATAAGGTTTGACATAAACATCGAGTGCTCTTTGGAGGAGTTTCCCCTGAATGGCAATGAGGCCAGTTCGCTGCTGGGCAACCTTGTTGACAACGCCTTTGACGCGGTGGAAAAAAATGAAGCCGGTAAAAGGGTAGTTAGGTTTGGCATTGCGGCTGTAAGAGGGGAGTACGTCGTCGAGGTGGCCAACCCTGGGGAGTTGGATAAGCACATATCTGAAAGAATATTCGAAGCCAGCTTTACCACCAAGGAGGGCCACGCCGGCCTAGGGCTTGCCATAGTCAGGGAATTAGCGGAAAAATATAAAGGAAACACACAAGTTATATCAGGGTCGGGGGAAACGTCTTTAAGGGTGAGTATTCCACGCAGGAGATAAAAAGCCATGAGTATGCATGAAATTGCCTCCCGCATGGCCGTATTCCTGGCCTCCCGGACGGGGCTCGAAGAATCCAGGGTTGACACCGTCCGCTTCGGGCTGGAGGTAATACTGGGGGAGTTTTTTAAATTGGTTTTACTGTTGACTGCGGCGTTTTTCGCGGGGGTGCTGCCCGGGGCGATTTTCGCCATGGTGAGCATGGCTGTTTTCCGCATGGTCAGCGGCGGCGCCCATTGCGAGGACTACTGGCGCTGCTTGGCCTTCGGGTTGTTACTGTTCCTGGTG
>JBBIMW010000044.1:0-2352 GCA_037444185.1 Peptococcaceae bacterium | reverse complement strand
CCCGTATGCGGCCCATTTTTTTGCTCAGTGGTCGATGGTGGCGGCCGTTACGGCGGGATGCCTGGCCATGTTCATTCCGGTGCTGATCTGGGCCCCGGGGGAGGTGCCCAACAGAAAGATTAAGGCTGGGGAGAGGGGAAGGTTCAAGAAGTTTTCAGTGCTTTGCCTTGCCGCCTGGTGGGCGGCGACGGTGTTCCTGGTGGCGCCGCACAGCGTTCCGGCGGCGGCGGCGGGGTTGTTTGCCATGCTGGTGCAGGCAATCAGCATAACGCCTCCGGGATACAGGGCCGTTGACGGGCTGGATAAGGCATTGTCGGGGATGCTGGGTGAAAGGAGGTGCTCCCGTGCTTAGAAAGCTGATCTATTCCCCTCTGGTGCTGGCATCAATGATTGTAGCAGCTTTGGCCGTGTCGCCGGCAAGTTCGCTTAATCTGTATCAGCCGGCCCCCCCGGAAAAGTAAGGCTTGCATGGGGGTGAGAAAATGAATTTGACGGTATTGATAGCTGAAGATGACCCAGCTATGCGCCAGGTGATTAGGAACGCCGTCAGGGATGTGGCGGGAGTGGACGCCATCAGGGAAGCGGAGGATGGTGCCACGGCGCTGCAGATGTTCGAAGTCCTGCGCCCCCAAGTGGTGATTGTTGACATCGATCTTCCCGGGATGAATGGACTGTCACTGGCTCAGGAAATCTTTGATATAGACCCCTGGACATACATCATCTTCTGCACGGGTTTCCCGGAGTACAGGGACAAGGCCTTTGAGATCTATGCCTTTGACTATCTGGTTAAGCCCTTCAGGGTGGATCGAATGGCCCAGACCCTGAGGAGGATTGTGGACATAGAGTTCAGCAGGACCAGGGAGCCTGCAGTTCTGGATGCTCAGTTCAGAGGGCGGGGTCAGGTCCATGGCGCCAGACTGTTCAGGGATGCCGACAGAATACTGATGATAGACTTGAAGGATGTTATCTTTTTCACCAAGGAAGAACGAAGGACCGTGGTGCACTATGTGGGTGGCAAGGTGATGTCGGAGGAATCACTGGGGGCGCTGGAGGAGCAACTGAGAGGCCAGATGTTTTTCAGGTCGCACAAGGGCTTTTTGATTAACCTGGGCATGGTCAGGGAACTGGTGCCCTGCGGGAAAAGCACCTATCACGTAGTCATGTCCCATACCAGTCAAAGGCCTTTGATGACCTGGGACAAACTGAAAGAACTGGACGAATTGATGAGAAGCGGCCAACGGAAATCTAATCAACAATAGAAGCCCCTCCGGGGGCTTTTTTGTCGTTAAGGAAAGTATATGCTGCTTTAAAGCACTAAAGTGGAAGCCCCATAATAGCTCATGCTGTATTCCTTATTCTGTCGGGAGACAGGAGTCAGAAGACAGAATGGGCCGGTCGGGATGGGAGGATTTTCAAGCCTGGCGGAAGATACCGGAGGCTGTTACCGGCCCTCGGGCTTTTGGCCGCATCCCGTGTCCAAATCGCCGTCCGTGGCGGCCAATCCCAGGAGAAGGAATGCATTAAATTCTGTCTTCTGACTCCGGTCTCCTGGCTTCCGGCCGCCCCAGGGGTGAATTCAATTCTGGCTTTATACGCCTAAAACAGGGTTTTGAGCACTGATTTTCACCTTTTGGCCATTTTTATAGACAAGGGGGGGATGGATTTGATAAAATAACCCTCACCCACACCTGAACCGGTTTTGCCGTGTTTGAAGCCGGAATAATGGCAGGTCTGGCGGGAGGGGATGGTTATGCAGGATTCCGGTAATGTCGTGATTGTCGACAGGTCAAATAGTATGCGCAGCAGTTTAAAGGTGCTGATTTCAAACAGGCAGTGCGACGTGTATGAGGCAAGGGACGAATCCAGCGCCCTGGAGCAGGTATCCGCGCATCACCCCAAGGTGATATTTATCTCCATGGAATACAGTGACTGGCCCGGTTTGGTGCGTGAACTAAAAAAGCACGACTGCACTGTGGTGGCATATTGCAACCGGATTACCCGGGATGCTTTGGCCAGTGCGTATTTTGCCGGAGTGGACGATATTTTGGTGAACCCGCTGAAGCAGCGGGAGAGGGTTGAAAAACTTCTTTTCCGGATGTTGCGCCGGGGGTTGGTGTAATATCACCTCCCCACATTAAATACAAACAGCCACTTATTTTTCTCCCCATGGGGGAGGATTTTTTTTCTTGACAGAGAAATAACTACTGAAATTTTATTGGCTGTATAAATAAGAGACTTCTGGAAAAATTAGATAATACATGCTGTTTTCCAGGAGCTGCAAAGGGAGGAATATGTTTTGGCCAAGGCGAGATTTGAGCGTACGAAGCCGCACGTAAACATCGGGACCATCGG
>JBBIMW010000043.1:346-17387 GCA_037444185.1 Peptococcaceae bacterium | reverse complement strand
CCTCCACCTTGCCCACCAGGTCGGCGCCCACGTCCGCGGCCTTGGTGTAAATACCGCCGCCGACCCGGGCGAAGAAGGCGATGGCGCTGGCGCCGAAGGCGAAGCTGTTAATAACGGTGGCATTCTGGAAGACAATGAACAGGACCGAAACCCCCAGGAGCCCCAGTCCTGCGACGGAAAGGCCCATGACGGCGCCGGCCCGGAATGAAATGGTGAGAGCTTTGGCCAGACCCGAGCTGCGGGCGGCCTCGGTCGTCCGGGCGTTGGACTTGGTGGTGCTGTTCATGCCGATGTATCCGGCGACGGCCGAGCACACGGCCCCCACCAGGAACGAAATGGCATAGGATGCGCCGACAAAAAATAATAAAACAAAAATTACGATGGTAAATGGAATCAAAGTTTTATACTGCCTGTTGAGAAAAGCCATGGCGCCTTCCTGGATGGCCTCGGAAATCTCCTTCATTCTGGGAGTGCCCATGGACTCCTTGAGAACGCTGGCCATGGTCAGCAGCGCAAATAAAAGGGCTGCTACGCCGGTGGCGGCTCCTATCCAGGCCAGTGTCATTGACTCTTGCACTAAAAACCCTCCTCTTCCCCTGATTTTTCTTCACTGCCGGGAGCAGGCGAAGCGAACAAGCCAAAAAAATCACCTGAAAACCTGCAGCCCCAGCACCAATGACGTTACCGCGAAAAGAACCCCCACCACAATGGTTATCTTGCCCAGCAACTCATCCAGCCCTTTCTTCCTGCCAAAGAAAGTTTCGGCGCCGCCGGCAATGGACCCGGACAGGCCCGCACTCTTTCCCGACTGCAACAAAACCACGGCTATCACTGCAATGCACACGATGACGTGCAGGGCGGTCACCAGGCCTTTCAGCACTACCTTCACCCCCCCCGAAAAATCATATAAAAGAATTATAGCACGGTGTGAAAAAATTGACAATGAAACGGGTTACATTTTAATTGAAGCCCTTCCCCGATATACGGCCGCCTCCCCAAGCTCCTCCTCTATCCTCAGCAGCTGGTTGTACTTGGCCACCCGGTCGGTCCTGGAGGGCGCGCCGGTTTTTATCTGACCGGCATTGGTGGCCACCACCAGGTCGGCAATGGTGACGTCCTCGGTCTCCCCGGAGCGGTGGCTGACTACGGCGGCATAGCCGGCCCGCCTGGCCATTTCCATGGCGTCAAGGGTTTCGGTGAGGGTGCCTATCTGATTCACCTTGATCAATATGGAATTGGCCGCCCCTTCTCTGATGCCCCTGGACAGCCTGGCGACATTGGTCACAAACAGATCGTCCCCCACCAGCTGAACACGTCCGCCCAGCCTGGCGGTGAGTTCTTTCCAGCCCTCCCAGTCATCCTCGGACAGCCCGTCCTCGATGGACACAATGGGATACTTGTCCAGCAGGCCGGCGTAATAGTCCACCATTTCAGCCGCCGACCGGGGAGATCCTTCAAATATATATGAACCGTCCTTGAAAAACTCGGTGGCGGCACAGTCCAGGGCCAGGGCCACGTCTTCTCCGGGACTGTAGCCGGCCCGCCGGACAGCCTCCACAATAACCGCCAGCGCCTCCTCATTGGAAGCCAGGCTGGGGGCGAAGCCTCCCTCGTCTCCCACGGCGGTGTTCAGCCCCCTGGATCTGAGAACCTTTTTCAGGTGGTGGAAAACCTCGGCGCCTACGCGCAGGGCTTCGGCAAAACTGGAAGCCCCCACCGGCATTACCATGAACTCCTGAATGTCCACATTGTTGTCGGCGTGCCTTCCCCCATTCAGTATATTCATCATGGGGGTGGGGAGCAGCTTGGAATTCACCCCGCCCAAATACTGGTACAGAGGCAGCCCCACATGCGCAGCCCCGGCCTTGGCGCAGGCCAGGGACACTCCCAATATGGCGTTGGCCCCCAATTTGCCCTTGTTGGACGTACCGTCCAATTCCAGCAGGGCCCTGTCCAGAAGAACCTGTTCGGTGGCGTCAAAGCCGGTCAGCTCCGGAGCTATGACATTGTTAACATTTTCCACGGCCTTGACAACACCCTTGCCCAGGTAGCGGCCGGGCTCCCCGTCCCTCAGCTCCACCGCCTCGTAGGCCCCGGTGGAGGCTCCGGAAGGCACGGCGGCCCTGCCCAGGGTGCCGTCTTCCAAGACCACGTCCACCTCGACGGTGGGATTGCCCCTGGAGTCCAGTATTTCCCGGGCGAAAATGTCAATAATGGTGGATGACATTTGCATTCCTCCCCTTTTTACAATTTCAAGTCCCCTTCTTCACAATCAAACTGCTTCCCGTCATCTCCTGAGGCTTTTCCAGCCCCAGCATATCCAGCAGGGTGGGGGCCACATCCTCCAGGCGCCCCGGCCTCAGACCAGCCCCCCTGAACCCTTCGCCCGCCAGTATAAATGGAACCGGGCTGGTGGTATGGGCCGTCACCGGGTGCCCTTCCCGGTCCATCATGTTTTCTGCGTTGCCGTGGTCTGCGGTGATTACCGCCACCCCCCCTTTTTCCAGGGTGGCCCGTACCACCCTGCCCAGGCACCGGTCAACGGTTTCCACGGCCCTCACCGCCGCCTCCATGTCTCCGGTGTGTCCCACCATGTCAGGGTTGGCGTAGTTTATGATAATGACTCCGTAACGGTCGAAATGAAGCTGTCCGATAAATTCCTCGGTAACCTCCAGGGCGCTCATTTCCGGCTTCAGATCGTATGTGGCCACCCTGGGCGAAGGTATCAGCACCCTCTCCTCCCCCGGAACGGGGGGCTCCACTCCGCCGTTAAAAAAGAAGGTCACGTGGGCATACTTTTCCGTTTCGGCCAGCCTGAGCTGTTTTATGCCGGCGGCGCTCAGCACCTCGCCCAGGGTGTTTTTCAACCTCTGGGGGGCGAAGGCCGCCGGGGATTCGATGGTCTTGTCATACTGCGTCATACAAACGAAATAAAGTCCGCTCAGGGCCTCCCCCCGGTCAAAACCGGCAAAGTCCCGGTCCACAAAGGCGCGAGTCAGCTGCCTGGCCCGGTCCGGCCTGAAATTGAAGAATACGACCGAGTCAACATTTTTAACGGTGGCCACCGGCATTCCACACCGATCCACGATGACCGTGGGCCGGACAAACTCGTCGGTTTCCCCCCGGCCGTAAGAGTCCTTTACGGCGGTTCCCGCGGATGGGGCCTTCAGTCCCTCTCCGGCCACCATGGCCCGGTACGCCATCATGGTTCTCTCCCAGCGGCGGTCCCTGTCCATGGCGTAATAACGGCCCGACACCGTGGCAATCCTGCCGATGTTTAGCTCTTTTATTTTTTCTTCCAGCTGATAAATATATTCCAGTGCGCTGTCCGGCGCCACATCCCTGCCGTCCAGAAAACAGTGGACGAAGACTTTCTCCAGCCGGCGCCGCCGGGCAAGCTCCAGGAGAGCGAAAAGGTGGCCGATGTGGCTGTGTACCCCTCCGTCCGACAGAAGACCCGTCAGGTGGAGTCCGCCACCGTTCTTCAGGGCGTGGCCCACGGCTTGCAGCAATATACTGTTCTGAAAGAAATCTCCATCCCTGATGGACTTTGATATCCTGGTAAGCTCCTGGTAGACCACCCTTCCGGCCCCCATGTTCAAATGACCCACTTCGGAGTTGCCCATCTGCCCCCCGGGGAGACCCACGTCCTCTCCCGAGCAGCTGAGCACAGTGTGGGGATAATTTTCCAGGTAATAATTGAAGTTCGGCGTGCCGGCCCTGGCAATGGCATTCCCCGCCGAGTCGCCGCATATGCCCCAGCCGTCCAAAATCACCAGCACCAGCGGACCTTTAATATTTGTCAACAGGTCACTCCCCCCGGATCGGCAGCCGATTATATCGCAGCCGCCTTTATGATGGCGGTGAAACTGCCAGCATCCAGACTGGCGCCCCCCACCAGGGCGCCGTCTATGTCCGGTTGGCCCATCAGCTCCGCCGCATTGTCGGGCCTGACACTTCCCCCGTACAATATACGCACCTTTCCGGCAACGTCGCTTCCGAACATACCGGCCAGCAGTCCCCGTATATAGTGGCTCACCTGCTGGGCGTCCCCCGCCGAGGCCGTGCGCCCGGTGCCGATGGCCCAAACGGGCTCGTAAGCAACAATCAGTCCTGCCGCCAGGCCCGGTTCCTGCCCGGCCAGGGACCCGCCCACCTGCCCGGCCACCACCTCCCCGGTGCGCCCGGCTTCCCTTTCCTCCAGTGTTTCACCCACGCACACCAAAGGGACCAGCTGCCGGGCCAGGGCCGCCTTTATTTTCAGATTGACGCCGGCATCGGTTTCACCAAAATACTGCCTCCTCTCGGAATGGCCGAGAATAACGTACCGGCACCCCACGTCCCTCAGCATGACGGGGGAGACCTCCCCGGTGAAGGCGCCCTCGTCCCGGTGGTGCATATTCTGGGCCCCCAGACCTATGGGGCCGTCTTTGACAATTTCGTAAACCGCCCCCAGGGCTGTAAAAGGCGGACAGATCACCACCCGGCACCCTCCGGGCAGGGCGGCCCCGCTTAATTCCCGGGCAAACTGCACCGCCTGCCCGGTGGTCTTGTACATTTTCCAATTCCCCGCTATAACCGGCTCCCGCATGCCTTAAAACCTCCAAAGCAAATTATTGCCCGCGCCGCCGGGTTTTGACAGATTGATGGTGCCGGCCCGGGCGGCGTGGGAGTCAGTCCTGCAAAACCGCCACTCCCGGCAGCTGCCTGCCCTCGAGAAATTCCAGGGAGGCCCCTCCGCCGGTGGAAACATGGGTGATGCTGCCGGCCACCCCGGCCTTTTCCACCGCCGCGGCGGAGTCTCCCCCGCCCACAATGGTCACCGCCCCGGTCCCGGCCAGGGCCCTGGCCACACTGAAGGTTCCTTCGGCAAAGGGCGGCATTTCAAATACACCCATGGGCCCGTTCCAAACCACCGTCCCGGCGTCCATCACCGCCTCCGCGAATTTCCCGGCGCTTTCCGGCCCTATATCCAGCGCCATCCAGTCCTCCGGCACGGCATCCGCCGGCACCACCTTCCTCTCGGCCTCGGGGTCCGCAGCCCTGGAAACCACCAGGTCCACCGGCAGCATGAGCCTTACCCCGGCGGCGACGGCCCTGGCCATCAGATCCCGGGCCATGTCCAGCTTGTCCCCCTCCAGCAATGACTTGCCCATTTTCAGCCCTTTGGCCCCAAGGAAGGTGTTGGCCATGCCCCCGCCTATTATCAGCGTGTCCACCTTGTCCAGCAGGTTTCCGACGACCCCTATCTTGTCCGAAATCTTGGCTCCCCCGATTATGGCCACAAAGGGCCTTGCCGGGTTTAAAAGGGCCCTACCCAACATTTCAATTTCCCTTTCCATGAGCAATCCGGCCACGCCCGGTATGACCCTGGCCACCCCTTCGGTGGAGGCGTGGGCCCGGTGGGCGGCCCCGAAGGCATCGTTTACGAAAATATCGGCCAGTTCGGCCAGGGACCGGGCGAACCTCTCGTCGTTCTTCTCCTCCTCGGAGTGAAAGCGGACGTTTTCCAGCATCAGCGCCTGCCCTTCCCCCAATTTCTCCACCGCCCGGCGGGGCAGGTCCCCCACGACCTCCTCCACCAGTGGCACTTCCCTGCCCAACAGCTCCTCCAGCCTCCGGGCCACCGGCTTCAGACTGTGGCGGTGATCATGAGCGCCCTTGGGGCGCCCAAGGTGCGACACCAAAATCACCCTGGCCCGGTTTTCCAGCAGGTGGCGAATGGTGGGCAGCGCAGCCCTGATGCGGGTGTCGTCCGAAACATCGCCCGACTTGTTCAGGGGAACATTGAAATCAACCCTCACCAGCACCCTTTTCCCACTTACTTCTATGTCCCTCACCGTTTTTTTGTTCATTGTCCGACCCCCCTGTGCTATTCATGGGCGGGGTCACCAAAAAAAACAGACCGGCCTGCCGCCACCGGTCGTTTCTCGGTACAGGACCCCGTCTTATTTTGCTACAAACCCCTTGCTGCCATGTATTCCACCAGGTCCACCACCCTGTTGGAATAGCCCCACTCGTTGTCGTACCAAGCCACCACCTTGATCAGATCATCTTCTATAACCATGGTGGAAAGGGCGTCAACGATGGATGAATGTTCGTCACCGTTGTAGTCCGACGAGACCAGAGGCAGTTCGCTGTATGCCAGTATACCCTTCAATCCGTTTTCAGACGCTTCCTTCAGGGCGGCGTTTATATCCTCCCTGGTGGCCCTGCGGCTTATCTGGGCCACCAAATCCACCACACTGACATTGATGACCGGGACCCTCATGGCGAAGCCGTTGAGCCTGCCCTTCAATTCCGGCAACACCAGTGAAACGGCCTTGACCGCGCCCGTGGTGGTGGGAATGATGCTGGTCACGCCGGACCTGGCCCGTCGCAGGTCACGGTGGGGCATATCCAGTATCTGCTGGTCGTTGGTCACGGCGTGGACGGTGGTGACCAGCCCCTTGACTATGCCGAACCTTTCATAAATAATCTTGGCCACCGGGGCCAGGCAGTTGGTGGTGCAGGAAGCGTTGGACACCACTCTATGCAGCGCGGGATCATAACCGGTGTGGTTGACGCCCATAACCGCCGTAAAGGCGTCTCCTTTAGCCGGAGCCGTTACCACCACCCTCCTGGCGCCCGCTTCCAGGTGCAGGGCCGAGTCCTCCATCCTGTTGAACCTCCCGGTGGACTCGACGACAATATCAACCCCCAATTCCCCCCAGGGCAGTTCGGAGGGATCCGTCACAGCCAGGACCGAAATGGCCCGCCCGTCCACCAGAATGGAATTTTCCGCACCCCGGATGTCCTTATCCAGCTTACCATGGATGGTATCATATTTCAATAGATGGGCCAGGGTGCCGGTAAAGTTGTCATCCGCCGGCAGGCGCCTCGACTTGTGATTGACGGCCACCACTTCCACCCCGGGGCGGTTCAAGGCAATGCGCATGACGTTGCGCCCTATTCTGCCAAAACCGTTTATACCGATACGAACAGCCATTAAAACACCCGCTCTCCTCAATTAGTATGTTATAGTCGGCTAAAAAGTTTAATTATGATATTCTATTCGAGAAGAATCTAACAGATTCCTGCCCACGGTATACAAATTTACAAAAGTCTTTTTTCCAGGCCATGCGGCTCCGGCGGGAGACAGGGGTGCAGTATCAAGAAAAGCGATTTCATCGCCTAATAGCTAAAAAGGTATCGCTTTTCTTGTTCGCCAGGGGCTGCCGCCCCTTCGACGGACGCTGCGCGTCCTGAGCACCCCGCAATCGTAAGGGGGCGCACCCCCTTACAAACCCCCATGTATAGAAAACTTGTCCACAAGTATTAATGCAAGCATAGTTTCCTATACATTAAAAAAAGCCGCCCTGGGCGGCGGATGCAGCTTCTTTCATGTCTTCCTCCCGGATCCGCCGCTCGATCGGCAGCACCCGGCCATACCTGCTTGATGTCGTGTTATTAATTCTGGAATCTCTAATACCTCTTTCTTTTTCTGATGGGGGCGATGCCCAGCTCATCCCGGTATTTGGCCACGGTGCGCCGGGAAATGGCTATTCCCCTGCCCTTGAGCATTTCCACTATCTTCTGGTCGTTGTGCGGATTCCTGGGATCCTCGGAGGTCACGGTCTCCTGTATCATCTTCTTAACGCTTTCCGCCGAGGTGGCAAGGCCAGAGGAATTGATCAGGCCCGGGCTGAAAAAGTATTTCATCTCCAGGACCCCCTGGGGCGTCTGGATATATTTGTTGGAGGTGGCCCGGCTCACCGTCGACTCGTGCAGCCCCACCATGTCCGCCACCTTCTTTAAATTCAAGGGCTTCAGATACTTGACCCCGTGGTTCAAAAACTCTCTCTGCAGTTCAACTATACAGCTGGCCACCTTGTAGAGCGTCATCCTTCTCTGTTCAATGCTGCGCAAAAGCCAGGCGGCGGCGTTCAACTTGCTCTCCACGAAGCGCCGGGTCTTGGAGTCGGAATTCCTGTCCTGGCTCAACACCGACCGATAGGCCTGATTGATGGTGATCCTGGGCACCGAAGTATCGTTGATCAATATAATGTATTCCCCATCCACCCTTTGCAAAACAATGTCGGGGACTATATAACGGGTGTCGTTGGAACTGCTGAAGTTGCGCCCGGGCTTGGGGTCCAGGGTTCTGATTATGTCCGCCGCCCTCTGCACTTCATGGACAGTAACCCCCAACACCTGGGCCATGCGGGATATTTTCCCCTTGGCCAGATCCAGCAGGTGATTCTTAATCACCTGACGCAACAGGCTGTCCTTTATGCCCATCTGGTCCACCTGGATGAGCAGGCATTCTTCCAGGCTCCTGGCGCCAACCCCCATGGGGTCGAAGGTCTGGATAACGGACAGCACCCCCTCCACTTCCTCCGGCCGCACCCCCAGGTGTCTGGCGGCGTCGCTGACGGTGGTCTGCAGGTAGCCGTGCCCATCTATATTGCCGATGAGATATTCGCCGATGAGCCTTTCCCGGTCGCCACAGAGGCTCAGCCTGAGCTGGAATATAAGGTGCTCCATCATGGTGGGGGTCTGGCTCAAATAATTCTCGTAAGTATAAGTATAATCAGCCTGGTCGGGATTTTTCTCGGCCCTGGGAAATCCCAGATCACTGCTGTCCTGAAAATATTCCTGCCAGTCCAGATCGTATCCGGCACCCTGTTCCGCCGGGCCTTCGTCGCCGGCCCCGGCGGCGTTTTTGTCCGCAGTTTCAGTGTCTTGCCCCTCTTCATTGATTTCCAGCAGCGGGTTTTCCTGCAGCTGCTGCTCAATGTACATCCCCAGTTCCAGCGAGGAAAGCTGCAGTACGGTGATGGCCTGGCGCAACTCCGGGGTCATGATTAATTTTTGAGTCTGTTCCAAGTGGAGGCCATAACCCATACGCATGTCCTTCACCCCCGACAAGCCCGAATTTACATTTGGATGAATACTCAAAATATATTTATACTTAATTCTCTGACAAACAACTGTTTTCCTTCCTTGGCGTGCCTGATACCAGCATATTCGACAGGTAATTATTTCATTACCGCCTGGCGTCGGGTAATTTTGCAACCGTCAGGGCCAGCGACAGTGAAAGGGCCACTGCGGAAACCCCCGCCAGGAGTTCCTGCCCCGGCACGTAAAGATACGGGTGGATGCCGAGGCGGTAGTCCATAAAATCGTTCAAAAGCATCCATGCCGCCACGCCGGGCAGGGCGGGGCGGGAAAAGCCCAGGGAGCTTCCCGGAGGGCGGACCTTTAAATATATGACTCCCTGAACCGCCATGCCCAGGTGGGAAACCCACAGCATGGACTCGGTGAAGCGGATGCTTCCCCCGCCGGCCCAGAAGTCGCCGATCACTATCACAGCCCAAAGGCCGTACTTAATGCAGGCGGTGAAGGCAATCAGCCCGAGAAAGGCGTTTCTGCGGCCCATCAGTGAAAAAAGCAAAACAGCCGCAAAAAGGGTGGTGGCCATGGGGCTGTCCGGGACAAACAGCCACAGCTTTTTCACCGTTGAAGACAGCTGGCCCGCATACCAGTAATAGCCGTATATGGACCCGGCCATATTGATCAGCAGGAGGGGGACGACATATTCAGGCCGCCAGGGGTCCCTCATGAATGAACGCCAGTGGCGCATGATCATATTGCGTATTTTGTCACTTTCGTTATTATTAACCTGCTTTTCAGTGAAAAAGGCCTGCGGAAGACGGAATGCCCTTATCTGTCCGGGGTTCGCGCTCCAAGCCGCCCGCGGCCACTACCCGGGCCGGCACCCCGGCCACCATTTTTCCCGCCGGAACGTCCCGGTTGACCAGTGCCCCGGCCCCCACCACAGCCCCATCGCCTATGCGGACCCCCGGCAGGATGGTGCTGTTCGCACCAATCATCACATCCCTGCCGATGACCACTTCACCGGTGCGGTACTCACGCACCAGGAACTCATGGCACAATATGGTGCTGTTGTAACCGATGACGCTGTTCTCCCCAATGGTGATCAGATGCGGAAAAAATACATCCATCACAGCCGCCAGACCGACGGACACGTTTTTCCCCACCTTCATCCCCAGACTTCTGTACATCAAGTTTTTGAGCTCCAGGGAGGGAATATACCGGCACAGGGTGATGACCAGAAAATTGACCATCACCCGGATCGGGTGAACGGCCTTGTGCCAGAGGTGAAGAGAGTTTTTTCCGGGCGGGGCGGAATATCTTTTCAGGCGTCTGTTTGTTGCCATGACCATACCCTTTCTTTTTCCCGTCTTTTTGTCTCCCGGCAGAATGAAAAATGCGGCACAGGTCACTTTCCGGGCGAAATCCTCCGGGCCAGCTCCTCCAACTTTCTCAAACGGTGGCTGATACCGGACTTACCCACCCGGGGACTTAACATTTCACCCAGTTCCCTCATGCTGGCGCCGGGATTGTTAATACGGACCTCCGCCACCTGACGCAGGGACAGGGGCAGCCTGTCCAGCCCCAGCGCCTCCTTGACGGTCATTATACTCTCCAGCTGCTGCACGGCGGCATTGACGGTCTTGTTCAGATTGGCCGTCTCGCAATTGACCAGCCTGTTCACCTGATTCTTCATGTCCTTGAATATCCTCTTGTTTTCAAAGTCCAGCAGAGCTTCGTGCGCTCCCATGATGCCCAGGCAGGAAACTATCTGGTCGCTTTCCTTCAAGTATACCACATACCAGTTTTTACGGGTGTTGATCCTGGCGTCCAGCTTGAAGCGCATGAAAAGTCTCTTAATATCCCGGGCGTGCCCCTCTTTGTTGGTGATTATTTCCATGTGATATGTTCCCCCGGGGTCATTCACTGAACCGCCTCCAATGAAGGCGCCCCGCAGGTAAGACCTCCTGCAGCATTCCTTCCTGAGCAAGTCCTTTTTAATCCCTTCCGGCAGCCTCCCGGCCCCGTCAATCAGCCCCAGGGAGCTCAAAATACCCCCGGTGACCTCCTGGGGAGGAACACTGACCAGATATATATTGTTTTTTTTAAGGTTGTTTTTTCTCCGTACCAGCACTTCGGCCCGGGCGCCAAATATTTCCCGGATCATTGAAAATATTTTTCTGGCCACGGCCGCATTTTCATTCATTATGTTTATGTAAACCCGCCTGCCGCTGATCTGGATACTGCCATCCATACTAAAAAGAGCCGATAGTTCGGCCTTTTTACAACAGTTGTGGGCGCCCGCCACCCGGGCCAGCTCGTTTTTTGTCCTGGCAGAAAAAGACAAGGATATTGCGCACCTCCCGTGATGCCGCCCCCCCGCAAAGGGCATTTATATTATACCATATTGTTCCCGGCGGGCAATCCTGCCCCGGGGCCTCTTTCTCCCTTTTAAAATCAATTTGAAAATCAGCCTGGCCAGCCTGTCAGGGTCGTGCCTAACCACATCCCCGCCCGCCAGCAGCTGTTCCGCCACAACCACCAGGCCTTCCTTTTCTATTTCCCTGACGTCGGCAACCACCGGAAAGGCACCCTCCCTGCGGTAGCGGTCCGTCAACTCCCGGGGTATGTCGCCCCGGTTCACCGCCACATAGTCGACGATCCTGCCGGCATGGGACAAAATGGCCCTGACATGATCCCCGGCGGTGTACCCGTCCGTTTCCCCCGGCTGGGTCATAATATTGCATATATAAATCCTTACCGCGCCGGTTCCTGCTATGCTCTCGGCCAGACCGGACACCTTCAGATTGGGGAGGATGCTGGTGTAAAGACTGCCGGGCCCCAGAACCACGGCGTCGGCTTCAGCAATGGCCTGCAGGGACTCCGGCAGCGGCGGGCAGTCCCCCGGCTCCAGGAACACCCTTTTGATGGGCTTGCCGTGCCTGGGTATGTTGGATTCCCCGAACACCAAGGCGCCGTCGGCATATTCCGCCCCCAGGGAGACATTTTGCAGCGTTGAGGGCAGGACCCTCCCCCTGACGGCCAGCACCTTGCTCATTCCCCGGATGGCTTGGTGAAAGCCTCCGGCCAGATCGTTCATGGCGGCTATAATCAGATTCCCCACGCTGTGCCCGGCCAGATTGCCGGCGGCAAACCTGTACTGCAGCAGGTCCTCCATCAGCGATTCCTTGTCCGCCAGAGCCACCAGGCAGTTGCGGATGTCGCCGGGGGGCAGTATGCCCAGGTCGTCCCTGAGCCGTCCGGAACTTCCTCCGTCATCGGCCACCGATACTATGGCGGTGATATTGCTGGTGTATTTTTTGATACCCCTGAGCAGCACCGACAGTCCCGTACCACCCCCCACCACCACTATCCTGGGTCCCCGGACCAAGTAGCGGCGGGTGTACATTACCTCCGCCAGCCGGCCCCCTTCCTCGGGGGCCAGGGTGTAAACGATGGATCTGAAAGCCCTGGCCAGTCCGTAAAATATGGCCGCCACCCCCGCCGCGATCAGCACCGCGGCCCCCGGGGGCTGCGCCAGGGAACCGAAAAACCGCTCCCCCCAATGTATTAAAAGGTATCTGGACAAAGGCAGCAGGGAAGCCACCAGGAGTATGGTGCCGGAAAGGCTTAAAAACGTCCCCAGAAGGGCCAACGCCAGCCACCGTTTAACCCGCAGTCCGGGGTAGAGCCACTTGAGAAAATTCATCCCCTATGACCCCGCTTTTCTTTGTATATCACGGTGCTTGGCCCTGGCGTTATATCCCCTGCCGCTCAAATAGCCGGTCAGTTTGTTGACCAGAGCCACCGAACGGTGGACCCCCCCGGTGCAGCCCACGGCAATGGTCAGGGAGGTCTTGCCCTCCTTAATATATTGGGGCACAAGAAACTCCACCATGTCGAAAAATTTAAGCACAAACTCCTCCGATACCGGCGATCCCATGACATAATCCTGAACCGGCCGGTCGTTTCCGGTCATGGGACCCAGCACCGGATCGTAATGGGGGTTCGGCATGAAACGCACATCAAACACCAGATCGCTGTCCATCGGTATGCCGTACTTATATCCGAAGGAAACCGCCATGATTCTGATATTCCAGATATTGGCGCTGTCTCCGAATAGATTGTTTATTTCCTCCCTGAGCTGGATATTGCTCAAGTTCGAAGTGTCTATTATTTTATGCGCCCTTCCCCTTATATCCTGAAGCCTGTTCCTTTCCTCCTCTATCCAGCGCAAAACATCCCCGTCCATCCCCAGCGGGTGACTGCGGCGGGTCTCCTTGAAACGCCGGATGAGTGTTTCCCTTGAGGCCTCAAGGAAAAGAATCTCGCACTTCACTTCCATTTCGTCCAGGTCGCTCAGAACCCCGGTCAGGGCGTCGAAAAACTCCCTTCCCCTGATGTCCACCACCAGGGCGATTTTGTCGATGTCCTTTTTGGACTGGGTGCACAGCTCCACAAATTTGGGGATGAGGGTGGGCGGCAGGTTATCCACGCAAAAGAAGCCCAGGTCCTCAAGGCTACGCACCGCCTGGGTCTTCCCGGCCCCGGAAAGCCCAGTGACAATCACCAGTCTCTTGCTAATCATAATCATATCCCCGTTTAAAACTATTGCGCCATATTAAATTCTATACTTCCGGCGGCAAAAAATCCATACCCGGGGCCCGTCCACCCGCTAGAAATAATTGTCTTTGCTTGAGCGCGGACTTTTTTTGTAAAAAAGCCGCCCTGACGGGCGGCTGGAATCCAAAATCCAGTAGTCAGAATCCAGAATTTAATGCATTCCTTTGAAGAAAAAGCTCCCTTTCGGGAGCACAGGACATTGGGATAAGCCATCGGCCATATAACTTATAACTTAGGTACCGGTTACCTAAGTTATTTTGGCCTGGTAATTTTCAGGGCACTCCCGTCCCGGTCGGCCCATTCTGTCTCCTGTCTCCTATCTCCTGTCTCCCGGCAGAACGAGGAATGGAACCCTATTCAGCGGCCAGCTGGTTCTTGAGGTAATCTATGACCTCCACCGGACCGGGGTCCACACCGTACAGAAAGGCCAAATACAGGCTGGTATAATCGCCGCTGTAGATCAGGGAATATGTGCGGGCCAGCCTCCCGCCGCCGCTGGCCCGGACGTCGGTGATGCCGGCCACGGCCTTGCTTACGATGTCCTTGGTTATCTCCACCCGCCTCTTGACCCTGGGGTGGTCGTCGTCGTCCCTGAGAATGACCACGTGCATCTGCTTGAGCAGTGATTCCGGATGCCGGAACCCCACCAGCTCATTATGGTTCAACTCTGGAAAGACATTCCAGTATGCCGGAGCCTTGGCGTTTTCGTTTATCTGGCCCTTCCAGCGCTGGGCCACCACCTCGGTGGTGCCGCTGGCCCCCCAGATGACCGGTATCCGGCTATACAGCTTCAACGCCATCTGCTTGGCCGGGTTTCTCTCCGCCGGCGTCTCTGGGCGCAGGTGTTCATACAAAACATGCAGGTGGCCGACAAGTTTTTCCACCTCTTCAGCTATGCCGGAGAGAAAACCCAGCCTTTCCATCATACGCAGGGTGGGGATGAAAAGATAGCCAGAAGCGGACCGGGGAGCTATGCCACAGGGCACTGAAATCACCGGCACCCCGTCCCTCAGGGCCATCTCCTTTAATTTTCCGCCGGTGGTGACGGCGATTATGGCCGCTCCCCTGCGCCGGGCGTCTTCGTACGCGCTGATGGTTTCCTCCGTGTTGCCGGAGTAGCTCACAGCAAACACCAGGGTATCCTTCCCGGCGAATTCCGGCATGGTATAGTCCCGGTTCACCAGTACCGGAACCGGACATTTGTCCTGGCAGTAAACCCTCAGCAGGTCTCCCCCGATGGCAGAACCCCCCAGGCCGGTCACCAGCACGTGGGAGACTGCATCCACTGCGGGCAGGTCGACACCACCGGCCAATTCCCAGCAAGCTTCGCTGCACTGGCCGGCCAGGGAGGCAAGGGAGGAAAACATCCCCTTGCCGTCTTTTCCATACATGTGATCCACATCGTCAAGCAGCCTCACCCGTTCACTTTCCAACATAAAACCGTCACCTCCATAAATGGCCCTCCGCCGCCGGACATCCGGCCTCAGTGGTTATCCTCTCCGAAGGCCGGCGGCCGGCGCCTTATTTCCAATACGTCCTCCACATACGCCCGCAGCACCTCCGCCACCCCCCAGGCCTGGGCGATGGCCCCCCTGGGCGCCACCGGATCATTTCCATCGAAAATCTCGGAAACATATCCCACCCCGTGATGCCGCAGGTGTTCCCTGAACGGGTTTATAAACCTGGCCGCCTGTTCCCTGCTGGCGGCGGAATATCCGTGGGCCCTGCGGTACGCCGTAATAAAGGGTCCGATGAGCCAGCTCCAGGCCGTCCCCTGGTGATACGCCCCGTCCCTTCTGATCCTGTCCCCGGCATACACCCCCCTGTAGTCGGGGTCGTAATACGACAGGCTGCGCAGACCGTAAGTGGCGTACAATTCCTGCCAGACCCTGCCCAGAGCCTGCCTGGCCCTGGGCGGATCCAGGGGGGAATGGGGGAGGGCCATGGCTATCACCTGGTTCGGCCTCATCCGGGAGTCCCCGGCCTCACCCTCGATGACGTCGTACAGGTAACCTCCCTCCGCGTACCAGAACTTCTCCCGGATGCTTTCCCCCACCTTTTCGGCCAGGCCGGCGTAGGGGGCGGATTCACCGGCCCGGCGGGCCAACTCCTCCAGCACCTTCAGTGCGTTGTACCACAGGGCCGAAATCTCCACCGGCTTGCCCTGCCTGGGCGTCACCACCCATTGGCCCACCTTGGCGTCCATCCAGGTCAGCTGAAGATCCGGCCCCCCGGCCCTGATCAGCCCGTCCTCTTCCATGCCTATGTTGAAGTGCGTCCCCTTTATGTACCAGGAGGCGATTTCCTTGAGCACCGGGTACATTTTATCCATTACAAAATCCATGTCCCCGGTATATTGAAAATACTTGAAAACAGCGTAAAAAAACCAAAGGGAGGCGTCCACGGTATTGTAAAGGGGATCGTCCCGCTGGCTGTCGGGAAACATGTTGGGTATCAAACCCTGCCTGCAGTACCGGGCAAAGGTGAGAAGGATCTCCCTGGCGTCGCCGTGCCTTCCCGTGACCAGGGTCAGCCCCGGCAGGGCGATCATGGTATCCCGGCCCCAGTCGTTAAACCAGTGATACCCGGCGATGACGCTTTTGGCTCCGGTGGACTGCCGCCGCACCACAAAGGCGTCGGCCGCCAGCGCCAGCCGCCGGGCAAAGCCGTCCCTAAGCCCGGACAGATCCAGCAGCCTGCCGCAGCGGTCTTCCCGGGCCTCCAGCAGGGCATCCCCTCCCGGAAAACCGGGGCCGAAGTCCTCCTCTATGGTGGCCACCAGGGCAAAGGACATCTCTTCCCCGGCCTCCAGGGAAATCACAAACTGTCCCGGAATGAAATGGTCCTCCTCGGCGTGCTCCCCCCGGTCACTTTCCTCGGGATAAAACATGCCACGGTACCAGCCCTCTGCCGGGGAAAAGTCGGTCCGGCCCAGGCAAACAATTTTCAGGGGAGGCACGCCGGGGGCGCATTTTATGGACACCCCGGCCCCCTCCGGGACATCCAGCGCCTCCGGGCTGAAATTGATCTGCCCGGCCCTGGTGGTCCAGTGAAAGTCCCGGCAGTTAACCAGCGGGACCAACCTTAGCGCGGCCCTGTCCGAACCGTTTCTGACACGGTAAATTATCACCGTGGTGTTTTTCTCGTGGGGCATGAAGACAGTTTTTTCCAGCATAACATCCGCGAAGCTGTAGATGAAGGTGGGGCAGTTCCCCACCAGCACCCTCTGCAGGTGGATATATCCAGACTCCTCCGCCCCGGCGACGCCTTTATTGGCCGCCAGGCTGTAAACACGCCCCCCGGTCTCCATCCTTTCGTCAACCTTGGCCAAAAGCAATGTCCTTTTCACCGGGGGAGCCAGGGACGCCACCAATAACCCGTGATATTTGCGGGTGTTGGCGCAGATTACCGTGGACGAGGCATAGCCGCCCAGTCCGTTGGCAACCAGCCATTCCCTCTGTATTCCCTGCTCAAAGGTGAGCCAGTGGCCCTTGCCGAAGTTAATGCTCTCCATTGATCCCTGCTCCTTGCCCCAAACCCC
>JBBIMW010000043.1:0-332 GCA_037444185.1 Peptococcaceae bacterium | reverse complement strand
CCCCGATCCCCGGCTTTCCAGCGCCATGGCCACGGCCCCCATGAGTCCGGAGCGGCCGCCCAGACCGGCCCTAACCACCGTGGCCTGTTCCAGGGAGGGCTTCAACACCCTGGCCGCCAGCTCCCTTTCCATGGCCTGCCAAAGCAGCCCGCCGGCCTCCAGGGCGCCACCGCCCAGCACCAGCCTGTCCGGGTTGATCAGATTGACCACATTGGCCAGCCCCATGCCCAGATACGCCCCCGCCGTGGAAATAATTCCGACGGCCTCGGCGTCTCCCGCCGCCGCCGCCCTGGACACCGAAAGGGCGGTGATCTCCCCGGCGCTGCCCCCGG
>JBBIMW010000042.1:0-19879 GCA_037444185.1 Peptococcaceae bacterium | reverse complement strand
GATCCGGAGTATGACTTCCCGGTGCATGCCAAATTAAAAGTATACATCGAGACCGAAAACGACATAATCGATGTGCCCTTCACCCCCGCAGACCCCGGCAAGAACATCATTGACGGCAAATACACCTTCCAGCCGGGGGAGAGCCTACAGGTGAAATTCAGCTTCACCGCCCCGGCTGAGGCCGCCGAAATAGTGGTCAGCAACCACGTGGACGTGTGGGCCTTAAGGGGCAGGACACTGCCGGAATCCGACACCGACAACAACGAAGACCGGGCACCCATCGCCCCCATCGGACAGTACGACATCAAAGCGGAAATATGGCCCGCCTCCCCGAACTTTGTTTCCATCAATGGAGAGCAGACCATGGCCACCTTCAAAGTCAAAGTCACCCGGAAGGACAACACTCCCGGAGTATTGCCGGCCAGGGTGGCCGTATCCCTTCCCCAGGGGGTGGGCGACCCCCGGTTCCGGCCGGTTCTGGAGCCGGGAAAATCGTGGGAGTACACCTTCAGCATACCTGTGCGCCCCGGGACGCTGAGGGCGGAGATCAACGCCTGGCCGGACGGTTTCCCGGACGCTCTCCCCCAGGACAACGAAGCGTCGGCCACGGCCGATGTGATTGTTCGGGAGTTCAGTCCGGACAGCCGGATACGGGTGGATATAATAGACAGATAACTTGAATTCTTATAAAATAAAAAAAAGCGGGGTGAAAGAGGGTGGTGGTCATGCCGGAGGAAGTAATGAAGCGGATGGACCGGCTGGATGAAAAATTAACCGGTGAGATCAAATCTTTGGATAATAAATTCACAAGTGAGATCAAAGCCTTGGACAATAAATTTTCCAGCCGGTTCGACAATTTGAGGTTCTGGACAATCAGCGCGGTGTTGGCCATCATCGCCGGATTTGCCGGCACCATCCTAACTCTGGCTTTGTGTTGATTATTTCCTCAATTTGCCGGTCAAAGCGGTTTCGATAGCGCCAATTGAACAAACAAGGACCGGTAAATCCAAGGGGGCGGATTAAATCCGTCCCCTTAATTTCAGGGGCCGCAGTAGTTGCTTCAGGGCGGGCTCTTTCTTTTTTAGCCCGATGGCCATATTGTGGCGGCCTGCGGGGGGCCGCTTATTATTCAAGAGGTATTCAAAGGGGTTGATCGTTTTGGTTGAACCGCCAAAAAAGGAAAAAGGTTCCATAATGTCAGATTAAACAGGGACGACCCCCTGTATCCGTCCGTAATAGTGAGGACCGAGGGCCGCCTGAAAACCCTGATGATGAGGCTGTATCCCGGAACGGATTTATCGACTCTGGAAGCCTCCAGGTGTTCCCAGGGCGGGGCATTTTATTACGACCTTGACGGCAAGTGGTGCCGGGCGGCCAGGGAGGGGTGCGGTTAAACCAGGGGCAATCATCAAGGAATTTCAGATGCTGACAAAATAATATTAGGGAGCTTTTTCTTTTACAAGCCGCTGGACCCTATAACGGTGCTGGCCACCGTCACGGTTCACTACGATCCCCGGGCTGTTTTCGGGTTGAGATCCGGATGGGAGGCGGCGGCCCGGCCCGGAGGCGCAACCGGGGCGGCATTACCGGAAGAGGACCACATTCTGCAAAGTCTTATTATCAGGACAATGAACTGGCGAGTGTTCAATGCCGGCAGGGTCAAGGGCGCGGTCCATCGGCCCCGGCCGGTGCGCCTGTTCAAAAGTTCAGGCCGGACAGCCGGATAATGGCGGATATAATAAATAGTTTGCTGCGCATCAGGCTGCGGAAAAAGCTCTAAAGGCATTAATTTTGCGTCTCAACGGTGAAGGGTGGGGGCATTCCGTGACGAAGCTTTTACTGGATCTGGCTGCACAGATCCATGTGCCTGAAGAAATATTGCTGGCCGCAAGAAGATTGGATAAACATTATATTCCAGCAATGTATCCCAATGGATTTGACGCGGGGGCCCCGAGGGATTACTACACCCGGGGTGAGGCGGGGCAGGCGATAAACGATGCAGAGTGCGTTTACATTTTTTGCGGCAACGAGATTCGTTGATCAAAAGGCAGTGATTAATGAACTGAAAATATGTGCCGGACGTTTGATTCGTGAATTTCCAAGTGTGGAGGCAGTATACCTTTTTGGCTCCTTCGCCACGGGAAAAGCCACTCCGCGCAGTGATGCCGACCTGTTTGTGGTGGTGGGGGACGGGGACCGCACACCGCTTGACATTATAAGGGAAGCTGCCATTTATTGCTTTATTTCAGCCCCGGTACCCGTAGACGTTTTCGTATCGAACAAAAAAGGGTTTGACTCAGGACGCCGGGCGGGACGGGGAGTGGCCGGCGCCGTAGAAAAAGAAGGTGTACTATTGGCCCTGCAAAACAGTCCGGCTGTTGACTGAAGAAATCTTAGCAAATTCTCCCTGTTTCGTTCCCGGGGTTACTGTTTTTTTGCCAGCTCATCGGCCAGAACATTCAACTCGGCCGTTATACCGTCCAAATCGTTGATATATCCCAGCATGCCCTGGGATGATGCGGCCTGCTCCTCGGTGACGGCGGATATTTCGGTAATCTGTATGGCCAGGGCTTCAATATGGCTTTTGATTATATTGATTATCTCTTTAATGTCTTTAACGGAGGTATTTGTACGGCTGGCCAGTTTGCGGATTTCTTCCGCCACCACGTTGAAGCCCCGTCCGTGGTCCCCCGCCCTGGCGGCCTCAATGGCCGCATTGAGTCCCAGCAGGTGCGTCTGGGACGACACCTCATTGATCAATTGCAGTATGCCGTCGGTGTTGTTGACATCCACCAGCATCCGCTGGGTGTTGGAGTTGATGTTTTGCACCGTGGAGGCCAGTTCCTCCGCCGCCGCCGAGAGATTTGTGGTATAAGAGGATACGTGGCTGACAGCGGATACCATTTTTTCGGACAGCTCTTTCAGTTTTTCCACCTCGGTGGTGGGCAGCCAGAACCCCAGGGTTCCAACGGTTCTGCCGGACGCGTCCCTGATGCACATCACCTTTCCCATATATGGTATGCCGTAAATCCGGCTGTCTGCTATGGCGACGACACGTCTGTCGGATTCCAGGCAGCGTTGGGAGAGGCTTCCTGGTTTTATCGGATCACCGGGCTTGATTTTGTGATCCAGACGTGAGCCGGGGATATAGTGAAGAAACTTTTCCTTATCCGTAACCGTTACGGCGTAGTCCTCCCCCATCAGCTCCTTTAAGGAAGGCGCAAGATCGATCAGCTTTTTTATTTCCACTTCGTTATTCAATTTAACTCCCCCTCATATATTCCTGCCTTATAAGAACAAAATCGCCCTCGAACATAGTCCTTAATATTAGACAATTTACCAGGAAATCCTTCAGGATAAATGATTTCTTTACAGAAAATTTAATAAATAACACATCATGTCCCTGGAAATGAACCTCTTCTACCATTTGCACGGCCTGACCCTGGTGCTGGCAAGCCAGCCGTAAGCAATTACGGCGGCTGTAATTGCTGCTGGCAAAGCCAGGCTGACAATACTGATGGCGGCGTCACTCATTGAATGGTGTAAAAAAAGATCAACCTTTTTATCTTCTACAAGCATTTTACCTGCGGTCCAGGCCAGGACACCGGCGCCGATATAAATTATAAAGGGGTATTTTCTCATGAAGTACAATATTATTTGACTGAAAAAAATTATTATAGGTATGCTTGTGGCCAGCCCTATTGTCAACATCAGCCAGTTGCCTTTACTGACTGCGGCAATGGCCAGGGTGTTGTCCAGGCTCATGATCAGGTCCGCGATGATAATGGTTCTAATGGCTTCAGACAGGCTTCCCGCAGCCTGGAGATCCTCTTCGGCCCCATCGTCCCGAAGCAGCTTAACCGCAATGTAAATCAGCAACAAACCGCCTGCAGCCTTTAAAAAAGGAATATTAAGAAGTATGACTATCATGACAGTAAGTATTATTCTGAACAGAATGGCGCCGGCGCTTCCCATGATAATGGCCGATTTTTGTTGCCTGGGCGGCAGGTTGCGGCTGGCCATGGCTATAACCACTGCGTTATCCCCGCTTAAAACTATATTCAGCATAAAAATGGCAGTTAAAGTGGTCAAGTATTCCATTCCGGTCATTCCTCATTTTTTATTAGTCTGACAGCCTTTTCCCGGCCGGCTTTTTGATTCCGGTCTCCGGACAGAATGCCATAATAAAAAAGTATTTAGATAACGGGTAAAAATTGATTAACTTTTAAAAAAATTTTTTTGGGGATTGCAGGTAGGCGGGACCGGCGGCGAGTCGATGCCGCCGGGAATAAAAACAAAGAAGGCCAAGGTCGGGGTTGGCCTTCTTTGTTTGCAGGCGGTCGAGCACCTGCGTGATTAAAGGGAATTGGATAGACATGAAGTTATCTCCACATAATTAGATTATACCCGGCAATGCTGAATTGGCAACCTCTCTTGAGCACTGAAAAGAGCCAGTTGAGCATTGTTTTCATGGTTTCATGTACATATACATATATTGACATTTTGTGATAGCCTGTCAGTTCAAATGATGGGGGACCGGCTTTTGGCCCGGTCCCCCAAAACCAATTATCTTTTGGGCTTGAAGGTGTCACATTTGGTTTGATCCGAGTTGGCGGAATGGGAGGTTCCGTTGTGCTCCACCTGGATCATCGGGGCATCGCACATTACATTGGCATTGTACTGGCACTCGGTAACTGCGCATTTAATGGCCGGCATGTTCTCACCTCCTTGACGGAGGTTATTATTTGCCATGGCAAAAAAATGTATTCATAGTTTTGCGCAAAAAACCGGCGGGATTATTCTGCCGGCCGTAATTCTGCCGGGAATGGGTCGTATCTTCCATCCCGGGCCAGCGCCTGGGCCAATACGCCGTAGACCCGGTCCGCCATTTCCACCAGACTGTAATTCCGGTTGGACAATACCCAGCAGGTGGCCGTCTCGTCCATGCTGCCGAAGATTACTTTGCGGGCGATTTTGGGGTCCAGGTTCGGTTTGAAATAGCCCTTTATAATACCCTCCAAAACCAGTTTTTCAATCAATCGGTAGTAATCCCTGATAGCTTCTGCGATCCCTTTTCTGATTGATTTGTCAGACTGACGAAGTTCAATTTGCAATACATGGGCGAGATTACGGTTGTTTTGGAGGGTGGAAAAGTGAATATAAATGAGGTATGCCAGTATCTCAAAGGTATTTTCAATATTTGCCAGCTTTTTCGGAGCAGTCGAGATTAATTCTCCAAGCTTGTCTTTGAATATTGATATTAAAATATCCTCCTTGCTTTCAAAGTAAATATATATGGTTCCTTCGGCAACGCCGGCCTCCCTGGCGATTTTTGACACCTGGGAGCCGTGGTAGCCGTTCTCGGATATTACCTTTATTGCCGCTTCAATGATTGTCCTGTACTTTCCTCCCGTTCTTTTTGCCACAGGCTGCCTCCGAAATACAACTTGTGATCCGCCGGGCGCGCCGGACGCCGCAAAAAACATTTTCCCGGGCCGTCTGCGGTGTCAGGGAGAAGACGTCAGATATTAGAAGACATGGCCGAAGGTCCAATGCCAGCGAATCTGACGTCTTGCCACGTGACTGACCGATAGATTTTTATACTACCGCAGCCTGGCACCGCGAAATGGCGGCTGAATCAGCAGGCAAAGCCTTCCTTGTCAATAACCTGGGCTGCAATTTTACGGCGCAGGTTGATCATGTCGATGGGGACGCACCTGGTCATGCGCTTTACAATGGCCAGCTGGGTGGCCAGCATGTCGCCGGACTCCAGATAACACATGGCGTCCTTGCCCACTTCTCAAATCCGGGCCAGTTGTCGTAGATGTATGCCTTGGTAAGGTCCAATTTCAGCTCTGCCGAGGCCGGGTCTTTTTCCCAGGCTTTCAGAGCGCGCAGCACGCAAGATTCCATAGCGTAGATCTCAATGGCTATGTCTGCCATGATCTGTAGCAGTTCCTGTTCTTCGGCCAGTTTTTGCATATATTTCATAGCGGCCTGCCCGGCGATCATCAGGAAGAGCTTCTTAACCAGGGCCAGCATGGCTCTCTCTGCGTACAGAGGCCTGCCGTCGTCCTGGGGAACGGTGGCCTTGAGATCCATGACCTCCTTCTGCAGGGCCTGGGCTGCCATCATAAAGGGGAGTTCGCCCTTCATGGCCTTGCGCATCAGGGTGGCGGGAATAATCAGGCGGTTAATCTCATTGGTGCCTTCGAATATTCTGTTGATACGGGAGTCGCGGTAGAAGCGCTCGGCCGGGTACTCCTGGGTGTAGCCGTAGCCGCCGTGTATCTGGACCACCTCGTCCACCACAAAGTCCAGCACCTCGGACCCAAACACCTTGCTTATGGAACATTCGATGGCGTAGTCCTCTATAGCCCTGCCTATTTCCGGGCCAGATTTCTTATCCTGCAGGGCCTCCTCAATCAAACCGGCCAAACGGTATTGCACCGATTCGGAGGCGTACACTTTGGTGTTCATCTGGGCCAGCTTGGTCTGTATTATGCCGAACTTGGCGATGGGGGTCTTAAACTGCTGGCGCTGCAGGGCGTATTTCACAGCCACCTGGAGGGCCTTCTTGGCGGAGCCGGTGACTCCGGCCCCCAGTTTAAACCGGCCGATGTTCAGTATATTGAAAGCGATGACGTGGCCTTTGCCGATTTCACCCAGCACGTTTTCCACCGGGATCCTGGCGTCCTCAAAAATCAGGCTGCGGGTGGATGATCCCTTGATGCCCATTTTCTTTTCCTCGGCACCGGTGCTGAAACCGGGGGTGTCCTTATCGACGATGAAAGCGGTGAATTTGTCACCGTCAATTTTGGCATAGGTTACGAATACATCGGCAAAACCTGCGTTGGTGATAAAAATCTTTTCACCGTTCAGGACATAGTATTTACCGTCTTCAGACAAAACGGCCTTGGCCTTTGCCGACAGTGCGTCGGAACCGGCCCCGGGCTCGGTGAGGGCGTATGCGGCAATCATTTCACCGCTGGCCAGTTTGGGCAGGTATCTCTTTTTTTGTTCTTCGTTTCCGAACAGCGCTATGGGCAGTGATCCGATGCCTGTGTGGGCGCCGTGGCCCAAGGAAAAAGAGCCGCCGTAGGATATATTTTCAGTGATGATAATGGAGGCCAGTTTGCCCAGCTCGGCGCCGCCGTACTCCTCCTCAATGTCGGCTGAAAGCAAGCCCAGTTCGCCGGCTTTTTCCAGTAATTCCCTCATTAAGCCCTCTTTTTGGTGTTCCAAGTCTTCCATTCTGGGAAGAACTTCCTTGTCGATAAAGTCCGTGCAGGTGCTGGCAATCATCTTATGTTCGTCGGTAAAGTCCTCCGGTGTGAAAACATCCGCGGGGTTGACGCTTTCTAGCAGGTACATGCCGCCTTTTTGAAGCATTTTGGCAATCTCCTTTCTGAAATTTTATAGTTTTTAAAGGGTATTCCCATTTTTTCAGTCGACCAGCTCATATACTCCGGCAGCTCCCATGCCGCCGCCGATACACATGCTGACTACTCCGTAGCGGGCGTTCCGGCGCCTCATTTCGTGCAGCAGGGTGGTGGTAAGTTTGGAACCGGTGCAGCCAAGCGGGTGTCCCAGGGCGATGGCGCCACCGTTATAATTAACTTTGTTTATATCCAGCCCCAAAGTTTTGATAGAAGCCAGGGCCTGGGCGGCAAAGGCCTCGTTCAATTCAAACACATCCACCTGATCCTGGTTGATTCCGGCCACTTTAAGGGCTTTGGGAATGGCCACGATGGGACCGATGCCCATCAACTCGGGGGGGCAGCCGCCCACCGCATAGCCGCGGAATATCGCCAGGGGTTTGATGCCCAGGGATTCTGCTTTCTTGCGGCTCATCAGCACCACACAAGCGGCGCCGTCACTGGTTTGGGAGGAGTTGCCGGCGGTCACCGATCCGTTGGCCCGGAAAACCGGCTTCAGCTTGGCCAGGCTTTCCATGGTGGTGTCCGGGCGGACACCCTCGTCGGTATCGAAGACAAAGCTTTTTTCCTTTATTTTGTTTCCCGCCCACTGCTTTTCAACAACGGTGAGGGGCACTATTTCCTCTTTGAACCTTCCTTCGGCGATGGCTTTGGAGGCCTTGGCGTGGCTGGCCACAGCGAAGGAATCCTGTTCTTCCCTGGATATGCTGTATTTCTCGGCCACGTTTTCTGCGGTAAGCCCCATGCCCATATATGCCTCGGGGCATATTTTCAGCAGCTCGGGGTCCGGAGCCAGCTTGTTGCCCCCCATGGGGACCTGGCTCATGCTCTCAACACCGCCGGCCACGAAGACATCCACATAGCCCGACATAATCCGGGTGGCCCCCACGGCAACGGACTCCAGCCCTGAGGAGCAGAAACGGTTTATGGTGGCTCCGGCAACGCTCTGGGGCAGGCCCGCCAGCAGAGTAATCATTCTTCCCACATTCATGCCCTGCTCGGCTTCAGGAAATGAGCAGCCGAACAGCACATCGTCTATTTCCGCCGGGTCCAGGGCGGGTACCCGGGCCAGCGCTTCCTTTAAAACGGTGGCGGCCATGTATTCCGGCCGGGTGTTTTTCAGTTTCCCCCGGGGGGCCTTGCCCACCGCGGTGCGCACCGCACTGACAACTACGGCTTCTTGCATATTTCTTAAAACCCCCTTATCAATCCTTATCAAATAGTAGACAGGCTGCACAACCAGCACCCATTGGCGCTTCCATTTCTTGCCATGACCCGCGCCGGGATAATACTGCGGGACTTTGTGGTGCGTTGGAGCGAAAAAGCAGCTGCCGCGCCGCGACGCAGCTGATGGACCCTTTCAGCCTCCTGGAAAAACAGCCCTTTTGCAACCCTCTCCTAGTTCCTGAGGGGCTTGTTTGTGATTAACATGTGACGGACGCGGTCGATGGTCTTTTGTTCTCCCAGCAGGCTTAAGAATGCCTCCCGCTCCAAGTCCAGCAGGTTTTGCTCGGTGAGGGGGGCGCCCGGGGTCACACCGCCGCCGGTCAGTATGCCGGCCACCTTTCCGGCGATGAGGGCGTCGTGTTTGCTGATGAACCGTCCCCAAAGCATCGTCTTGATACCCACCTCGATGGCGGCCTGGCCGGGGGCGCCCAGGGCTTTAATAGTCTTCGGCGCCGGCGGCCTGAATTCCGGCGCCTTTTGAAGCACCATTCTTTTAGCTTCGCCGATGAGATGATCCCGGTTGGTTACCACCTTGGTGTCTACGGCCCTTAAGAATCCCAGGGAAATGGCTTCGGGGGCGCTGGTGGCCACCCTGGCCGTGGCTATATTTTCAAAAGCCCGGTTGATCATGGGCTGCACGCTGTTGGTGCCGCCGGTTTTGATGTTTGCCGGAACAGGGGGCTCCGTCTCCGCAGCCCTAAAGGCCAGTTCCTTCACTCCGCCGCCGCCGGGAACCAGTCCCACTCCCACTTCCACCAGGCCGATATAGGACTCGGCGTAAGCCGCCACCTTGTTGCAGTGCATTACTATTTCGCAGCCGCCGCCCAGGGCCATGCCGTGGGGAGCAGCCACCACCGGCTTTTTGCAGTATTTCATCCTCATGTTGGCATCCTGGAATTCACGCACCATCAGATCCAGCTCGTCCCACTCGCCGGCTTCGGCGTACATCATTACCAGCATCAGGTTGGCGCCCACTGAAAAGTGCTGGCCGTAGTTGGCAATTACCATGCCTTGGTAATTCTTCTCCACCTCTTTTACGGAGTAGTTCATCATATTCACTATGTCCCCGCCGATGGCGTTGGCCTTGCTGTGGAACTCCAGGCAGGCGACACCGTCTCCGATGTCGATCAGGCTGGCGCCTCCGTTAGACTTGATGACTTTGTTCCGCTCTTTGAGGGGGGCCAGGAAAATGACCTTCTCACCAAACTTTTCAGGAATGGGTCCCTTAGTGCCAGGGTCGAAGATAGATCGGAACCCGTCTTTCTTCTCGTAGAAACTGGTTCTGCCGCTGGCCAGCAGGTCTTCCACCACTTTCGGCACCGGGTCGCCCTCTTTCTTGAGCCGTTCCACCACAGCGGGCACGCCCAGTATGTCCCATGCCTCGAAGGGGCCGAAGTCCCAGTTGAAACCCCATTTCATGGCCTGATCCACGGACTGTATATCGTCGGCTATTATTCCCAGCAGGTTGGCGGCGTACAACAACTGTTGCTTGGTGATTCTCCATGCGAACTGGGCCGCCTTGTCGCTGCCGGTAACCAGGGCCTTGAACTGTTTTTCGGGCTTCCTGGACATTTTGGCGGTGGACAGTGACCCAAAACTGGCCTTGGCTTTGGGGCGGTATTCCATGGTGTTGTAATCCAGCACCAGTATTTCGCTACCCTTGCCGGACTTTACTTTTTTATAGAAGCCCAGGCCGGTCTTGTCTCCCAGCCATTTGTTCTCCAGCATTTTTTGAAGGAAGGGAACCTGTTCAAAAACCACTTTTTCTTCCGTATCCTCCGCCGCGTCATAAACGGTTTTGGCCACGTGCAGCAACGTATCCAGCCCCACCATATCCAAGGTGCGGAAGGATGCGCTCTTGGGGTGGCCCATTACCCGGCCGGTAAGCTCATCAACTTCGTCCACACCCAGCCCGAATTCCAGCATAGCTTTAATGGTGGCGCACATACCGTATACGCCTATGCGGTTGGCTACAAAGTTGGGGGTATCTTTGCAAATGACCACGCCTTTGCCCAGAACACTTTCGCCGAAATCAACCGCAAACTCGGTTATTTCGTGCAAAGTATCGTTGGCGGGAATCACCTCCAAAAGGCGCATGTACCTGGGGGGATTAAAGAAGTGCATGCCGATGAAATGTTTTTTGAACTCCTGGGAGCGGCCTTCCAGCATTTTGTTGATGGACAGGCCGGAGGTGTTGGTGGCTATTATTGAACCAGGTTTCCAATTCTTTTCAACCTTCTCCAGAAGACCTTGTTTTATATCCAGCCTTTCCACCACGGCTTCGATAACCAGGTCGCATTCAGAGAGCCAGCCCATGTTGTCTTCGAAATTGCCCGGGGTCAACAGGCCGGTGTTTTCCGGCACATAGAGGGGGGCAGGCTTGATTTTCAGCAGGTTTGAGATGCCGTTGACCGCAAACCTGTTGCGCACCTTGGGGCTGTCAAGGGTCAATCCCGCCTTTTCCTCGTCAGGATTCAGTGTTCCCGGCACAATGTCCAGGAGATAGGTCGGGATTCCCACGTTGGCCAGATGGCCGGCGATGGTGGCTCCCATGACTCCCGCTCCCAGAACGGCAGCTCTGTTTATGCTGCGCTTCATCTTCTACGACTCCTCCTTATATTATTAATTAGATTTCCATTTAGCTGACACAAAAACAATGACTGAGCACTCACTCACTAATATAAGTATAAGTTATTTCATTTTTCTAAAAAGGTCAATAGGGAACAGGGCAATTTTACTCCTTGACGCACAAAAACATTTCTTACAAAAAGGGCAATGCTAAATAGTATGCGGTAAAGGGAAATGGTTGCGGGACAAAGAAGTTATATGGCGGTGACTGATGTTGAAAAAAGTGCTTCTGACCATGGCCGGACTGATGTTGGCGCTGTTCCTGACCGCTGAATACTGGCTGTCCGCATATGGCCGGTATTTGGTGGTGGATGAGAAACCCCGGCCCTGCGACGCCATAGTGGTTCTTTCGGGAGAGGCTGTGCCGAGGGTGGCCAAGGGGGTCGGCCTTTATAAAGAGGGTTACGCCGGTATCATTATTATGAGCGGCGGCGGAAGACTGACCTCCAAGCTTACCGATGCCGATCTGATGCTTATGGAGGCTGTTGAGCTGGGCGTTCCCAGGGGGGCGGTGGTGCTGGAGAACCGCTCTGAAAGCACCTATGAAAACGCCGTAAATGTAAAAAAGATCGTTCTTGAACGCGACATCAAATCATTCCTGCTGGTGACTTCGAACTATCACACCAGACGGGCGAAGTATATCTTTGGCAAGGTGTTTAAGGGTACCGGGGTGGAGTTCATTACGGTGTCCGCGCCGGATCCTAAGTTTTCCGCCTCCTCCTGGTGGAAAAAACACGAGGGCCAGCAAAAGGCCCTCACTGAACTGGTGAATATGATCGTATACCAGTTTAAATATTAATGATTATGCTAATAGAAAATCTACCATAATTCCGGGAAAACACACATCCTTTTCTCCGGCCGACAGGCGCCGCAGCAGGCGGACGATGTGGGCCACGTCAAGTTTTTGCGGGCACGCGGCAGTGCACTGCTCACATCCTATGCAGGTCCAAAGCAGGGGGGAGTGCAGAGTTTCGGTTACTGATCCCAGCTGTATAAGCCTGATCAGGGCGGTGGGGTTTGGCTGTTTGATCAGTGCGGGGCATGCCGCCCCGCATTTTCCGCACTGCTCGCATATTGCGGCTGTGTTCAAGGTAACCGGGTCCAACACCCTCAATTCCTTGGAATCTGTAATGTTTATAACCTGTACCACTGTTGACCACCACATCATAATTATTTAAAGGGGTTCGGCCCCAGTTTTTCCAACAAGGTCCGGAATTTTTCGATCTCCTCTAACAGTTTGGCAGACTCATCTATGGTTATCCCGGTGAGGCAAACCCTTTCCGGTTCCAGCCTCATTCTGGAAAGGGTCTCCTTCAGGTTTTCCAGGCGCGTTGCTGCCAGGGAGGTTCCTACAGCGTGATGGCACTGGTCAGGGTGGCAGCCCGCCAGCATTACCCCGTCCAGGCCGCTGATCAACGCCTCGTTTATCCAGGCCGCGTTAACGGCCCCGATGCAGGGCACGGAACAGGGTATTATTCCTTCGAGCCCCCTGCCGTTCACCTGAGTAACCAGCTTGATCCAGGCCGGGTAGGTGTCGTTGCCGCACAGGAAAAGAAGTATTGAAGGGCCGGGGCTGCTTTCCGACAGTGCCCGGTCGACTATTTCTTCTATTTTTTTGCCGCCGTATCCGGGAAGGTTGATGCACAATAGGGGGCACCCGCCCTGGCAGATGCCGCAGCTCCGGCAATCCCCGGGATCAACTGCCGGGTAGCCATCGCTGCCCATGATGCAGGCCCCGTATGCGCATTCCTTGACGCAGCGGCCGCAGCGGTCGCATTTTTTGGTGTTTATTTCGGGGTAAACGGACGGCTGCTGCTGGAGTTTAACCAAACATTGGGTCACCGCCGCCAGGGCGCTCTTTACGCTGTCCCCGGCATCCATGGGAGACTGTGAGCAGCCTGCCGCCCAGATGCCTGACCGCCGCAATTCCGAGGGCTCACAGGGGGTGTGGCCGGAGAAAAAGCCGAAAGTGTCCTTTTCTATTCCGTAAAAGTGGGTCAGTGCCGGAGGAACCATGCCGGTGGCCAGGACCACCAGGTCGAAACTGCCCGTTACCCTTTTCTTGCTCAGGGTGTCTTCCGATTTTAGCAGCAGTTCATTGCTATCGGCTTTAAATTCAACGCTTGACGGCAGGCCGCGAATAAAAACCGGGCGGTACTCTTCCCGGACGTGCCTGTAATATTCCTCTTTGCTTCCCGGAGTGCGGATATCCTGGTAGAATATCCAGGTCCGGATATCTTTTAATGATTGGTGGAGGTACTGCACCTGCTTCAAGGTAACCGTGCAGCAGTATCCCGAGCAGTACGGCAGGTGGTTTTTATTCCTGCTGCCGACGCACTGGATGAAAGCCACCCGGCGCAAGGGTCCGCCGGTGACGGGATGCACCGGCAGGCCGCCGGTGGGGCCCTCGGGCCGGAAGAGCGACTCCATTTCCATGGACGTGATTACTCCCGGCAATCTGCCGTAACCGTATTCTTTTATGAGAGACGCATTATACAGATCAGCGCCCGCTGCAATGATTATACCCTGGGCGTCAATGACAAGCTCTTCGGCCTGCTGGTTTAAATCTGTGGACTTCTTCTGCAGCGTCACTGTGTAAAGCCCGGGAATGCTTCTTTGAACGCCTGTGACTTCAGTTATCAAGTGGATCTCAGCGTGAGAGAAGCGTGATAGACTTTTTATCAATACCTCCAGCCCGCAGCGGGGAGGGCACATTCGGGGGTAATAGCGGTGCAGCCGGGCAACCCTTCCCCCCAGGTAAGGGGATTTTTCCGCCAGTGCCACTGCTACACCCGCCCGGGCTAGTTTTTCAGCCGCCGTAAGGCCGGCGATGCCGCCTCCCACCACCAGTATCTTGCCTTTTGCCAATTTTTCTGCACTCCTTGCGCCTGACATTTAACCGCAGCGGCGGGGGCCGGATGATATATTCCGGCCCCCGGATGAATTGGTTGAAAGAACACTTTTTTTAATCGTTCCGGTTTTTATAGCTGAACCTTTCTACTTTTTCATCCTGGCCGATACAGGTCCAGCTTACCCTCTTGCTGCCCAACAGAGGAATCAATTTGGCCGGATAGTAGCCCAGCTGGTAGGGCAGCCTGGTTTCAATGGCACCCTGGGGGCAGGCCTTGACGCAGGACATGCAGTCCCAGCAGTCGCGGGGAGAGCGGCAGTCCGCCTTGAGGCTGTCCTCCTTCAGATACATAAGATCGCCGGGGCATATGGCCTCGCACAGGGCTTCCTTTTCCCCTTTGCACCCGTCGCACTTCTGCTGGTCCACTTTTGGTGGCATATGATCATCCCCCTTGATACGTTTCAAAAAATAACGGCTGTCTGAATGCTTTAAAGGTGTTTCTTTCAACCTCAGGGCACTATTTTTTCGTAGGGCCTGGTAAGCATCTCCACCTGGCCGGTATCCGGGTTCCGCCTGGAGTTGACGAAACAGTTGAATTTTTCGTCATTGCGTTCGGGGAAGTCAACCCTGTTCTGCCAGCCCGGCCAGCGGGTTTCTTCCCGGTAAAGCAGGTGGTGCACCAGGACCTCGGCCGTGTCAATCATGTCGATCACCTCGCTGCACTTCATCAGCTCGTGCCAGTCTCCGGCCACCAAGTATTTGGCCTGGTCTTTAAGCACTGCGATGTTTTTCAGGGCGTATTCAAGCCGCTCCCTGTTCATCCGGTAGAACTGGTGGACACCACCGGCGTACTCGTCCATTAGACGTTGCAGCCTTTCCTCCATTTCCCACGGGCTTATCCCTTCGCCCACATTCAGCCGGCGCTCGAAGGGACGGAATATCCTGGCCTTTTCCCGGTTTAACTGGTCTCTGTCGTGATTATAATTTTGGCTGGAGCATTGCAGATAATCGATGGCACCCCGGGCCGCCAGCACGCCCTCGGCGGCGCAACCCCCCACAAACTTGTTAGGTGTGCCGCCGGCCACATCACCACAGGCGAAAAGCCCGGATACGGTGGTGGCCCTCTTTACGTCAATCCAATAGCCGCTGGCGGTGTGGCCGCCCACGATATAGGGATCGCTGCCGTAAATCTCGATGGGGTTCTTGGATATGTCCTGGTTCCTGGCGGCCAGGAACAGGACAAATGTGGGGCGCTCGTTCAGGTAATCGGTCTTCAGGTCCTTTATCTGTTCCGGGGTCATATGGGTTGTGTCCACATAGCAGGGCCCCCGGCCTGCCAGCCATTCCTCCATCGGGGCATTGGCCCGGATGTAGCGGGGCGCCGCATCCCCGCCCAGATGGGCGTATCGCTCGGCCAGTATTTTTTCACCCCTGGCGTTGATCATGGCGGCATTATACCCCACCGAGATGGTATCTATTGGCCCGTTGAAATCCTTTGTCCGGACGGCGCACCAGCGCATTTCAAAGGTGGTCATTTCGGCGCCGGCTCTGATACCCATGGCGTAGCCGCTGCCGACGTTGAAGGGGGAGTACCAGATTTGGTGGTGGCAGTCGTTTCCGTCATTGGTGTACGGCTTGTAGATTCCTCCGGCTCCTCCGGTGGCCACTATGGTGGCTTTGGCCTTGATGACATAAAATCTGCCCTCCCTCAGGTGGAAGCCCATGGCGCCCACCACCCGGTTCCCGTCCATCAGGAAGTTGGTGGCCACTACCCGGTTGATCACCTCGCAACCATACTCGCGCACCTTTTCAGCCAGGATGACCTTCATTTCCGATCCGAGGATGGCGATATCCCAACGGCCCCGGGCAATGTATTCCCCGCTGTCGTCTTTTTTGACGGGCAAGCCCCATTCCTCCCAGTCTTCGATGGCCTTGTTCAGCTCCTCGGCCATGGTTATGGTCAGATCCTCCCTCAGTAGCCCGCCGGCCTGGGCCCTGCTCCAGCGGACCAGGTTTTCGACGGTTTCTCCTTTCCTAATGTAGGTATTGATGGCGTCCATGCCCCCCGCCAGGCAGCCGCTGCGGTCGATGTGGGCCTTCTCCATCAGGGTCACCTTAATGTCCGGCTTCTGCCTTTTGGCCTCAATGGCGGCGTAGCACCCGGCGTTTCCGGCCCCTATGATCAACAGATCTGTTTCCAGAAAAACTTCTTCCACATCCTGAGGCAAAACGGGGACTATTTTACCCATAAAGCATCCTCCTAAATGTTGCATCAGATTATTTCCATGTCACATAGCCGCCCCATACCGGCAGCCCGTTAACGGCGTACCACGGCATCATGATCACCAGGAAGTAGATCAGTGTCACCAGCATTATTGGTATGCCCACCTTGGCGTAGGTTCCGGTATTGAACGTATTTGTGCCGTAGGCGATAACGCAGGCGGTTACCTGGGTGGGAATAATGAATGAAAAGGTGTCAAAGTTGCAGACCAGGAGGGTGAAGGCCACCGGGTTTAAATTAAGAGATTTGGACAGCGACAGTATTATCGGCGCCAGCATGGCCACCGCCGCCACATTGCTGAGCATGAAGATGCGGATGAATGCCGTGAGCATAATCACCCCGACAACAATGACCAGAAAAGGCTGGCCTTTGAATACCGGGTGGGCGATGTCGGCCAGCCACTTGGCCAGGCCGGTGCTGCTGATGGCGTTGGCCATGGACAGTGCGCCGGCCAGCAGAAGGAAGGTCCCCCAGATGGTTTTTCCCTGCACGGCCTGCCAGCTTACCGGAAGGAGTCCCGGAATGAAAAACACCCCCAGGGCGATCAGGGTGGCCATACCTGTTTTGATGCCATGCCGGGGCTCGGTTATCCAGAGCACCACCACAAACAGGAATATGCCCAGAATAATCCATTCCACCGCGCCCATTTTCCCCATCTTCTTGTTTTCCTCCCGGATAAACTCAACTCCGCCGGGCACGGTGATATCCTTGACGTCAAAAAGCCTTCTGATAAGAATGAACATCAGTGGATAAAGCCCGATAATAGGCCAGTGCAGCCAGAACCACCTGGCGTAGCTCATATTGAACCCCAGCTGTTTTTCGAACAGTCCCGCCATTATAACATTGGGCATGTGGGCGGTGAGCAGGAGTATTCCGGCCACCATGGGGAAATAACATATGCCCGAGATGGCCAGGGCACCAACCGCCCTTTTACTTCTGTCGTCCTCCGGAAACAGTGCCATTATCCCCCGGACAACGGGAAGAAGCACCGCCGCCCTTGATACCGCCGCCGGAATGAATATCCCCAGGGCTGTGTTGACAATCATAAAACCTTTGATTACCTGGTCGACCTGGGGTTTCACCCTCGAAAGAATGGTCATGGCAATCCTGCGGTCAAGTCCGGTGCATTGCATTATAGCCGCAAAAATGAAAGAACCCAGAACAAGGAAGGTGACATCCTGGGTATATCCGCCAAAGGCCTTGCCAATCTCTTTTTCAGCATTTGTTAATACCAGCAGCAAGGGGATTAATAACCCGGTTATACCAACAGGAATGGCTTCTGTAATCCAGATGATCACAGCCCATACAGCCACTGCCGCCGCTGCCTGGCCCTGGGGCTTCAGGCCCGGCGCCAAAGGCGCCCACAGAATTGCGAAAAAGGCAATCCAAGCAATAATAAACCCTATAAATGCTGCGTTGGGATTTAAACCGGCCAGGCGGGCATTGTTGATCATACGCTCCGGCACCCATTTGGCATGCCATTTTAGCTCGCCGTCGTTTCGCATATTATCCTCCTTCCTCAGTTTACAGAAAAGTAACGGTTTCTTTGGATTTTGCCGGGGCTGTTCGGACTCTTCGCGTCCTGGTCCTCACCCCCTTTCCTACAAAAAAATCTGTCGCTCATCTGACATTAAAATAGCAGAATAAGCGACAAATTTATGTCCGCATACGTACACAGTTTTTGTAATATTCCTTACAATTCGGGTGAAGTCACTCCGTCCACCGGTTTTGGCAGGATCATCTGATCCATTTTTTGATCTTCTCAGGATATATTATTTTAATGTCCCGACCCTTCATCAATATAGCCTTCTCGCTTTTCAGAGAGTTGAAGATGGATGTCACTGTGGGCCGGGAGGTGCCGATCATGCAGGCGATTTCTTCGTGGGTAAGCCGCAAATTCAATTCTATGCCGTTGCCGGTATCCACCCCTGACCGCTCGGCCAGCTTCAGTAAAAGAAGGGCAAGGCGCCCGTGCACCGGCCAGGAGACCATCTCGTGAATGGTGGCCTGGGCTTCCCTGAGTCTTCCCCCCAGAACTTCGGCCACCTTCAGGGCCAAGCGGGGGTTGGATCTTAACAGGTCCAGGAGGGAATCTCTCTTTAGGACCACCAAATCCACTTCGTTCATAGCCTCCGCGAAACATGACCGCCGGGAATTACACAGTGTCTCGGCCAGCCCCACCAATTCACCGGGGTGCCGGATGGCCACGGTGATTTTTCGGCCGTCGGCTGCCAGCCGGTATATTTTGACCCAGCCGGTCTCCACCAGGTACGCCAGGCCGGCGTATTCACCGGAGGCGAAAATTATCTGCCCTTTGGGGTAGTTTATTTTCAGGCCTGCCATCCGGACCAGGTTTTTATCGCAGTCATCCAAGGCAAAAAATTTATGGTTTGTTTCCATTTTGTGACCCCCTGTTGTAATTTCGGGGCAAACCAATCATACTAAGATGGGATGACACTAAAGCAGGGACGCTATTACCGCCTTTTGTATATTGTCGGTGCCTTCGATGAGGGGCAAAACCCTGGCGTCCCGCAGGTATTTCTCCACCGGGTGTCCGGTCAGATAGCCCATTCCCCCGCAGATTTCCATGGCCGCCGATGCGGCCTCCACGGCCATCCGGCTGCCGGCCATTTTTGCCATGGACGAGGCCATGGTATAGTCCAGATCCCGGTCTATAAGCCAGCATGCTTTCCAGACCAGCATTCTGGCCGCTTCTATTTTTGTGGCCAGTTCGGCCAGGGTGAAGGAGACGCCCTGGTTTAGATAAACCGGTTGTCCAAACTGAATTCTTTCCTTGCTGTATTTCAGGGCGTATTCAAAGGCGGCCCGGGCTATGCCCACTCCTATGGCGCCGGCCAGGGACCGGCCCCGGTCAAAGGTCTGCATCAGCAGCAGGTAAGCGCTTCCGGGCCGTCCGATGACATAATCTCCGCCCAGTTTCAGGCCGGTGAATTCCAATCGCACTGTATGGGCGTACCGGATGCCCATTTTGTTGCGCACGGCGGTCACAGCCATTCCGGGGAGGCCGGAGGGAACCACGAAGGCCATCATGCCCCCCCGTTTGTTTTTGGGGTCGGTGGCGGCGAAGAGGCTTATGAATTCGGCCACGCCGCCGTTTATGATGTAATCCTTGGCTCCGTTGACCAGCCATTGGTCCCCACTTTTCAGCGGAATGGCAAAGGACTGCATGGCGCCGATGTCGGAACCGGAGGCGCTTTCGGTCAGAGCAAAGGCCGCCAGGTTTGGGCGGGGGTGCGTCAGCCGGGGGAGAAAGGCTTCTTTTTGGCGGGCTGTCCCGCCCAGTATGATGGGGCTGGCGGCGTGGATATTGGCCGTCACCACGGCGGCCAGTCCGGCGCATCCGGCACTCAACTCCTCCAGCACAAGGGCGGTGGTGAAGTAGTCCAGGCCTTTTCCGCCGAACTCCCTGGGAATCGTGGGGGTGAGTAGATT
>JBBIMW010000041.1:4607-21016 GCA_037444185.1 Peptococcaceae bacterium | reverse complement strand
ATATTGATCAGCCATAAAAAAACTTGATCTCTCTAATGGGATGTAGTATATTACTTCCTATAAAAGATATCGAAGCTCATTGTGGAGCTTGGGGCACTGAAGCCCGGCATTTAAACCAGCGTGAATGCCGGGTGTTTAATTTATTGCTGCATTTTAATGCAAGAAGCATATTGACAAGCAGAAATATTATACAATGACGTATTTTATGGCAAAGGCGCTATTCAACCATTGATGGCGTCTTTTTTATTGGTTCGTCATTGTGGTCTCAGCTTTATTCAGGCGCGCCGGTTTGGCTGAGAGCACTCTGGCAAAGTGAAATATAAAATGGAGGAGGTAATAATAATGAATCTGCTGTTAAAAATCAGGTGGTTGCCGCTGCTGATATTGACAGGCATGCCCAGTCCGGCCCTGGCCGGTGAAACAGGAGCCGCGGTGGATGCCGGGGACACCGCCTTCGTGTTGGTTTCCGCAGCCCTGGTTATGTTGATGACGCCGGGACTGGCGCTTTTTTACGGGGGTATGGTCAGAAAGAAGAATGTGCTGAGCACGATTATGCAGAGCTTTGTGGTCATCTGCCTGGTGTCCGTACAGTGGGTGCTGTTTGGATATTCCCTGGCCTTTGGCCCTGACCGGGGCCACATTTTAGGGTCCCTCGACTGGGCGGGGCTGAATGGCGTGGGTCAGGATCCCAACGCCGATTATGCGGGCACCGTTCCCCATTTGGTGTTTATGGCCTTTCAGCTGATGTTCGCCATCATCACTGCGGCCATCATCAGCGGCTCGGTGGCTGAAAGGATGCGCTTTCCGGCGTTTCTGGCTTTTATTTTCCTGTGGACCACCATTGTATATGATCCCCTGGCCCACTGGACATGGGGAGTGGGTGGATGGATCAGGGAGTTGGGCGCCCTTGATTTTGCCGGCGGCACGGTAGTGCACATAAGCTCCGGGGTGTCCGGGCTGGTGGCCTGCCTGATGTTGGGCAGACGCAAGGGCTACGGCAGTGAGGCCATGATTCCTCACCAGATTCCATTTGCGGTGCTGGGCGCATCTTTGCTCTGGTTCGGCTGGTTCGGGTTTAACGCGGGCAGCGCTTTGTCCGCCGGCGGCCTGGCTGCCAGCGCCTTTGTGGTTACAAACACGGCGGCTGCTGCTGCGGCCCTGGCCTGGATGTTCGCCGAGTGGATGCACCACGGCAAGCCCACCCTTCTGGGGGCCGTCAGCGGCGCCGTGGCAGGACTGGTGGCCATTACCCCGGCCGCAGGCTTTGTTTCTCCTCTGTCCTCCATCGTTATCGGACTGGTGGGGGGAACCCTTTGCTATCTGGCGGTCGGCGTCATCAAGAAAAAAATAGCCTACGACGACTCCCTGGACGCCTTCGGAATACATTGCGTCGGCGGCGTCTGGGGGGCTCTGGCCACCGGAATTTTCGCCTCCAGGGCCATCAACGCAGCCGGGGCGGACGGACTTTTGTCCGGCAATCCGGCCCAGCTGGGCCTCCAGGCTGTCGGGGTGCTGGCCACCATAGCTTTTGCGGCGGTATTCACTTTTATAATATTAAAACTGGTGGGATTGGTGATGAGACTAAGGGCCACCGAGGAGGAGCAGGAATTGGGTCTTGATCTGGCCATGCACGGAGAGGATGCATATCCCGACATTGTGGCTGGCACGGTTTTTCAGAAAGGATTCGCCGGGGCGCCGGTGGCCGGCGGCTCACAATCCACCCCTGGTGTACAGCTGAAATAGAAAGGAATGTTGCTTTATGAAAAAAATAGAGTGTATTTTGCGTCCGGGCAAGCTGGAGGAAGTTAAAGAAGCGCTGAATCAGATCGGGGTACAGGGTATGACGGTGATGCAGGTGATGGGGTGCGGGCTTCAGAAAGGGCGCAAGGAAGTGTACCGGGGAACCGAGCTCACCATCAATCTGCTTCCCAAGGTGAAGGTGGAGGTGGTGGTTCGGGACGGGGTGGTGGATGATGTGGTGCGGATGATTAGAAAGGCGGCAGTGACCGGGGCCATCGGCGACGGGAAGATATTTGTCAGCACCGTGGATAACGCCGTTCGCATAAGGACCGGGGAATCCGGCGAGGATGCCATTTAATGCGGTGAGAAGTCTTTTAATGCAGCCTTTTAAAGGCTGTTTTTTTTGCGATAACCCAGGGCCGCGGCGGTAAATAATAAAGTTGCGTTAAGAAAAAATTAATAACCCGTTAAATGTTTTGTAATCAGCATTCATTAAAATAATACTATCAGACCTTGGCAAAAGGCCGTTCAGGGTCAAAAACATTCCGGGAGGTTAAAAGGCTGTGGTATGGAGTATTTTAAAATTCAGCGGAGATGAAATCATCAGGCTGGCCATTGATATTGAAAAGGCCGGCAAGGCATTTTATGAGGCCGCCGCGCAAATGGTCACTGACTCGGAAATAAAGGCGCTTTTTAAAGCCCTGGCCGGGGAGGAAGACAAGCACATCAGCGATTTCCAAGCCCTGGGTGCTAATTTTAAAAACGATATTACGCCCAATGAGAGTTACGCCGGTGAATACGGTGATTATTTAAAGGCCATTATAGATAACCACGTATTCAATATCAACAACGTGGAAAGCTTGATCAAGGATGTGGTGGTGGCCCGGGAGGCATTGGCCGTCGCCCTGCGCTTTGAGAAGGATTCCATATTGATTTTCCAGGAGTTTTTGAATGGGGTGGACGAATCGGGCAGGGAGGCGGTTCAGGGGCTGATTGAACAGGAAAAGGCGCATATCAGGATGCTGGCTCACCTGAACAAAATCAAGTGGTAGTTGACCGGTCCGCCGGCACGCCAGGCTATTGATGGAGTGTACGGGGGGAGGAGTATTTCCAAGCTGCAGCCGGATTGAAGCCCGGCCCCCGGCCCCGAGCCGCATCCATGTGGCCCGGTACTAAGTTATTTAAATTATTCCCGAAAGGGAGCTTTTTTAAAGGAATGCATTAAATTCTGGCTTCTGACTCCTGGCTTCTGGATTCCTGTCGCCCGCAAGGGCGATTTTGTTCTTCGTCGCAAGGGGAGGATTTTTTCTTTTTTTGCGTGAATTTTTTTACCTCCTGGTATATGCGGGATACCCGGAGGCTTTCAGGCACCATTTTAAGGCTTTCAGGCACCGATTGTCGTTTTATGGCAAAATAGGGTTTTATTTTAATAATAATATGATATACTCAATCCCAAAACAGTTATCTAAAAAATGGAGTGTATTGTTTTGCCAGTTAAAATCCGGGACCTGGGTGAGGAAATATGCTATTTATTCAACGGCAGTAATTTTGTTGTCAATAGAAACCTTCCCGCCGCCCAATTAAAACATGCTGTTGTCCGCTGCGCGAAGAATCTCTCTTGGAAGGACAAAGACCGGGAAACGGTTCCGGCGGGGCGGTGCCCGGGTTCCGCCGCCGGGCGGGATAGCGAACCGGTCTGTCCGGCCGGAGAAGAAAACAAATGATTTTGGTGCGTTCAACTTACGCTTCCCGGGTGGCCAGCAGTATTTCCACCAGTTTTTTCAGGTCTTCGGGGCTGATCCCTTTTTCGGCCGCCTCCTTAGTCAGTTTGATGAAGGGCAGATTTTTCAGGTCCATAAAAAATTTAAGATCATCTCCGGTGAGATAGGGAAAGATTTCCTCCGGACCGATCACATTGTCGTCCTTCAGGTATAAAGGATTGACTTCCAGTACTGCCGCGATTTTTTCCACAGTGTGATCCGACGGGGTGTACCCTTTGGGATCGTTTATCAGGCGGCTCATGGTGGCCCTGGAAATGTCCGCCGCCCTCCGCAGTTCCGCCAGGGTCATTTTTCTCAATCTGGTTAATTCCAGTATTTTGTCCCCCCGGGTTTTGCTTTCGGCCTTAAACATTTTTCCCATCAATCAGCTGTCTCCCGTAGTTATTCTTTGCTGAAGCCCCTTAACACCGCCAGTGACCGGAACAGGTCAATTTCCCTGACGCCCGCCCTTTCAGCCAGCAACTTGATAAGATCCTCTCCGGCCAGTATAGTTGCGGCGGCTTTAACAGTCAAATCGTGATATTTTTTTTCCACCGACTTTTTGATTATCAGCACCGCCGTGCCAATGGAATCCGGATGTTTTTCCCCTGAATAATTATATGTAAAACCCTGTTTTTGGGGGATTATTTCCGGGTGTTCAAAAGATGGCCGGCCTTTTCTGCAGACGATCACATCCCCCCGGAATATGCCCATTGCCGGCAAGTCATAGTCGGCTTCGACGGCGAAATCGGCCAGTACCGGTCCTGGAAGGTCCAAGTGTCCCGATACTTTTTTTCCCTTGTAAAGTGGTATGCGGTGTACGGTGCTGTTTTCGCCCCGGCTTATTTTAAAGAAATCCTCCAAGGCCCTCTGCAGCTCGGCACTAATTGAATCCACCCGTCCCCTTTCAATAATTGAAAGGTAAGAATGGGAAATTTTTACTCCGTAAAGCTTTTGTAGCATTAAGGCCGTTTTTCTTTGGGAAAGCCCCATCGCCTTTCTTTTTCGCGTGATTTCACCATCCGCAAAAACCTTCATTTGTCCACCCCGGAATAATATTGTTTCATGTAAAAGATATATTAACTCCCTGCAATACAAAAATTATGTTTAAACAGTTTTACTTTTGTGTTGACTAAGTAGCTATGTTGGAATAAAATGTTTCTTAAACACGATACATCAGGAAAGGAGGAATATTTTGGGCAGACGCCGTGAACCCTTGCCGCCAGTTCCCTTGCACAAATTGAGCAAGCAGCAGAGGATGGTATACAGTCTTGCCGCAGATCACAGCACCAGAGAAATATCACAAATACTTTCCATTCCCGAAAAACAGGTAAGACAGATATACTCGGCCATAAGAACCAAATCGGAGGAATTCGCCAATAAAAATGTCCTGCCGTTTGATGGGGCGGAGCCTGCCCGCATTCACCCCGGCGGAAGCACTGTTCACTCAGGCTGGGACGACTTCAAAGAGATGATGGAAAACAATGGCTATATACATTATACCTCATCTGAGCTGTTTATTATGGAGCATGTCAAAAAAGGGATTTCCATCAGAGAGATTTCAAGATTAACCGGAAAAAGTATTCAGTCGGTGAGAAAAACGCATCAAAGGGCAAAGAAAAAACTACGCTGTAAAGACGGCTTTTTCGACGATAATTGTATCACAAAAGTTGATACAGACAATACGTACATAAAAATAAACCCCGGCCTAATCACTGCGGCGGTGAGTGAAAATGGACCGACTCTGGAATTGGCGGCCCAAAAAACCGGTATTTCACTGGAAAGACTCAAGGAGATGGAAAGTTGCGGAATTTTGTCTTTCCGGGAACTGTTCAAGCTGATAAAACAGTTGCAATTCAACCCTTACGGGCCCACCGAAAGGGACGAACTTCTAAAAAAAATAAAAGATTCGCACTGGGTAGGTCTAATCAGGGAAAGCGATCAAGGGCTCGAAGGCCGCTCTTCGTACGGGGACCGTCGTAAAAGGGCAAAACGGGACAAATTGAGGTATCTTAACAGGGTCATATATTACGGAACGGCCCGTCGCAGATATGACGGCACCGGCGGGGACAGGCCCATCATCGAGGATGGAAGGAACGGTATTTTCCCTCTGTCGCTTACCAGGGAGCAACTGTCGCAGTGCGGATGGCTTTTAAAAACATTAATGCTGAGGCCGGTGTACACATACAGGCACCCAGGGGTGACCAAGGAAATATCCAGGACTGACAAGTTGCTGAGTGAAGTGATGGACCGGTCCAGTGCTGAAAAAATCAAGAGGGAGCTGCTGTTTCTGAAGGAGGATATTCTAACGGAGGATGGCAGGTCCATTTTTTTAATCAGCAGGAGTCAGCTATTGGAGATAAGCAGGGCTCTTTATGGTCCGTAACTAAAGAAGGGAGTGATTTTGTGATTATAATGAAACGCAATTCCGGGGCTGTCTTTATTGTTCTTTTATTTTTGCTTTTTATTTTTGCCGTCGCATCGTACGCCCACGCTTCGCCCGGCAATGAGACCAGGCCCGGCGAGTCTTCGGGCAGAATAGCAAACGACGACCTGTCAAAGGCTGTGGAGGTCAAAGGGAAGGATACTCTAAAGGAAGAAGTGAGTAAAATTGGCGGAAGGATGGTTAACGCAGTCAGGGCGTTGTTTATCACCTTTTTTGTGATAGCTGTGATTTTTATGGGCCTCCAGGCCGCCGGAGGCGGACTGAGGGATCCCAGGAAGATTGAACTGATCAAAGGCGGCGGGATAAGCGCCACCATCTCTGTCGTATTGGTGTACAAGGCCGATACAATAGTGTCTTTTATACTGAACCTGGTGGGAGTCAGTGTTTCGGACATATTAAAGTGAAGAAAAAGAATGCCCTAATTTAAGGATTCTGAGTGCTGAGTTCCGCCGCCCGCAAGGGCGATTTTGTTCAGGGGGTGTTTTTTTGTACGGAGACAGGCATCCAATTATGCAAAAAACCAGTCCCGTCAAGTTCATTTTCGGACTTACTTTCACTCAGCTGCTGGCCGTACTGGCGGGCGGCAAGTTAAGCCACCAGCTGGCAGGGGTGCTTCCGGATCTGCCGGTGGACAGTTTCTTATTCAAGCATGTTCATCAGGGTATTCCTTTGTATATTGCGGCGGCACTGGTTTTTCTCGAAGACAGCGTTACCGGCCGGGTAATGGCCCTCAGCTTGCGGGACAGGCTGGCGGCAAGATTTCGCAGAAGGGTGTTCCTCTACCGCAGGGAGGAGAAATGAGCAATGGCCGATGTGATATTTTTTTCGGCGGTGGCCGCCTTGCTGTATATTTTGTTTTTCGGACTGAAAAAGGGGAAGAGAATCAACACCGGCCAGGATCTTTTGAATTACAGGGAAATTTATGACGACGGAGTAATCGAGCTGCCCGGATTGCGATTCAGGTTGGTGATGGAAGTCGAACCGGTCAACGAAAGTCTTAAATCCTTCAAGGAACGGCAGGGTCTCTGGCTGGGGTTCAGAAGCCTGGTGCAGACAATAAATATTCCATACACCCTTAAAATAGAAACTCGCTTTCTTGACCTGAGGGAATACCTTGACGGCATAAAAAACTGCTCCGGTCGGAAAATAGCTCATTTAAGGGAATATGGCCATGAATTGTCCCAGTGGCTTGAAAAAAAAGCTGAAAACAGGCAGAATAGGGACCGCCGTTGTTATGTAATACTTAAAATCGATTCGGTGTCTCAGGGAATCGAAAGCGGTATCAGAACAGGAAATCCGTATCTGGACAAAGCCATTGCCTCCTTTGCCGGGATGAAGAAGTCCGGCCTTCCGGAGGGGGAACTGAGAAAAATGGCCATGGACGAATTGAGGGTGACCTGCGGTATGGTCAGATCCTCCCTGGAGGGCATGGATATGGTTTCCAGGCAACTTGACAAGCAAGAGGTGCTGGACATGATATATGCCACCTTCAACCGCGATCTGGCGCCGTACTGCCGTACCACGGACGCCGACATAGAAGACATGTTTTCTCTGTTTATGATTACTGAAACGCCCGGAATTTTTTTGGAGGGATTAAACGGTGAATTTCTGGAAGAAAAAGAACAGGGGGGAAAGGCGGTCCGACAGGAGGCCGCCGGGCAGGGAACAGCCTGATTTATCAATGGGGGCGGCCAATTTAAAAGATTTCATCGCGCCGTCAATAATCAAGGAGGTAATCCCGGGGGATAAAAACACACTGGGTCAGAAAACCAACGACTATTACGTGGAAATCGGCAGTACCTCCGGGATGATGAGGCTGTTTCGCAGTTTTTACGCCGCCCTGACCACGGGATATACGCAGGCCGGCATGTTGAACGGGCTTTTCGCCGGCGATTTCGGTGAGGCGGACTGTGACGTGGCTATTCATGTCACCCCGGCCGACAGTGAGCGGTCTTTGTGGGATCTGGAACAGAAGATCGCCCAGAAGGAAGTGGCGTACAAGGAAGAGCCCAATCCGGCCAGAAAACAGAGGATTATCAGCGAGATCCACGACCTGCAGCGCCGGCACGGAAACCTGGTGTCCGGCGATGAAACCATAATGAATACCGCAATACAGGTTCTGGCGTCGGCTACGGACATGGAGGTTTTCAGCCGCTTCTGCAACATGCTGGTAAAAAGTTTCGCCGGAAAGGGGATTGTTTTGCGTCCAGCCGACGGCAACCAGTTGACGGCGCTGCTGAACATGACACCTTTGGATCCGGGGGGACTGACTTATCCCTTTCGGAACGCCGAGGCCTCCAACCTGGCGGACTGGTTTCCTTTCGGGTCGGGGGGCATCAGGCATAAAAACGGCATTGTCATCGGCGAAGACAATATGGGAAAACTGGTGTTTTTCAATCCTTGGCATCATGGTAACGGTAATTACAATATTGTTATCTTCGGGCGTTCCGGTTTCGGCAAAAGCTTTTTAATCAAGCTATTGGCGGCCAGGCTCCTGGTGACGCCGGTGCTGACCCAGTCGGGGTACAAGGAGGCGCGGGTGGCGGTGATAGATCCGGCCCCGGAAAAGGAGTACCGGAATTTGATGTATGCCCTGGGCTTTCCCCATATCGAGCTGTCACCTTACAGCGAGCACAGAATAAATATGTTTGACCTGTACGAGCAGGAGGACGAGGACGGCAGGGTCAGGGTCAATGTGGAGGAAACGGTGAAGGCGGTCAGGGCGGTGGTGTTCAGGATGATCAGAGGGTATGACAACAGGGATGAGATACTAGGTGGGAATGTCAAGATAAAAATAGAGGAAATGATTAAAAAGCTGTACATTTTAAGGGGCATCTCCGAAAACCCGGAGGATCTCTATGAGCTGGCCGGAACCGACCACCGGGTATTCCATGTGGAAAGGCGGAGGAAAACAATGCCTGTGCTTTCGGATCTCTACGATTTGATGAAGGGTGTTCCAGAATTGGAAAAGGCGGCCGAAATACTGAAAATATTCACCAGGCGGGGCGGTTCCAGGTCCAACGCCATTTTCGACTGTCATTCAAATGTGGATATTTACAGGGGACAGGCGTTCACCATTTGCGTGGCTGACCTGGATGAAGAGATAATGAGGCCCCTGGGGCTTTTCATAGCCACTAAATGGACATGGGAAATATTTGGTGGCGACCGGTCCGTGCCGAAAATGATCGTCACCGACGAGTCACAGCTGATCATGGACAAGAGCGTACCGGAATTGGCCGGATGGATGGAGAACGCTTTCCGCCGGAGCAGGAAAAAGAATATATCCATGTGCAGCGCCACCCAGGGGTTCGAGGTTTTTTTGCGGGTTGAACAGGGCCTGGGGGTGTTGAAAAACTCCACCACCAAAATACTGCTGAAGCAGGACAGCGTTGACATCGAGGCGGTTCAGCAAAAATTCAATCTGAGCGAGGGGGAGGCGGCTTGTACACTGTTGTTTAAAAAGGGACAGGGGATAATCAAGGTGGACAACGATTCCGCACTCATAAATATAACGCACACTCCGAGGGAATATATGCTGTTCACCAGCGATCCCAACGACGTGGTGGATGCGTTAAGGTGGGGGTGTTCGGGTGCCGGCTAAAAAATCTGCCGCTGTGGCCGTCTTTTTGATGTTTTTCTGGATACCGGCGTGTCTCCCGGCTTGGGGCGGGGAAGGGAGGCCGGTGATGTACCTGTCTGTCTCTTTACTGCCGGAAAACAATATAATTAAGGTTTCCTGGGAGTCCCAGGGCGGGGTGGCCGGCTATAATGTGGAAAGGTGGGAAATTGAAGGAACCAATCACTGGCATTTTAATATCAACCAGACAGTAAAGACCGGCGATAAAAAGCTGATCATGGGGGGACTGGAACTGTACCCCCTGGTGTTTGTGCACAAAGCAGGCCCGGGGGAGGATGTTGTGCTTTACGACCAAAATGTCAGGCCCGGCCATACATATTTTTACCGGGTAAACGGAGGGATTATCGGTGTCATTGAAACGAGAAAAAAGCCGGTGGTGCCATTGGACGGACAAACACTGGTCGCCGTGAAGGAAAGGCAGGCCGGGGAATATAAGGACAGCGCCGGGGAAAGAGGTGAGAAGGCAGGCGGCGGCATGGCCCAGCGGCAAAAACAGTACGAAGGTCTGACGGACTACCCCGAAAGAATGGCTGCGGATCTGATAATGGCCCTCCCCAACTGGCTGATTAAAGTGGTGGGACTTTATGATCCCCTGGAACTGGTTTTCGGGGTGGAGTTGAAAGACAGCTTCAAGATTGAGGATGATTCATCCGCCCGGAAAAGCGGTCTTGTCTGGGAGACATTCAGCAAAAAAGAATTCAGGGTGGTGGGGGATTTTTACGCCGGCGCCATGCAGGCCATGCCCGTATTCATGGCGGCGGGCGTTGCGGTGGCGGGGCTTTTGGTGCTGTTCAACGCCGCCAGTTCCCGGGCACTGCTTACGGCCAGGGAGTATATTCTGGGCATTCTGATTTGCGCCCTGCTGGTCAAGCTGGGGCCTTACCTGCTGGGGTTTTTTTTCGATGTTAACAGAGCCGTCGTCGCTCTATGTCACGGAGTGGTGGCCGGTGAGATACAGCAGTCTTTTCTGCACACCGTTTACAGCCAGGAGACCCGTTCCCTGGGCGCCGCCCTGCTGGCTCTTATCGGCTGCATTTCCATCGGGGTGATTAATTTCCAATTTGCCCTGCGAAAGGTTTTTATCGCCATTTTGGTCGGGGTGCTGCCCATCGCACTGATCAACGCCATCTTTCCAGGCCGCAGGCAAGCGCTGGCGGTATGGGTCAGGGAATTTGCCTCCTATGTTTTTATGCCGGCGGGGCTGGCGGTGGGTCTGGCTTTTTTTATACATTTTCTGAATGCCGGTGAATTCTGGGTCACCCTGGCCTGTCTGATCATTCTTCCCGCCATCAACGGCATGGTAAGGGGTGCCCTGGGGGTTGCCGCCGGGGTGGGATCCGCCCTGGGTGTGGGGGCGCTTTTCTCCCTGGGAGGCATTCTGACCGGCGGCAAGGATGAAAAGGGGGAGGGGGCGCGGGGGTTGTCGGCTGTGGTGGGCGGCGGCCCTGACGGCGGTCCGGGGCCGGTTTTGGGAAGCAAGGCCCCCGGACTGGGATCCCTGGCCGGGGGGGTATTGAAAGGCGTCTCCAATGCAGCGGTGGCGGGGTCCGTGGCTCTGGCGGGAGGCATGGTTTCCGGTGCGGCCACCGGAGATCCCGGGCCCGGGCTGGAGTACGGGGCCAAAACAGGCCGGGGGGCAATGTCGTTCTTTAACGGTGCGGGCCGTAATCTGGGCGATTTTTTTTCGGACGTAAGGGGGAAGGGATTTGCCGGGGCCACGGGGATTGTGGATGGCTCAATGCTGATGGATCCGGGGGTGTCGGCCAGCCTTGCCGTCAGGGCGTTGGGCGACAATGCCGCAGGCAGCGCCGCCGCCGCCTTTGCCGCTACGGCTGCAAGGACTGCCCGGGCCGCCTCGGTGCTGTTGGCTCCGGAAGCCAGGGAGAGGCTGGATATGGTGACGGCAACAGTTGCCGGCCCTTCACAGGACGGTTTCAAACAGCCCCAAAGTTCCGAACAGTCCGCAAACCTGGCCCGGGAATTTGAAAAGGCAAGGCAGGCACAGCACTTCAAAAATATGTTTGAGAGAATAAAGAATTCACAACACACCGGGGGATCCGGTGGTATTTACCATTCTCCGTGGAGATGAAGGAGGAGGGGTGGACCATTGAATTTTTTGGCCGCCGCCGGCCGCCGGCTGTTGTGGATGTTGTTCAGGAAGTCCGCCCCGGGGCTTTTTTTCTTTCTGATTCTCATGCTGGCGGTTTTGATATTGTTTTTTTTTATATATAGCCTTCTTTTTCTTATACCAAAATATATTGCGCAGGATGCCAGTGCCGAGGTGTCCGGCCTGTCCGGCAAGGTGGTGGCCATATTCAACACCGGCCGGCGGGATGACTGGAAGTTGGCTGATGACCTGAGACTTTATGAGAAATACATGGATCTTGACCGGAATTGGCTGTCGCAGTTTTTGGATCAGGATACTCTGGACGGTTCAAGGATTCAGTATGTTGCGGGGAACGCGGCGGATGAAAACGCCACGGTGAAGGGGGTGTGGGGCCGCTTTTACGATAGGGACAGCTGGATACCGGCGGAAAGGGCCCAGGCCGGACAGCACAGCGTCGGCTGGGCGCTGCTGGCGGCAGTTGACAGGGTGGCGGGCGACGGGGTGATCACCGGCCTGCCTGGCCGGAGGCCGGAACCGGAGAAAAACTTCAGAAAACTGGAGCCTGAATTGAAGTGGCAGAATTTTGAGTTGTATTATCAATGCCGCTGGACTGAAAAATCCGGCGGTGGCGGCGGTTCCGCCAAGAGTTTCAGCAAAGTGTACAGGCACAGTGTAAGGCTGCTGGCCGAAGCGCATTCTTACGGGGCGGAGAAGATCTCGTACCGGTGGGAGGCGGGGCGGCACTATTACAGCGACCCGCACACCGGCTTTTCCGAGGAGGCCGTATATCCGGTATTCAATGGTTCAACGCAGCAGGGGCCGTATTTCAAAAAACTGCGCGGCCTGCTGGGAGAAAACGGGCTGGTCAGGGACAGCGATCTGGAACTGGTAATACACCTGGCCATGAACTACGATGAAGAATTTAAATATAACGTCGGACTCGTCTCCGGGAATCTCACCGATTTGTTTATCAACACAGAGGAAACGGATTACCGGCAGTCCGGTCAGCCCGGGAAATTTCTCTGGCCGGCCGGTGAACATACCACCATCACTTCGGGCTTTGGATGGAGGATACATCCGGTGCTGGGAGGGCTGAGATTTCACAGGGGCATCGATATCGCCCTGCCCGCCGGAACCCCGGTTTTATCGGCCTGGGATGGAAGGGTCATACTGGCGGGCTGGGTTGAGGGGTACGGCAACACGGTGATGATAGATCACGGCCGCTACAGGACACTGTACGCCCACCTGATGTCGTGCGATGTTGACCCGGGACAGGAGGTGAGGCGGGGTGACCGTGTCGGCAGGGCTGGCTCCACCGGTTTGTCCACCGGGGACCATCTCCATTTTGAAGTAAGGTCGGGGGCGGGGCGGACGGAATTCCACGATCCCTTGGCGTTATATCATGGGCTGGCCGGAGGGGAGGGGTTCAAAAAATGAAAATTTACCTTGTTGTCGGGGCGGAGATGCATGAAAGCGTGTCTGCTGTGCTGAAAAAAAATGGATTTGAAATAATAGGTCACGAGTACACCATTGACGCCTCACTGGTAATGCTTAAAAAAAGGCCCCTAAGTCCGGATTTGTTTATAATAAACGGGCTGGCCCAGGCTTCGGGGGCTGCGGAAGGGACAATCAACCGCAACCGGTCAATGCTGGTTAAACTCAGGGACATCAGAATGACCGCGCCCAAAAGCAGGATTTTGCTGCTGCTGCCCGGAGAAAATCCCCCGGAGTTGATTCGCGGCGCTGTTTCCCTGGGTATTTACGACATACGCCAGGCTTCACGGTTTGACGGGCCGGCCCTTCTGGACTGGATAAGAACTCCCATGTCCATAGCCGATTTCGGAGAATTCCGGATCGCCCGGGTGCCCGGCGGCGATGCCGGCGATATAGTCCACAGCGTGGGTTTGAGGGCGGGAAGAGACCGGGATTTGAAGGACCGCGGGGAGCATTGCGGCGGGGGCGCCGGCGGGGAAGGCCCAGCCCGGAAGCGTTCCGGTAAACCTGTATCCATTCTCGGTGTAGGAGATGCCCGGATTGAGGAGTGGATCAGGGAAAGTTTTTCTGATCGGCTGGAAGTGCTGGCCGCATTGTCGGAACATGAAGAAATAAAACAAAGAGTGTGCGAAGTGCACCCCGACATCTGTATATTTATGCGCCAGAGCGCCATAGGGGGCATACCGGGGGCCGGAGAGCTGGCCGCCTGGGCAGTCTCCCGTGTGCCGGCGGTGCTTTTCATAGCCGGCGAGCTGTCCGAATCCGGAAGAGCAATGGTTGAGCAGGCTGCTAAAGCCGGAGTCCGCCATATAATCTCCTGCGAAGAAGGAGGTTTTATTTCAGGCAATGAGCTGGTTTACGTGCTCGATAATATAATCAGGGAGATGCAGGTTGGCACTGCGGATGAAAAAAGGGGAATCCATTCCGCCAAAGAGGCGGCAAAAACCGCCGACTCAATATTGCGGGGAGTGAACGTTTTAGGCAGGGCGTTTTTGAGGACTGTGAAAGCGGAAAATCCAAAGGGAAGGAAATTAAAAAATAAAATAAACAAGCGAGAAGGACTGTCATTGGAAGAAGAAAAATTACGCGAAGGGCCTGTAGCCGTCATTAGAAATCCCGCCGCCATAGTACCCGGCGGGATTCTCGCCGTGGTCACCCCCTGGCGGCCCAATCTGGCCGGCAGGCTGGCCGCCCAGGCGGTGAGAATTTTGAGCGAAGTTGAAGGGAGTGAAGTGGCTTATGTGGGGGCGTCCAAGTGCAGCACCGGGGCTTTGTGGCTCGACGTGTCCGGCGAAGAGCTTATGATGTCGGACTGGCGGGTGCCCGGCTCAAGCTATCCCATTACTCAGGAAAACATAAAAATTTACGCCGTGGACCCGGCAAAGGATCTTCCGGTGACGGGGGATGCCGGGCTGTGGGATATAGTGAAACAGGCCAGGAAAACCGCCACTTATATGGTGGTGGATTTTGCCGGGGACACGGCGGAGGTTTTAAAGGCCGCCCACCAGGGAAGGGCTGTGGTGCTGGCGGTTTTGCCCGGCAATGATCCGGTGGAATACAGAATGGCTTCTTTGTGGTTTAGCAACTTTGCGGAAGGCAAACAGAACGTGGTGGCGGGAATTGATCTCCGGGGATCCCCCAACGGCATCCCCGAAGGTCTGAGGCCAAAAGTCGCCATCAGAAACAACCCCGCCGATTCCCTGGCATTGGTGTTGAAGAAAAACAACGACAATGAATTCAGCTGGATTTGAGGTGGCCCATGTCAAAAATCAAAAAAATTTCGCACATACTGACAGCTTTGTTGCTGGCCCTCGCAGCCGGGGGTCTGGTCTGGCACTACGTGAAAGTTAACACCCCCGGCGTCAAAGTGGTGGTGGCCTTGGATAAACTGCCCATAGGAACTGTTTTGAATCAGCAGAATGTCGCGCTGAAGGAATATCCTTTATCGGTGGTCCCCAAGGAGGCTGAAACATCATTGCAGAAGGTGAGGGGAAAGACAGTGGTTTCCGGAACTATTTTTCCCGGCGAAGTGATCCGTAAAGGCCACATTACCGCTGACACGGGCAGCCTGAAGGCGGTCCTCGGATCCCTGGCTCCTGGCAGGGAGGCCGTGGACCTGCCGGCGGAAACCTCAACCGGTATGAGGGGTCTTGCGGTGGGGGACAGGGTGAATGTATTCACCGAGATAGTTGTCCAGCACGGAAAGGACGCTGTAACCAAAGTGGACTGCGCGGCCAGGGAGGCGGTGGTGCTGAAGGTTCCGTTACATGCGGAAAAGGCTGATTCCCTGGCGGCGTCTTACCCGGCGGGCAAAGGCGCGTACATAATCGCCGTCACCCCTGAAGAAGCCAAAAGGGTGGCCGAAGGGACAGTGCGGGGGAAGAAATTCTCCATCACCCTTTCAGCCGGGGGAGGGCAGTAAAATGCTCAAAAACATTTTTTTAAAGAAAACCCCCCCCAATCCTCCGGCGGAAGAAGAATTTGTCCTCTGGCGGGCCGGCGGGGACAATAATGGGTTGAAGGAAGAAGACATTTCCCGCCCGTTAAAATTGTTCAATCTGCCGGTAAGCCCCCGGGCCCTGGCGGGACACGGAAAAATTATCGCGGTCCAGGGGGCGGCCGGGGGGGATGGGGCCACCACGGTGGCTGTAAATCTGGCGGGACTTTTGGCCCTGTCTCATCCAGAAAGGGTAGTGTTGATAGACCTCGATGGTTACGGAGGCGTCAGGGGCAGGATGGGGCTGCCGGCCGGGGAATGCCTGGTTAATATTCTCGACTGGGAGGATATTTACGGCCCCGGGGACATTGCCAGGGGCCTTTTCCAACATTCATCCGGGATCATGGCGGTGCCGGGGGTAATTCACCTCGATCACGTTGATAAAGTCACCCCGGCCTTGGTACTGAAGATGCTCACCCTTTTAAAAGAAAACCGCGACTATATACTTCTCGACTGCCCCCCGGCCAAAATCGACAACAACACCTGGGCGGCCGCCCTGGTGGCCGATGTAATCATCACTGTATTCAGTCCGGACAGGATCAGCATCGACCTGCTGCAGGAAAACAACAGCTTCATGCACAGGCTGGGATGTCTGGAAAGGGTGCGTGCTGTGCTGAACCAGGCCGGGGTTCCCGGAGGGATCCGTCCCGGGGATTTGGAAAGCAGGCTGGATATTTTCGGGATCCTGCCCCATTCCATTGGAGTGGCCGAGGCCAACAACCGCCGCC
>JBBIMW010000041.1:0-4507 GCA_037444185.1 Peptococcaceae bacterium | reverse complement strand
TACGTCCAGACCGCCCTGAGCAACATATTGAGGCCCGAAGAAAGGACCATGAGCCGGGATCCCATTGTCCGGTCAAAGCTTAAAAGCATCGTAATGAGGGGGCTGTTGGAAAGGGATGTGCCCCTGGGCGAGGCGGCGGCCCGGATCCTGGTGGAGGAGCTGGGCAACGACCTTCTGGGGTACGGCCCCGTCGAGCCCTTCTTTTACGACCCGGAGGTGACGGAAATTAAAGCAAGCAGGGACATTGTAAGGATCGAAAAGCACGGCGTAGAGAGGGTGGCCGAAGGGGTGAGGTTCAGGAGCGAGGAGCACATCCGGGACGTACTGGAAAGGATGCTGGCCCCCACCGGCAGGAAGATTGACATGGCCAACCCCAAAGTGAACGCCCGGCTCATCGACGGCTCCAGGATGATCGCCCACATCCCCCCGGTGGCGGTGCAGGGCGCCATGTTCACCATCCGCCGGTTCCGGAAGGACATGACGGTGGAAAATCTGATCAAAAGGAACGTAATGACGCCGGAAATCGTGGGATTCTTGAGGGCCGCCGTCATATCGAAGCAGAACATCGTCATCAGCGGGGGCACCAGCTCCGGCAAGACCACGGTTTTAAACTGCGCGGCTTCCTTTATTCCGGAGGAGGAGAGCATCATCACCATTGAAGATCCGGCGGAATTACAGCTTCAGCACAGCAACGTCAGGAGCCTGGAGGCAAGGCCGGCCACCGCCGACGCAAGGATGGAGATAACCCCCAGGGATTTGGTGGTGGACGCCCTGAGGATGGCCCCGAAAAGGATCATCGTGGGCGAGTGCCGGGCCGGGGAGACCTTCGACATGCTCCAGGCCATGAACACCGGCCACAAGGGGTCCCTGACCACCGCCCACGCCAACTCGGCCCGGCACTGCACCAGGAGGCTGGTGAACATGGTCCAGATGGCCAAACTGGACATACCCTACGACGGCATTGTGGAGCAGGTGGCGGACGCCGTGGATATGTTCATCCACGTCCTGAAGGACCGTACGGGAAGGAGGCGGCTGGATCACATCTGTGAAGTGGCGGGGTTGGAAAGGGCCGGGGGTGTATTGAAAGTAAAGCTGAATGTCTTGTGGCAGTATAATCTTAAAAACGACTCCTTTGAATGGGTGGCGCAGGAGTTTTATCGCCGGGAACCGTTCATTGACGAGGGAGGATGGATCCGTTGCAAGGTTCTGGCTTGATAATGCTGGCGTCTTTTTTTGCCTTTGCAGGAGTATTCTGGCTATTGGCCGGACAAAAGGTAAGTTTTTGGAATAGGTGGGTGAAGCTGGGGGATGAAGTAATAGAGACCCGAAAGGAACGGGTAAAACCGGCTGAAGACAAATTAATCGTCATTGCCGGCGGGATCGCCTTGGGAGGTATGGCCCTGGCCGTGACAGGGACCTGGTACTTCGCCCTGGCTGGTTTGTTCAGCGGCACCTTCGTCCTCAAGTGGTGGAAGAAGAGGCAGGAAGACGAAAGGATGGATCTTCTGAGGAGCCAGTTCGCGGACGTGCTGGGCCAGCTGGAGAGCGCCATGTACGGGGGGCTGAACCCCTACCAGGCACTGGAGGACGCCGTGCCCAACATGCCCCGGCCGGCCCGGGACGTTTTCTACGAGGTGCTGCGCCGGGTAAGGACCGGGGATACCCTGGTCCAGGCATTGGAAGCGGTGAGAAGGGAAACGGGCTGGGAGGAGCTGAGGGTCCTCTCCATCGGCATGGGCCTGTACAGCCGGGTGGGCTGCGATCTGGGGGAGATCTGCCGGCACGCCATGGAGTCCTACGAGGACAGGGAGAGTTTCCGCGGCATAGTGTCCGCCGCCGTGGCCCAGAACATAATGACGCTGAAGGTGTTGACCGCCTTACCCTTCGTGTTCGTGGGGTTTGCAAGGGTAATGGCCCCCGGGTTCGCCGACCCGCTGTTCAACACCGTCGAAGGGGCCTTGGTATTTGCGCTGGCCACGGCCTGGATCATCCTGGGCAACGTGATAACCCGCAGGATGATCAAAAGCACCCTGGGGCAGGGGGTGTAAGTAACGAATGGAAAGCCTCTACGGTTTGTTGCAGGGGGCCGACGCCGCCGTCCTGGCGGGGGTTTTGGCCGCAACCGCCATACTGGCGCTGTTTGCCGGAAACAGGCTTAAGCTCCCCGGCGGGGTGGAATTAAAGGGAAAGGCCGACGAAATACTCCAGAAAACCGGCAAAAGGATGGGCAGCGAAGTAAACAGGACGATGCTCCAGAGGAAGATCATCCAGGCCGCCCTGGACATCCAGCCGGAGTATTTCGCGGGACTGCAGTTAGCCCTCCCCGTTGCCAGCGCGGCGGTGTTTGTCCCTCCGGCCCTCCTGGGGCTGGTCGATATTTACTGGGGCATTCTGATTGCGGCAATTCTCTACCTGGCTCCAGGGATGTGGCTGAACAAAAAGGTTAAGGCCAGGGTGGAGGCAATCAAAAGGGACATCCCGGACTTCTGCATGCTCCTGGGAAACGCCCTTAAGGGGGCGGATTTACTCACCGCCCTGGAGGAAGTGGCAAAGACCATGAAGGGGGAACTGGCCCGTGAGATCAACCGGGCGCTCATGGACATGGCCACCGGCGACAGCCGGGCGATGGCGCTGAACAAGATGGCCCTGCGCTGCGGCATACCGGAGCTCACGGGGCTGGTCAGTAAGATCCAGCAGGCCATGAGGTACGGCAGCCCCCTGGAGCCGGTGGTCAGGCACCACGCCGAAAAGATACTGGCCCGGAGGAGGCAGGAGACCCAGAAGCTGGCCGGGGAGCTCACCATCAAGCTACTGTTCCCCATCATCGCCTTTGTTCTGCTGCCGCTTTTCTTGCTGTTGGGGTTCCCCATCCTGTGGAACCTTCTGGCGGCCTTCGGCGGCTGAGGCCGGCAGGGGACATTTTAAAAGGGAGGTGAAAGGAATGATCAAATACTTGTCCAGTCAGGTTAAAAAGCTCCACGCCGACCAGGACGGGCAGGGCATGGCCGAGTACGGGCTGATCATCGCCCTGGTGGCCGTGGCCGCCATCGTCGCTTTCAGGTTTCTTGGAACCGGCATTAGCGACAAGGTCAATGATGCCAGGAACGCCTTGCGGTAAATCTAACAAAAACAGGTGTGCGGTTGAAGTCCCGCCGGAAAACCGGGCGGGACTTTTTCATTTTTCAGGGGGATTAAATTGGAACTGGTTAATCTAAGGACCAAAGAAGTCATTGCCGTGAATGCGGCGGGGGCGGGCGGCTTTTTCGGCCGGTTTACGGGTCTGATGGGGAGAAAGTCCATGCCCGCAGGGTCCGCCCTGGTCCTGTCGCCCTGCGGGATGGTGCACACGTTCTTCATGAAGTTTCCAATTGACGTGGTTTTCCTGGACCCCGCCGGGCGGGTCCTGCGCGTTATCCATGAAATGCCACCGTTCAGGGTGAGCCCGTATGTGAAAGAAGCCCGGACAGTGGTGGAGTTCCCCGGCGGGACGGCGAAGGGCAGGGTCCGCCCCGGGGATGTTTTGGCGGTGCACCAATGAATGAAGGAAATTTTAAGCGCGGCCGCAACCCTGATGGACCGGTCCCTGGCCATCGGCGCCGTCCTGCTGGGCCTGGCGATCCTTGAGGGCATCTTCGGTTTCCTGCGCCTGGGGCTTTATTCCGCCGGGGTATGCAGGACCCGGGCCGGAGTAATGGCGGGGGCATTAATAGTGCTGACCGCAGTTTGCGTTTATCACAATTTTAGCTGATTTGAGGTGAATGATAATTGATTGTTTACATAAACATTGCCTTTGCCGGGGCCCTGGCCGCCGTCTGCGCGTGGACGGACATAAAATCAATGACCATTTACAACCGGCACACCTACCCGGCGGCCGCCATCGGGATCCTTTACAGCATCGCCACGGCCCAGTACAGCCACCTGTACGGGGCGTTGGCGGTCTTCGCCATGTACCTGTTTCTTTATATTCTGGCCAGAGGGAAGCTGGGCGGGGGGGACCTTAAACTGGCCGTGGCGCTCTCGCTTTTCCTGGGCATGGAGCCGGTGATCTGCGGCTCAATCCTTGCCGGGCTGGTGCTCATGGCCTGGGGGTTTGCCTCCGCCTGGCGCAGTACCGGGCAAGTAAAGGCCGGGGTGATGGTGGCCCTGGGCAGGCTGCCCGGCGGGGCTGTGCCTTACGGGGCCGTGCTGGGGCCGGCTGCCATACTGGCGGCGGTGTTTATATACTAAGGGATTTGGGCTCTACACCTTAAAATTTGCCAAAATGCGCCTTATATCCCCAGACTTAAAAGCCGGGGCTTTACGGCGCATTTTGGCAAAGGTTGGCGTTGAACCGGGAGAAGTGATAAAACCCTTTGAGCTCCTTTCTTTTGCGGGACGCAAAGTTGACGATATGCCGGTGGATTGGCCACCAGTATCATCTATTAAGGCTGAAGTCCTTTAAGGGGATTCCAATAGGAAGGCCGGAGAATTTTTTCAGATGGGTGGAAAAAGTCCATCCAATGACAAT
>JBBIMW010000040.1:0-22308 GCA_037444185.1 Peptococcaceae bacterium | reverse complement strand
CCTGCGTGGGGGGAGCCCATGCTATCCTTGACCCGATTTGGCCCGGAGGGCCGGCATAGACAGGGATAAAATTGTTATAGATCCGGGTATAGGTTTCGGAAAGACCCTGCAACAGAACCTGGAAGTCATGAGAAGGCTTGGGGAGCTGAGCTGCCTGGGACTGCCGGTGCTGCTGGGCGCATCCAGAAAATCAATGATTGGCAAAACCCTGGACCTGCCGGTGGATCAGAGGGTGGAGGGGACCGCCGCCACGGTGGCCCTGGGGATTGCCTGGGGGGTGGACATGGTCAGGGTGCATGACGTGAGGGAAATGGCGCGGGTGGCCCGCATGACCGATGCCGTGTTGCGGACGCCGGCGCCGGAGGGGGGCGGGAATGGATAGGATAGTCATGAAGGGCATGAGCTTCTACGGCCGTCACGGGGTTCTCCCCCAGGAGAGGGAGCTGGGGCAGACCTTCGAGGTGGACCTGGAAATGTTCCTGGATCTGGATCCGGCGGGGGCCTCGGACGATCCGGGGCTCACGGTGAGCTACGCCGATGTGTTCGATTTGGTGGAAGAGGTGGTCACCGGCCGGCCCTTCAATCTGATAGAGGCGGTGGCCCGCCGGATAGCCTGCCTGGTGCTGGAGAGGTTCAGCCCGGTGGAGAAAGTGGCGGTTACGGTGAAAAAGCCATCGGCCCCGGTAAAGGGGAGGTTTGAATATATGGCGGCGGAGATTGTGAGGGTCAGGGTCCTTGGCGCCGCCCAAACAGATATGGAGGGCTGAAATTTTTGGCCGGGACGGTTTTTATAGGCATTGGGTCAAATTTGGGTGACAAGGAGGGGAATATAAGGCGGGCATTGCAAATGCTGGCGGAGGACGGGAGAATTTCCGTGGTGGCGGTGGCCCCCCTTTATAAAACGGATCCGGTGGGCAACCGGGACCAGGACTGGTTCCTAAACACCGTGGCGGCGGTGGACACAGCACTGCCGCCCCTGGAACTGCTGAAGGTTTTGTCGGAGATAGAGGACGGTATGGGCCGGCGGAGGACCGTCCGGTGGGGACCCAGGGTGATAGACCTGGATATACTGCTATATGGGGAGGAGAGAATAAATATGCCGGATCTGCAGATACCCCACCCCGGGGTGGAGGAAAGGGCCTTCGTGGCGGTTCCCCTGGCCGATCTGCACCCGGGCTTGATGCTGCCCTGCGGCGCGACGGCGGCGGAGCTGGCGGCGGAATTGGCGGAAAAACAGCATGTTGAAAAATATGGAGAGTGAGCATGGAAAAACTCCGACTGGCCCTGGTTCAGATGCAGTCGGAACTGGGGATGCTGGAAAAGAACCTGGAAAAAGTGCTGAATTATGTGGATCGGGCGGGTGCTCTGGGGGTTGACATAATCTGTTTTCCTGAAATGTGCCTGCAGGGATACAGCCGGGATAAGGCCGGTGAAATCGCCCTGGAGGCGTCGGGCGAAATAACCGGCAGTATTGGCGGGGCCGCCGGGAAGGCGGGGGCGACGGTGCTGGTGGGGATGGCGGAGGCGGTGCCCGGCGGGAAGCCTTATATAACACAGCTGGTGCTGTTTCCGGACGGCACGGTGCAGAAATACCGCAAGACCCACCTGGGCAAAAGTGAGCTGCCCTATTTTGCCGCCGGTGACGACCTGCCGGTGTTTTTTATGGAGAAGGGCTGTTTTGGTGTGCAAATTTGCTGGGACATGCATTTTCCCGAGGTGTCGGCCATTCTTTCCCTTAAAGGGGCTGAAATTATTTTCTCTCCCCACGCCTCGCCTGTAATCGCGGGGGACCGCCGGGGAATCTGGATGAAATATATGACGGCCAGGGCTTATGACAATACCGTGTTCGTGGCTGCCTGCAACCTGGTGGGGGAGGACGGCGCAGGCCAAGCCTTCTGCGGCGGTGCCCTGGTAGTAGACCCCAAGGGGAACCCGGTGGCCGAGAGCTTCGGCCGGGGAGAGGGAATGCTGGTGGCGGATCTTGACCCGGAACTGATCAACACCATCCGCATGAAAAGGGCCAGGTCGATGAGGGACAGTTTCTACCTCGGCTGCAGGAGGCCGGAGCTTTACAGACCCCTGGTGGAATAATAAGTGCATTACTGAGGCCGGAATTATGAGTTTGAGGTTTATATACGGCAGGTCGGGCAGTGGCAAAACCCGGTACTGTCTAAATGAGATTAAATCGAGGATTGCCGGCGGCGCCGCACACACTCTGGTGCTTCTGGTTCCGGAACAGTTCACCCTTCAGGCGGAAAGGGTGCTGATCAGCGTACTGGAGGCGGGGGGCATCATCAAAGCAGAAGTTTTGAGCTTTCGCCGGTTGGCTTTCAGGGTGTTCAACGAGGCGGGGGGGATCACCTATCCCCACATCCATTCCGCCGGCAAGTCCATGATTATTTACAATATATTGGATAAGATGAGGGACAGCTTCAAGGTGTTTTCCAAATCAGCGGACCACCAGGGCTTTGTTAGCGCACTGTCTTCATTGTTCACTGAATTCAAACGGCACAATATTGCTCCCGAAGCCCTGGGGAATGCAAGCAAGGCCTTTGAGGAAGGCAGTCCGCTGAAGGACAAACTGATGGAGCTGTTTTTTGTCTATGCCGCCTTTGAAAGGACCATCGCAGAGAGATACAGGGATTCGGACGATGACCTGACTCTGGCTTCGAAGAAACTGGACTCCACTGCACTTTATGATGGGGCGGAGATCTGGATCGACGGTTTTACGGGTTTTACTCCGCAGGAATACTTGGTGATGGCAAAGCTGCTGCAAAAGGCACGGAGGATCAATATCAGTCTATGCACCGACAGCCTGGCGGAAGAAGGGGTCTGTGCCGGGGCCGATGTGTTTTCCGCGGTGAAGAAGGTCTGCGGTAAAGTCTTAAAAATTGCCGAAGAATTTGACATCAAGGTTGAAAATAATGTTTTCCTGGGGGAAGAACCATTGTTCCGGTTCAAGGCCAGCCCGGAGCTCCGTCACCTAGAGCGGAATTTATATGCTTATCCACATAAAGTCTACCGGGAAAAAACCAGGGATATTTCTTTGTTTTCCTCAGTCAATATTTTCGCGGAAATTGAAGCTGCCGCCGGGGATATTGTCCGGCTGTGCAGGGACGGGGGAATGCGTTACCGCGATATTGCAGTGGTGGTGAGGAATCTGGCGGCCTACGGGCGGCTTATCGAAGTTATCTTCGGTGAATACGGTATCCCCTGTTTTATCGACAGAAAAATAGAAATCATAAATCATCCGCTGGCGCGGCTAATCCTGTCCATACTGGATATTTTCAATGAGAACTGGTCTTATGAAGCGGTATTCCGCTATCTTAAAACCGGCCTGACAGGGATTGACAGGAGCAGCATCGACAGCCTGGAAAACTATGTTATTGCCTGCGGCATACGGGGCAGCAGGTGGACTGATGGTCAGGATTGGAATATGATTCCCGGCCTGATTCCCAACCGAAGGGACCTGGACGATCATTACGGGGCACTCAGGGAAATCAATAAAATAAAATATGATATATGCGGGCCGCTTTTGGAATTCAGAAAGAAAACCAGGGGCAGAAAAAAAGTCTCGGAAATATGCGGCGGGCTGTATGATTTACTATTGGCCACCGGAGTGCCCGGGAGAATCGAAATGTGTATTGACCAGTTCAGAAAAGGCGGAAAGCCGGGCCTTGCCAGAGAATATTCCCAGGCATGGAATATTGTGATGGAGGTCTTTGATCAGGCGGTAGAGGTCATGGGGGAAGAGACTTTCGGCATAGAAAAATTTTCAAATATTATCAGGATAGGTCTTAAAGAATACAAGATGGGACTGATTCCCGCCTCCCTTGACCAGGTGCTGGTGGGAAGCGTGGAGCGTTCCAGAAGCCATGATGTCAAAGCTCTATATATTTTTGGCGTCAACGACGGCGTGTTCCCTTCTGCGGCAGTGGAAGAAGGCTTACTCTCGGACATGGAAAGATCAGCTCTGAACAGGGTCGGTGTTGAGCTGGCCAGTGATACAAGGACGAAGGCCTTTGACGAACAATATCTGGTATACAGGGCATTGACCACCGCAGGAAGCTATCTCAGGCTGAGCTGGCCCATTGCAGACCATGAAGGGAGGGCTATGCGGCCGTCAATGATTGTATCCAGGCTGCGGAGGCTGTTCCCGGCAATCACCGAAGCCAGTGATATTTTAAAGCCTGAGCAGGACCGGGATGAAGCTAAGCCGGTTGTTGGAAAAACCCCGGCCTTTAAGCAAATGGTGTCTGCCCTGCGGCAGAAAGCGGACGGAAGGGACATAGGGCCTTTGTGGCGGGGAGTATACCGCTGGTTTGCCGCCCGGGAGGAGTGGCGGGCAAAATGTCAGTCCCTCCGCTTTGCTTTTCAATATAAAAATATCGCCCAGCCGGTTAGCGGCGGCAAAGCCGCCTTGCTTTACGGAGACCCTCTGTATTCCAGCGTATCCAGGCTGGAAAAATATGCGTCCTGCCCTTTTGCCTATTATGTTCAATACGGGCTGGGCGCCCGGGAACGGAGGACGTACCGCCTTGGCCCGCCCGATGTGGGAGTTTTTATGCATAAAATTATTGAAATTTTCTCAAGGCGTATTGCTGAGCAAAACATTTCCTGGAGGCAGTTCGATCGGGAATGGTGTGTGGAAAAAGTCTCCGGAATAGTGGATGAGATGCTGGAAAAGATGAAGGGTTCAGGTCTGTATGAATCAAAAAGATATACGGTCCTCATCTTGAGGCTGAAGAGGGTGATTTCAAGGGCTGTCTGGATTGTTGCCCAGCATGTCCGGCGCAGCAGCTTCGATCCCGTCGGCTATGAGTTGGACTTTGGAGATGGCGGAAAATTCCCCCCCATTACCCTTGAGCTGGAATCAGGGAAGAAGGCGTGCCTGGCGGGGAGCATTGACCGGGTGGATGCCTTGAAAACGGAAAAAGGCACTTACTTCCGGATTATAGACTATAAATCGGGCAGCAGGGATTTCAAGCTGCAGGACGTATTTTACGGGCTTCAGATTCAGTTAATCACCTATCTGGACGCCATCCGGGAGAATAGCGGACTGGGAATCACATCGCCCGTTCTTCCGGGAGGGGCGCTTTACTTCAGGATCGATGATCCCATTGTAAAAGGAAACGGCAGGATCCGCGGGGAAGAAATTGAACAGTCCATCATGAAGCAGCTTAAAATGAAGGGACTGCTGCTGGCCGATGTGGATTTGATCAGGGAAATGGACAATACCATTGAAGGGGCGTCATTGATTATCCCGGCAAGAATAAACAAGGGGGATGTGCTGGGGAAATCCTCGGCGGCTTCCCCGGAGCAGTTCGGAATTCTCCGGAATTATGTGAGAAGGCTGTTGAAAAATATGTGCGGGGAGATTATTAAAGGAAATGCAGCTATTAGGCCTTACAGGAAAAAAGGGATCACATCCTGCAAATACTGTGGTTTTTCCGCAGTGTGCCAGTTTGACCCCGTCAGAGAAGAAAACACCTTCAGGCAGCTTTTTGACCGGGAGGATGAAGAGGTCTGGAGACTGATGGGTGAAGAGGGCAAATGCTGATGCACCGCACTTTGCTATATGCCATAGCGTTTTAATTATAAAGGTGGAAGCTTTGATGAGGGAAAACGCCAATTGGACGGGTGAACAGCTGGACGCCATCACTGAAAGAGACTGCGGCCTTCTGGTGGCCGCCGCTGCGGGTGCGGGCAAAACCGCCGTGCTGGTGGAGAGAATCATCCGGAGGATAACAGACGCCGACAGCGCCGTAGATATAGACAGGCTTTTGATAATGACATTTACCAATGCGGCTGCGGCTGAAATGCGGGAGAGAATTGCCGAAGCTATATCGGCGGCGTTGGAAAAAAATCCCGGCTCGAAAAATATTCAAAGGCAGCTGGCCTTATTAAACAAAGCAAACATTACCACCATCCACTCATTTTGTCTGGAGGTGATCCGTAGCAATTTTCAGCTTATCAACATAGATCCCGGCTTCAGGATTGCCGATGAAACCGAGGCTTCACTGATGAGGCTGGAGGCGTTGAGCGAGCTGTTTGAAGAACAGTACGAAAAAGAAGAAAATCAGATTTTTTTCGATTTGCTGGAGTGCTATGGCGGGAACAGCGATGACCGGGCGCTGCAGGATCTGGTGCTGAACCTTTATAGCTTTATCCAGAGCAGCCCGTGGCCGGGAAAATGGCTGGATGAAATGACTGAAGGCTTTAATATCCATGAAGGGCTGGATTTTGGGGAAACTCTGTGGGGGAGGGTGCTGATCGGCTCCGTAAAGTTGGAGCTTTTGGGTTTGAAAGAAATGATCAGCCATGCGGTGGATATTTTGAAGTGCGCGCCAGGCCTTGAAAAATACCTCGCTATTTATATTGATGACCTGGCCGGACTGGGTGCGCTGCTAAAGGTCTGTACAGATGAATGCGGCCCGAAATGGGATGCGATTTATGGATTGTTTCAGGGCCTGGAATTCAAGCGCCTGCCTCCAGCAGGTAAAAATGCCGACAAAGAAAAGCAAGATTATGTTAAAAGGGTCAGGGATGACATGAAGGCCCGGCTCAAGGAAATTAAAGAAAAAGTATTTACCGCCGGTTCTGCTGAAATCTTTTATGATATGAAAGCCATGTACCCGGTGATTAAGTGCCTGGCATCGCTGGTGTCGGACTTCGGCGGGAGATACACGGCAAAAAAAAGAAGGAAATCGGTGGTCGATTTTAATGACCTTGAGCACCTCTGTCTGGAAATACTGTCCGAGCGGGATGAGAAGGGAGGCATAAGGCCTTCGGGGACGGCCCTGGGCTACAGGGACCGTTATGTTGAAATTCTCGTGGATGAGTATCAGGACAGCAACCTGATACAGGAGATAATCATTAACATGGTTTCCAGGGCGGACACAGACAAGCCCAATATATTCATGGTGGGGGACGTCAAGCAGAGCATTTACAGGTTCAGGCAGGCAAAGCCGGAGCTGTTCCTTGACAAATACAGCAGCTATCCTCCTGAAAAGGGAAATCCTTTTAGAAAAATACTGCTGTCCAAGAACTTCAGAAGCCGCAAGGAGGTGGTGGATGCCGTCAATTTCATCTTCCGGCAGATTATGTCGGTGAGCGCGGGAGAACTGGATTATACAGATATTGAGGCCCTGCGTCCGGGGGCGGCCTTCGCAATGATTGACGAGGAAACGGCAGTGGCCGGGGGTGCGACGGAGCTCCATCTGATACAGACCGGGGGCGCCGATGAGGAGCCGGCCGGTGAAGAAGGGGAATCCGGAGAAGAGCAGCCGGATGACGGGGAAATTCCGGACAGCATCCAGTGTGAGGCGCGGCTTGTGGCGAAACGGATCCGGGAGCTTATGCGGCCGGATGATCAGGGGAGAGAGTTCTGCGTATTTGATAAAGCCGGGAAGGAATACCGTAAGGCGGACTATAGGGACATCGTCATACTTTTGCGCACCATGAAGAAATGGTCCGATGTCTTTATGGAGGAATTAGCGATACAGGGAATTCCGGCATTTGCGGATACAGGCGCCGGTTTTTTCAAAACCTCTGAAGTGCAGGTAATATTGTCTCTTTTGCAAATCATCGACAACCCGCTGCAGGATATTCCTCTGCTGTCGGTGCTGAGGTCTCCCATTGTTTCCTTTACCACTGATGAATTGGCGGAACTGCGGTTGGCCGACAGGGAAGGGCCACTTTACAATGCTTTGCAGGTATTGGCTTTAGCCGGTGAAAGTCAGGCTTCGAAAAAAGCGGCGTCATTTTTAAAAGACCTGCAAAGGTGGAGGGATATGTCGCTTTATACGGCCACAGATCAGATATTGTGGCAGATTTATAATGAAACAGGATACTTCTGGATGGTGAGGGCCATGCCGGCGGGAGAGCAGAGGCAGGCAAACCTGCGTATTTTGTTTGAGAGGGCGAGGCAGTTTGAAGAAACAGCCTACAAAGGACTGTTCGATTTTATAAACTTCGTTGACAAATTAAAAAGCAGCAAAGGGGATATGGGAAGCGCAAAAATACTCGGCGAAAATGACAATGTGGTGCGTATAATGAGCATTCACAAAAGCAAGGGACTGGAATTTCCGGTGGTGATACTTTCCGGCTGCGGGAAGAAATTCAACCTGCAGGATATGAATAAAAGTATTTTATTTCATCAGGAGCTCGGTCTCGGCCCCGATGTGGTTGACCACAGACTGAGGATTTCTTACCCGTCCGCTCCGAAGAGGGCTATCCGGGTGAAGATAAAAACAGAGACCCTGGCCGAAGAAATGAGGATACTCTATGTAGCTTTGACCAGGGCCAGGGAAAAGCTTATTATCACCGGGTCGGTCAGTGACGTCCCGAAGGCTGTGGCAAAATGGGCCAAATGTGCCGGTGCCCGGGAAAACTGGCTTCCAGCCCATGAAATACTGAAGGGCGGCAGGTATCTCGACTGGATTGGGCCGGCACTGCTAAGACATAAAGATTGCGGGCCCTTTTGGGAAGGTTTGGGGACAGGCGGCCATCCCGGCGGACGGCTGATTGAAGACCCGTCTGCATGGGACATCCGGATATGGGATAAAGGTGATATATTGAGCGGCAAACACGTCCGGGGGCATGACCGGGACCGGCTTATCCATTGGCTGGACAGTCCGGATGGCGCCGGGGGAGCGGACGATATCCCGGAAGAAATCGCCGGAAGGCTCGGCTGGGAATATAAGTACCAAAGGTCCTCGCAGGTGCCGGCCAAGGTTTCGGTGACCGAGCTGAAAAGACATTTCGATGCTGATCTTTTGGAGGAAGCGGACGCCTTTTCCGGACACCCGCCGGCGCCGGTCGGAAAACCTTTTTTTCTTGAGGGGAAGAGGGGCTTGAGTGCCGCAGAGGCCGGGACTGTCCTGCACTTTGTCATGCAGAGGTTGAATTACAAACAGGATGATATTCGGGAGCAGATAGGGGAAATGGTGGCCAAGCGCCTGATTACGGAACAGCAGGCCCAAAGCGTGGATACGGATAAAATCCGGCGCTTTTTTGAGTCGCCCCTGGGGATCAGGTTGCGCACCTCAGAATGTGTCAGCCGGGAAGTGCCGTTCAACATGGAGATACCCTGCCACGAGCTGTATCCGGATATGCAGGACGAGTCCCACCGGGGAGAAACACTGCTGCTGCAAGGAGTAATCGACTGCTATTTCGAGGAACCGGACGGTATCGTATTGCTGGATTACAAGACCGATTACGCTCCCGCCGGGAGAGTGGAAAGGCTGAAGGAGAGGTACGGGCTGCAGATAGGCTATTATGCCAGGGCTTTGGAGATGTTGACCGGAAAGAAGGTCAAAGAGAAGTATGTTTATCTTTTTTGGAATGGGGAAATACTGGGACTTTAACGCCCGGCACCTTTATCGGGGCAACTTTATTAGAAGGGTGATTATTATTCCCGCAAAACCCAGCCCCATAGTGGCGAACAGGCGCATCATCCATTTCTGATTGGCCTCCAGCTTGTCAAATACTGTCTTTTCCAGCTCTCTGAATTCATTTTTAAGGCCGCCCATTTCCTGCCGCAGGCCGCCCTCCAGGTTTTTCATTTCCTGCCGCAGGCCGCCCTCCAAGCTTTTCATTTCCTGCCGCAGGCCCCGTTCTACGGTTTTTATTTCCTCCCGCAACCGGTATTCCATGTTATCCATCCGGTTGACAAGAAAAATCAGCGGATCCGGCGGCCGGCGGTCCCATCCGTCCTCCGTCGCGGCAATTTCTCTTTTTGCTTCCTCCATTTTTGAGCACCTCTTTATTGCCAGCATATCACAACTTTTTAAGCCGGGCAACCCTAGGGGCAGGGAGTGTAGGGCAGGATCATATATTCCACGTTGGTCAGGCGGCGCAGGTCTTCCAGGGGGTTTCCCCGGACCGCCATAAGATAAGGCATCATCCCTGGCCTGACCATGCCCATTTCTTTTTCCAGTCCCACCACCGAGGCCCCGCCGCTGGTGACCGCCCGGAGTATTTCTTCCCTGGAAAGGCCCGCCTTTTCCAGAAGAGTGATTTCATCCAGGAGACCCCGCCCGTGAAGCACTCCGCTGGCCCCGGCATCGCTGCCCGCCCCGATGATCACCCCTGTCTCCGCGGCCTTTTTAACCATTTTCATCTGCCGGAGGAGTATTTTTTCTATTATCTCCAGTTCCTCCATGGAGTGCCGCCGCCTGTGCGGCTCTTTGAGCCGGGCGGCCACCGGGGCCAGGGTGGGGACCCAGGGGATGCCGGCCCGGGCCATATTTTCCAGAGATTGCGGGCTGACGAAATAGCCGTGCTCCAGACTGCCCACCCTGGCCTGTACCGCCATTTCCACTGCCTCGTCGGAATTGGCGTGGGCCATTACCTTCAGGCCGTGCCGCGCCGCCTCCAGTACTATTTCCTTCAGCTCGTCCGCAGTGAATTGCAGGGGTCCCACCCGGCGGTATTTTTTAAAACTGACCGCCCCGGACACCAGTGCCTTTACCTGATCCACCCCCAGCCGGGCAAGGTTTTCAACGGCCTTGGGAATGGCATTTCCGTCCAGTCCGGGTCCCAGGAAGGAACCGTACATTCCTGGCCTGCCCAGGGCCGTCCCGGAGGACTTGATCCGGGGGGCCGGAAAATCCCCCCGGATCGCCTTGTCCCTGGCCCGGAGGCCTATGCCCTCCCGGTCCCCGCCGTCCCGGACCGCTGCAATTCCTGTATGCAGAGCGTTTTGCAGGTTTGCCCGGATTTTCTCCCAAAGAGGTGTCCCTTTGGACCAGAGTTCCAGGGAGCGGTTGAAGTCGATTCCGTCCAGGGCCAGGTGAACGTGGCAGTCCACCATTGCGGGCAGCACCGTATATTCCCGCAAGTCCAGGGCTTGCATTGTATCCGGGGGCCCCGGCGCGATCCCCCGGGGGATTGGGCGTACTTCCCGGATGATGCCGCCGGACACCGTAATATCAATGTTGGCGCCCGGAATTGAAGCGAAGCCGTCAAAAACCCTCCCGGCCCGCAGGGACATGTTGCCGGCTGGTGAAAGACCGATTATTTTCAAAGCGAAATCCTCATTTCAAAAAACTTTATCTTTCAATCTACCATTCCGGACAGGCAAGGTCAACGTGTGGCTTTGGAGGGCCGGAAAAGTAATTTAAGCAGGAAATATTGTGGCGGAGAAGATACCGTGGTAAAATGATTTCCAGGACGGCATCCCGGGCGGGAGCCGTACTTGCGGGAACCTGGGGGATGTTGCTTTAGCGCGGGACTGATTCTATATTTTATCCGCTTGGATCCGGACGGACCGGGACGGGGGTTGGGGAAAGGGGCCTCTATCGGTATTGCCGGTAAGGCTTTTTTTGGTGAAGGGCGGCTTCGTCCGGACCGGATGCGTGATTTCCGGAAAGGAAGGTGCTCCTGTAGTGTTGATATGTGAAACCATTAATCAAATAAGGGATTTTGTGAAGAAGTGCAGGGATGGCGGCAAAACCGTGGGTTTTGTCCCCACCATGGGGTATCTGCACCAGGGACACTTGGCGCTGGTGCAGAGAGCCGGGGAGGAGTGCGGGGTGGTGGTGGTGAGCATATTTGTCAATCCCCTCCAGTTCGGGCCGAAGGAGGACTTCAACCGGTACCCCAGGAATTTCGAGAGGGATTGCGGTATGCTGCGGAAGGGCGGTGTGGATGCGCTGTTTTATCCTTCAGCCGCCGAGATGTATCCCGGAGGTTTTCGCACCAGCATTGATGTGGGGGGGCTGGGTGAATGCCTTTGCGGCAAGTCCAGGCCCGGCCATTTCCGGGGGGTGGCCACGGTGGTGTCCAAGCTCTTCAATATAGTGCAGCCCCACCGGGCCTACTTCGGGCAGAAGGACGCCCAGCAGGTGCTGGTGATCAAGAGGATGGTGGAGGATCTGAACATGCCCCTGGAAATAGTGCCGGTGCCCACCGTAAGGGAGTCCGACGGGCTGGCCATGAGCTCCAGGAATGTGTATTTAAGTGCTGAACAGAGAAGGGACGCCCCGGTGCTGTACAAAAGCCTTCTGGAGGCCGCCCGGGCGGCCTCCGGCGGGGAGAGGGACGTGCGCAGGCTGGAGGAGATAGTCAGAACGGACCTGTCGTCCATCCCCGGGGCCGTCATAGAATATGTGGAGATAAGAACCTGGCCGGACCTCGAGGAGGCCGGAAAACTGGAATCCCCTGTGCTACTGGCCCTGGCCGTAAAGATGGGCGACACCCGCCTGATTGACAACATTGTACTGGAGGTGTAGGCATTGTTCGTTACAATGTTCAAGTCAAAAATTCATCGCGCCACCGTCACCGAGGCCAATATCAACTACATGGGCAGCATCACCATAGACCGCGAATTGATGGAGACCGCTGATATACTGCCAAATGAGAAGGTGCAGGTTGTCAATATAAATAACGGTGCCAGGCTTGAGACCTATGCTATACCGGGGGACGGGGGCACGGGGACGGTATGCTTGAATGGCGCGGCGGCCCGCCTTGTTCAGCCGGGGGATTGTGTGATAATAATTTCTTATGCCGTGATGACCCGGGAGGAGGCCGCTTCATACAGCCCCACCGTGGTGCTGGTGGACGGCCGGAACCGTGCGGCGGAAATACGCAAAGGCGAGAATCACGGCGATTCGGGTCTTATATTTTAGCGTCGTCCGGGTGACGGAATGTGCGAAAAGGAGTCAATTGAGCCAATGGACAAAATACAACTTCTGTCGGATGAAATAAAAAGGCTTAAGGATCAGAGAAGGGCCGTGATTTTGAGTCATTTTTACCAGAGACCGGAAATACAGGAAATTGCTGATTTTGTGGGGGATTCCCTGGAGCTTTCCAGACAGGCGGCCGCCACCGACGCAGGGGTCATTGTTTTTTGCGGAGTTCATTTTATGGCGGAGAGTGCCGCCATTCTTTCACCCGACAAAACAGTACTGCTGCCTGAGATTAATGCCGGCTGCCCCATGGCCGACATGGTGGACGCCGAAGCCCTGAGGGCCCAAAAAAGCCGCATGGAAGGGGCCGTAGTGGTCTGTTACGTAAATACCAGCGCTGAGGTGAAGGCTGAAAGCGATATTGCCTGCACATCGGCAAATGCAGTCAGCGTGATAAACTCAATACCCCGGGATCGCCCGGTGCTGTTTATTCCGGATAAAAACCTGGGGAGATATGTGGCTGGCAGGACCGCCCGGGACAATCTAACGGTTTGGGAGGGCTTTTGCGCCACCCACGACAGGCTGACCGGTAAAGATGTGGTCCGGATCAAGGCTGAATACCCGGGGGCGTTGGTGCTGGCGCATCCCGAATGCCGGTCGGAGGTGCTGGAACTGGCCGATGCCGTGGCCAGCACCTCCGGTATGCTGAAATATGCCGGGGAAAGCCCGGCCCGGGAGTTTATAATCTGCACTGAAATAGGAATACTTCACCAGTTCAGGAAAAGATACCCTGACAAAAAATTTTATCCGGCGTCGAACAGGCTTTCCTGCCCCAACATGAAGGCCACCACCCTGGAAAAAGTGCACCGGGCCCTGGTGACCATGGAGCCCAGGATCACCGTACCCGAGGAGATAAGGCAAAGGGCGCTTGTATCCCTTGACCGGATGCTGGCTGTAAAATAACCTCGAGCAGTCAGCCGCAGGTTCTGCAGCCGGGTTGAAACCCGGACCCCGGTCCCGGATTTTCATTGTTCACGGTGTCTTTCAGCCTGGCATAGTGTGTTTTGTGTTAAAATTAAACCGGTGCTGTATCGGTTTTTGCGCAGGAGGAAATTTTGTGAAATACGACTACCTGGCAAATTTCGATACCCGGCATATGCCGCAGGAACACTGGGATTACGTTATTCTCGGAAGCGGTATTGCCGGGCTGTATACTGCCTTCGCTGCCGCCAGGGGCGGCAAAAGGGTGGTGGTGGTGACCAAGCAGGCCGTGGATGACAGTAATACGGACAAGGCCCAGGGAGGTATTGCGGCGGCCTTGGACACTTCGGACTCCCCCGGGCTGCACTGTGACGACACGCTGATGGCCGGGGCCGGACTTTGCGATGGTGACGCCGTGAGCATACTGGCCAACGAAGGGCCGGACAGGATAAGGGATTTGATCGAGATAGGCGCCCGTTTTGACCGGAAGGACGGGGAACTGGCAATGACCAGGGAGGGTGCCCACAGCAGGCGCCGCATACTGCATGCCAGCGGTGACGCCACCGGGGCCGAGATACAGAGGGCGCTGGCCTGCCGGGTCAGGGAAGCGGACAATGTCAGGATAATGGAAAATCACATGGCTGTCGACCTGCTGGTGCGAGAAAATGTTTGTCACGGTGTGCTGGTTTATGACCGCAACAACAATAAAATGAAGGTTTTTCGCGGTTTTTCCGTGGTTATCGCCACCGGCGGAATGGGCATGTTGTATGAACACAATACCAATCCGGAGGTGGCCACCGGGGACGGGATAGCCATGGCCTTCAGGGCCGGCGCCGAGGTCATGGACATGGAATTCATCCAGTTCCATCCCACCGTGCTGTATCTGCCAGGCGCTCCGAGATTTTTAATATCCGAGGCGGTGCGGGGGGAGGGGGCTTACCTGCGAAACCGATACGGAGACCGCTTCATGCCTGGGTACCACGAGCTTGCCGAGCTGGCCCCCCGGGATGTGGTGGTGCGCGCCATACTTACCGAACTGGCCAACACAGCGTCGGACAAGGTGTTTCTGGATTTGTCCCACATGCCGCCGGCCCTCGTGCGGGAGAGATTTCCCACCATCGGGAAGACATGCGCGCAGTACGGGCTGGACATAACCCGGGACCCGGTTCCGGTGGCCCCGGCGGCCCACTATATGATGGGGGGCATAAAGACCAACCTGAACGGGGAAACCAGCATCCGGGGTCTTTATGCCTGTGGTGAGGCGGCCTGCCCCGGAGTGCACGGCGCCAACCGGCTGGCCAGCAATTCCCTGCTGGACGGGCTGATTTTCGGATACCGGATTGTGGAATGCGCAAAAAAATACAAGCTGGGACGCCGGGCGGAGGATGATGTGGAATTCTGCTGTGACTGGATAAGCAGCGGCCAGGTGGATTACGGTAAAATCCGCGCCGGGTTAAGGACCGTCATGAACCAGTATGTGGGTCCGATCAGGACGGCCCACGGCCTGGCTAAGGCGCTGTCCTTTTTCAGCCGGCACCACCATGTTAGAAAACTGGAAGCCCGCCGGCCCTTTGACATGGAAGTGAGAAACATGCTGGAAGTGGGGGGGCTGATTGCCCAGTTTGCCCTGATACGCACCGAAAGCAGGGGCAGCCATCAGCGGCTGGACTGTCCCCGGCCGCTGGATTACTGGCAGAAGCACGTGATTTTGAAAAAATAGAGACGGATAAACCGGGGGGTTTTTAGCTGATGGGTCCGGATCCCGAGTTGCTGAAGATTATTGTCCGCAGGGCCTTGAGAGAGGATATAGGAACGGGGGACATCACCACCCAGAGCATAGTCCCCGAGAACTTCGTTACCATCGGCTTCATCAGTGCCAGGGAACCAGGCATGGTGGCCGGCCTGGATGTGGCCAGGGAGGTTTTTTTGCAGCTGTGCCGGGACATTTCTTTTCAGCCCAGGGTAAGGGACGGAGAATGGGCTGGGGCCGGAAAGCTCCTGGCCAGAGTGGAAGGAAATGCCAGGGCAATTCTCACCGGTGAGAGGGTAGCCCTTAATTTTCTCCAGAGGATGTCCGGTATTGCCACCCGTACTGCTTACTTGGCCGGGCTTATAGTGGGTCGGAAGACAAAGCTGGTGGATACCCGGAAAACCACTCCGGGAATCAGGGTGCTGGAAAAATATGCGGTCAGGGTGGGTGGGGGCTGCAACCACAGGTTTGGACTTTATGACGCAATATTGATCAAGGACAATCATATCAAGGTGGCCGGAAGCATCACCGCAGCCGTGGCCGGGGCGAAGGCCCGGGCGCCCTTTTCCATGTGCATAGAGGTGGAGGTGGAGAGCCTGGAGGGTGTCAAAGAGGCCATGGAGGCCGGCGCCCATGTGGTGATGCTGGACAATATGGACGCCGAAACAATGAAAAAGGCCGTGGAAATGGCTAAAGGCAAGGTTTTGCTGGAGGCCTCGGGCGGCATAGACGAGGAAACCATACAGGAGATAGCCGGTACGGGTGTTGACTTTATTTCGGTGGGAGGTCTCACCCACTCGGTCAAATCCATGGACATAAGCCTTGATGTTGGAGAAATGAAGCCCATACTGCGAACCTCGCAGTAATAGTATGGTGCCCGGGCGCATATTATCCGGAAATGGTGAAAAAGCATGAAAAAAGGCGAAGTACTGGCATTACTCAAAGAACACAGTCCGGGATACGTTTCCGGTGAGGAAATTTGCAAGAAGATGGGCATTTCCAGGACCGCCGTCTGGAAGCATGTCCGGACTTTGCGGGAGGAGGGTTACGGCATAGATGCCATGCCCAGGTCCGGGTACAGGCTTTTGGACATTCCCGACAGGCTTTATCCCCAGGAGATAATCAGAGGGCTGGACACCGAAATAATGGGCCGGACGGTTTACTATTACGACAGCCTGGCGTCCACCAACCGGGAGGCCCGGGCCCTGGCGTCCGGCGGAGCGCCGGACGGCGCCCTGGTGGTGGCCGAAGAGCAGACCGGCGGGCGGGGCAGGCAGGGACGGGGCTGGTATTCTCCCCGGGGCCTGGGCATCTGGTGCTCCCTGATTATTCGTCCTGACATGGCTCCGGGGGATGTCCCCCCCGTAACCATGCTCACCGCCGTTGCCGTGGCTTCCGCAGTGGAAAAGGTCACCGGCGTAACCGCCGGCATTAAATGGCCCAACGACCTTTTGCTCGGAGGCGGAAAGATGTGCGGCATACTCACTGAAATGGATGCCGAAATGGAAAAGGTGAACTTTCTGGTGGTGGGTATAGGGATAAATGTGAATATCCCCTTGGACGGTTTCCCGGAAGAGTTGGGGAAAACCGCCATGTCTCTTTGCGTGGCCGCCGGTCGGAGGGTGTCCAGGCTGGAATTGCTGAGGCAGCTGCTCCGGGAGTTTGAGTTCCGCTACCGCTCCTGGCTGACTTCCGGCTTGGGGCCGGTGCTGGAGGAGTGGCGGGCAAGGTGCGTCACCCTGAACTGTCCCGTTAGTATCAGCACGATCAAGGAATCGTGGGAGGGCTGGGCGGAAGATGTGGACGAAGGCGGCGCGCTGATACTGCGATTGCCGGGCGGGACGCGGCAGCGTTTCATGGCGGGGGAGGTGAGCCTTAGAAGCGGTAATTGAAAGGCGCCACTGCAGGCAGGGGCCGCCGCCCTTAAAAACGGCGATGTTGTTATTAATTAAATGTCAACCCAGGAAACATATTTGGTTAACGTAGTATTCAGTGGGAATTTCTGCAATTATTTAAGGAGGGATTGTATTGAAAGTGTCTGCCAAGGAAATCTCCCTGACGGCCATGTTCGCCGCCCTTGCCGCGGTGGCGGCGGCGCTGCTCCATTTCGGCGCTCCCATTGTTCCCTTCAGCCTGGTTCCCTTCGTTGCCCTGCTGGCCGGTATGATACTGGGTCCCAAACTGGGCGCCTTGAGCATGGCGGTGTATGTACTGATGGGACTTGTGGGCCTGCCTGTCTTCGAGAAACCTCCCTTCGGCGGCCCCGCCTATGTTTTGCAGCCCACCTTTGGTTATTTGCTGGGTTTTATACTGGGGGCCTATGTAACTGGCAAAATGCTTCCGAAAAATGGCGATGCCGGCATAGTCAGGTACCTGCTGGCTTCGGTGGCCGGCGTTGCGGCCATATATCTGGCCGGCCTGCCTTATCTTTATATCATACTTAATTTTTATCTTGGCAAAACCGTGCCGGTGATGAAGGTGATCCAGATCGGGTTCTTGCCTTTTATCGCCTTGGATTTGGCCAAGGGTGCCGTGGCGTCGGTTCTGGCCAGGGCCGTGGTGAGGCGGGTCAGGTCCATTGTCGCCGGCGGGTGAAATTTTATCGACATTGCAAGGGATGTAAAACCCGTTTGTGCGGCATACGCCTTCCAGTTGCGTAATTCCAGCCGCCTCTGTTAAAATTGTTGGGATGGGCCTTTTGCAATACATAGTTCGCGGGTGGGAAAGATATATGATACTGGTTTTTGACGTCGGCAACACCAATACTGTACTGGGAGTGTACCGGGACAAAAGCCTCGTGGAGCACTGGCGGATTTCCACCGCATCCCGGCGTACCGCCGATGAATACGCCGTGTTGCTGAGGGCTTTGTTCGAAGCTTCGGGACTTTCAGTTAAAAGCATAGAAGCCATTGTTATTTCTTCGGTGGTGCCCCCGCTGATGCTTTCTCTGGAATTGATGTCGAAAAAGTACTTCGGCTTCCCGCCACTGGTGGTGGGTCCCGGGGTCAGGACCGGCATTCAGATTAAGTTTGAAAACCCCCGGGAGATAGGGGCCGACCGTATAGTAAACGCCGTCGCCGGATATGAATTATACGGCGGTCCCCTGATTATAGTTGACTTCGGCACCGCCATCACCTTTTGCGCCATCACCGCCAGGGGAGAATACCTGGGCGGAGCTATTGCGCCGGGCATCGGCATATCCACCGAGGCTCTGTTTACCAGGGCGGCCAAGCTGCCCCGGGTGGAGCTGGTGAAACCCCCGTCGGTGATCGGAAAGAATACTGTCAATAGCATGCAGTCCGGCATTATCTACGGTTTTGCCGGGCAGGTGGACGCCGTGGTGACCCGTATGAAAAAGGAGCTGCCGGGCGACCCCCTGGTGGTGGCCACGGGGGACATGGCCGATTTGATCGCCGGGGAGGCCCGTACTGTCGTCAGGGTGGACCCGCTTTTGACCCTCACGGGCCTGAGGATAATATACGAAAGGAACCGGGGTTAAGCCGTGAACATAGGCGGCGTCAGGCTGGTCAATCCGGTGGTTGCGGCCCCCATGGCCGGGGTCACCGACAGGGCGTTCCGCACCCTTGCCAGGGAGGCCGGATGCGGCTTGGCATGTACCGAGATGGTAAGCGATCAGGCCTTGCTTTACGGCAGTCCCAAGACCGGGATCATAACCAACATAGACGGGGAGCCGGGGCCCCTTTCGGTGCAAATATTCGGGAGCAATCCGGCTTATATGGGACGGGCCGCCCGGATGGTGTCCACCATCGGCCCGGACATCATCGACATAAATATGGGCTGCCCGACCCCGAAAATAGTGAAGAACGGGGAGGGCGCCGCCCTTATGAGGGAGCCCCGGAAGGCCTTTGAAGTGGCCAGGGCTGTGGTTGAGGCAGTGGACATTCCGGTGACGGTGAAGATGAGGAAGGGTTGGGACGAGGAGCATGTCAATGTGGTGGAAGTGGCGTCTCTGATGGAGAAAGCCGGGGTTTCCGCCATAACGGTACACGGCCGCACCAGGTCCCAGCTTTACAGTGGCCGGGCGGATTGGGGGATCATCAGGGAGGTAAAAAAATCCGTAAGTATTCCGGTGGTGGGGAACGGCGATATCCGGTCACCGGAAGACGCCCGGCGGATGCTGGAGGAGACGGGCTGCGACGGATTGATGGTGGGCCGGGCCGCCATGGGCAATCCGTGGATTTTTACTGAAATAATACACTATCTGGCCACCGGAGAGAAACTTCCCCCGGTTACCCGGGAACAGAGGGTTTTGACCGCCCTGAGGCACCTGGACCTGCTGATCCGCTACAAGGGAGAGTACACGGGGGTCATGGAGATGCGCAAGCACGCCGCCTGGTACCTGAAAGGAATCCCGGGGGCGGCCAGGGTCAGGAACGGGCTGAACGGCGCCCGGTCCAGGGAGGAAATGGCGGAGGTTTTGAAATGCATGGCCCCGATAATGCCTTGACAAGTTATGCCGCAGTACTTATAATGTGTGGAAAGGTCAGGTGAAAATTTTGGCACTGCAAGGTTAAACCTTGCAGTGCCAAGCTGTAGTTTGGGGTTTTTTGCCGTCCGGAATGATCATGACACATTTGAATAATATAGCCGGAAGCGCATATTATTGTCTTGGAGTCTTTTGTGGCCAAATACTAATAAGGTATAAGGTGAATGAGATGAAAGAAAAAGATGTACTGCTTACGGTTGAAGGGCTGAAAAAGCTGGAGGAAGAGCTTGAGCGGTACAAGTCAGTCAAGCGGAGGGATGTTGCCGAGCGCATCAAACAGGCCATTGAATTCGGCGATATTACCGAGAATTCGGAGTATGAGGACGCCAAGAACGAGCAGGCGTGGATTGAGGGAAGGATACTGACCCTGGAGAAAATGCTGCGCAACGCAAAAATAATTGACGACGAAAGCATCGGCACCGACGAGGTGACCCTGGGCTCGACGGTTGTGCTGAGGGATCTGGAATACAACGATCAGGTGGAATATACCATTGTTGGTTCCGTGGAGGCCGATCCGGCCAACAGCAAGATTTCCAACGAATCCCCCGTGGGCAGGGCCATCATCGGCAAGAGCAAGGGCTGTGTGGTGGAGGTAAACGTGCCGGCCGGCATGCTGAAATATGAGATAGTCGACATCTTGAAATAAGAGGAACGATCATGGCTGGCGAAAATGGTGAAGGCAGGGAATTTCCGGCGGGCGGCCGGGAAGAGGACTTGAACGAGCTGATGCAGGTGCGGCGGGAAAAGCTGGCCGGGCTCAGGGAAAAGGGGATCGACCCCTTCGGCGGAAAATATGGAAGAACCGGCCTGGCCATGGAAATCACCGGTGAATATGATAGCTACGAAGGCCGGGAGGTCAGTGTGGCCGGGCGTGTCATGGCCAAAAGGGTGATGGGCAAGGCCAGCTTCGCCCACATACAGGACGTCTCCGGGCAGATACAGATATACGTGAGGCTGAACGATGTCGGCCGGGAGGAATATGATTTTTTCCTCAGGCTGGACATAGGGGACATTATCGGCGTCCGGGGTAAGGTGTTCAAAACCCGGATGGGAGAGATCACGGTGTCGGCGGGCGAGGTGACGCTGCTTTCCAAAAGCCTGCGCCCGTTGCCGGAAAAGTGGCACGGGCTGAAGGATGTGGATTTGCGCTACCGCCAGCGCTACCTGGATCTCATCGTCAACCCCGGGGTGAGGAACACCTTCGTACTAAGAAGCAGGATCATCCATTCCATCAGGAAACACCTTGACCAAAAGGGTTTTCTCGAGGTGGAGACGCCCATGATGCAGCCCATCGCCGGAGGCGCCGCCGCCAGGCCCTTCGTCACGCACCACAATGCTTTGGATATGAAACTGTATTTGAGAATAGCTCCCGAGCTTTATTTAAAGCGGCTTTTGGTGGGCGGTTTTGAAAAGGTTTATGAGATAAACAGAAGTTTTCGCAATGAGGGCATATCTACAAAACACAACCCGGAGTTCACAATGCTGGAGCTTTACCAGGCCTATGCCGATTACCGGGACATGCTGGAGCTGACCGAGGACCTTATTTCCTCCGTGGCCGCCGGGGTGCTGGGAACTACTTCGGTGGTGTATGAGGGCACGGAAATAGATTTGGCCCCCCCCTGGAAAAGGATGACCATGGTGGAAGCGGTGAAAGAGTTTGCCGGACTGGATTTCGGCGCGCTAAGGGGCGAGGGGGAGGCATACCGGGCGGCTAAAAAATTGGGAGTGGATGTGCAGCCCTGGAATTCATGGGGCGCCATACTGCATGCCGTGTTTGAGGAGAAGGTGGAGCCCCGGCTGGTTCAGCCCACCTTTGTGCTGGATTTTCCCATCGAGATTTCGCCTTTGGCCAAACAAAAAAAGGACGACCCGGGACTGACTTACCGATTCGAGCTTTTCATCTGCGGCCGGGAGATGGCCAATGCTTTTTCCGAGCTTAACGATCCATTGGACCAGAAGGCGCGGTTCATAAAACAGATGGAAAAGAGGAAATCCGGTGACGATGAGGCCCATATGATGGACGAGGACTATATCGCCGCGCTGGAATACGGCATGCCTCCGGCCGGGGGACTGGGCATAGGCATCGACAGGCTGGTTATGCTGGCTGCCGGGTTGCCATCCATCAGGGATGTGATACTTTTTCCGCTGATGAAGCCCCGGGACTGAAAGCGGAATGGGAAGGGCGTCGTCCCGGGCAGGTCTGGGAGATGCCGGCAAAAAGTACCTGTTGATTTCGAGGGACGGAAATGATAATCTTATATTCCGCCGGTCGCAGAAGCCGGCAAAAATTTGGCGACAGCCGGACCAAAATACGGTGAAATTCAAGTTGACACCGGCACGTCCGGTGTGTTAGAATAAAAAACGCTGACGGTATTGGTTGGCGAACCGGTCCTTGAAAACTAAACAGTGGCGAATGGAATTAAATCAACAACAAGCCA
>JBBIMW010000039.1:0-24431 GCA_037444185.1 Peptococcaceae bacterium | reverse complement strand
CAAACTATTGGGGAAATAGGCGGCGGGTTCAAAGCGGGTTCACTGAATACTTACGCATAAAGATAAACCTGAAAATATTGAAGCAAGAAAACCCTTTTTCCTTATCAAAGTTCGACTGCCTTAGCAAAGTACCAATTCTGTACTGATCAAAAAATTTACCGGTCTGAGATTTTATTTGATTTTCTTCAGAGTAAGTTTCTGGTAAAATAGATTGCATAAAACATCCCTCTCTTTTGGTGGAGTGGTTTTTAGCAATTCTATTTTACCAAAAGTTAGGGGTGTTTTTGTTGTTTTTCTTCGAAAAAAACAGAAATATCAAGGGTTTAGGTCATTTTTTCAACTGAGAAAGTTGAGAAGAATAACTTAATAACTTAGGTAACCGGTACTATAATACAATAAATGGAGCGGGTGATGGGAATCGAACCCACGTACCCGGCTTGGAAGGCCGGTGCTCTACCATTGAGCTACACCCGCTTGACTGATGGTTTATTTTTTTGGACAGCAAAAGCATTATATAACATATTCGGACAATAGTCAAAGCCATTTTAAAGGTAATAAATGGCCGGCATCACCACCCCGTCCCTTATCTCCAGTATTCCGTAGCTGTTTCCCCCGCCGCCCCTAGGAATGGAAATGCTGCCGGGGTTTATGAGCAGCAGGCCCTCCCCTTTGTAGTGGCCGGCGACCAGGATGCGGCCGCACTCCGGCACATGGGTATGGCCGTATATGGCCACGTCGGCCTTCAGCTCCACAGCCCTTGCGCATAAACTTTGTGTCGATATTTTTACATTGTGACGGTGGCCATGGGTGATATATAAAACCACACCCCCCACCTCCAGCACCTTTTCCCCGGGGCCGTCGGCACGGGGGTCGCAATTGCCCACCACTGCGTGCATAGGCACATTTATGGCGGCGGCTATTTTGGCGGCGTCCCGGTAGTGGTCCCCGGCATGGATCAGAAGATCCACGGGACCCATGGCTTCCATGGCTTTATAGGCCGCGTCCAGGAATTCATGCGTATCACTGATTAGACCTATCCGCATTCAATCACCCGCCTGCCACACCACGGTTCCAGCTGCCGTTTTCCCGCCCGGCCAGCCCGGCGATGATTTCCCTGGCCCGGGAGAAGGCCTTTCCCCGGTGGCTGATGGCGTTTTTCGTCTCCAGATCCAGCTGGGCGAAGGTCTTTCCCAGTTCCGGCACTATAAAAAGAGGGTCGTACCCGAAGCCGCCCCCCCCCTCGGGCCCCTCGCCGATCACTCCCCGGCAGGTTCCCTGAACGGTATACACCCGGCCGCCCGGAAGGGCCAATGCCACCACACACTTGAAGCCGGCGCCCCTCTTTTCCGGCGGAACCCCTTTTAAAAGCCGCAGCAGCTTTTCATTATTGGCCCCGTCGTCCCTGCCCTCCCCCGCAAAAATGGCGGAGTTCACCCCCGGGGCCCCGTTCAGGAAGTCCACCTCCAGGCCCGAATCGTCGGCCAGGCTGATCTCCCCCGTGGCTTCAGCCACTTCCCTGGCCTTCTTTATAGCGTTCTCCTCAAAAGTATTGCCGTCCTCCACCACTTCCGGCGCCTGGGGGTATATATCCAGAGAGCAAACCTCCACCCCCATGGGACCCAGCATGCCGGCAAGCTCCCGGATCTTACCCCTGTTCCTGGTGGCCAGCACGATACGCAAATCACTCACCCGCCCCTATTTCAACCGCCACGTCTCCCAGGGCCTCCCGCTGGCGGTCTATCAACAGCCCTATCCCTGCGGCCGCCAGGCCCAACATTTCGTCCATCTGATCCCTGGTGAACGCGGCCTCCTCCCCGGTGCCCTGGATCTCCACAAACCTGCCGTCACCGGTCATAACCACATTCATATCCACCTCGGCGGCGGAATCCTCGGCAAAGCACAGGTCCACCGCAGCCACCCAGTTCACCAGTCCAACACTGGTGGCGGCCACAAAATCCCTTACCGGGAGCCTTGGCATGGCGCCCATCTCCACCAGCTTGTACAGCGCCTCCACCATGGCCACGAAAGCCCCGGTGATGGAAGCGGTCCTGGTGCCGCCGTCGGCCTGAATCACATCACAATCCAGCAGCACCGTCCTCTCACCGAGGGCCTTCAGGTCCACCACCGCCCTCATGCAGCGCCCGATGAGCCTTTGAATCTCATGCGTCCGGCCCCCGGTCCGGCCCTTAGCGGCCTCCCTGGCGGTGCGGACCCCCGTGGCCCTCGGGATCATTCCATATTCGGCGGTTATCCACCCCCCCAGGGACTCCAGTTTGCGAAACAACGGCAGCCTGTCCTCCACGGTGGCGGTGCAGATCACTTTGGTGTCCCCCACCTCGATCAAAACCGATCCCTCGGCATATTTATTGAAACCCCTGGTTATTTTAACCGGCCTCATCTGTCCCGGCCCCCTGCCGTCAGTCCTTTTCAACCGCGAATTACCCCCCTTTAATAAACAAAATATGTGTCGCCTTCAGTGGCGACCTCCACCCTGCCCCGGTACCCCTCCGCCGCTTGGGCCCTCAATTCCTCCAGGTTATACTCCGGCCAGAAGTGGGTAATGATGAGCTCCCTGACCCCGGCGCGGCGGGCCAGCTCCCCCGCCTGCCGGGCCGTCATGTGATTTCCCCGCAGATAGTCACCGTCCTTCTCAAAACCGCTGGCCTCACAAAGAAATATGTCCGCCTTCTCGGCAAAGAGGGCCAGATTGTCCGTGGGGGCGGTATCTCCGGAGTAGACAAAATAGCCCGAACCCTCCACCCCCACCGCGTAGCAGGGCAGATTGTGCTGCACAGGCAGGAAAAAGTAGCGCACATTACCTATGTTGTATACCCTGGCCCCTACACCGGGCGGGACCTCCTCCAGCGGGAGGTCTTCAAAGAACGTACTGTCAAAGGCATGACTGAGGCGGGCCAGGCGGGAGGCCAATTCCCGGGGCTCCCCCGGCAGCAGGAGCTTCACCGGCCCAATCCTGCGGCTGCCGTCCCTGACGGCCCCCTCGATGGCATGCTTGAAACAGTATATGTCGGCATAGTGATCCGGATGCAGGTGAGTCAGCACCACCGCCCTGACGGACCGGAAATCGAACAGTCCGCAAAGCCGGCTGAAGGTGCCGTTCCCCATGTCCAACACCACATTGGCGTTGCCGTCCTGGACCACGTAGCCGGAACAGGAGCCGCCGGCCCTGGGATAAGGGGCCCAGCACCCCAAAACAGTGATCCTCATATTCAACCCCACTCCTATTATCTCAATTAAGAAGCTATTTCAACATCTCAATAAATGAGTCCAACCTTATTTTAGTTCTGGCGTCCATTTTGCCGGGCCTGTCCCCCTCCAGGGTGATTACCGGCAGGCTTATTTTTTTCCTTATAATCAGGTCTTCGATCTGACGGAAGCAGAAACTCTGGGCGTAGTGTATCACTCCGTCCAGGCGCCGCCTGGCCATCTCCCGGCTGATGTCCTCCAGCCTGTAAAATATGCCGTATGGGTAAGAATAAAGCCTGTACTGTTCGGTCAGGCAGGAAACGGCGAAGGGCATCGAAAACTGGCGCTGGACTTCATTATACACCACTCTGGCCCCCCGTTCCTCCAGGTACTCATAAATATCGTCCATTATTGGAGGAACCCCGATATAGCCCAGGCGCAGGCCCGGAGGTTTGGGCGGCCTTTCTCTTGTGCCGCGAATGAATTCCTCCACCTTTGCCCTGAATGTTTCAGGATTACCCTCAAAATCGCTGCAGGAAACTTGAAATATATGGTTCTCCCGCCCGCCGACCAGATTCTCCTTCCAGGTCATATCGTCGATCCGGTGCACCCCTGCCCTTATTTCGTCAAGACACGCCTTTGTCCGGCTGACTTCCGGCCATTCCACCCCAAGGCGGCACATGAGCTTTTGCATTTGAAGCTTCAGCATATCCCGGTCCCGGTCATAGGGGAAGGCAAAGGGTATTATCTCCACCCCGGCAAGCTCCAGGGTTTCCATCAGGGCATGGGTATTGCTGCAGTCTCCCTGGGTGACCGCCATCACTTTGTTTATTCCGTGCCGGAGGGCGACACTGTATATGCCCTTTATCCAGGCGCAGACATTCCTGGGGTAGCCGGCCAACTCCGCCCTGTCCACCAGTCCGCCGGGATCCGGGTCATTGATGAACACATTGTTCAAATCTACCGGCACATATCCTCCCGCATATATTATTTCCGAAGGCACCGTGGTAGTAATGCCGATTTTGCGATCCATCCGGCACCCCCTTCCTTACATGGGATTTCCTTTTTGATTATACCCATTTCTCCGGCCGAATCCAACAAAAAAGCCGCCCTGGCGGGCGACAGTACCCGGAACCCGGAAAGCTGTTGAAAAAGTCCATCCGCTGCGTTGCGGTTTTTATCTGGCGGCGAAGTAATCGGCGATTCCCCGGGCCACAGCCTGGGCAGCCCTGCTCCGGAATGCCTCGTCCCCCAACAGCTTCTCCTCCCCGGGGTTGGAGATATAAGCCACTTCCACCAGAGCCGCCGGCACCTTGGACCTGGCCAGCACCACAAAATCCGCCTGCAGCACCCCTTTGTCCTGCCTGTTGATGGAACGCACCAATTCCTTTTGTATGTAGCCGGCCAGGTACATGCTTTCAAATCTGACCTGATCCATGCCCTCCCCGGGGGTCCTCAGGAAGTAAGTGCTTGTCCCGTTTGAATCCCTGCTGGGGTTGGCATTGGCGTGAACACTCACAAATATTGCCGCTCCGGACCTGTCGGCCACATTGGGCCGTTCCGGCAGATCCAAGTAGCTGTCACCGGTTCTGGTCAAAATAACCGCGGCACCCATGTTCCTGAGATACTGCGCCGTTTTCTGGGCTATATCCAGGTTCACGTCCTTCTCCTTGACGCCGGAAAGACCTATGGCCCCGGGATCGGTTCCTCCGTGACCGGGGTCCAGGACCACTTTCAGGCCGGACAGGGACCGGCCGGTCCTGGAGGTTAAAACCACCTGCAGCTGCCTGCCGTCCGGTGAAAGATTCCTGTCGTACCTTATCCGGCTTTTGAGATCCACCACAATTCTGGTTATAAGAGGATCCCGGCTGAACAAACCCACCCTGACCCCGGCCGTCAGAGGCGTCGACAGGCTGATGTTCTCCGGCGCCGCCCCCGGCTCGTGCCCCTTTATGTCAATGATCAGCCGGTCAGGATCATTTAGGGAGGTAATGGAATAACTCAATGGTTCCAGGGACTGCACCGTCAGAACCGTCCTGTCCCCCTCGGCCCGGGCCGATACTGAGCTGAGCTTTGCGGCGGGACGGCCGGGCGCAGACGGCGGCCCCGCCGAAGGCGGCGGGGGCGCCACCAGTTGGCCGGCGCCGGGAGACGAATTGACAGCGGGGTTCCCGTCCAGGTTGACCAGCCAGGAGGCTATCCATCCTGACTTGCCATCCTTCATTACAATCTTGTACCAGTCGGCGGACCTGTCCGCCAGCATATACCTTTCTCCCTGGCTTGCCCTGGAAAGCACCTGGTAATTGGTTCCGGGGCCGCTCCTTATATTTATGTCCGCACCATTGACCACCGCCCATCCGGTGCCTTGGGGCTGCTCCCTGGGGGCGATGGCCGCCAGCCTGACAAATTGACTGTGCACCCAGCCGGGGCTCACCTTGACCCACTCCCCGGATCTTCCCAGAAGGGGGTACAAATCACCCCTTCTGGTCTGTCCCAGCACAGGGTGGGAGGTTCCAGGACTGTTCCTGATGTTGACGCCGTTTTCGATAATTTCCGCGGTATATGAAACGCCGGCGGCATTTGAAGCCGCTGAGGGAGGGATTCCGGCGGCGGAATCCCCGGCGGCGCCGGACTGCGCGACCACCGGCTCCACCAGCCAGCCCGCCACCCAGCAGGCCGCCCCGCCCCTGCTCACGCGGTACCAGTCCCCCTGCTTCCCCAATACCTCCAGCTTCTCGCCCCTGGCCGCCCGGCCCAGTATGCCGCCGCCGGGCCCCGGCGCCGTGCGGAGGTTCACCGCCTCTTCCTTCACCACCACGCTGCCGGCGCCCAGGGCCACCCCGGGATTGATCGGCGTCAAGGAAAAAATAATCAGCATGGTTATTACCGCAAAATATTTATATACGGCATCTTTTGTGCCATTATTTTCCATTGCAAACATCATATGTTCCCCTTATTGTCATTTCTACGTTATTTGACTGAATAACGGGCATAAATGTTCCAATTTTACTTCATTATTCTACTTTAGGTGACACTTTTTTTTTGAGGCCCGCCGTCCCGGCGCCTTCCCCGCGGCTGACCGTATGCGGCGGCGCTTTGAGGCGGGCGCCCATTGTATTAAGGTTTTCAAAGAAAGGAATAACTATAAAGAAGCATTGTCATGGAGGGAAGGAATTGTTGGCGGCAATGGCAAAAAAATGGTTGATTGTGTTTTTTATCCCTGTTTTTTTCCTCATCCCCCACAATGTCCAGGCCGGGCATCCCGGCGCCATCATCTGTCCCATCAATTGCGATCAGTGCAGAGAACTGTATTTGAGCGTGCCGCCCCTTGCGGGGGAAGACGTGCGGGGGCTGCAGGAATGCCTCTACGCCCTTGGTTTTTACAGCCGGCGTGGAAATGCGGTTTTCGACCGGGATACGGAAAGCGCGGTCTGTGTTTTTCAGAAAAAAAACGGCTTGCCCGTAAACGGCAGGGTCGATGAAAATACCTGGGACGCCATCGCCGGAATTATTGAAAAGCCGCTGACATCCGCCGCCGGACATCCCCCCAGTGGCAGTAAACTGATAATCATCGACACCGCCAGGCGGATTCTCACCCTCTTTAACGATGGAGAGCCCTACCGCCAGTTTCCGGTGGCGGTGGGCAAACACGAAACCCCGACCCCCATCGGGAACTGGAGAATTGCCAGGAAGGCCGCCAACTGGGGAACAGGATTCGGCACACGCTGGATGGGACTTAATGTCAATTGGGGAATATATGGCATACACGGCACCAACAAACCCCACTCCATCGGGGGCTATCAGAGCCACGGCTGCATCCGCATGCATAACAAGCACGTAGAACAGCTTTACCAGTGGGTTCCGGTGGGCACACCGGTGGTCATAGTGGGAAATCCCGTCAGATACATGGAGCCTCCCTACAAGACACTGCGCAGGGGTGAGAGGGGGGCCGCAGTGATGGAGGTTCAGAGCGCCCTTAAAAGACTGGGATATGATATTGACGTGGACGGGATCTGGGGTCCCGGCATGGAAAAGACCATCATACGGTACCGGAAGGACGCCGGCCTGCCCGTTGACAACACCGTGGACAGGGCCGTGTACAAATCCCTGGGGCTCCTGTGACTTATATTTTTTCCGGACCGGTTTCAGCCGCTGTTCCCCCCGGCGCCGCCCCCGCCGGCATTCCGGGTCTCCTTTTGCCCGCGCGGCCGGCCCTTCCCCTTTGCTTCAGCGCCGGCACCACCCTGACCACGTACCAGCAGGTGACCGCCAGCCCGGCGGCGATGAACAGGGCAGCATAAGGGTCTTCCATAAAAACCCCCACCGCCAGCAGGGAGAACACCGCAGTGGTCAGCACCGGAACAACGGAACCCCAGGGGATGGTAAATTTCCTCTCCCTGTCCTTCAGTTTCTTCCTTAGTATCAATACCGAAACCCCCGCCATGGCATAGACCATGGACTCGGCGGCGGCGGCCATATTGACCAGCACCAGGTACTTGCCGGTAAGCATTATAATTATGGACAGCGCAAGCCCCACGGCAAACACCGCCAGAATGGAAACCCAAGGCGTGAGGTAGCGGGGGCTCACCCTGCTGAACACCGCCGGCAGGGCGTGCTCCCTGGCGGTGGCGTAAAAAAATCTGGACACACTGATAAGACCGGCGTTGAAGGTGGTAATGGAGGCGGCCAGGCTGATCACCACTATCCAGGCCACCCCGGTGTCCCCTAAAATGCTCCGGGCAAACAAAAGCTGCGGCACGGGGGAGCCGGCCAGCTCCTCCCGGGACACGCAGGCCGCCATGGTCACAGTGAACAGAGAGTAAACTACACTTAAAACGCCCACCGCAATAAACATGCCCCTGGAAATAAGTTTTGAATCGGTGACTTCCTCGGCCAGAGGCGTAACCCACTCAAAACCCACAAAAAGGAAAATGCCCACCGCCACCGCCGTGAAAAAATTCTCAATTCCTCCGGCGGCCAGGGGGGCGGACAGCTGGAAGTCAATTTTTTTCAGCCCCAAAATGGACAGTACTACTATTGAAATCATAAGCCCGTACGTGATTACATCCTGGAAGGCGCCTGCAATTTTGATCCCCCTGATATTCATGAGGGTGACCGTAACCAGCATAACCACTATCCAAACCAGGGGATCCACGGAGGGCAGGGCGTGGTTCAATATGCTGGCCAGTATAAAGCTCTCGGCCCCCACCACCCCCATGATCACCATCATGTAAAGCAATGACACGGTCAGGGCTGTTTTCTCACCGAAGGCCCGGCCGAAATAAAGCCTTATGCCGGCGGCCGAAGGAAGCATGCCATTCAGCTCTGAAAAACAGGCCCCCGCCGCCAGGCACAGCAGGCCGCCCACCAGTATGGCCAGCCAGGCGCTGTCTCCGGCCAGAAACCCCGCCACCTGCACCGCCGCCACAAAAGACGAACTGGCCAGTGTAAGGCCAGCGCTGGTGGCAACAATGGTGCGCAGGGTGAGCACCCTTTTAAACCTCACATTATTCACCCCAGATTAACAGAGAAATAAAATCCAGCCTTAAAATGTCGTCCTCCGGCCCGATTATCCTGAGGGTTCCGTTCATGTAAGGCTCCGTGGGGGTAATGTCGCCGAAAAACATGTCCGCCAGAATTTCACTGTTTGATATAACCGTCAGGTCCGGTTCGGCGGCCTTCCCCTGGCTGAAGGAAAGCTCCCCGCCCTTAAGCACCAGGGTGTGCGCGGACTCAATATCATCAGCCAATATCAGCACCGCCCTGTCCCAGTCCCGGTTCATTGTTTTCAGCCTTTGATTTTTGGAGTATTCCTGTGCAAAAGCCTTTAGGCTTTCTGTTATTTCCTGATGTGTGGCCATTTTCTCCTCCCTGGCGGCAGCTCATTCCGTGTTCCTTATTCTGCCAGAATCCGGTGCTCAAAGTTCCAGCAATCTCGGCTTCAAGTCAAGCCGTCCCATCAGGTCCAGGTAGTCCTTTGGCGTGATGTCCTCCCACCTTTTTCCCAGCAGGACCACCATCACCGCCTCCATGACGTTGGTTCCGAAGGACCTCCCACCGTATTCCGGGGTGGTGGTGACCAGCCGTCCTACACCTTTTTTCTTCAAAAATTCCACATCCTCCCTGGTGGTGGTATTGGTTATCACCATTTGCCCCCGGAGGTTGCCTGGCATGCACCTGCGCACCAGGTGGTAATCGCCGGCTATTACATCGGCCCCGTGGTAGTAATGGCCGAATTTCTCCACTTTATTTTCATCCTGGATGTCCTGTTTTTTTCCGGTGGGATAAAGCATGTGGAAGGGAAGTTTGACCATTTCGGGCAGGGTTTTGTGGGCGATTTCCTCCAGTTCCTGCAGCGTTTTGATGGGATAGGGAATGCCGGCGGCAAAAATGAGGTCTCCAAAAGTCATCTCGCATCCCAGTTCGACAAGGGCCTCCGCCATGCCGAACCTGTCCACGGCGCTGACCATAAGCACTTTGCAACCGGGGGGCAATAAGCCGGTGTGTTTCCTTAAATAGTAAATCGTCTCCCTTTCCAGGGTGTTTTTCAGTCCGCTTCCGTCCACCACCGGAGTTTTTTTAACCGCATGCACAAGTTTCAGCCCGTCGCTGACAGCGTACCTGGTTCTGCCGGCATACAGGTACAGGTCGATGCCGCCCAGGCCGATGGCGTCGACATTTCCGTCCAGTTCCCCCAGAAGCGCAATGGCCCTCTCGAAATCCCCGTCGGTGCCCCTGCGGCTGATCTCAAACTCCTCACCCAACAAAACCGTGTTCACATGGTGGTCCCTTCTGGACGACCCCAGGCTGACGCTGACAACTCTTTTCAAAAAGGAGACCTCCTGACGCAAAAGCCCGAATCTCTAACCATTTTAACCAAAATAATCTAAAAATACAAGCCAAAGCGTCGCACCGGTGTGCCCTGGATGCCGCAGCGGGACAATTTTTATATTCTTCCGCCGTACCTTTCCACCACCTCTGTGACCTGCCCGACGTTGCCCTCTCCGGTCACCACCGTCAAAAGGAAGGCCGCTTCCCCCTCGGTTCCGTACCCAGCGGCACCGTTGCCGCTCACCAATGGATCACTGCCGCGCAGAACCCTTTCGTTCACGCTCAGATCACCTGCTTCGGCGGAAAAGAGGGTCAGACCAGCCGGGGATTCATTGCCCAGGACAGGATTGTCGATTATTTCACCGCCACTGAAACCGTACCGCGATATACGATCCACCCGGACCGTATCATAACCCATCCCCTCCAATTCTTCAGCCGCCCTCCTGGCGCTGTCTTTGGACGGGAAGCCGGCCAGCACGGACCTCTCGCCATGGTTCAACCGCATAACAAAACCCCCTGCCACCATAATTTTTATTAATTGAAGCCCCAGCTTAGCATTGCCGGAATGATTCGGGGCAATTCGGCCGGACCTCTTTCAGCGCAAGTATTGTCCAGGGGCTTGACTGATGATGAAAAAAAAGCTATGTTTTCTTCATTGGGGGTGGGGCGGAATGGGCATAATCGAAACCCGGCACCTGCACAAGAAGTACAGGCACCTGACAGCGGTGGAGGATGTCACCTTCGGGGTTGAGGAAAAGGAAATATTCGGCTTCCTGGGACCCAACGGGGCAGGGAAGTCCACCACTATAAAAATGCTGGCCACCCTGGTCAGGCCCACATCGGGAACCGCCGTCATCGACGGCTTCGATATAAACAGGCAGCCTGACCGGGTGAGACAGTCAATAGGCATGGTATTCCAGGAAACCACCCTGGACGAAAGGCTCACCGCCGCCGAAAACCTATATTTCCACGGGATGCTCTATAATGTGGAAAGCCGGCTGATGTCCCGGCGGATATCCGAGGTGCTGGAACTGGTGGAGTTGACCCACCGCAGGGACGCCAGCGTAAAAACCTTTTCCGGCGGCATGAAAAGGCGGCTGGAAATAGCCCGGGGGCTGATCCACCACCCCAGGGTGATCTTTCTGGACGAGCCTACCGTGGGCCTGGATCCCCAGACCAGGAACAGGATATGGATGTACATACACGAGCTCAGGGAAAGGGAAAACCTCACCATTTTCATGACCACCCACTACATGGAAGAGGCAGAACACTGCCACCGCATCGCCATCATCGACCACGGCCGGATAGTGATCCTGGACACCCCGGAAAACTTAAAAAAATCTGTGGGAGGAGACTTGATCACCATCCACACTTCATTTATAGAGGAAGTAAAATGTTTCATCGGGGAAAAATTCGGCCTCCCGGCGAAGGAATCTGGAGAATACATCCAGGTGGAGGTGGTGGGCGGCGAATCCTTCATACCATCCCTGGCCGCGGGACTGGACGGGAGAATACACAGCATTTCACTGCACAAGCCCACCCTGGATGACGTATTCCTCAAGCTGACCGGCAGGGACATGCGTCAAGGGACCCCGGACAGCTGGAGTCTGATGAGGGCCCACATGAAACGGAGGCGCTAACCGATGAGAATATTAAAAGCCATATACACCATCTGGCTCAGGGATGTCATCCGCTTTTACCGGGAGAGGGCCCGCATAGCGGGACTGCTGGGGCAGCCGGTGATGTACCTGCTGATCATGGGCACCGGGCTGTCCGCCTCCTTTCGGATGGACTGGGCTCCGGAAGGATTCAGCTACCTGGAGTTCATGTACCCCGGCATTATCGGCATGACGGTGCTTTTCACCTCGGTTTTTTCCGCCATTTCCATAGTCTGGGACAGAGAATTCGGATTTCTCAGGGAAGTACTGGTGGCCCCGGTGCCCCGCTGGTCGGTGGCCATCGGCAAGGCCCTGGGAGGGAGCACCATCGCCATGCTTCAGGCCTCCATACTGATTATGGCGGCCCCCCTCGTCGGAGTGAAGCTGAGCCTGCTGATGGTGCTGAAACTCCTGGGCGTGCTTTTTCTCATCGCCTTTTCCCTGACCTCCCTGGGAATCGTCGTCGCCTCCAGGATGCAAACCATGGAGGGCTTTCAGGTGGTGATGAATTTCCTGGTGATGCCCATGTTCTTTCTCAGCGGAGCGATGTTTCCCATCCGCAACGTGCCCCCCTGGATGGAAACTTTGATGCGGGCCGACCCCCTCACCTACGGGGTGGACGCCCTGCGCCACATTATGTACGCAGAATCCCCGGCCAAGGAATTCATGGTCCAGTTCCCCCTGTCCACGGATCTGGCCGTGGTGACCGCCGTGTCCCTGGTTTTCATCATCGCCGGGACCTTGGCCTTCAACAGAACCGAATAAAACGGAGTTGGAACGGGATCACGGGCACATCACCAGCGCCTCCCCCTCTATGACCCTTTGCCCCTCCTGATTTTCGCACACCGTGGACAGCCGGACCCGCCTCTTACCCTCGATTTTTTCCAGCACCTCCACCGTGGCCGTGACAGTATCGCCTATTTTTACCGGAGCAATAAATCTCAGGGTCTGGGAAAGATATATAGTCCCCTCCCCCGGCAGGCGGGTGCCCAGCACCGCCGAAATAAATCCGGCGGAAAGCATGCCGTGGGCCACCCTTTCCCCGAAAACCGACCGGGAGGCATACTGGCAGTTCACATGGGCCCCGTTCAAATCCCCGGTTATACCGGCATAAAGGTATACGTCGGACTCACTGACGGTCTTGCTAAAGGAGGACTTGTCGCCAATTTTTATTTCATCAAAGGGAACACCCATTTTTTTTAACACCTTCCTGCAATCTGATTCTCAATTCACTGGGTCTATAAGGTTTTGACAACCAGGCTTTCCCTGGGCAGGCGGGGCCTTTGGGGAGGGGACTGATGGGGGTAGCCCACGGGCAGAATAATCACCACATGAAGGCTGTCGTCCAGATCCAGTATCTCTTTTATCTTCTTCCGGCTAAACATGCCCGTCCAGCAACTGCCCAACCCCAGATCGGCCGCCCTCAGCGCCATATGTTCCACCGCGATGGCCACATTCATTGCCAAATAAGCCTTGGCGACTTCAGCTTCCATAATCCTGCCCGTATAACCCGACGCATCTATGTTTTCCAGTTCGGTGCCCAAGAATGCCCCCGCCTCCGCCAGCTCCACCATCCTCTCACCCGTTGCGTTCAGGGACGACAGGTCCGCGCAGCAGACAAAAATCAGCGGCGCCTGTACAACAAATTTAAAGGGTATGGCGGCACCCAGCTTTTCTCTCATTTCCGGGGACTTTACAATAATAAAACGCCAGGGCTGCAGGTTGGTGCCCGAGGGAGCCAGCCGGGCCGCCTCCAGCAACTGGCCAACAATTTCGTCGGGGACCGGGTCGGGTTTGAATTTCCTTATGCTGCGCCTTTTTTCGATTGCCTCTTTGAGTTCCACAAAAGGACACCCCCTGTGAATTATACTGTTTGCAGTTCAAAGGCCCGGCATGCGAACCGGATCTAAAACCGGTGGCCTACAGTAAATAATACCTCCGTCGGGCCTGTAAGACAAGGCACAAAAATTTAACCCGGCTTTTGCGTATCAAAAGGTAAATTGCCCGCCCGGATAGAATTTTTGATGTGTCGGTTCACCAAATACCGTTTTCAGGCAATTTCCGGCATAGGGGCGACAGGCATGCAGAGGCAGGAGTTCCTTTCCAAATGGCTTGAAATAATCAAAAAATCCTCCGCCGTACTGGTGTACAAACAGGATCTGATCAACCGTCTGCTCACTGCCATAAGGAACAGTGCCACCCGCCACACCTACGACCCGGCCTGGGCCCGGGCCTTGGTGGCGGAGGTGGAGGGGGCGGAGGAAGTCCCCGGCAGGGGGGAAACCGAAATAGAGCTGCGGTCCACCGCCGCCAGTATGATTAAATACTACTGGGACCAGACGGTTTTTTTCGGCTTGATACAAGGATCGAACCCGTGCAGGCAGCCGGATCTGATCCGACGGGTGCGGGATTTGGCCGGCGACTATTATAAAAACCGCCGGCCCTGGGATCCGGTGCGTTTTGAAAATGCAAATTTCAACCCCTACCTTAAGGAAAAACTTGAAGCAAACATCGATGCGGCCGCTGAAATGCTGAAAAACGACGTGGCGGCAAGGTTCCTGAACAGCGGCCGGCTAACCGGAGAGTTTATAGAATACTCCAGGGGCGAAGAAAGACTTATCCTGCCGCAAAATGCCGTTTCCGCCATCCGGGAGAACAACGGCCTGATCAAAGAGGCCATCTACCACCGCTGGGCGCAGATTTTGGAAAAGTACAACATCTCCCCCAGGTTGCAGAGGAAAATCCGGTTTATTGACACCGACGAACCCAGGGATCACCCCCTGTCTTTTTACATTAAATACCTGGACCTGGAAAATCCATCCCGCCTGTGTTTTTTCTGCGGCCAGCCGGTGCAGGACGTAGACCTGTCCATAGGCCACATCATCCCATGGGCCTATCTCTTCTCCGATGATATATGGAATCTGGCCTACCAGCACGAAAAATGCCAGTCCGAGAGATCCGGCCAGACACCCCCGGAATTTTTTATCGCCAGGCTGGAAAAAAGAAACAGGGCCCTTCTGGAAAAACTGGCCCCATACACTGACACAGACATGGTGGCGGGAACGCTTAAGGACGCCGTGGCCCGTAATCTGGCAAGGAAACACTGGGTATGCTGTCAGTGAATAAGTCCCGGGGAGCTGTTGAAAAAATCCGTCTGCTCCAAAAAGGACATGGCAATATCTACCATTGTGCATTCAAGCATGGGTTTGGAGTTCTGCAAAAAGTTAACAGCAAGGCCTGGGAGAGTGTTGTAAAACTCATTTGGCGGTACGTTGGAGCGAAAAAGCCGCCGCCGCAACGCAGCAGATGGACTTTTTCAACAGCCTCCTCGGCCTTGCTGTTAACTTTTTGCTATATTACGAAACCTTAGCCCGGACGACCTTTTCATCTTCGGACTCTTCGGACGCCACCCGGTAATCCAGCCGCCTGGCCACCACCTCGGCCACATCGAAGGCATAAACCGTATCCGGCAGGTTTTTGGCCCTTATCCCGTCCTCCACCATGGTCAGACAAAAGGGACAGTTGACGCCCACCGCCTGCGGATCTCCTTCCAGCAGTTGATCCACCCGCATCTGATTGATGCGCCGCCCGGTGTGCTCCTCCATCCACATGCGGCCGCCCCCGGCCCCGCAGCAAAAGCTTCTGCTCCGGTTCCGGCCGGCCTCCACCAGGGCCACCCCCGGCATGGCCCTCAATATTTTTCTCGGGGCATCGTACTCTCCGTTATACCTTCCCAGGTAGCAGGAGTCGTGGTAGGCCACCCGCAAGTCCTCCATATCCTCCCTGAACCGCAGCTTCCCTTGGGCAACCAGACCGGCCACCAGCTGGGTGTGATGAATCACCTCGAAGTTGCCTCCGAAGGCGGGATATTCATTTTTAATCGCATTCAGACAGTGGGGGCAGTGGGTGACTATTTTGGACACCCCCAGCTCGTTCAGCACTCCGACGTTTTCGGCGGCCAGGGTCTGGAACAGGTACTCGTTCCCCAGCCTCCGGGCGGAGTCCCCGCAGCACTTCTCCTCGGACCCCAGGATGGAAAAGCTGATGCCGACCTCCCGCATTATTTTCACCATGGACTGCGTGATTTTGCGGCTGCGGTCGTCATAGGACCCGGCGCAGCCCACCCAATAGAGATACTCCGCCGCCGGCTGGTCCACCCCGGCCATTGTTATGCCGCCGCCTATAGACCAGTCGCCCCTGGTAAACCAGCCCATTCCCCAGGGATTATAGTTTTTTTCTATATTCTTGCAGGCCAGTATGGCCTCCTGGGGGAACTCGCCCAGATCCATAACCATGCTGCGGCGCATGTCTATTATCTTGTTTATGTGCTCATTGGCCACCGGGCACTGCTCCTGGCAGGAAAAACAAGTGGTGCAAGACCAGATTTCGTCTTCGGAAATGACCCGGCCAATCAGCTTCCTTTTTTCCGCCCCGTCAGCATCTCCCCCGCCAAGCCGGGTCGGAACGTCCCCCATTTCCGCCAGGTGATCCTTCAGCTTGTGCATGAGCAGCTTGGGAGAAAGGGGCTTGCCGCTCAGGTGGGCCGGGCAGTTGTCCTGGCAGCGGCCGCACCGGGCGCAGGCGTACAGATCCAGAAGCTGTTTGCGGGTAAAGGACTCTATGCGGCTCACTCCGAATTCTTCGGCATTCTCGTCTTCCAGGTCGACCTGTTTGATCTGTCCTCCCGGAGGCTTCAAATCCCTGAAAAATACATTGAGGGGGGCCGCCAGCAAGTGCATGTGCTTGGAATAAGGTATGTATACCATAAACCCCAGCAAAAGCGTGACGTGAATCCACCACCATATTTTTTGCTGCAGCGCCAGAGCCGGCCAGCCCGCCCCGGCGGATGCCGCCAGTCCCGCCACCAGGTTATATGCCGGGGCCATGGACCTGGCCGGTTCCGGATTAACGGCCTGGGCCAGCCCCCCCGCCACCAGTTCGGTGACAATCAGGCCGACGATCATCACCAGTACTACCGCCGCATCAATACCCGCCTCCAGCCTCGCCGGCCTGATCACATAGCGTCTGAAGGCGGCCGCCGCCACCGCCGCCAGCACCATCAGGCTGAATATGTCCTTAACCAGATAAAAGTAAGGGCTATCTCCGAGGAGGGGAACGGAAAAGCCCTCCTTCAGCCCCTCTCCCACGAATTGCAGTGTACCCAGGGATATAACCATGAACCCCCAGAAGATTACCAGATGCACAATGCCAAAACCTTCCTTGAGAAGCTTTTTCTGCCCCAGCACCAATACCAGAAACCCCATGACTCTGGCTCCTATATTACCAAGTCTGTTTTCCCGGCGCCCCAGCATGAGATGCCTGATCCTTTTCCTCAGGGCATAGCCGAAAACGGCCAGGGCGGCGGCCAGCTCCGCCAGAAACACCGGCAGGGTATAATCCATGGACAATCACTACCTTTCCTCAAAAATTGCAAAAAAAATACCCTGGCCAGCGCTTTATGTTCTCCAGGGCCTACTTCCAGGGACAGAGATCGGGTTTTATTCAGGATCAGGCAACGTTTACGCTTTTAATCGACTGGGCTTTTTCAGCAATATCGACCAGTACCCTGAGATTATCGACGATGTCTATTATATCCATGAGATCGATTTGATCCGTGTACTTTTCGATAATGGCGGTAATTTGACTTGTAGCCTCATATAAAGCATTTTCAGTCGGGGATTGTTTGTTCATGTTCTTAAGCATAATATATTACCTCCCGGAAAGGTTTTGTTATTGAGTGACTGGGCGAATAATCGCTGTCGACCATTTTCAAACCGGCTATGTATTTGTTATTTGTATATTAGCACCATCCGCCGGAAAAGTTAAATTCCGATTCATTATATAAAACATAAGTATGACTTATGGTTATTCCCGCCGGACATTTATTTAAACTAACCGGCAAATTGCGACAGCGAACGGTCGGCAAAGGGAAAATGATTTTTTTAATATTTTGTCTTATTCCCGCCAAATGCCTTCCGTCGGGCCGGATTGCACAAGGACAGATGTCCGGCCTTCCGGGGTAGCCGATGGTCCCCTCATTTTTACCTCTGGAGCAAAAAAGCCGCCCTTATTGGCGGCTGGAATCCAGTAGTCAGAATCCAGAATTTGATGCATTCCTTTGAAGAAAAAGCTCCCTTATAAGGTTTTTCTTATCAGCCGGGCCAGCCCGTACATGATCCCGAAGGTCAGCAAAGTGCCGGCCGCCCCTGCCACTGAAGTGGCCAGGGCCTCGTTTTCAATGCCGGGGAAAATGTAGTCCGGCGCCGGCGCCGTAAATACATTTTTCCCTTCTCCTCTGTCGATGAACCCCAGGTCCGTGGCGACCCTCTCCAGTCCGTCCGGACTGGACGAGGCAAAGGGGGAAAGCGCAACAGCAATCAGCAGCGCAACCAGCAACACTTTATATACCGACTTCATAACCACTGTTCACCTCCGGCCCGGCGCCGGACCGTCCCCGGCAAAGCCTGTTTTTTCCAGGAAATTAATTACCACTACGGTGATCAGCCCCTCTCCCACACCAATGATCATATGCCACCCCGTCATTGCCGGCAGGATCAGCCCCAAAGGCACCTGGTGGGCGCTGAAGGACAGTCCCAGCTCCACGGACGCCGCCAGGGCGGACACAACCACAGAAAACCACGCGGCCAGGAACGCCGCCACATTTCGCCCCACGGTTCCGGACAGCAGCCCGGTCATCATTTTATACACCAGATAAGCCACCAGGACACCAATCACAGCCATATTCAGAATATTGGCCCCCAGGGCGGAAAATCCGCCGTCCTGAAAAAAAATCATCTGAATGGTCAGCACAGTGGAAATGATCAGGCAGGCGCTCCAGGGCCCCAGCATAATGGCGGCCAGGGCGGCCCCCAGCAGGTGGCCCGAAGCTACGCCGGCGACAGGGAAATTCACCATCTGGGCTGCAAATATAAAAGCCGCCATCACCCCCAATTTCGGCACCTGCCGTTCACTCATTTCCTCCCTGGACTTCTTTATGCTGTAACCGATGGCGCCGGCGCTCAACAGGTAGGCCGGAGCCCATGTCTGGGCGGTCAGAAAACCGTCCGGTATATGCACTATTTACCACCTCCTGTTATTAAATGCAAGCCTTGGAAGCCGCTGAAAAAATCCTGGTCTCCACCCCCTCCCGCAAAAACCAAAAATAAAACCACGAAGCACCGCTTTTTCGCGGAATTTATGCCTTCGTGGCACTGTTTTCCGGACATATGAAATTTTGTCAAAGCCGCAGCACCGGCCTGAAAACAGTTGGGTGGCGACTGATGGCCGGCACCGGCCGGCCGCTGACACATATATTTTACCTTATCCCGGAGGTTCCTTCAACAGAAAATATCCAGCGGGATTTGCCAGGGGTTCTGAGGGAGCTGTAAGCAATGGAGGCCAACAATATGAGCACGGACACCATAATGATGGCCCCGCCCGGTATCAGGTTGAAGTAAAAGGACGCAAACAGCCCGGCTATGACCGCCGCCTCCCCCAGGATCACGGAAATGACCAGGGCCCTCCTGAAACTGCTGGCCAGCTTCAAGGCCGCCGCCACCGGCAATATAATCAGCGAGGATACCAGCAGTAACCCCACCGTCCTTATGGATATGGCGATGGTCAGGGCGGTCACAGCCGTAAAACCGACGGATATGGCCGTCACCGGCAGGCCGGCCACCCGGGCGCCTTCCTCGTCGAAGGCTACAAAAAAAAGCTCTTTGAAAAAAATCCGGATCAAAATAAGTATTGTCAGCCCTGCGATCAAAACAATGTAGAAGTCCGACCGGCCGACGGTGACAATGCTGCCGAAAAGATAGCTGGTGAAATTGGCGTTCAGGCCGCTGCCCAAGCTCAACAGCAAAGCTCCCCCGGCCACCCCTGCAGACAGCATAATGGCGATGGCCAGTTCGGGGTACGTTTTGTATTTAGCCCTCAGCCCTTCGATCAGAAAGGCCCCGGACAGAGAGAAAGCCGAGGCCGCAACCACCGGGTGGGTCCCGGTCAGCAGTCCCGCCACCACACCGGACAGGCAGACGTGGGAAAGGGCGTCGGCAATCATGGATAGCCTTCTGAGAGTCACGAAAAGACCCACCACCGGGCAGACCACTCCAATTACCAGACCGGTGACAAACGCCACGCGCATGAATCCATATTCAAAAATTTCCATGGTATTGCATTCCTCCGAAGCGCTATGCCCTCCCGCCCGGATACAGCGGCAACACTCCGGCGCTGCCGCCGGCAAGGCCGGCCGCCGATATCATTTCGCAGCTGTCACGGCCGCATGGCGCCGGCTCCAGGCATATCCGGCGGCTGATCAGTCCGGCCGCGCACTCCAGGTCGTGGGTGATGATAATCAGTGTCAGGTTCCTTTCCCGGTTGACTTTTTTCAGCATCCGGCACAGCTTACGGCTGGCGGATGGATCCAGCCCCGCCGTGGGCTCGTCCATGATCAGCAACTCAGGATCCGCCGCCAGGGCCCTGGCGATGAATACCCTCTGCTGCTGGCCCCCGGAAAGGGAGAACAGCGGATGCTCCTTCAATGAATATATATCCAAGGCCCGCAGAGCCTCTTCGGCCGCCCCGCGATCAGAGGCGTCGAAGCCCCTGAACAGCCCCCTGCGGCCCGTGCGTCCCGACAAAACAACCTCCATTACGGTGGCCGGAAACCCCCGGTTGAAATGCACCGCCTTTTGAGGTACGTAGCTCACCCGCCTCCGCCACCCAGCGCCGGACACACCATGGCCCAATATGCTTATATCCCCCGCAAGGGGCTGCAGTTGCCCCACCATAAGCCTGACCAGGGTGGTTTTGCCGGACCCGTTGGGACCAGTGATCCCCACCGCCTCCCCGGCCGTTACAGTCAGGCTGACCCCCTTCAGCACCGGATGACAACCGTACGAAAACCATAGATTTTTTATTTCCACGGCCGGGCATTTTCCCATGATCATTCAACCTCGCAGGCTTTTTTAAGGTTTTTTAAATTTTCCTCCATTATGGTTATGTAGTCTTTACCCAGGGCCATCTCCCCATCGGTGAGCCCGTGGGCGGGGTTCAGCATCAATGTTCCGGCCCCGGTCTCCCTGGCCAGGGCCTCGGAAACCTTCGGGCTCGCCAGCGTCTCGAAAAAAACATACTTTATCCGGTGCGTCCGTATTATATCCGCTATTTCCGCCATCCGGGCCGGCCCCGGCTCAGCGTCCGCCGTCAGGCCCCGGATGGGAACCTGCTCAAGCCCGTACCTTGCGGCCATGTAACCGAAGGCGTCGTGGGAGACCACGAATTTCTTGACCCTGGCGCCCTCCAGGGCGGACCTGTAACGGATGTCCAGCCCGGTAAGCCTTTCCTTGTATTTCTGCGCATTGGAAGTGTAAAAATCACTATTGGCGGGGTCCGCTTTAATAAGCCCGGCCAGGATATTGTCCACCATCACTGCGGCATTGACCGGGTCCAGCCAAATGTGCGGGTCCACGGCGCCATGATGGTGCCCGTGCTTGTCTTTTGCCTTTTCCTCCCTGCGGTGTTCACCGGCGGCCCCTTCGCCCCCCTCCATCAGCTTTACTCCCCTGCTGCTGTCCACAACAATCATTTTGCCGCGCCTGGAATTTTTAAGAGCGCCCTCAACCCAGGACTCAAGCCCCGCCCCGCAATATACAAACACATCGGCCCCGCCCAACTTCACCAAATCCCCCGGCGCCGGCTCCCAGTGATGGGGATCGGCCCCCAAAGGCAGCAGGCTGACCACCTCCGCCCTGTCCCCGGCAATATTCCGGGTAAAATCAAAAAGAGGGAAAATGGTGGTATAAACAACAATTTTCCCCCCGGCGGAATCCCCCGGCGCCCTCTCCTTTGAGCCTCCTACGGAGCACCCGGACAGAGTAATGACACCCGTCAGCAGAACAACCAGACAACCGAGCAACTTTTTCGCCATGGCTTGCCCCCCCTCCCGGCCCTTACAGTGCTTTCGAACAGCCTGAGCAGTATCCGTAAATCTCAAAACTGTGCCTTTCCACTTTGAATTTTTTCTCCGCCAACAGGGCGGAATCCATGTGTTTCAGCGGACAGAAATCCAGCTCCTGGGACATGCCGCATTTCAGGCACACCAGGTGGTGGTGATGGGCGTTCTCCCGGGCCAACTCGTAGCGGACCTTCCCGTCCTCGAAATTCAACGCCTCCAAAATACCCAGCTCTTTCAGGGTGTTGAGATTCCGGTAGACGGTGTCGAGACTTATGTTGGGGAACCTCCGCCTGACCCGGCGGTGGATCTCCTCGGCGCTGCAATGCATCCCTCCGGTGGCGAAACACCTCAATATCTCCTGCCTTTGGGGCGTAATCTTCAGCCCGCAGGTTTTAAGCCTGTCCATCATTCCCCCTACCCCCGAACAGATCCTAAATAATAATAGCTATTATTTAAATATTATTACGGACGGCGGGAAATATGTCAACCCTCTTTCCGGCTGGTCGGCCCTTCATCATCTATTTTTAAAGCGCGGAATTTATCTCTAAATTCCTGGCGGTTGCCGGTTTCGGTCTTGCGCAGTATATTTTTGATGTGATATTTAAGGGTGTTCTGTGAGATGCAAAGGGCGTTCAGTATTTCAGCGGTGGAAAACTCATTTAAAAGAAAAAAAGCTATTTCCCGCTCCCGGGAAGTCAAATTAAGAGAAATAAATTGTCGTTCAAAAATTTTTTGCGGAATCCTTGCCGCCCCGCCCCCCGGTTCCGCCGGATGGCCCTCCGGGCGGCCGGGACTTGCCGGATCCGCCCCGGCTTTGGCGGCCGGGTCTTCATGTGAAACAAAGGGTCCGATCCGCCCTGTCTCATGCCGCGTAGAAAAATCCAGCCTGCCTTCCCTAATTACAATAAGCGCCAGAATGACGGAAAGGACCCCCAGGGTGCCGCCGGCGGTTTGCAGCAAAGCCATTTCCCTGGGCAGCAGACCGGCCAAGGGGGCGGGAAGCGTTATGGCCAGCACGCTTAATGACAGACCCCAGCCCAGGGTAAGGCTGCCGGACCCCGGGGGTGCGCTGTCGACCAGGAAGGTCCAGTAAAAAAGATCCATGCAGAGCAATCCAAAAATAATCGCCATATGAGCCACCCCCGCAAGCCAACCCAACTGCACGCCAGCGGACCAAAGGGCAAATCCGCACCCCAGCGCGAAGAGCGATAAGACCAAAAGCCCGCCCCTCCCCTTCCGGTCGGACCAGGGGCCCAGCACGGCGGTTCCAATCAGGTAGGGAACCAGCAACAGCCAGGCGGGAGAAATTGATGCGTAGGACGGCAGCACTGTCTGGTAGTACAACCCCCCGGTAAAGTAGACCAGGCATCCCACCAGCAAAAGCCCCAGGGGCGGCAGAGAAGCCCTGACGGCATTGCGCCCGCACCGGGACGGCGAAACCGGCAAAACGGCCGGAAGCCCTGTCATGAGCGCGCCGCCCACGGCAAACATCAGAGCGCAGGCCATCATCACCGGCTCCGGACTATACCGGCCGGAATTGACCACATCGGCCGCAATAAAATATATAACATTTCCCAGCAATATGCTTCTGCCCATAAGCAGGCCGCGCCCGCCAGCAGCGGCGGGGGAGGCCAGCCACCGGCCGAAGAGGGCCACCGGCCAGCCCGAGGCAAAGCCGAAAAGAAAAAGCCATATCATTCCAATGCCGCCGCCCATGCCGGCGGGGGGAAAAAACAACAGCCCCAGGGACATTGCCGCCGCTGTGCCCACCGCCACCATACCCGCCAGGCTGTCCCGGCCATTCCGGCCCCCGTCTCCCGGCCCCTGTCTCCCGGCAGAAAAAGAAATACAGCGATGATAGTAACCTCCGGCCGCCAGCCCGGCGGCGTGCCCAAGGGCGAACAAAACCGCCAGCCGGTGGAAAACCTCCTCGCCACCGGCCCACTGCGCCAATGCCGGTCCAAAAAAGGGGTATGAAAGAAGCCCGCCGAAATAAAGACCTAAGGAAATCCACCCCCGCCACAATGTCATCTTTTAAAACCCCCAGGCCAGAGCTGCAAAACAATAATTTCTTAATCTGTCAAGCAATTATCAATTTTAAAATTTCAACATCATTATCCATTATCCTGCGGGCAGGGGTGGGAAATTATCAATTTCCCACCCCTGCCCGCAGGTTGTGGACAAAAAAAACGCAAAACCACCCCGCCAGTGTGGGGACGGCCGGCAATTCAAGGTTGTATAATGAGTGAGCACATTCTGCATGAAAGGTGGTGTATGAAGCTATGCCCGGCTAGCAATTCGATTTATAAAAATAATTATGAAGAAGTTGATCTGCCTATATGGAAAACCCCCTTAAAAAAGGAGCTGAACCACTTAAAACCATGAAGAATCCTCTGAAAAAGAAAGCTCTGTCCATTCTTTTGACTTTGGTTTTGCTATTAAGCATGCTTATGCCCGCAGTGGCACTGGCGAATCCGCCGGACTCCACCATCCACCCGACAACGGCGAACTTTGACAAGGCCAACCAGGCAGACGTCGTCGTCACCATGACCCTTAACGGCAACACCCTGGAAGCCATCAAGTTGGGCGTGGTTGCGCTGACTGAAGGCACTGACTACACAGAGGACGGGGACACTGTCACTATCAATAAGGAATACCTGGCGGCCCAGGATGTGGGCCAAGTAGTGCTGACCTTCGACTTCAGCGCCGGGAATGACCCCACGCTGACGGTTACGATAATTGATACTACTCCTCCCGGCGGCGGCGGCGGAGAGCCTCCCGGC
>JBBIMW010000038.1:0-25449 GCA_037444185.1 Peptococcaceae bacterium | reverse complement strand
TTGTGGATAAATTAAATAAGGTTCCTTTTATTCTGGATTCTGACTCCTGGATTCCGGATTCCAGTCGCCCGAAGGGCAAATTTGTTCTTTATTTTTTCCATGCGAACATGAGCAGGGCCTCCCTGACCAACTTCGCCGCCAGTACGGCCGTGCGTCCGGTCTGGTCAAAGGGCGGACAAACTTCCACCAGGTCGAAACCCACCACATCGAGACCCGAAAGCGCCTCCAGGGCCGAAAAAAGCTGCTCGGGAGAACAACCGCCCGGCTCCGGCGTGCCGGTGCCGGGAGCGTAGGCCGGGTCAAGAACGTCTATGTCCAGTGTGATATAGACCGGCCTTCCTTTAAGTATTTCAGCCGCCCTGACCACACCGGCCATGTCCACCGATGAATAAAAATTGACCGAAGACCTGGCGAAGGCCAGTTCCTCCCTGGTGCCGGACCGGATCCCGAACTGAAACACCCTGCTCCCGCCGATTATTTCAACCACACGCCTCATCACCGTGGCATGAGAAAGATGCAAGCCCATATACCTCTCTCTCAAGTCGGCGTGAGCATCAAAATGAATCACCGACAGCCCGGGATATTTTTCAGCCGCGCAGCGGACCGCCGGGAGAGTCGCCAGGTGCTCGCCCCCCAGCAGTATTAAAAGCTTATCGTCCTGAAACACCTTGCGGGCGGACTGGGCTATCCTTTCCAGACTCTCCTCCACACCGCCCGGAACAACGCACACATCCCCCAGGTCCACATACCTGCAGTCCGCCAAGTCTCTGTCCAGCCGGGGGCTGTACTCTTCCAGAACCTCGCTGACGCTCCGTATCTGGCCGGGACCGTATCTGGCCCCGGGCCTGAAACTGACCGTCTGGTCCATGGGGGCACCCAGAATTACCGCATCTGAACCGCCGTAATGGTCACCGGCGCCCAGAAAGCCGCCGAAAACCTCGGTATGCATAAAAAATCCATCCTAACACCGGAAAGATTATTTCACCAGTTCCTTTACAAAGGGCGGCAGAATAAAACAAGACCGGTGAATCTCCGGACTATAGTACCTGGTATTCAAATAGGGCAGATTGCCGGTATCCACCTGCGCCGGGTCGTACCTCCTGGAGCCTGCGGTAAAGGTCCACAGCCCGCCCGGATAGGTGGGAATGCTGGCCATGAACAGCCGCGTCAGGGGAAAGATGGACCGGACATCGCCAAATACTCTGGGAATCAAATCCCTGTTGTAAAAAGGCGACTCGGTCTGGGCCACAAAAAGCCCGGCCTCCGTCAGAGCGCCGTGCACATCACGGTAAAAGGAGGGACTGAACAGGCCCTCGGCGGGACCCACCGGATCGGTGGAATCCACAATAATCATATCGTATGTGTTTTTATTTTCTTTCACATGCTTTATCCCGTCGTCTATAATCACCTCGGCCCGGGGATCATCCAGACCGCAGCTGATTTCCGGCAAAAACCGCCTGGCCGCCTCCACCACCTTGCCGTCGATCTCAACCAGGGTCACCTTTTCCACGGAACTGTGCTTTAAAACCTCCCTGACGGACCCGCCGTCGCCGCCTCCTATCACCAGCACGCAGCGGGGCCCGGGCAAGGTGTTGAGGCCCACGTGGACCATCATTTCGTGGTATACGAATTCGTCAGCCACCGTAGTCTGAATCACGTTGTCCAGAAGCAGCATCCTGCCGAACTGGGGGGTATCCACCACCATTATTTCCTGGAAGGGGGTCTTTTCGTAATAAAGCGTTTTTGAGACACGGCAACCGATAATCATATTTTTAGTCTGGTACTCGTGAAACCAGAGGTTCATTTTGTGTCCTCCCGTTAACTTCCGTTTCTCTAAAAATTACGGGTCAATACCACAAAGGCACTGCGGCCAAGGCGCAGCCTATTTTCCGGACCCTATGATCGGTGGCGGCTATTTTCATGTCTTTCAGTTTCATGCCGCGGCTGGCAAAGGCCTCCCTCAGCATCTCTTCTATGGCTTCATGCGCCGCTTCCCTGGAACCCACGCACGAATACTCCATAATCACTCCGAAGGTGTCTTCGGAAAGGCCGACACCCACTGCGGCAGCTATAATCTGACCCGGCTCCTCGCTGATAATATAGCCATAGGCGGTGGGAACAAGGGAACCGGGCGGTATGGCCAGATCCCGGCAAAACTCCGCCCCGGGCGGCAGAATACTGCTTACCCTGATCAGGTTTATATTCCCTATTTTTCCGGCCAGGAGCGCATTGTCAAAGGCTGTCAAGTGACTGTGACCCTCGGCGGAAGCTGCGGTGAGAAAGTATTTTTTTGGTGTGGCCAGCATATTTATCACTCCGTTTATTAAAAAACATACAGTACTAATTATATTCAGAATCGGTGTAAACACAACATTTTTTTAACTGCGGCGCCCTGCGGTATAGTTTTACACCCCTGGAGGAAACATATAAGAGCGATCATTATCAACAAAAAAAGGGGGAGAACTATGTCCAAAACCGTTATAGGCACCTTCGGCAGCCATGACAGCGCCGAGAGGGCAGTCAATGATCTTAGGAACAGAGGATTCGACAAGGATATCTCCATCCTGGCAAAGAATGCAAAAGACGGCGGGGGCGACATCAATAAATACAACACCCGTTTTACCGGAGGGGACCCGGTAACCAATGGCGCCGGCACCGGTGGAACCATTGGCGGTCTGATCGGGCTGGCCGCCGGCGCCGGAGCCCTGGCCATTCCAGGTATCGGACCCCTGGTGGCGGCGGGGCCCATTGCGGGACTGCTGTCCGGCGCAGCCACCGGAGGCATTGCCGGTGGCCTTGCCGATTACGGCATTCCCGCCGCAAGGGGCCGGTTTTTTGAGGACAGGGTGAAACAGGGCAATGTCCTGGTGGCGGTTCGCTGCGCCGACACCAAGGCTGAAGAGGCATCCGGCATAATGAGCCGGCACGGCGGCAAAGACGTGGAAATACACTAACAAATTCACCCTGCGGGCGAATGGAATCCAGGAGACAGGAGACAGAATAAAAGATCTTCTTCAAACCCATTCTGTCTCCCCACTCCTTTCTCCCGGCCACTGTCTTCTGCCTTCCGTCTCCCGACGGATAAGGAATGCAGCATAAGAAGAATCAGAACAAACCGTCATATATTGATTTGTACACCAGCGCATCTTCGGCCTGCAGTCCGTCAGACTCGCAGATCAGTGTAAACTCCAGCCGCCGGTCCGCCAAAAGCCGGGCCAAGTGTTTGAAATCCGGGCCGTAGCCTTCATCCCTGGTGGTCCGGTGCCTTTTCTCCCCAGCTGCGGTATATTCCACCGGGCTGAAATGAATATGCAGCCTCTTGGCCCTGTCGGCCCCAAGAGCAACTTCGATCCTGTCCAGCACCCCGGCGAAGTCCTCACCCGTGACAAACCGGCCACCGCTGGCTGCGTGCAGGTGTCCGAAGTCGACGGCCGGAATTATCCTCTCATCCAGCCCGCACAATTCCAGCACCTCGTCCAGACGTCCCAGGAGGTTTTTTTTACCCATGGTTTCAGGCGCCAGTAAAATGCCGTCCAGCCCCATCTCGTCAGCCTGCCGCAAAATCCCTGCCAACAGCTTTTTCGCCCTGTCCATGGCTACCGGACGGTTTCCCCCGGCCGAACCGGGATGAAAAACCACCACTCCGGCCCCCATCCACCGGGCCGCCAAAAGTGAATTTATCAGATGCTTTTTGGTCTTCTCCCGCAAATCCGGATCAAAGGTCGCCAGATTAACATAATATGGAGCGTGTATACTCAGAAGAATATCGTTCAGGGCAGCCAGCTCACCGAGTTTACGGGCTGTTTGCTCCCCGATGTTGACCCCCCGGCTGCACTGGTATTCGTATGCGGACAACCCCTTGCCCCTGAGCCACCGGGGCATATCCAGGGAGCTTTTATGACCTTCCCGGTAGAATGAATCCGGATTCCCCGCCGGTCCGAACCTGACTTTCAAATGCATACTTCCTTTCTGATATGGATTCTATCCAAATATACCCCCATTCCAGCCTTCTGTAAATAACGCCGGGATACAGTATTTTCATCCCCTGCCGTCACCTTCCCCGCGTCATGTCCGCCTGAATTTTTCCGCCGGAAAGGTAATTGCATATTTTTACTGAATTAACATATTATGCTTTTATGGGGGGTTTTGAATTGCTTAAAAGGCTGTTGATTTTGATTTTGATTCCCGCACTGCTTATATTTGCCGGAAGAATCGCGGCGGTTTTTGAAGAGAAGGCGCAGCCGGAAGAAAATGAAATAGTGATATTGTCGCCCAGTTTGCCTGACAATCTCGATCCTGTCAAAAACTCCTCCTTTGAGAACATACTGCCCCTTACCGGAATATATGAAGGATTGGTGCGGCTGAACCCGGAAACCATGGACCCCGAGCCCTGCCTGGCCGACAGCTGGACCGTATCGGAAGACGGGAAGCGATGGACCTTCCACCTCAGTCCGGGTTTGTTTTTCAGCGATGGCTCGCCGTGCGACGCCGGGGCGGTTAAATCCAGTATATCCAGGGCAATGGTGCACAGGGAAAAAAATCCGTATGCCGCCTTTGTCTTAAGTCCGGTGTCTTCTGTCGAAACCACCGGGAAATACTCCATATCCTTCATTTTGAAGTATCCCCACGCCCCGTTTTTAAAAAACCTCGCCCTCCCCTTCGCCGTCCCGGTGGTTAGTCCCGTCGCTTTGGGGAGACATGGAGAGGACTTCTGGAAACACCCTTCGGGGACAGGGCCATACATGCTCAAAAAGTTCAGTCCCGGCGAAATAGTGATCCAGCCTAATCCCCGCTTCCGCGGCCGGCATCCTTTTGCCGGAAGGATCGTGTTCAGAGAGAATGCCGACCCCGGCTCCAGGGTGGCGCACCTGCTGGAAGGAAAGGCCGATATTGTATTTCATCCCGGCCGGGAAAGCCTCGACAGGTTAATGATCGCCGGCATGAAGGTGGTTTCGGCCACCGGACTGGATATAAGCTATATTGGCTTTTATACGGACAGGCCACCATTCAATAACAAGTTGCTGCGCAAAGCAGTGGCCGGCGTCCTGGACAGGAAAAGAATAGTGGCTTCCACTTTGGGAGGGGAGGGGGTGGCATCTTCCTCACTGACACCCCCTCCCTTACTGGGCGGAAATAATTTCAACCTGTCCCTGTACGGACAGGAACAGGTACGTAAAATACTGGCCGATGAGGGGTACCCGCATGGCATGGATGTGACCCTGATCACATATCAGGAAGCCAGGCGGTACTGCCCTCCCGGAGGGGTGGCGCTGGCCGGGGAAATCAAGCGCCAACTGGATCCCTGCGGCATAAGGGTGACCGTACAGTCAAGATCCTGGAATGAGCACAAGAATGCCATCAGGAACAAGGCCGGCGACTTTTTCCTTTACGGTTGGACCGGGGATAACGGCGACGCCGATAATTTCCTTTTCACCCTGTTTTCTTCGTCCCAGGCGGACCAGGGACTGAACGCCTCCGGATTCAAGAATGAGCGGGTGGATATTTTCCTGCATACCGCCCGCAAGGTCGCCGACAAAAAGTCCAGGGATTTTTTTTATGACAAAGTGCAGGAAATAATAATGGATGAAGTTCCGGTGACAGCCATCAGCCACAGCCTGTTAAGGGTGGCCTGCAGCCCCGGCGTCCGGGAAGTGCGCCTGTCCGGCTTCGGCCTCATCGACCTGCACGGGCTTAAAAAAATTGACATGCCGTCCTTTCCCCATTAATTACCAGTATAAGCACTAATGTACTGCAAATACTAAATTTCGAAAGCCGGAACGGCAAAAAATCTCCAAGGGGGAAAGAACAGATGGATCAGCAGATTGTTCAGCTCCAACAGCAGATCCAAAGGCTGCAGCAGGAAGTCAGCAACATTTCCCAGGTTTGCAACCAACTGCAACAGTCAGAACAGGCCAACGCCCTTCAGCTTCAACAGATGACCCAAAAAGAAATTCTGGCATCCCAGGGACTGAAAAGAATCCAGCAGGCCGCCGGACAGATGAGCCAGGAAATCAATCAGCTTTCGGGCATCGCGCAGCAAATCGCGGGCCAGGTATCGCCCTTCCAAAGAAACATTCATGGCGCCGGAGTGCTCGGAACCACATTCACCGGACTCGCCGGCCAAACCGGAATGTACGCGCCCCAGACCGGCTTCGTCGCCGGCACCATCCAGCCGGGCACCGGAATACTCGGAGGCGTCCAGTATGGGGCCTTCGGCCAGGGCATCCCCGCCCAATACGGGTTTAATCCCGTTCAGACCCCCGGCGCCATAACCGCCTTTACTCCCGGCGCGTACAGCACCTATATTCAACCATATACCCAGGGCTACAGCCCCCTGCAGTTCGGCACCGGCGGACAGCCCGGTTATGCCGCCCAAGCCTTTTCGGGATTCCCCGGCCAGCAGGTATCCAGCTCCAACCTGCTGAACATGATGGCCCCGGTTATGCAGAGCACCCTGGCGGGATTGCAGCCGGGCATGCAGGGAACCAATCCAACCACAGCCTTCAATCAGGGCAGCCTGTATCAGGCCGGCACCGGAATTGCCGGGTACTCACCCTACCAGTCCAATCTGTATGGCTTCAGATAAACCGGAATAGATGGGTATAATATCACCCCGGGGAGGCCGCCGACGGCCTCCTTTGTTTTGACCTGGGAAATTATGCTATTATAATTAGACATTTTTTGGTGCTTAACATTATTTACCACCGATACTATAATTAATATGCACATTAATATCAAGGGGGGATGGGGCCGTGGCCAAGCCGATAAAGGAAGGCCTTTCTTACAACCAAAGGGATGTGGTGGAATTGCTGATTGAATTCTCCGCATTCAAAGACAGGGTGGAAAAAAGGTTCAAGGATGTATCCAGGGAGCTTGAAGGAAAGCCGCACGAACACGACCTGTGGGTGAGCCTGTACCTGATTTCCACCGACTACTCCGAGGAAATCTCCAACAAAAAGTTAAAGCAGGAAAGCGTAGTGCAAAAGGTATCGTGAACAAATTCGCCCTGCGGGCGGCAAAACTCGAGGTGCGGCCATGATCGACCCTGTAGCCTTCACACTGGGACCCTTGCAAATAAGATGGTACGGAATAATAATGGCCTCCGCCTTCGCCACCGGAGCTTTTCTGGCCCACCGCCGGGCCATTCGGGAAAAAATGGACCCTGACCACATCATAAACATTGTGGCCATAATCATACCGGCGGCCATAATCGGTGCCAGACTGTACTACGTGGCATTCAATTGGTCCGATTATGCCCGGGATCCTTTGGGCGCCCTGTACGTCTGGGAGGGGGGACTGGCCATCCACGGCGGAATCATCGGCGGCGTGCTGGCCGGCCTCTGGTACACAAAAAGAAACCGGCTGTCCGCCTGGAACATGGCGGACATATTGGCCCCAAGCCTGATACTGGGACAGGCGGTGGGGCGGTGGGGCAATTTTATCAATCAGGAGGCCTACGGAAGGCCGGTATCGGAAAAATTCATGGAATACTTTCCCGCCTTCATCCGGGACCAGATGTACATAAACGGCCAATACCACCACCCGGCCTTCCTGTATGAGTCCGTCTGGAACGCAGCGGTATTCCTTTTTCTAACTCTTTATTGGCCCCGGCGCAGAACTCAGGGGGAGGTGGCCCTTTTGTACCTGATATTGTACTCCGCCGGGCGTCTGGCAATTGAAGGACTGAGAACCGACAGCCTGATGCTGGGCCCACTGAAGGTGGCCCAGCTGGTCAGCCTCCTTTTGATATTTGCCGGCTCCCTTGTGTTTTATTTAAGGAGGAGGGATTTAAAAGAACAGTGAAAAAGCCGCCCTGACGGGCGGCTGGAATCCAAAATCCAGTAGTCAGAATTCAGTAGTCAGACCCCCACGCCGCCTGCGGCGGCACCATCAGAGGAACGAAAATGTATTTTCAGGGCAGAATCCAGAATATAATGCATTCCATGGCCGGGCAATCCCCGGCCTAAACATTTTGCGCGGCTGCATACAAAGCTCATCCCTTGCCCCGTCAACCTTTTTATGGTAAGCTCAGTCAAGAAGGAAATTAATCTTTTTTTGTCGGGATTTTGCACTGGAGATCATATCAGGCTTTTTTTTAAGGTGAAGAACATGAAAGCACGCAGCAAAGTTGTCAGGCCGCCCCTAAAAAGGATAAACAGCGATATTGGATACGAAATAGCCGGCATAACGGTAATCACCCTGGCCGCCCTGGGAACGGCCAGCCTTTTCACGGGCGCCCTGGGAACCGTAGGCTCCCTCCTGGTCAGGGGAATGGAAATATTGGCCGGCGAAAGCAAATATCTCATTATCCTAGGCCTTGCCATCACCGGCATAAAGTTAATCACGGAAAAAAACAGTTTCAGGATTACCCCGCGAACAGCGGGCTTTATAATACTGGCCCTTGTTTTTCTTACCCTTGCCCACATGGACATACCCAGGGGGGAACTTTTCAGCCACGGATCAAAGGGCCGGGGCGGCGGTATAATCGGGGCGGCTTCGGTGTATTCCGCCACCGGCCTTTTCGGCACAGCGGGCACATATATTGTCCTGGGGTCCCTGACACTGGTATCACTTCTTCTTATCACAGGCTACACCATGGCGCGGCTGGGACTTTTGGCCGCCCTGCGGGCCAGGAAAGCCGGCAGCAAAATCTGGAGGCGTATTTTCGATTTCCTGTTTGAAGAGGTGGAACAATCCGATCCGGAGAAAAAACGGCCTGTGGTTAAAATAGGCGGAACTTTCCGGAATACGGCGACAGAGTCCTCCGGGACTATCGAAGTCCGTGAAAAATCCCCGGAACCGGAGGAAGATATCAAACCAAAAAAGAAAGGCCCAAAAGGCACAGTGGAAATGCCTGAGATTCCCGCTTTGCCCCTGGCGGACGGGCGCACCTACAGGCTACCTCCGGTCAGCCTGCTGAAATTACAGGAAAAAGGCAGAAGCGAGGTGTCCGAAAGGGAAATTGCCGACCGGACCCGCATTTTGGAGACAACACTGGAGAGCTTCGGCATTTCTTCGAAGGTAGCCGCCGTATCCGTGGGACCCGCCATCACACGTTACGAGATTCAGCCCCCGCCGGGAATCAAAGTGAGCCGCATTGTGGGCCTGGCGGACGATATAGCCCTCAATCTGGCGGCTCCAGGGGTGCGCATCGAGGCGCCCATACCCGGAAAGGCAGCCGTGGGCATAGAGGTTCCCAACCGGGAGATCTCTCCCGTGGCCCTAAGGGAACTGATAGAATGCAGGGAATTCATGAATTCCCAGTCAAAGCTTGTGGTGGCCCTGGGCAGAGACATAGCCGGCGCGCCGGTGCTGGCGGATCTGGGCAAAATGCCACACCTTCTGGTGGCCGGGGCCACCGGGGCGGGAAAAAGCGTCTGCATCAACACCCTGATCGCCAACATACTGTTCAAGGCCACCCCGGATGAAGTAAAACTTTTGATGATCGACCCCAAAATGGTGGAGCTGACCACATTCAACGGCATACCCCACCTTATTTCCCCGGTGGTCACCGACGCCAGGAAGGCGGCCGGCACCCTCCGCTGGGCGGTGAAGGAGATGGAACGCCGCTACGAACTCTTCGCCACCTCCGGGGTGAGGGACATCGGCAGATACAATAATGCCTGCAGGGGACAAACCGGCGATCAGTCCCGCCCCCTCCCAAATATAGTCATTATCATTGACGAGTTGGCGGACTTGATGATGGTGGCCCCGGCGGACGTTGAGGACTCCATCTGCCGGCTGGCGCAGATGGCCAGGGCGGCGGGACTGCACCTGGTAATAGCCACCCAGCGCCCTTCCGTGGACGTCATAACCGGCCTGATCAAGGCGAATATACCATCGCGCATATCCTTCGCGGTTTCATCCCTAGTTGATTCCCGCACCATACTGGACACTGGGGGGGCGGAAAAGCTGCTAGGAAGGGGAGATATGCTGTTCTTGCCGGTGGGGGCCCCGAAACCGGTGCGTGTCCAGGGAGCTTTTCTGTCGGACCGGGAAGTTGACTCGCTGGTCGCCTTTCTTAAAGAGCAGGCCCAGCCGGTTTACGATGAACAGGTCCTCAAAGCCCCCCCGGCGGAAGCCAACAGCGGGACCTGCGATGACGACTGTGACGAGCTCCTGCCCCAGGCGGCGAAAATATTCATTGAAAGCGGCACAGCCTCTATTTCGCTGCTCCAGAGAAGGCTTCACATCGGGTACGCCAGGGCCGCTAGACTGGTGGACATAATGGAAAGGCGCGGAATAGTCGGGGGCTTTGAAGGCAGCAAGCCACGGAACATAAAAATGACACTGGAGCAGTTCCAGCAGACCTTTGGGGAACAAATGTAGCCCCTTCCCCAACCGGTTGAAATGTGAGATAATATAAAAAACTGTGCCGGGTTAACATTTTCCCGGCTGGGATAGGCAAAGGAGGATTTTTTTATGGAAGCCACTTTTGACTTTACTTACTTCTATCTGACCACCGCCTTTTGTCTGCTTATAGGCTTGTTTTCCGCCATCTATAAAAAGCCCATTGATAAAATCATGGCAAAGACCGAAAATCAGGCTTGCGGGCGCTCCGCCCATTAAAAAGCTGCGGCGGGCGCCGCTTTTTACGCCTGCAAACCGCGAATCAGAAAAGTTTCCATAACAGGTGAAGGGCGAGGGCGGCATTGACAGCGGACCCGGAACCGATGGAGCCATGTGGGACCTACCGTCATTAAAAGGAGGTAGAAATCGGATTGGCCAGATACAGACAGCTTGTTCAGGAGGCTCCCCAGGTGAACACCCTTGAGGTAACAGTAAACAGGGCGAAAAAGGACCTGATGTGGGTTCTGATCAGCGCAGTGGTTTCCATAGGTTCAGGCCTGATCATAGGCAATTATATCAAATTCTGACACGAAAGCCCCGTTTGCACAGCAGGCCCCCACACTGCCGGAGGCGATACCGTCAAAAAGATATTCCGAATTCCGGTTACTGCTGGAATAAGGAATGCAGTACAAGCCCGGGACAGGAAACGGGAACCAAGGCCGCCGCCACCGCATATTCTGACAAGAAACACAAAGGGATGGTTTTCTTGTCAGTGGATATTCAAGAGGTGGGCGGCTTTTCCGGCATGACAACCTTTGTCAGAATGCCGCTGGTTTTGTCAGGCTATAAAGAAACCGGAACGGTACCCCTGCCCGATCGGTTTGAAAACTACAGCGGGCTGTCCAACCCGGTGCACAGGCACCTTAAAACAGCATACTTTCTGGCCATGCGGGATAATGCGCCGGCGGGGAGAATCGCAGCTATAAAGGATTTTTTGAACCCCGACCCGGAAACAGGCTTTTTTGGCTGCTTTGAATGCGAATGGGATCCCGGAGCCGCTTCAGCCTTGATCGAAAAAGCCAGACAATGGCTGTTGGACAACGGCTGTTCCAGAATGATTGGCCCGGCCACTTTCAACACCAACCAGCAGGTGGGCGTACTGGTTGATGGTGCCGGCCAGGGCCCTCAGTTGATGCTTCCGCACAATCCGCCTTATTACGGAGAACTGATGGAAAGGGCCGGGCTTTCAAAACACACGGATCTGATCACCTATGGCTGGCACCGGAGAATGGAAACACCGCAAAAAATACGTGAGATATCCGAAAGGGCCCGGCAGAACAAGGATGTATCCATCCGAAGGATTGCCTTCCGGAACATTTTTCAGGAGGCCCGCTTGGTCAGGGACCTGTTCAACGGGTCAATGCAGGCCAACTGGGGCTTTGTTCCGCTAACCATCGAAGAGACTGCGTCAATGTTAAATTTTTGTTCCATTTTCGCCGACCGTGATTTGATGATAACCATTTGGGTTAATGAAAAACCGGCCGGCCTGTTGTTATTCCTGCCCACCGCCCTGCCCGGCGGGACTTTGCCAAAATCTGTGAGGGCGGCCATTTTTGGGGTACTCCCGGAGTTTAGGCACAGGGGCCTTGATTCATGTATGATAGAACAAGCCATACATACTTTACTGGAAAAGAATTACGAATACGCCGACCTGTCCATGGTGCATGAAGAAAACAACGTCATGATAAGGATCCTCACCCGTACCATCGGAGCCATCCGGACCAGGCGCTACCGCATATACGGCATAAATAAGCCGCCCTGACGGGCGACTGGAATCCAGAATCCAGGAGTCAGAATCCAGAATTTAATGCATTCCTTATCACCCGTGTGATGTCTTCTCCCATGCGCCACGAAGCTGTTTTGGGGCTTGCGCCGGATAGTGATTCACCTTAACACTTTAACGCAGCATATATTTTCCTAACGAAAAAAAGCCCCGCCTGCGGCGGGGTGCTGAGAGAGATTAGGAGGCTGGTTTACTGCCTGATGCAGCATCTATATTATTCCCACCGCCGCTTATTATTATCCGTTTAATTTATCCATAAAAAAGCCGCCCTGACAGGCGGCCCAGGCCCCCATGCCCCTTGGATGTGGCGCCGTGAACAATGAAAATCCTGGGCCGGGGTCCGGGTTTCAATTTTCATAAAATAAACATACTGCTTTCTCGATTGCATTCCTAAAATTCCAAGGCGGCGATCATATCTATGAATGATTATCTGATTTGCGGAGGCCGGCTGGTAACTTCCAGCGGCACGGCACCCAACGGCGGACTTCTGGTCACCGGGGACAAGCTGGCCGTTCCCGGCATCCCCGGGCCCGGGAATCTACATGCCGGCCTTTCGTGCTCCACCGGCGGGCTGCGTCCGGGCAGTCCGCCAGCTTTTCCGACACAGGCGGCCGGCGATCAAAAGAGGTGCTGCCGCAGCCATCCCTGCAATCGTGGGTGCGTAAAAATCGACGCCGGGGATATGTATATTGCTCCAGGATTCATAGACATGCATGTCCATGGTGGAAACGGCTACGACATACTGGACGGAACCACCAAGTCCATAAGAGAAACGGCCGCCTTCCACGCCAGGGGCGGCACGACGTCTTTTCTGGCCACCGTGGCCCCTGCTTCCAATGATAAATTGAAACCGGCGCTTAGGGCCATAAACGCCCTTACCCTGAGGATCACCGGAGGAGCCAGGCTCCTGGGGGCGCACATGGAGGGGCCCTATCTCAATCCGAACCGCGCCGGTGCAATCAATCCTTCATATTTGAGAAATGTTGACCTTGACGAAATGGCCGGCTTCATTATCCACTGCGAAGGGACACTGAAGATGGTCACCGTCGCCCCGGAGCTCCCGGGCTGCGCCGGCTTAATCAAAATGCTGGCCCGGGAGGGCATAGTGGCGGCGGCGGGCCATTCCGAAGCCACTTACGAAACAGCCGTATTATCCTTCAAGGCCGGCATAAAACATGCCGTTCACCTTTTCAACGCCTCCGGCCCCCTCCATCATAGGGAACCGGGCCTGGTGGGCGCAGTCCTGACCCACAGGGACATTAACGCGGAAATAATCGCCGACGGACACCATTTGCACCCTTCAATACTGAAGCTGCTACACTCCGTTAAGGGAACAAGGGGGCTGACCCTGGCCACGGACGCCATTTCCGCCGCCGGCAGGCCGGACGGTGAATATCTTTTCAATGACCGTAAAATAACCATGGCCAACAGGAAAGTAACCCTGGCCAACAATTCCATGGCCGGCACTTCTCTTACCATGATCGAAGCCGTCAGGAATATGGTCAACCTTGCGGGGATACCGCTGCACGAAGCAATCCGCATGGCCAGCCTCAACCCCGCCCGGGTCCTGGGGATGGAAAGCACCAAGGGTGCGCTGGCCCCGGGCATGGATGCCGACCTGGTGCTGCTGGACAAAGATCTGAATGTCAGGCTGACCATGGCCGGAGGCGAGATTGTTTTCAGCAACCTTTCCATTCCGGGCACTGAGTCCCGGGCAGACGGACTTTTTCAACAGCCTCCCGGAAGAGTGTTGAAAAGCCCATTTATACGAAATTAAACAGTTATAGCCGGATACAACCGGAGGCTGTTCAAAAAGCTCCAGGTGCAAGGCGCGACAAGGGTTTGAGCGGAGACGTACTTGTTGGTACGTTGGAGCGAAAAAGCCGCCACCGCAACGCAGCAGACGGACTTTTTCAACAGCCTCCTAACCCAGGAGGCGTTTGATCATAACTTCATTTGCCGCCTCTTCCAGGGTGTCATCCAGGGGTTTCAGGGGAATGTCCCGGCACCGGCGCCGCAGCGCCAAGGAAATCAGATGGTCTGTGATAAAAGGGTTTTTCGGCAGCAGGGGTCCGTGCAAATAGGAGCACAGAACATTTTTGTAGCAGGCCCCTTCCATGCCGTCCTCCCCATTGTTTCCATAACCGGCCAACACACGCCCCAGGGGCTCCAGTCTCCCCAGATAAGTGCGCCCGGAATGGTTTTCAAAGCCGGTGACCATACGGACCGCACCCCCCAGCCGGACCTCCACCGCAATGTTTCCAATAAGCCTTTTCCGCCCTCCGTCGGTGTGCAGATCCAGTATCCCGAGACCGGGTATAATTTCCCCGGTCAGCGTCCGGTAGTATTTGCCCATCAACTGGTACCCGCCGCAAATGGCCAGCACAACCAGCCCGTCCTCTATGGCGTCGCTCAAGTTCCCCGTTCTCTCCGCCAGGTCTGCGGCCATCAAATTTTGCTCCCTGTCGGATCCCCCGCCCAGAAAAACAAAATCCATCCTGGAAAAATCGACCTCATCCCCAACACTGATCCGGTGAATTTCTATCTGAATATCCCTCCATTGGCAACGCCTTGCAAAAGCCATCACATTTCCCCGGTCGCCATACAGATTAAGGAGGTCAGGATACATGTGGCAAATGTTCAGTTTCGGTTTGAACTCTTTCGGCATAACCGCTAAGTATCCTTTCCACCGGCCACAGGGCGGTGTATGTGGCCAGAATGTATGATTTGGGCGCCCCGCCCTCCAGCACTCTGTTTACCGCATCTCTGTAATCACCCGCCACCACCAGCTTTTTTTCCGGGATACCGGCGTACTTGAGCCTGAGGGCCATCTCCTCGGCCCGCCGCCCCGAGCAGACCAAAAGTCCGATTTTCTCCCGGCAGCCCTCCAGTACCTCGAAATCCACGTCCCACAGCCATGATATGTCCCTGCCGTCGGCGTCGTTGTCATTTATAGCCATCATCACGTCGAGCCGGCCATCGGCCATGTCCACCAGCGCCCCGAGGCCCTCGTTAAAGCCGGCGGGATTTTTGACCAGATTGAGAAAAACGGGCTTCCCCCGGTAACGGAACCCTTCCATCCTGCCGGTGGCGGTGCGGTATTCACGCAGCCGGCCGGCCGCACCCCGGTGCTCCATACCGAGGAGAAGGGCGGCGGCATACGCCGCCAAAGCGTTGTAGAGATTGTACATACCGTACAGAGGCACTTTCAGATTCACCACCATTCCCTGACGAAACCTGACCCGGCAACTGGTGCACATTCCCTCCGCCTGCGGCAACATGCCCTCCACGTCAGGGTCAGGGCGGGAAAAGCCGCAACCGGCACAGGCATAGTGACCGAGCTGGCTGTACTGGTAGTACCGATAGACCAGCTCCCGGCCGCAGAAAGGGCAGAACTTGCCTTCCCTGGCCGCCGATCCGCTGCGGGAAGTGCCCTCGTGGTCGGCAAGTCCGTAATAGACCGACTGCAGTCCCGTACTCCGGCCCAATTGTGCCACCAGGGGATCGTCGGCATTGAGCACCAGCTTGGTGCCCTCCATGCCAGTGAGGGCGTCCCGGACCAGCGAAACTGTTTTGTCAAGCTCTCCATATCTGTCCAGCTGATCGCGAAAAAAATTGGTAACAACCACATGCCGGGGTCTGGTTTTGGCCGCCACCAGGGGAAAGGCCGCTTCGTCAACCTCCAGGCAGGCATAATCGGAATCCAGCCTCCCCATTAAATCCATCTCCCTGGCAAAGGCCGAAGCCACGCCGGCCGGCAGATTCGCCCCCTCCCGGTTGATCAGCACCCTGCATCCGCCACCCTCCAGAATATGGGCAATCATGTTGTTGGTGGTGGTTTTGCCGTTGGTTCCGGTTACCATTACGATGCCCAGCCTGACCCTGGAGGCCCCGTACTCGATCAGTCCCGGAAAAATTTTTAAAGCTATACTGCCCGGAAGGGAAGAACCTTTTCCCCTGCCCAGAAATCTGATCAAAAAAGTCAACACCCTGGCCACGGAAAGGGCGATAATCAATCTCAATCTGTTCAGTGCAATACTCCCCCACATTAAAATAAAACCACTGATTCTGCCTTCAATATTATTCCCATATTATTCCGGCTTCAAGACCGGCGCGGCAATACTGCCTCACTCCGGCCACCACCAAGGTCCTTATCCATTAATTTTCTAATTATATCCACCGCTTCATCAACGGTCAAGGGCAGGGTGCCTGAATTCAGGCCGGGCAGCCGTTGAAAAATTTTGCTCACCACGGGTAGCCGCAACTGCGCCTCCTCAATCAGCCCAATGTCCTGGAGCAGGTGGCGTCCGCCCTGGGCCAGGGTTTTCCCGTCTTTGACAATGACCACCCGGTCTGCCCATTCTGCGGCGAAGTCCACATCATGGGTGGCTATGACTATTGTCTGGCCCCGGCTGTGCAGCTGGTTCAGTATTCCCATCAAACTGTCCCTGCCCTTGGGATCAAGAAAGGCCATGGGCTCGTCCAGGACGATTATCCGGGGCTTCATGGCCAGCACACCGGCTATGGCCACCCTTTTTTTCTGACCGTAGCTCATCAGGCAGGGTGCCTTGTGGCGGTGTTCCGACATGCCGGCGGCCTCAAGGGCGCCGGCCACCCTTCTTTCGATCTCTTTTACATCCAGTCCCATATTCTGCGGCCCGAAGGCCACATCCTCCCACACGGTGGATGAAAACACCTGATCGTCGGGATCCTGGAAAACCATACCCACCTGCGAGCGGATCCACCTCCCGGTCTTCCTGTTCACTTCCCTGCCGATGATAGTAACCTTTCCCCTGCTGGGGATGTTTATGCCGTTAAGGTGCAGCAACAGGGTGGATTTCCCGGCTCCATTGGGGCCCAGAAGGGCCACCCGCTCACCCTCCCCGACGGAAAGCGAAAGGCCCCTCAGGGCCTCGGTGCCGTCTCTGTATGTATAGTAAATATCGTCCACTTCAATAATCGCCATTTTATTACCTCCGGAGTCATGAATCATAAATCCCGGCTATCCGGATCCTAAATCCCTATCTCGGCATGGCCATTTGCAATGCCCCGCTCTCGAACAGCCTCAGACATACCGCCGACATCAGTATTATGGAGCCCCGGCACAAATCCCCCCACCCCGGCCTGGCGCCGGATTCCCTGACAACCGCACCGGCCGGATACCCTCTGGAAAGCATGGCGCAATATATCCGATCGCCCCTTTCCCAGGAACGCACAAACAAAACCCCCACCAACTGACCCAGCGTCCTGAAGGCCCCTTTGTCGAAAATGCTCCTCCCGGCCTTGAAACACCTGGCCTTGCGGGCCAGCTTCATCCTTTGCACCTCGTCCACCAGAACAAAAATATACCTCACGGTGAACTCCAGCACCTGCACGAATACTTCGGGGATTTTAAGCCCCCTTAAAGCCTTCATTAAATCCGGGAACGGCGTGGTGGCGGTCAGAATATTCACCGCCACCACCGCAGTCAACACCCTCAGGGAAAGAATCGCGGCCCGGCCGAAGCCCTGATCGGTGGCGGCAATGTGAAAATACCCAAACTGCAGGCTGAAGACGGCCTCTCCGGACACCGCGAAGGGCAACACCAGCAGTACCATGCCTGTGAAAGGCAGAACCAAAATCAGCCGGCGCAACAAGTAGCCGGCCCCCAACCCCGAAATCAGGGCCAGGGCCGTAATCATCACCGCCGCTGAAACCAGTAGCGGCTTCGAGGACAGAGACGACACCACGGCCACGAAGCCGAAAATGGACACCACCTTGACCCTCGGTTCCATCCTGTGCAGCGCCGAGTCCGATCCGGCGCAGACAGGCATTAACAATTTCATCAACCATCAATCCCGCGTTAAGATAATATGGCCACGAAACCCTGATCACATAACCGCATGCTGCGGCTTCAGGCCTCCATGGCCACGCTTACGGGAAAGATCTCTGAAATGGCCGGAACCTTCATGGTCCCATTACATTATTTATTATATCCTTTCCCATTTTCCCGATCAACACTGTTTTTTTGACCGCCGTTTCCGGCAAATACTGAAGCGGGCAGAACAACATGCTCCAGAATTATAACCAATATCATTCCCGCCACAAACCCATTGCCCAGTATGTATCTGGCCACCAGCGGCAGGTCCCGGCAAGCCTCCGGCGGCAGGAACATCAAGCCGGTTCCGAAGAGTAAGGACACACCCACCACAAAGAAATCCCTGGTATCCAGCCTCAACCTGAGATAATCCCTGAGGCCGAATCCCATCATCTGGGCAAAGGATGCCAGCAGCACGGAATAGCCCACCGGGGCGGGAATGGATGCAAGAAGCTTCCCCACCGCAGGAAACAACCCCAACAGCATCATGGCCAAGGTAAAAATAATGAACGGCAGTCTGGCCGCCACCCCGGTCAGGCTGACCATCCCGGCGCCGGCCGAGTACGGAACGAAGCCCACCGTTGACCCCGCCCCCGCCATTATGTCGGCCACACCGGTGAAAACCACGCCCCGGTTGTACACCCGGCCGGGGAATCGCCGGCCGAGGGTTTTTTCCATGGCCAGTATGCTGGCCACAAGATTGCTGGAAACCAGAAGGCCGGTAACTACACAGGTGAATACAATACCGGCGTCCAGGGTGGGCGGCCCCCAGGCGAAGAGTTCCGGCATCTTTACAGTGTCCCCCAGGCTTATCCCCCCGGCCCCGGTGATCCCCAGGGGCAAAGACACCAGCCACCCCGCCAGTATTCCCGCCAAAATGGCCACGCTGCGAAAAAAACCTTTTCCTTTCAGTGTCACCCCAAAAACCACCAGCACCACCACCGCTGAAACAGCCGCCGCCCTTAAATCCACGGCCGCACCCGGAGAATCCAGCCCCAACATGCCCCGGACCAGGGTCCCCGAGAGCTGAAGTCCCAGTAGAACCAGCACAGACCCCGTCACCGCCGGAGTAAAAAGCTTAAGGGCCTGGCCCATCAGGCCGCTGACCCCCACCAGCACCAGCACGACCACCGCCACCATCATCCCGGTCTCCAGATCGGTGCGTAAAAGGGAGAGCGGCTTTCCCATCGCCGGAGCCAGGAAGGCCAGGGTCATAAATACTCCCCACCACATTCCCGATGGCCCCTCGATTATCGGCAGGCGGTGCCCGAATAGAACCTGCAGCAGAGAAGCCAGGGCTGAAAAAAACAACAGCCGCCGGGCGAGTTCGGCGGTCCCGGTCATGTCCAGCCCCAGGGCGGCGCCCAGAACCAGGGGAATCACAGCCGAATTGGCCAGGGTAAATATTAGCCACTGGGCGCTGTATGCCAATGTTCTTTTCAGCGGGGGCCTGTCATCCAGATCATAAATAATTCCGGCCCCGGAACCGTCCAGGGACAACCGATCATCTCCCTACTGCACGGCATATTCTCCCATCCGTTATGAAGTCCGGCCCCCCCTCCTGCCCCCCCCTGTTCCGCATTCCGGCACATTAAAAAACAGGGACCCTCAATCCCTGAATTCGCCAAAAAAAGTAAATTTCCTGCCGTCTATAACAGACTGAAATCTCTTTGTGACTGTTCTCCCCGGTCCCTCCGGCCAAAAATCCCTCCGGGCCCGGGCCCGTCGTTCACGCTGTGAAAACTTTGATAAATCACTCCATCGTCACCCACCTCGTAGGGAATGCTGTCCACATCCTCCACCACGCCCCGGCGGTCCTCCTCCTCCAGTTCTCCCGGCCCATAGTAGGCGCCGGCGCCGGACCGCACCGCGTGCTCATCCCACCTTGATACCTCCTGAAAGGAGTCCTCCCAATCAAATTCAACATTTTCCACTCCGCTGTCGAAGGGCCTGGCGTAAATCTCCTCCAGCACCCCCTCCTCCACCGGCCTGCCAACCTCCCCGGGCCTGTCTTCGTATTTCCTTTTGCACTGTATACAGAGGGTGGTGTATGGAAGAGCTTCCAGCCTGTCGTGGGATATTGCCCCGCCGCACGCCTCACACAGCCCGTAAATCCCCTTTTCCAGTTTTTCCAGGGCGCCGTCTATGGCATTTACAACCAGTGAAGCGTTTTCCCGCAGGGCAAGGTCCTTGCTTCGATCAAACACCTCGCTGGCCACGTCCCCGGGGTGATTGTCATACATCGACAGCTCGCCGGTGGATCCGCCCAGGGACTGATGAAGCCCCGCCTGGTCCATGCCTTCTATTCTTTCACGAAGCCGCTTTTTTTCTGCCAGCAGCCTTTTTTTTATCTCCTGCTCCCATTCCCGAGCCATCACTGGCCCACCTCCATCTATTATTAATAACTCCTAGCCCTGAGTTGCTGCTGGACTATGTCCACGATGTCGGCGATAAAGCCGCCTATAACAGGCAGGTTGAGATCCACCAGCTTTCTCATGACAATGATCACCAGCGCCCCAAGTATGGCGAATCCAATGGCAATCCCGAACCCCCTGGCGATCCCTGAAATAAAATTCACCCACAATAGCCTCCAGGGGCTGTGGAGCAAGTCCACATATTCCGCCAGCTTCATCCTTTCAATGTTGGCCGAAAGCTCCATAATCTTTTGCCGCAGCAATTCCATCGCTTCATTCCGACCATTGTCCCCCAAGCGATAAAACCACCTTTCGTTATTCTGCCTCAGCAAAAACCTAATTATTAGGTACCGGGTACCTAAGTTATTAAGTTATGCATTTAAACATAATTCCCAAATCAATAACTTAGCAGCTTAGGTACCTAATCATTTCTGTCTCCAGACAGGAGACAGAATGGACCGCTGAGCCTACGCCCCGGCGGGCTGTCTTTTGCCCTTTCTGCCCATCAGCCTCAGATCGACCCATATGGCGCTGGCGTTGAAAATGGAAGAATAGGCGCCGCTGGCCACCCCGATGAGCATGGCCAGTACAAAGGTCTTGATGGTGGTGCCGCCAAGGAAGAACAGTGCCAACAGCACGAACATCACCGTCAGAACCGTGTTTATGGACCGGGCCAGGGTCTGCCAGATGCTGAGGTTGACCAAATCTTCCAGGGACTGCGCCTTCTTTTGCGACCGGAGATTTTCCCTGATGCGGTCGAAAATAACGATGGTGTCGTTGATGGAATAACCGATTATGGTCAGTATGGCCGCAATAAAGGCACTGTCCACCTCGATGCGGAAAAGCGAGAAAATACCCACCACCAGCAGGGTGTCGTGGAGAAGGGCGATGATGGCGGCAATGCCCTGCTTGAACTCAAACCTCAAGGTAATGTATATAATCATCAGCACCGAGGCGATGACCAGCGCCCCCAGGGCCTTCCAGAAAAGTTCCGTACTGATGATGGGGTCCACATATTCATTCCTGAGCAGGTCCGCCTTGCCGACTTTTGTCGAGAAGGACTCCATCAACTTCCTGCCGTCTTCCTGACTGAGCTTCGCGGTGCGGATAAGAAAATCCCGGTCGCCGCTCTGCTGAATGCGCGCAGCCTCCAGCCCCTGCTCTTTGACAACGTCCCTCACCTTTTCCACCGGCACGGCTTGGTCGAACCTCACCTCCAGTATACTCCCGCTGGTAAAGTCGATGCCCAGATTCAGCCCCTGGACCAGGAGGGAAATAAGGCCCGGCAGTATCACCAGGACAGACAGCACATAGAATACTTTTCTGTGTTTGACGAAGTGAAACATTCCTTACCCCCCTAAGCCCCGAAATACTTCGGATTTTTTACCAGATTGGCGCCCGCCACCAGGTGCAAAAGCCCTCTGGTCATGGTAATGGCGGTAATCATGCTGGCGGTGATACCGATAATCAGCGTGACGGCAAAACCCTTAATGGGCCCCGTGCCCAGAAAAACCAGCACCGCAGCGGCCAGAACGGTGGTGGCGTTGGCGTCGAACACGGCCACAAAGCCCCGCTTGAATCCGGAGTCTATAGCCGAACGCAAACTTTTTCCCCCGCGCAGCTCCTCCCTGATACGCTCGAATATAATCACATTGGCGTCCACCGCTATGCCCAGCGACAGGAGGAAACCGGCAATGCCGGGCAGCGTCATGGTGACATTGAATCCTACAAAAAGAGTGAGCACGATTAGAGAATAAATAATCAGCGCGAAGTTGGCCACCAGCCCGGGCAGCCTGTAATACATCAGCATGAATATCAGTATGGCGCTGACCCCCACCACCCCGGCGTACTTGGACTTGACCAGGGAGTCAGCCCCCAGGGCCGGCCCCACGGATCTTTTCTCCATTACCTCCACCTTCAGGGGCAGGGCGCCGGACCTTAAAAGAACGGCGATGCGGTGCGCTTCCTGCAGGGACTCGTAACCTGTGATGCGGGCCTTGCCGTTGGTTATGGGCTCCTGCACCACGGGATTCTGGAGAACCTTTCCGTCAAGGACGATGGCAATTTGCCGGCCCACGTTGGCGGTGGTGGCCTGGGCAAATTTCTTGGCCCCCTCGGAATCGAAGGTGAGGTTCACCTCCACCGCTCCCGAGGTTGGATCCTTACCTTCGATGGCGTCCTTCAAATCCCTGCCCGTAACCACAGTCTGGCCGTCCATGGTTTTGAACTCCAGGAAAGCGGTCTTCACCATGGAATTGACCGCCTCTTCCGGGTCGATCTTTCCGGCCAGCTCCACGATCAGCCTGCGGTCGCCCTGCTGCTGGATCACCGGCTCCCTGACGCCGAAACCGTCAACCCTGTTTTGAATAACGGCCTTCAGCTGCTTCATGGACTCCGGTGTCACCTTGGCCTCCGGAGTATCCTTCGCCTCCAGCACCACATGGACCCCCCCCTGGAGGTCAAGCCCCAGGTTGATTCCCTTGATCAAAGGCAGGTACCTTTGCAGGGTCTCGTTGCCCTGGAACACCGGAACCATGGACACAACAGCGGCCAGGGCCACTGCGGCCACAATGGCCACCAGTAAGATAATCTTGCTCCACCTCATGGTATGCCTTCTCCCCTCGCTTCATTCTGTATCAGGTTATACATGCTTGATAACATTACGGCATGGAATTTAAAGCAATTTGGAGCCATTGATGATCAGTTCGAAATTGCAGTTGAGGAATGCCGCCGCCCGGCGGCACAACATCATTCTGGCCAGAAAAATTTCAAAGTACTCCATAACCGGGCAGATGTTTATGTCTATGGTCAGATTCATAGTGATGGTCCTTTTGTCCGGATCCACCAGTACCGAGGCGTTTTCTGCGGCGTAATTCACCCGGTCGTGAATATCGAAGGTGGCGAATTCCGGATTGCGCACCCTTGATCTGTGAACGTCGGACTTGTCAGCCAGAATAAGGGCAGCAGCCACGGTGTTCACCGGCTGCCCGTACTGTTCCTCGTGATTGGCAATGGACGACAGTACAACAGCAATCTCGTCCGGTTCCATGCCCATTTCCGTCAGAATAGGATAAACAATGGCGGCTCCGGAAATGCCATGATCATTTCTGCTCACCACATTGCCTATGTCATGCAGATAGCCGGCAATGGCCGCCAACTCCGCTTCCCTGGCCGAATACCCTAACTTCGCCAGTATTTCCCTGGCTATGCCGCTGACCAGCCGCAGGTGCCTGTGGCTATGATCGGTATACCCCATGGCCCCCAGGAACTGATTGCCCATTTTTATGAAGCTGTCCACCACCGGGTTGCCGCTTATATCTTCCAAAGTTACCATGTATGCCCCCTGGTATAATCACCCTCACTGTGGTGATAATGGCAGTCTCCCTTTTACGGAGAAAGAGAGTAGACCCTTCGCCTACTCTCCGGAAGTTGAATGGAGACTGGCACGCCATTTCCGGCACACCGGACCCGGTTATTCTTTTTCCTCTTCCTCGGCGGGGTCCCGCACCTGACCGATGGCGGTTTTAAGCACTTCAACGCGCACATTGTCGGCTACCCTTAGGATAAAGGTATCCTCCTTCACCTTCACAATGGTTCCATAAATTCCCCCGGCAGTAACCACCCTGTCGTTCACCTTCAACGATCTGATCATTTCCTGGTGCTTCTTCTGACGCTGCTGCTGAGGCCTGATCATCAGAAAGTACAGAAGTCCGAATAGCAAGACAATATAAATTATCGTCCCGTACTGTTCCATTCCGGCGCCCAACCTCCTTTCCACAAAAAGATCAATTCTTCGGTACCGTCTCAAATCCTTTATTTTTTACGGAAAAATTCAGCCGGCGTTGAACCTGCTTAAAAATTCCTTTTTATAGTCGCAAAAAAATCCACCATCTATGGCTACCCTGATATTATGCATCAATTTCAGTATAAAGTAAAGATTATGTATGGTGGTAAGCATAATCCCCAATATCTCGCCGGCCTTGATCAGGTGCCTCACGTAGGCCCTGGTGAAGTTCCGGCAGGTGTAACAGTGGCACTGGGGGTCCAGGGGACTGAAATCCCCGGCATATTCGGCATTCCTGACCACCAGCCTGCCGTCATGGGTGAAGACAGTACCGTTGCGGGCAATCCTGGTGGGCATGACGCAGTCAAACATATCCACCCCCCGGGCCACCCCCTCCAGCAGACAGTCCGGCGAACCCACCCCCATAAGGTAGCGCGGCCTGCCGGCGGGGATCAGTGGCACAGTGTACTCCAACACCTCGTACATCAATTCCTTCGGCTCACCGACACTCAAACCCCCTATGCCGTAGCCGGGAAAATCCATTTCCACAAGTTCCGCCGCACTCTTCTCCCTCAAATCCCTGAACACGCCCCCCTGGATAATGCCGAACAAAGCTTGATCCTCCCTGCGCCGGGCCTGCTTGCAGCGCCCGGCCCAGCGGGTGGTTCTGTTCACCGCCTCCAGTGCGTAATCACGGTCGCAAGGGTAAGGGGCGCACTCGTCAAAGGCCATGGCTATGTCCGAACCCAGGGCTTCCTGTATCTCCACCGCCTTTTCGGGGCTGAAATAATGCTTGGAGCCGTCTATGTGGGAACGGAACCACACCCCGCCCTCCTCCACCTTTCTCAGCGGCCCCAGGCTGAATACCTGGAATCCCCCGCTGTCGGTGAGTATGGGTCCCTCCCAACGCATAAACCGGTGCAAACCGCCGGCCTCGGCCACCAGCCTGTGCCCCGGCCTCAAATACAGGTGGTACGTATTGCTGAGGATAATCCTTCCCCCCGCGTTCCAAACCTCTTCCGGAGTCATGGCCTTAACCGTGGCCTGGGTTCCCACCGGCATGAAAACCGGGGTTTCCACCACGCCCCGGAGAGTGTGCAGCTCTCCCCTGCGGGCCAAAGTATGGGAATCACTGGAAATCTCCCTGAATTTTATTGTCATTGCCATACCTCTGCATCATCGCATCTTCTGCCGGTGCCGCCGCAGGCAAGGCGCAATAACTTTGGTACCGGGTACCTAGGTTATTGATTCCGGTAATCAT
>JBBIMW010000037.1:0-25806 GCA_037444185.1 Peptococcaceae bacterium | reverse complement strand
GGAGCCAACTGATAGGTCTTACCTAAAGTTGTTATGCCAGGGCCTACTCTACTTATTAAGTTATTCTTCCATGGCACCCCGTATTCCCGGTGCCGGTCGTTAAAAATGACGCCGCATGAAGTAAATAATGGGAAGCAAAGGCATGCATCAACAATTTTCTAGTCATTTTCCAGGGATAAACGGCCAACCATGGCTAATAAAGGTAATTGCATAGCTGCCGTTGACGCTGGAACCATTGTAATGTATAATGGAACCAGATCGGTGTTTTTAATAAACTGACAAAAGGCGGGAGCATTGATGCTATCGGGAGAAAAGAAAAAATACAGCCCGTATCTCGATACCGGGCTAATGGAAACGGTGTCTCAAAGGGCGGCATCGATGGGTATATCGGTTAATGAGTATATTACCCAGGCACTTATATCCTTCATGGAAAACAATCCCAGTGAGGTAACGATCAAACACTGGATTAAAAGGTTTCTTTCTTCTCCGGACCTTGAATTGTTTCTTACTAAATATGCAAAAAAAGCTGTAAATTAAAAATAACAGGCCGGTGAAGCCGGTCTATGGAGATTCATTTTGTTTGATGTAAATTCCGCGATGCAATTGCTCTATAATGCTGGACCCTATGCGATTCTGGCAAGTGTAGCGCTTAATGTTATGATCAGTATTATGGGTTTTGTTCCCTCATTTTTCATTACGGCCGCGAACATCATGGTTTTCGGGATCATAAGCGGTTTTGTAATTTCATGGGCCGGAGAGGTTATAGGGGCTTCTGCTGCTTTTATGCTTTACAGAGGCGGGGTAAGGTCAATATCCTCAAAGGTGTCCTATAGTCAGTGGAGGATAATAAAGTCAATCAACAACATGACGGGCGCCAAGCAGATTTATTATATGGCGGTTATCAGAATCGCCCCCTTCTTTCCCTCAGGACTTATAAATATGTTCGGGGCACTGACGTCCATTTCCATGAGAACCTTTTTCATAGCGACCCTGATCGGAAAAATACCTGCCCTGCTGATGGAAAGCGCATTTGTTTATAATGTTATTACTATAAATAAGAATTTATTCGGCCTGGTGCTTACTTCTGCTGTGGTTATGTTGTTGTATTTCCTTTTGAAAAAAGAGTTGGGGCGTCTGGACGAGTAATATTGCTCGACTAATGTAGGAAATATAGGGAAAAGGTTATGGACGCGCGAAAAAGGGTTGAATCAGCCATAGGTCACCGGGTTGCCGACAGGGTGCCCAGGGGAGAGATTTTTATTGACGATGGAGTAATAAAATCATTTCTGAAATGCAGGGAGGTGGCTTTTGAACAGAGGCGGGAATTTGTTCTGCGGCTTGGGTTGGACATTATCTGCCTGACACCGTGCTTTTCCTCCGTCCGGAGGGCAGGGTTGCCCCCGGCGGAGTCTGTGTGCTGGCCGGATTTGGACAGGTGGGTGCGGGAGACCGACCGGTTTGTTTTTGCTATGGTGGACGGCGCCTTTGGCTGGGGGATGAAGCTGTTCGGATTTGAAGGGTTCTTTGCCATGTTGGCCCGGGATACCGGGGATCTGACAGATTTTTTGCTTCAGGTGGAAGGGTTCAACATAACGATGGCGGACCGGGCAATAAAAGGGGGGGCTGCGGCGATTCTTATAGCCGACGATATTGCTTGCAGCCTGGGAATGATGGTTGATCCTGGGACTTTGAGAAAACACTATTTTCCTTCTCTGGCCCGCCAGGTATCGTCTTTTGACGTGCCGGTATTTTTTCATTCGGACGGTAATTTGAGCTTAGTGCTGGGCGATATTGTCGGGGCTGGGTTTTTAGGGCTTCAAGGCATTGAAGCGGCGGCCGGCATGGATATCGGGCGGGTCAAGGGGCGGTACGGAAAGAGGCTGTGCCTGTGGGGCAATCTGGATCCCTCCGGCCTTGTCGGGCCGTGCGACGGGCAGCAGCTAAGGAATGATGTCCGCTCCATTGTGTCCGCCGCTTCTGACGGCGGAGGATTTATTTTCGGTACCAGCAGCGGCCTTTTTAATGGTATGAGACCTGAGAACCTACTGGCGGTTTATGGCGAAGAAGGCTGTTTTAAAGGATAAAATCATTGGCTTGGCTTAAGGGATTGGATTTTCTCCGTTTATAAGTCAAGGGGGAAACACTGATGATTATGGAGTTTATTGATGCGCTGCCCGGCTGGAGCATATCCATATTAACCTTTTTGCTGCTCTATATTATGGTGAATATTATGTTTGTGATTAAGGGTACATTTATCGCTAAGAAGTCACTTCGCATCAGGGGCAATAAATCTGCCGGGTGAGATCCGGCTTCTGACAGAATCCTGACAGAATAAGGAGTGCGCAAATGAACTATAGGGCCCCTTTCGAGCAGGGGCCTGTCTTTTTTACATGGAGCGGCCGTTGTGTCCGTCGGCATTGCAGGATGGCCGCCCGGACCCGGAGGTTTTCTCCTTTGACTGGATCCTGACCAAAAGGCTGATTACGATGGCGATAAATCCAAGGGAAAGCAGAGTAAGCCCCCCGCCGAAAATCATCAATGTCAGTCCGAATTCCATGTCTGTCACTGTCAATCCCCCACTTTTTTAATTAATGACCTGAATCAGGGCCAGCATAATGCTGGCCGCCATGACGGATCCGATCTGTCCGCCGGTGTTCACTCCCATGGCGTGCATCAGAAGGTAGTTCTGACGGTTTTCTTCGGACCCCACCTTGTGCACTACCCTGGCCGACATGGGGAAAGCCGATATTCCCGCAGCTCCGATTAGGGGGTTGATTTTTTCCTTGCTGAACAGGTTCATCAGCTTGGCCATGAATACTCCGGCGGCGGTATCGCCGACGATGGCCACCAGACCAAGGGCGTAAATCAAAAGAGTCTTCCACTGCAGAAAAACATGACCGTCCATGGTGGCCCCTATGGTTATTCCCAGGAGCAGGGTGATCAAGCTGGACAGCTCGTTCTCGGCGGACTTTACCAGCCGGCTCACCACTCCGGACTCCCTGAGCAGGTTGCCCAGCATCAGCATGCCCATCAGGGGCGCTCCCATGGGGGCGATGAGCAGGGTAACAACTGTGACCACGATGGGGAAAAGAATTTTGGTGGTTTTGGAAACGGGTTTCAGGCTGGTATATTGCATCGGCGTCATGCGTTCTTTCCTGGTGGTCAAAAGCCGCATCACAGGCGGCTGTATTATGGGAACCAGAGCCATATAGGAGTATGCAGCCACCGAAATGGGACCCAGCAGTTCAGGGGCGAATTTGCTGGTCACGTAAATGGAGGTGGGACCGTCGCAGGCGCCTATGATGCCTACGCAGATGGCCTCCAGACGATCAAAGCCCAAAGCCAGGGCCAGCAGCAGGGTCATAAAAATGCCGAATTGCCCCGCTCCGCCCAGCAGAATGATTCTAGGGTTGCTAAGGAGGGGCCCGAAGTCCGTCATGGCCCCAATGCCTACGAAAAGAAGGCAGGGGAAAAGCTCAGTGGCAATCCCGGCGTTATACAAGGTCCGCAGAATCCCTTCCTCCCCCATGAGGCCGGTGAGGGGAAGGTTCACCAGTATGGCCCCGAAGCCTATGGGCAACAGAAGCAGCGGCTCGTAATCCCTGACTATGGCCAAGTAGAGCAGCAGGCCCCCGATTGTTATCATCACCAGATTTCTCCAGCCGAAGTTGAACACGCCCCCGAACAACTCCACCAGAAAACCGTATATATTACCTTCAAACATGCTAATTCCCCCTTAAATGAGTGTCAGATTACTACGCCTCCCGGGGCGGCACCATTTTAATTTCATTATTTCCGAATGCTTTTTAGTAATTTTCTTTTCTGGTATATTAATTGAAGAAAGTGCCGATGGTAGCCGGAGGCATTTATGGCAAAAAAAATCTTGGTTTTATGTTCTGTGTTGGTGGCGGCATTGTCCTTCTGTGTAGTAGTTTATGACCAGGCAGGTCTTTACGGGATGTCTTGGCACGGAATATTCAGAGACAGCCGGGAAATGGCCGACTGGCTCCGGTCTTTCGGTGGTTGGGCGGTTTTAATCAGTATCGTCGTTATGATTATTCAGACAATAGCTACTCCGGCACCTCTTTTTCTGGTGGCGGGGGCCAACGGCTTTATCTTCGGGGCGGCCTGGGGTATTGTAATAACCCTGGTGGGGGCGATCCTGGGCGCCACGGTGGCCTTTTACCTGGCCAGGATAATTGCCCGGGACTATTTTTCCAGGCGGCTGGCCAAGTATATGCCCCAGGTGGAGGAAATGAGCATGAAGTCCGGCGCCAAAGTGATTTTTTTGGCCAGACTTGTTCCAATCCTGCCTTCCAGCATTGTCAGCTATGCCGCAGGGCTCAGCAAGGTCAGTTTTGCCGGCTTTATCCTGGCCAGCGTGCTGGGCAAGCTGCCGGAAATTATTATATATACCTTCCTTGGCCATAGCCTGGAGAGTGCTGAGGGACTGATCACCAAGGTGACGGTGGTCATTATACTGGTCAGCCTTTTGTGCTTTTCACTGCGGTCCAAAAAGATTGTCTCTTTTTTCAATAAAAAATACAACGGAAAGTAACTCTCCAGCAGCGGTGTCCAAACTTATAATCCCAGGCGGGACAGGTGAACCGGAGTTTCAGCCCGCAAAATATTCTGGTCGGCAAAGGATAGTATAACATCAATCGATAATAATCCGGCTGCCGGACTGCCGTACTTTATGCCCGAGTACCGCAACCAGCTCAACGGGAATCAAGGTGACTCCATCCTCCGAATAAATGCGGCTGCCGATGTTTATTTCCCTTCCGTTGACCTGCGGTTTGCCGGCCTCCGGCAACACCAGCTCAGCTTCCGGCCTTTGTGCCACAACTCTTCTTGAGTGCTGATCCCAGGCAACCGAATAACCCAGCGACTCCAGGGTTAGACGCAGAGGTAAATACACAGTCCGTTCTTTTACAACCGGTCCGTACCGGACCTTGATTTGTTCTCCGTACACCGTCACTTCATTGCTGCCCTTGGTAAAAACAATCTGTTTGTGCCGGGACTCCAGTATTGCCAGGGCAAAGGGAAGCTGCAAATCAGGGGTGTGCACCTCGAAGTTGGGCTCCAGTCCCCGTTCGTTTACCAGCCGGCCCTTGGGGGTGGCGTATTCGGTGGTGGTGAGCTTTAATGCGCCGCCGGTTTTAAGCCGGATTATGCTTTGGGCAACTCCTTTGCCGTAAGTGGTTTCCCCCACCAGGGAAACGCCGTTGTCCTGCAGTGCCCCGGCCAGTATTTCGGAGGAGCTGGCGCTTTTGGAATTGACCAGGACTATGATCGGAATTTTGATTTTTTTCGCATCTTTGCCGGCTGTATGCCTGGTTGCGGTACCGTCGTGAATTTTGGTAATCACCACCGTGGTCCCCGGCTCAAGGAATGATTCGGCTATTTCCAAGGCTGCATCCAGGTATCCCCCGGTGTTGTCCCGGAGGTCGACGACCAGGCCGCCTATTTTTTGGGACAACAGTTTGTCCAGAGCGGCCTTGAACTGGTCCGGGGTTTTTAGCCCGAATGCCTTGACGGAGACGTACCCGGTGTTGCTGCCGATGATTTTTGACTCTATGGTGGGTATGTTCAGATGAGCTCTTTTAATCTTTACGCTGAATTCAATGCCGCTCCGGTCGATGCTGAGAACCACTTCGGTTCCCACTGGCCCCTTGATTTTTTCAACGGTGTTGGGCAGGGGCCAGCCCTTGATGTCCATTCCGTCCACTCCTTTTACCATGTCCCCGGGTCTGATGCCGGCCTCCATGGCCGGTGATCCGGGGAAAACCTCCTGGACCCTGGGGTAGTCCGGCTGGGCCTCCAGGTAAAAACCCACTCCTTCGTAGTAGCCGTTCAGCTGGTCCGTCAGATGGTACAGATCGTCTTCGGTGAGGTAGGTGGTGTAAGGGTCGTTGAGGCTGTCGATCATGCCCCGGACGGCCCCCTCCATCAGCAAGTCCGCCCCGGGTTGGCCGATATGATTTTGTTTCAGGTGGTCAAAAATTTCAAGGATGGTTCTTTTTGCCCTGTCCTGGTCCCCGGCTTGGACAAGGCCTGCGCCGGCCAGCAGAAAAAAACACAATGAAAAAACAAAAAGAAACTTTTTCATTCGCCCGCCCACCTCATTCGCCCGCCTGAGATTTATAATTCGTCCCCGCGCTTATTTTTCCTGCCATTATAAATGTGTGGCAACAACTCTTTAGGGTGGGCAGGTATTTGGAACCCCGGCGGTGAAAATAATTCTTTTAATGCTCCCGGCCCTTCCTTCTATTCTGAGCACTGAGCTCTGACAGGATAAGGAATGCAGTATAAGCTATTTACAGGCAGGTGTTCTTTATGGTTCCGCAGTCATTTATGGTGGTTGACGGAAACAGTCTGGCCCACCGGGCGTTTCATGCCATCCCCCTGCTGTCCACCAGCCAGGGGGTGTTAACCAATGCGGTATACGGCTTTGCCGGCATGTTGCTGAAAATACTGGCCGAGAGAAAGCCCGGAATGGTGGCCGTGTGTTTTGACAAAGGCAAGATCACCTTCCGCCACCATGAGTATGAATCCTACAAGGGGACCCGCAAGGACACCCCCGGGGAGTTGAGGCCACAGTTCCCGCTGATTAAGGAGATGCTTTCGGTTATGGGCATACCGGTGCTGGAAATGGATGGCTACGAGGCCGACGATCTAATCGGAACCCTGGTGGCCATGGCTGAAAGGAATAAAATAAACAGCCTGATTGTGACCGGTGACAGGGATGCTCTTCAGCTTGTTTCTCCTTATACCACCGTACTTCTCACCAAGAAGGGGATCACCGGCCTTGAGGAGTACGACGAGGGCAGGGTGTGGGAAAGGTACGGGCTGAGGCCTTCGCAGCTGGCGGACCTGAAGGGTCTTGCCGGAGACGTGCCGGACAATATTCCCGGGGTTCCCGGGATTGGTGAAAAAACTGGCGCCAAGCTGATTGCGGAATGTGGCAGTCTGGAGAATCTTTTGAACAGTTTGGACCGGCTTGATCCCAAGCTGGCGTCAAAAATAGGTGATTTCACCCATCAGGCCAGAATGTCCAGGAGTCTGGCCACCATTGAAAAAAATGTCCCTCTGGCGTTTGATCTGGAAAAATGCTTGTGGAGCGGTATAGACTACGATAACCTGCTGCCGTTTTTAAGTAAACTTGAGTTCAATAGCCTGATCAGAACAATTACCCGGCAGGCCGGAAATAATGTTATTGAACCCGGTCTCAAGACATATCAGGTGGGCTATACCACCGTGGAAAGCCAGGACGATATGGAAAATTTACAAAAGAAGCTGGCAGAGGGCCCCGTTGGTCTGGCCCTGGAAGGGGACCGGAAGGTGGGCCTTGTGGCGGCGGCCATAAGTCTGCCCGGTGGGGACAACTTTTACGTCCCGGTGGATTCGGCCGGGGCTTTAATGATCATTTTGGCTGCCGCAGGCAATCCCAACCTGGAGAAGGTTTGCCTGGACGCCAAGTCCGACATGTGGATACTGGCGGACCATGGTGTCAGGCTTCCGGGGCTTTCCTTCGATGTAATCATCGCCGCCTATTTATTGAACCCTGGCGCCACCAGCCGGGATCTGAACAATTTGGCGCTGGAACACCTGGGGGTGGTGTTGCCCGCCGGGGGGCCGGCGGCGCTTTGCGCCAGGGCCGATGCTGTCAGGAAGCTGGTTCCGGTTTTGGATCAAAAAATAAAGGCGTCGGAAATGGAAAGGCTGTATTACGAGGTGGAGCTTCCCCTGGTGCGCATACTGGCGGAAATGGAAATGGCCGGGGTGAAAGTGGATGCCGGACTTCTTTCTTTGATGTCAGCCGAGCTTGGCGGCAGGATTGAAAAACTGGCCGGGAACATATACCGGCTGGCCGGGGAAAGATTTAACATCAATTCCACCCGCCAGCTGGGCCGGGTGCTTTTTGAGAAGCTCCAGCTGCCGGTGATAAAGAAAACGAAAACGGGTTACTCTACAGACGCGGAGGTGCTGGAGGAACTGGCGGACACCCACGATATCATCGGCCACGTAATGCTGCACCGCCAGCTGACAAAGTTGAAGTCCACCTACGTGGACGGGCTGGCGCCGCTGATTGATCCATTCACGGGCCTTGTGCACACCACCTTCCACCAGAATATTACGGCCACCGGCAGGCTGTCCAGTGCCGAGCCCAATTTGCAAAACATACCTGTCAGACTGGAGGAAGGAAGGAAAATAAGGAAAATTTTCAGGCCCCGCAGGGACACCAATGTAATGTTGACGGCGGACTATTCCCAGATAGAATTGAGGATACTGGCCCACCTGGCGGGGGACCCGGCGCTTCTGGAAGCCTTCAGGCAGGACCAGGACATACACGCCCGCACAGCCTCGGAGGTATTCGGAGTGGCCCCCGGGGAGGTTACCGGTGAAATGCGGGGCAGGGCCAAGGCCGTAAACTTCGGTATAATGTACGGCATCAGTGATTACGGGCTGGCCAGGGATATAAAGGTGTCCCGCCAGGAGGCCGGACGCTACATCAGGAACTATTTTGACCGGTACAGGGGCGCAAAGGATTTTATTGACCGGACAATCGCCGGCGCCAGGGACAAGGGTTATGTTACCACCATACTGAACCGCCGGCGCTATCTGCCGGATCTGTTCAGTTCCAACAGGACGGTCAGGAATTTCGGAGAGCGGGCGGCCGTCAACACCCCTATCCAGGGAAGCGCCGCCGATATAATCAAGTTGGCCATGGTGAGGATATGGGACGAAATGAGCAGGCGCAATCTGGAGGCGAAGATGGTGTTGCAGGTTCACGATGAACTGATATTCGACGTGCCGGAAAAGGAGATTGGGGAAGTCGGGAAACTGGTCAAAGAATGCATGGAAAACGCCATCAAGTTGGACGTGCCGCTGAAGGTGGATATGAAGGCGGGGTCCAACTGGTATGACGCACAAAGGATCTAGGAGACGGTATCCGTGGGTTTTTGGCACTCTCCCGGGGGGTGTGGGCTAAATAACAGATGGGAGATGTGGCGGATGCCGGAATTGCCGGAAGTGGAAACTATAAAAAGAAGCCTGGAAGAGCTGATTGTCGGTTTGACTTTTTTGGAGGCCAGGCTAATTACTCCTCAAATATTGAGATTTCCTTCCCCCGGGGTTTTTTCGGAAAGACTGGCCGGGGAGAGAATCAGAAGGATTGGACGCAGGGGAAAATACTTGCTTATATTTCTCGGCGGAAAATTGATCCTGGCCTTTCACCTGCGCATGACCGGGAGGCTTGTATACGCTCCCCCGGGGAGCACACTGTTAAAACACACCCATGCGGTTTTTGAGCTAAGTAATGGTTTCCTGTTGCTGTACTCCGACATGAGGCGGTTCGGCCGCATGGCACTGATAGAGTCGGACCGGCTGGACGACTGGCCGGGCTTGAAAAACCTGGGGGTGGAGCCCCTGGAGGAGGGTTTTACCAGAGATTTTTTAAAGAAGGGATTAAAGAGAAGGCGCACCAAGATTAAGACTCTGTTGCTGGACCAGACCTTTATCGCCGGACTGGGCAACATTTACGCCGACGAAGCACTGTACAGGGCCGGAATAAGTCCGGAAAAAACAGCGGCCAGCCTTACTTCCCGGGAAGTGGCCCGGCTTTACCTGGCCATCAGGGAAGTGCTGGAGGAAGGAATTATCAACCGGGGCACTTCCTTTAAAGACTACGTGGACGGGTTGGGCCGGTCCGGGTCGAATCAGGAAAAGTTATGTGTTTATAATCGTGAGGGAAGGCCCTGCCGCGCCTGTGGCGGACCGGTATCCCGCATTAAGCTGGGCGGTCGTAGCTCCTATCACTGCCCAAAATGCCAGAATTAAAAACCGGGCGGCGTGGGGGCCTGCCGTGTATATTGGGGACCAAAATTAACCATACTATCATAATGATTGCTTCTGCAAAGGAGGTGATTAAGGATGGTATGGCTTTTCAGGACCGCTCTGATCCTTGCCATTATAGGCGCCGTCAATTGGCTGCTGGTGGGGCTTGTTCAGTGGGACCTAGTTCAGGCGCTGTCCGGGGCGGATCCGTTCAGGGATTCCACACTGTTCAGCAGAATTATTTATTCCCTCGTGGGAATAAGCGGACTTTATCTTATTCCGTATTTATTCAGAGAAAAGCTCAATCTGCAGGCGTAAAAAGCCCGAGGGGCGGCGAAAAGCCGCCCCTCGGCGATGGTAGCCGCATTAATCAATTTAAACCCATGGAATCGACGGCATTTAAAAGTTTTTTTATTACCATTTTTTCATCTTCGCTGAAAACGGAATTAAGGTCCCGGTTGAAATCCGATGCCGACTTGAATATTTCCCCGCCCAGACTCCTGCCTTTTCCGGTAAGGTAAACCTTGAGCGCCCTCCGGTCCTCGGGATCGTTTTTCCTTTCCACCAGCTCCTCTTTTTCCAGTCTGTCCAGAAGGCCGGTGATGGCGGGGCTGTCCAGGGACAGGCGGTTGGCCAGATCCTTGACGTTTTGTCCGTCCTGCTCCAGTAGCGCGAACAGTATAAAGGACTGGGGCACCGTAATGCCGTATTCGGAGTACTTATTGTTGTAATACTTGTATAATTTCCTGGCGGCCAGACCCAGCTTAAAACATAAAAAACCGGTAAAGCTTTCCATAGGATACCCCTTTTATTATTATTTCAATTTAATTATATTAGATATTATCTGTCCGGAAAATAGTTCATTCTGTATTCCTTGGAATAACTTAATAGCTTAGGTACCGGGCACTTAAGTGCCCGGTACCTGGCTCAAATTTTTCAGCAGGCGCTTTGCGCCATGGTGGGCATCCTGTTTGTACGCCTCCAGATATTCATTTTTTCAGCCTCTCTGATCAGATCCTCCCTGAATGCCGGGTGGGCAAGGCTCACCAGCGCCTCGGCCCTCTCCCAGGTGCTCTTGCCCTTCATCAGGGCGATGCCGAATTCGGTTACGATGTACATCACCGTGGACCTAGAGGTGGTTACAATGGTTCCGGGATTTAAGGTGGGCCTGATGCGGCTTTGCAAACACCCGTTTTTGTCGGTGTATGTGGCATTGATGGCGATGAAGGATTTACCCCCCTTGGATTGGTATGCTCCCTCCACAAAGTCCACTTGGCCGCCGGTGCCGCTTATATGCCGGTGGCCCGAAGATTCGGAAGCCACTTGGCCGAAAAGATCCACCTCCAGGGCATTATTGATGGATATTACCCGGTCGTTTTTAGCGATTATGTGGGGGTAGTTGACGTAGTCCACCGGATACGAGGCCACCCCGGGGTTGCCGTCCAGGAACTCGTACAGTCTTTTGCTGCCAAGGGCGAAGGTAAAGACCATTTTGCCCCGGTCGATATTCTTTTTGTTTCCCGTCACCCTTCCTGTTTCCCACATTTCCAGGAAGGCATCGCACATCATCTCACTGTGTACTCCCAGGTCCTTTATGTCCGATTTGGCGATGAGCCTGCCCAGGGCGTTTGGCAGAGACCCGATGCCCAGCTGGATACAGCTTCCGTCCTCAATTTCGTCGAGAATCAGGCCGGCTATTTTTTCATCCTCGGGCTTGATGGGTATGTCGGGGATCTGCCTCAGTTCCCAGTTGGCCTCCACTATGTAGTCCACTTCGGAAATATGGATGCATTCCTGGTTTCCTCCAGGTATCCGGGGAAGATGGGGGTTTACCTCCACGATTACATGCCTGGCCTTATCGCATATCCTACTGGTGTGCAAATTGTTCATGCCGAAATTGAAATATCCGTGCCTGTCCATGGGGGTGACCGCAATCATGGCCACGTCCACCTGGCTGAATTCGCAATAGCTGGGCACTTCTCTGAATAAAAGGGGATAATAGTAACAGAGCCCCATATCGCCCACTTTGCGGTCTATAATGCTGTAGTGCCCGCTGTGGAAGATAAAGCTTTCCATTTGAGGGTCGGCCATCACCACTGCCGGAGGGCCGGAAACCCTGCAGGCCGACCGGATTTTTACATCCAGCAACTCATCTTTCCTTTTTGCCAGGGCCACGTCCAGCTCCACCACTTGGCCCTGGAATGTGCCAAAATCAACCCAGTCCCCCGATTTGACCACCTTTACCGCATCGTCAGCCGTAAGCAGTTTTTTTCTGTATTCCGCGGCAAAATTCATTTGGTCCCTCCTCCAATAACACAATAAATTCTGGTTTATTTTCGTGCTGGACTACCCGCAAGAATAGTGCCAAATAACATAAACTTTATAAAATACAAAAAAGCCGGTTTTTGCCGGCTTTTCGACATTTCCCCGGGTCCTGCCCGGTCCGCAGTAAAACCATGCCTGTCCTGAAACAAGGACAGGCCATAACGGCAAGGGCTTTTTTATTGTGTCTCACCACAGGAGCTTGTTGTCTGAAAGGGACACCCCCCTTTTTTTAAAGCATGCCGTGTTTTTTTAGCTTCCGGTAAAGCACCGACCGGTGGATGTTCAAAAGTTTGGCCGCTTCTTTCCTGTTGTTGGCTGTGGTGGCCAGGGCTGTGGACAGTATTTCCCTCTCGGCCTCCTCCATGGCCAGGGAAAAGTCCCTGAAGGAGGTTCGGGGGATGTTTTTGCCGGACAGCCTTTTGAGAAGTGCCGGAAAGTCCCGGGGCGTCAGAAACTCCGCATCGCTCATGTTTATGGCATGCTCCAGCATGTTTTTCATCTCCCGCACATTTCCCGGCCAGTCATACTTCTCAAAAAGCTGCAATGTTTCCCCGGCAACACCCTTGGTGCCGGATCCGAGATTTTCATTAAGTTTCATGATCAGGTGTTCGGCCAGCAGCGCCAGGTCTTCCTTCCTGCTTCTGAGGGAGGGCGTGAACAGAAGCACGACATTAAGGCGGTAGTATAAATCTTGTCGGAACAGATTATTTTTAATCATTTCCTCCAGGTTTCTGTTGGTGGAGGCAATTACTCTGACGTCCACCGGAATCGGCTTCACTCCGCCTATGCGCTCTATTTCCCTCTCCTGAAGAACCCGCAGTAGCTTGGCCTGCATGGTCCGGTTCATGTCCCCTATTTCGTCCAGCAGTATGGTGCCCCCCTGAGCTAGCTCAAACTTGCCTATTTTGCCACCTTTTTTGGCGCCGGTGAAGGACCCCTCTTCGTATCCGAAAAGCTCAGACTCCAGTAAATCTTCCGGGATGGAAGTGCAGTTGATCCTGACGAAGGGACGGTTCTTCCGGGGTGAGGCGTTATGGATGGCGTGGGCCAGCAGTTCCTTTCCGGTGCCGCTCTCTCCGGTGATTAGAACGGTGGAGTTGGTCTTTGCCACTCTGGCCGCCTTTTCCTTGAGTTTTACTATCAATTCCGTTTTGCCGATGATTTGATCCAGTGTGTACTTGGCGCCGCGCTCTTTTTCTAGTTCGTCCCGGTAAAATGCAATTTCCTCCTCCAGCCATTTGATCTTGCGTATGAAATCCCGGGCCAAAGAAAGCTCGTCCTTGAAAATGCTCTTGCCCAGACAGCCCACCAGTTTGCCGTCCCTGTATATGGGCCAGCGGTGCACCAGCACATGCCGGCCGTTGATATTCCAGACTTCGCCGAATTGGGGCCTGCCGCTCCTCATCACTTCCACCAGCATTGACTGGGGGATAATATCGTTGACATAGCGCCCGACAATGGCTTCTCTGCTGATATTGAGAAAATCGGCGTATCCCCGGCTGATAAACCGTACTATGCCGTCCGCGTCCACGAATATTACCCCCTCGTAGTCGTTGTCGGCTATCAGGTCCAGTATTTCCAACGGCCTTTCCATGTTATCACCCCTTGCCGAAGATACTGTTATTCAACAGATGGGGTCCCGTGTCCTGCAAAAGGTACATTAAATATTGTCCGAAATAAAAAGCTCCGGTTCCGGAGCTGAGGATACGGATTTTTTATTCCCGCCACCTAAAGGACTGCAGTATGTTTCTGTTCTTTTTAATGTTCGTGCGCTTGAAATCCATGTTTTCCGTAAAGCGGCTGCAGCTGAAATCGCAGTTGGCGCAATTCCTGTCCTCGCAGTTTTGCCTCTCCACCGACAGGCATTCCGGGTCCTGCAGCGACTGCAGGGTTATGCACCGGGCACATTTGTAACAAATGCAGGGAAAAGCCATTATAATCCCTCTTATTTTTTGTTAATGTCGATAAATATCTCTTCAAATTTCACATCTTTAAACACAGCCAGTATTCCGTCGATGAATTTTCTGCCCGGTTCCCGCTTGCCGGTCAACACCTTGGAAAGGTATGAGTGGTTGATGCCCATGTCTTTCGCCGCTTTACGCAAGCTTGGATATTCCCCGGCTATAAGTGCGGACACCTTCTCTGTGTCCAGGGTATATCGGGGCACCCGCCACCACCTCCGCGGATAAATTATTATACATTATAGTAACATCAACGGTTCTTTTTGTCTACAATATGTTCTCATGTTTAGATAAAATTGTTAATTGTGGTGTTGCCAATTGTCACCACCAGGAGTATAATCTCCATCAAAGGGGGCTTATCATGGAATTTCATTCTTACTTAAAGGATCTTGTCGGCAAAAGAGGCTACTCCTACCGGAAGCTGGGAAGCCTGTCCGGAGTCAATCATACCTATATATCCAAAATATGTGGCGGCGTTTCGGGCATCCCCTCTCCCGAGATATTAAGGAAACTTGCCGGGCCTCTATGTGTCCCCTATGAAGATTTATTAAAGGCCGCCGGTTACCTGCTGGCCGAAAACAGGGCCCTGTACCCGGCGGGATCGGGGGATGAAGAAAATATTCTGCTTCGGGTGGCCAAACTTACACCTGAAGGAAAAATCAGGCTGACGGAGTTCCTGGATTTTTTGGAGGACTGGGAGAAGAGGCAGAAGAGGAAAAGGAAAAACAACGGGTGTGAAGTAGAGAAAACGCCTTGAAACTATAGGCGTTTTCTCTGTCGCACTCAGACTTTGCAAAATGAGCTGTCTTAAAGCAGTCCCAGCCGGTCCAGCTCCCTTTCCGCCGGCCCGCCGGTATTCCAGTCCCAGCCGCGAGCTTCGTAGTATTCCCTCAGGTATTTGTCCATGTCCGGGACGAAACCGGCGTTTGCCCCCTCTGTATAAGGGCGCCTCAATATTCCCGGCAGTCTGTCGTCAAAACGGGTCACTCCCAGCCTGCAGTTGATTAATCTTTTCAGTGTGAAGCTGCGCTGTCCCGCCAGATCCAGTTCTTCCACGGTCCATGGAAACCCGGTGACCAGGCTCATCAGGCCGGCTGTTATGTCCATGGGCAGCGAGGCGAATACGCATCTCAGGAAGGCATTGTCCAGTTCCCTGACGTTTTGCAGCTTGGCCACGTCCCCTACCCGCCCGTCCAGGGAAAAGCGGTCCGGACCGGCGGAAAGGCCCAGGCATTGCTGCTTGACCAGCCCCAGGTCCAGCATGAAAAAGTCCGCCCTCCCGTGACAGGCTCCCCTGGGCCCGGTGGCATAGGACATGGCCATGCCCATGAAGGCCCTGGGATCGTGCATAGGCACCTCCAGTCCCTTGACATGGGCCGCCAGTTCCGGGTCCACCCCCAGAATTTCCGCCATGCGCCTTACACCCATGGCCAGCAGCGCACCGGCCCCTTCTTTTCTGGCCATGAGCTCAATAAGCCGCAGTATGCCCCCGCTGTCACCCCAGGATATATTCAATCCGAGGCTGTCGGCGCTAACCAGCCCGCTGTCCAGCAGGTACATGGCGAAGGCTATGGCCACCCCGGCGGATATGGTGTCCAGCCCGTACAGGTTGCACAGGTGGCCGGCGTAAGTTATGGACTCCAGGTCATAGTTGCCGCAGAGGGGCCCCAGGGCCACTGCACTCTCGTACTCCGGCCCGTCCACGGCGATGCCGTATTTGCCGGACAGCCTGGTCCTCCTGCCGCAGGCTATGGCGCAGCCCATGCAGGCCTTGAAGGTGACGCTGAAATCCTCCCTGAGCCTTCTGCCGGTGACCCTTTCGGCGGGAAACACGTTTTCCGTAAAATACCTGGCCGGAACATCGCCAAAATACATGCCTATATCCAGATAGCCCAGGGTCCCGTATTGCTTGTTCAGGGCGGTGACCTTTTTTACTTCTTCGAGGATGACTTTGTTCATCATATTGAAGGTATTGGCGTCGGCCGGGGAAATCCTGGCTTTGCCCTTAACTGCCAGCGCCTTTAGCATTTTGCTCCCCATTACCGCTCCAAGGCCGCACCTGCCCGCAGCCCTGCCGGCGTCGTTCATCACGGCGGCCATAGGCACCAGGTTTTCCCCGGCCTGGCCGATGCAGGCTACGCTGCATTGGCCGATCTCCTTTTTAATGGTGGCCTGGGTTTCGTAAGAGTCCTTTCCCCACAGGGAGGAGGCGTCCATGATACTGATTTCACCGTCTGAAACCAGAATCCAGACCGGGCCGGAGGCCCGGCCCGTGATAACCAGTCCGTCGAAGCCAGCCATTTTCATTCCGGGCCCGAAATTCCCCCCGGAAGTGGCTTCGCCCCAGATGCCGGTTAGCGGCGATCTGGCGCAGACAGCGAAGCGGGAACTGGAAGGGGCTGTGGTGCCGACGAAGGGCCCGGTCATGATTGCCAAGGGGTTGTCCGGTCCCAGCGGGTCGGTCTCCGGGACGATCATATCCCGGATCAGCCCGCAGGCCAGGGAGCTGCCACCGATAAACATTCTGGCCATTTTTTCATCAATTTGTTTTATTTCAGCGCTATCACTGCCGAGGTCTATGTATCCCAGCTTTCCGGCATATCCGTGCATTGCCGCCCCTCCTTAAAAATCAACATCTTCTCCGGAAAAGGCACAGAGATATATTCTCATGTAATTCTCCCTGGTTACGGGTCTGATGCTCATCAGTGTGCACCCGTCCTGCATGGTCAAATCCAGCAACCGGCCCATGCTCTCCTCCAGTTGCCGCCTGGTTATGCCCGCTTCGGAAATGGTGCGGGGGCAGCCCACTGACTTCATAAAGGATTTGTACAAGTCCACCAGGCTGCCCAGTATTTGCCCGCTGTTGTCTCCCCTCACCCCCAGGTGCCCGGCCAGGTTGAGAAATCTTTCCGAGTACCTGGAAACATATTGCATCATGTAAGGAGTGAATAGCCCCACGGAACAGCCATGATGAATGCCGAACACTTTTCCGAAGGCGTGTCCCATGGCGTGCTCCAGTCCGGGAGCCGCGTTTCCGAAGGACATTCCGGCCATGTTGGAGGCCATGGCCATCTTGTACCTGGCCTCGTAGTCGGCCCCGTCGCTTACCGCCCTGGGCAAGTACTTCAGCACCAGGCTTATGGCCCGGTAGCCCAGGGGCTCAGTGTACTCGTTGGACCAGTGGGAGAGGACGCTGCCGGTGGCGTGGGCCAGCACGTCCATCCCTGTGTATGCGGTCAGCTGCGGTGGTACTCCGGCGGTGAAGGACGGGTCCAGTATGGCCAGGTCCGGCACAAGCTCGGGATGGTTCAGTATCATTTTGCTGTCACCGTCGGTGATCATGGCGGTGGCGGTGGTTTCCGACCCGGTTCCGGAGGTGGTGGGAATGCATACCAGGGTGGCCCTGGACCGCACTCCCAGCGGGGGTACCGTGAGTGTATCCGGGTCCACGGGCTTCACCTGGCGGATGTCCAGGTCGGGCCTGGCATAACAGAGCCAAATGGCTTTGGCGGCGTCCATCACCGACCCGCCGCCCACTGCTATCAGCAAGTCAGCCTCCAGTTTCCCGGCCGCGCCGGATCCCTCCAGAATGTTTTCCACCGGCGGCTCCGGTATCACTTTATCCCATATTTCAGCCGCCAGCCCCGCTTTGTTCAATACAGACCGCACCCTTTCAGCCAGTTTTCTGACCGTCCGGTCAGTGACAACCAGGGCCTTTTTATTCCTGGAAAGGGTCGGCGCCATCCCCTCCAGCTGTTTCAGCCCGTCGGCACCCAGCAGCAACTTGGGGGCAAAGAAATAACTGGCCAGTCCCCGGATGCCCGTGGCCCCTGCCACGGAAAACAGCATGCGCAGTTTGGGATCGTCGGTCCACCAGTTCTTCCGTTTTTCAGTCAATTTTTCCACCCCCGCAACATTTAATAGTCAATAGCTTAATTATACGAAAAATCCAGACTAAAATGTAAATAAAAAAGCCACCCTTACGGGCGGCTGGAATCCAGAATCCATGAGCCGGAATCCAGAATTTAATGCATTCCTAATTGTATCCATGATTACGAAAACAGTTTCTTGGAAATGATTATACGCTGCACTTCCGAGGTGCCCTCACCTATTTCCAGCAACTTGGCGTCCCGGAGATACCTTTCCACTGGGTATTCCTTCATATAGCCGTACCCACCGTGAATTTGTATGGCTTCCAGGGCTGCCATGGTGGCCATCTCCGAGCAAAACAGTTTGGCGATGGAGGCCTCCATGGAATAGGGGCGGCCGTTGTCCTTGAGCCAGCCTCCCTTCAGGTACATCAGGCGCCCCAGCTCGATATTCTTCTTCATATCGGCTAATTTGAACTGTATTGCCTGAAACGTGGACAATGTTTTTCCGAACTGGACCCTTTCCCGGGCGTACTTTACCGAGGCGTCCAGGCAGGCCTGGGCAATGCCTACGCACATGGCCGCCACAGCCAGTCTGCCCCCGTCCAGCACCTGCATGATTTGCTTGAAGCCGCCGTTTAACGGTCCCAGCAAATTTTCCCCGGGGATCCTGACGTTGTCGAAAAACAGCTCGGTGGTGTTGGAGGAATGCAGTCCCATCTTTTCATAGTTGCTCCTTATTTCAAAGCCCGGTGTGTCCGTGGGCACGATGAAGGTGCTTATACCCTTGGTGCCGACGCCCTTTTCGGTGACGGCGGTGACGGTGACGAATTTGGAGTAGCTTGCGTTGGTGATGAAGCACTTGGAGCCGTTAATCACCCAACTGTCACCATCAAGGGTGGCGCTGGTTTTGGTGGCCCCGGAGTCCGAACCGGCGTCGGCCTCGGTGAGGCCTAATGCGCCTATGGCTTCGGCGCTGCACAGTGCCGGAAGATATTTCTCTTTTTGCTCCTCATTGCCGAAATAATAGATGGGGGCGATCCCAAGGGCGATATGGGCGTCGTAGGTTAGCCCAAGGGAGGCGTCGGCCCTGGTTATTTCCTCCGTGGCCAGCAGGTAGCTGACATAGTCGGCCCCGGCCCCGCCGTATTTTTCGTCCACCGGCAGACCCATCAGCCCCATATCGGCCATTTTTTTAATCAGATCCAGGGGGAACTTGCCCGTCTTGTCCCTTTCTGCTGCTCCCGGGGCGATTTCTTTCCGGGCGAACTCAAACACGTTGTCACGAATTAGCTGCTGATCGGATGTGAAGTCGAAGTTCATTGCGGAGCCTCCTTGCTTTTGGTCGGCGCGGCGGAGGAAACAGCCGCGCCGGCGTAAATATTTTTTTGTAAACTGCATACACTTCCCTGTGCAGCAAATCCCCGGAACCCTCGTCAGAAACCCGTGGGTCCCTTTGGGATGCGCCCGGTTCTGATGGATTCGCTTCTCAGCCGACGGCCTACTATTCTTTCCGCCATCCGGCCGATCTCCAGCACCCGGTCCACGTCCACCCCGGTCTTGATGCCCATCTCATCCATCATTACCACCATGTCCTCGGTGGAGACCAGTCCCACGATATTGGGGTCGTGGTAATGATATGCGCCGATACCGGCCACAGGGTATCCGTCAATAAAGTTTGTAAGTTGCCCGCCGATGCCTCCCATGGTGCTTTCAAAACGGATAATGCCCGCCTGAAGGGCCGCCAGCACATTGGCCAATCCCCAGCCCCTGGTTACGTGGAAGTGGGCTATATGCAGGTCAGGGTTGGGGATGGCGTCCATGATCATGGAAAAGTATTCATATACCTTGTCTGGCGGTGCGGACCCGTCGTGGTCGGCGTGCTCGATGTCGTCCGCCCCCAGCTCCAGGTAACGTTTGGTGAACTCAACGGCTTTTTTCAGCTCGGTGGGCCCTTCAATGGGGCAGCCCCAAATGGTGCTGACCGTTCCGTTCACCTTGATACCGGCGTCGTGGGCCTTTTTGATGCATTCTTCGGTCATTTTCCAATAGCCTTTGTGATCCAGGCCTGAATTTTTAATCATATGTGACGGGGAGGTGGAAACCATCTGCAGTATGCGGTCCGGCCCGTATCCCTCCTTCTTTAGCTCTATGGCTCTTTCCACAGCCTTTTCCCTGATGGTGACGGCGGTGAGCACAACATCGGACAGCTTATCCGCCACCTTCTTGCTGGTGCGTATCAGTTTGAACAGTTTATCACCGTCGGCAAACTGGGGCATAACCCTGGGGTTGCCCAGGTTGGTCACTTCAATATGCTTGAAGCCTGTCAGGATCAATTCCTCCAGAATCCACAGCTTGGCATTGGTGGGAATTGTCTTTTCTTCATGCTGCAGTCCGTCGCGGAGAGTAATCTCCCCCAGCACCACTTTTTTCGGATATTTTAAGGAAAACATAGATCTTCTACTCCTGTTCTTTTGTCGTTAAGGAAAGCATATGCTGCTTTAAAGCACTGAAGTGAATGCCTGAACCGGCGCTAACCCCAAAACAGTGGCTCATGGCCGCCGGCTGCCCTCGAATGTTGCTCTCCCGAAAAGGAGCTTTTTCTTCAAAGGAATGAAACCGTAAGGGCGGCTTTTTTTAATTGAGTTACAGATGCCTCAGAAACGCCGTGCGCTCCACAATCTTCACGGCCCAATAAGTGATTTAGAGGCCCTTGTATACAGGATCCCTCTTTTCGTTGAAGGCCTTGAGGCCTTCGTCCCGGTCTTCGGTGGCCAAACAGACATTATAGCATTCCGCCTCCAGCGCCAAGGCTGTGCTCAACTCCAGCTCCACTCCCAGGTTGATGGCCCGCTTGGCCTGCTGAAGCGCAATGGGTCCGTTTTTTGTGATCTCCCGCATGATTTCCATGGTTTTTTCCATCAGCTTCTCAGTCGGCACCACGTAATTGACCAGTCCCAGGCCGTATGCCTCCTGGGCCGGTATGCGGCGGCCGGTGAATATGAGCTCCTTGGCCCTGCTGCGGCCAATCACCCGGGGCATGAGTTGCGTGCCTCCCCCCCCGGGTATTATGGCCAGGCCCACTTCGGGCAGTCCGAAGGCCGCCTTTTCTGAAGCTATGATGAAGTCACAGCAGAGGGCGAATTCGCAGCCGCCCCCCAGGGCGAAGCCGTTGACCGCCGCCACCAGCGGTTTGGGAAATTGGGCCACGGCGGTGAATGTCTTTACGAACAGCGCCCTCTGTTTTTTCATATCCTCCCGGCCCATGGACCTTCTTTCCTTTAGATCCGCTCCCACGCAGAAGGCCTTGTCTCCCGCGCCGGTAAGAACGGCGGCAAAGACCTCCCGGTCCTGCTCCAGTTCATCCAGGGCCGCCAGCAGGTCCCTGGCGGTCTGGGTGTTCAGTGCATTCATGGCGTCAGGACGGTTGAAGGAAAGTATGGCGATGCTTTCCTCCCGGGCCAGCTTCAAGGTTTCAAAACCCATCGCCTTCACCTCCGTGGTGAGAATTGGAAATTTTTATAACAGTTAAAATGGTCGGCCCCGGGCTTGCTAAACCGGATAAACCGGGTGTTTGCGCCGGGTGAAGGGCTGGTTCTTGGAAGCGTACAGCTCAAAGCGCCGGATCAGCTCATCGCGCAGATCCTTGCCGCTTACAATGTGGTCCACCACCAGCTCCGAGGCCAGGCGGTAAATGTCGATGTCCTTTTTGTATTCAAGTCTTTTCTGTTCCACGAAGGCCGGCCTTTCCTCCGGCGGCAGGGCCATGATTTTGTTTTCGTAGACTGCGTTGACGGCGGCTTCGGGCCCCATCACGGCAATTTGGGCTGTGGGCAGGGCCATGCAGCAGTCGGGCTCGAAGGCCGGGCCGCACATGGCGTAGAGGCCTGCGCCGTATGCTTTCCTGATTACCACGGAAATTTTAGGCACGGTGGCCCCGGACATGGCTGAAATCATCTTGGCCCCATGCCGGATAATCCCCTGGCGCTCAACATTTTTGCCGATCATGAACCCCGGCACGTCCATCAAAAAGAGCAGGGGGATGTTAAATGCGTCGCACAGATTCATAAAGCGGGCCGCCTTGTCCGCGGAGTCCACGAACAGTACTCCGCCCTTCTCCAGAGACTGGTTGGCCAGTATTCCCACCGGCCGGCCGCCGATGCGGGCCAGGCCGGTGATCAGCTCGGCGGCGAATAGTTTTTTGATCTCAAACCAGCTGCCCTGGTCTATAATTCTGAAAATCACATCAAGCATGTTGAAGGGCAGGTTTTCATTGAGTGGCACTATTTCGTCGATTTCCTTGCCCGGTGCGGGTGGCGCCGCCCCGGTGACGGCGGGCTTTTCCCTGTAGTTCTGGGGGAAATAAGTCATATATTGCCGGCAGGCGGTGATGGCCTCCTCTTCGGTGGATGCGAGGAAATCCCCGCATCCGCTTACGGTGCAGTGCATGCGGGCGCCCCCCATATCCTCCAGGGTCACCTTTTCGAAAATAACCATCTCGGCCATGCGGGGCGATCCGAGATACATGCTGGCGTTGCCGTCCACCATGAACACAACGTCGCAAAATGCTGGAATGTAGGCCCCGCCGGCGGCTGAAGGGCCGAACAGCAGGCAAATCTGGGGTATCATGCCGGACATCCTGACCTCGTTGTAGAATATTCTCCCTGCGCCCCTGCGTCCTGGGAACATCTCGATTTGGTCGGTTATGCGGGCGCCGGCCGAATCAACCAGATAAATCATGGGCACCATTGTGTCGATGGCGGTTTCCTGGATGCGGATGATTTTCTCCACCGTCCGCCAGCCCCATGAGCCGGCCTTGATGGTGGAGTCGTTAGCCATTATGCATACCGTCCGCCCGTGAATTTTCCCGATGCCGGTGACCACTCCGTCCGCAGGTAAATCCCCGGCCAGGTTGTTGGCCCAAAATCCATCTTCCACAAAGGTGTCCGGATCCAGTAAAAGACGGATCCTTTCCCGGGCGAACATTTTCCCTTTTTTGGCGTTGCTTTCGTGGTACTTGGGGTGGCCACCCCCCAATATGCCGGTTTGCTTTTCTTTCAGCTCGTCCTCCAGTGTCTTGAAATTGTTTCCACTCATCATTTGGTTTTTTCCTCCCTGTGTGCTGTAGGTCAGGGCTTTCAGTCAGGTGCAGAATGTTTTGATATTTTCTGCAACACGCTCATGTCATTCAATAAACGTGCCAGTAATCAAAAAAGAATGCTGCCTATGTAGAACAAAGATCCCGGTGGAATTGGCCCGCAGCACTGTGCCAGGATGTTGTGCGCAAATAAATACAATTGTATTGAAAACTCCTCAAGTGTAGTTTTCGGCCACTCATTGACACGTGCAGTCTGTAACTGATTTAATAAGGTTAAAGATCTATCCGGAACTCTTTGAACAGCCTCCTTTTGCATTTGACTATAAGGGTTTGATGTCGCATGAATGGGTTTGGCAACAATTTCCCAATCTTTATACGGGGGAGATGTGCATGAAAGTAGTTTTCCATGAGCGGTACCGGGAGGTGTATGACACCGACCCGGCGGCCGCCGGGGGAAGAATGGAGTGTATAGTGGACGAGCTGATGGGCGAATATCTTTTTGTAGAGCCGCAGCCAGCCGGAGAGGCCGATTTGCTCCTGGTGCACGGAAGGGCCCACCTGGAAAAGGTGAAGGAAAAAGGGCTGCTGTATGAGATAGCGGCGCTTTCTGCCGGCGGCGCCATAAAGGCGGCTCAGTTGGCTGTTCAGGGTGACTCCGCCTTTGCCCTCATCCGTCCCCCGGGGCACCACGCCAGCAGGGACTCCTGCTGGGGATTCTGCTGGTTTAACAATGTGGCCGTAGCGGTGGAAAGACTGCGCCGGGACGGGGCTGTGAGCAGAGTGGCCATTGTGGACATAGACCTCCATTTCGGCGATGGGACCAATAATATTTTCAGAAGCGATCCCGGGGTTTCATACTATCACCTGGAGGGACTTAAGGGCTTGGAACGTTTCTTGGCGGGGAGTGAAGACTGTGATCTGGTGGCCGTCTCAGCGGGCTTTGACATGCATGTTCTGGACTGGGGCGGAATACTTTCCACCAATGATTACGCCACCATCGGTAGGATGATTTCCGGCCATGCCCGGAGGTTTTGCCGGGGAAGGTTTTTCGCTGTTCTGGAGGGGGGCTATAACCACCGGGTACTTGGGAAAAACGTAAAGGCCCTGCTCAGGGGTTTCATGGGGGAGGGACAGGTGTAACGGGGCTTTGTCCCTGATGGTGGACGGTGATGAATACCTGTGGGGTGATATAATGAAAATAGCCTTTCATTTCGATGCCGACCATGAGAGATTCGACCGCTACGACGGAATACCGGTGACCAAGGAGATCTTCCGGCAGTTGCTGCTGGAGGATACCGCCAATCTTCATCTGAAGGTTTTCATCGGCGATATTATAGCCATGGATTACCTGAGGGATAAAAAAAACCGGGATGAGATTTGGAGGGGGTTTTTTATGCCCCCCCGGCCGGTCTGGCAGTCGCTCCGCCCGGACTTCATGGACTATTTGTACAATAAAAAGGTATTCGTGGCGGCCTTTGAAGGCATGGGGGCCAAACTGCGGGACAAGTTGCACGAGGTCATGCTGAATGACGATACATATTTGGGGGCGCAACAAATTCACGAGGCTAACCCGGTACACTGGGTGCTTTACGGCGCCTCGCTGATTCCTCTGTACAGAATTACCGGAAGGAACCTGCGCCTGCTCTATTCCATCGGTTCGGAAAATGAATGGAACGAGGCCGTGGCGGTAAATTTCAGGGATGAACTTCCCTTTAGCAGCATTACTTTTGAAGAGCTGTCGGTTTCCCACACCATTTTGGACACATACAGCTCCTACGAGCATGCCTCAAGGGTGGTCAACCTGTCCACCATGCTTTACGATCACCTCAATCTGGTGGCCGACCAAATGATGCTCAGGCTCACCGACTTGGCCCCGGATTTGTATGACAATATGCACACGGCCTTGATGGGGTTCGAGGATGTGGAGAGCCCCGGGGGGCTGTCCGCGGCGGCCAGGGCCAGCCGCAGTCTGCTTGGGGCCCTGGCCGCCAGAATTGATTTTCGGGGTGGTGGCCGGGAAAGCATCCCCCCGGATTACCTGGATAGGATCCGCTCTTATATCAAGGAACATGCTTCGGGGTTTCAAAGGGAATCTCTTCTCTCCCAGCTTACGGATATTTGTGTCAGGATCGACCGGCTGCAAAAGGGCGGTGGCGGTATGGGGGACGGGGACTCTCTGATGGAGGGGGGCCGGCTGCTGCTGGGCCTTGTGATTTTCGTCTGCGACCTGGTTTTACTGTCACCGGCGAAAAACTGGGAGGCTGTTTAAAAAGTGCGGCCGCCCGGCAGGGCGGCTTTTTCGCCGTTAAGGAAAAAGTATATACTGCTTTAAAGCACTAAAGTGAATGCCTTAAGTTATTAGTTGTTCCCGTTCACTCTAATCTGGACTGTGGAGCGAACTCCAGGCAAAATATTCTGGAATGGCAGTAAGCACTTTAAAATGGACTGAATCCCTGTTTGGTCAAAATATTTAAGACCAGCAGGGATTTCATATTTAATGACAAACCTCAAGAGATTAACAACACCACCAACAAATACCGAAACCAAATTGAAAGCAAAAGCCCTCCCGGTGTTGACTGGCAGGTCTAAAAGGCCGGGAGGGCTCTCCACAATCATGAAAAAAATAACATATTTCGCTCCAGTTTGCAACAACTGGCTCAACAGTAAGTATTCAGTGAACCCGCTTTGAACCCGCCGCCTATTTCCCCAATAGTTT
>JBBIMW010000036.1:0-26528 GCA_037444185.1 Peptococcaceae bacterium | reverse complement strand
GTAAAAAAGCCGCCCTTGCGGGCGGCTGGAATCCAGTAGTCAGAATTCAGAATTTGATGCATTCCTTTGAAGAAAAAACTCCCTTTCCGGAACGCAGGACATTGGAGTAAGCCGTCGGCCATGTAACTTATAACTTAGGTACCGGTTAACTAAGTTATTTACGCTCCGTCATTGGCTTGGTAATTTTCAGGACACTCCCATCCCTGCCGGCCCATTCTGTCTTCTGTCTCCTGTCTCCCGACAGAATAAGGAGTACAGTATGAGCTGTTTCGGGATTTGTGGCGGATAGAGATTCACTTTAGCGCCTTAACGCAACATATACTTTCAGTAATGCAAGCCGCCCGCAAGGGCGGCTTGCATTACTGTTTGGCTTGCTGCTGCTGCTGGTACATGGGGTTGTTTTTCTCCAGATAGCTTAATCTGGAGTTCAATGTGTCAACATGTCTTTGCATGTCCTGGGCCAGTTCCTGGAACATTTTTTTAGCCGCCTGGTCCTGGGTGCCGGAAGCGAACATGGAGTAGGAGCCAAGCAGGGATTGGGCGCTGGCCGCAGCCTTTTGCAAATCGCTCTGAACCGTCATTTTTATCACCTCCTGACCGTATTCTTTATTTTGTCAGAATCCAGGAAACAACTTAGACACCCTGGTGCCTAAGTTATTTAAGTTATTTGGCCGTGGGAGATTTGAATGTTTTTATCCCTTGGGGTTGAATATGACGGCCGTAAGGAAACCGAAAATAATGGCCGCCGTTATTCCTGTGCTGGTCAGTTCAAACATCCCCGTCAGCACGCCCATTACTCCGTTGCGTTCGGCCTCGGCCATGGCCCCCTGGACCAGTGCGCTGCCGAAGCTGGATATGGGCATGGTGGCGCCGGCCCCGGCGAATTTAATCATTTTATCGTATATTCCCAGCCCCCCCAGTATGCCGCCGGCCACCGTGAAGCCGGAGAGAACGTGCCCGGGGGTGAGATTGGTGAAGTCGAGAATCAGCTGACCCAGGGCGCATATGGCGCCTCCCACCAAAAAGGCGTATAGGTACATCTCAAATTCCATCCGGCGGACCCTCCCGTGACATTCTGAAAAGTGTTGCTAACTGGGCATTTCAATGCTTACGGCATGCGCTATGCCCGGTATATTCGCTCCCTGCTGGCAGGAGGTGGGGCTGTGCAGCGCCCCGGTGGCCACCAGGAGCAGTTTTTTCAATTCACCCTGCATCAATTTATTGTAGAGATGGCCGTACGTCACCAGGGCCGAGGCAGCGCAGCCGCTTCCCCCGCAATGGACATCCTGTTTTTCCGGGTCGAAGATCATCAGTCCGCAGTCATTATAGTTTTTGCCCAAATCGAATCCCCCCCGGGACTGAACCAGCTTCACACATAACTGGCGTCCGAGTTTGCCGAGATCCCCTGTAACAATCAGATCGTAATGCTCCGGGCCCCGTCCGGTGTCGGCGAAATGCTGGATTATGGTCAGGGCCGCCGCCGGGGCCATGGCCGCCCCCATGTTCAGGGGATCCTTAATGGCCATATCGGTGACCTTGCCCACGGTTATATAGGTTACGGCGGGACCCTTGCCCGCCGGGGCCACCAAGGCGGCGCCGGCACCGGTGACCGTCCACTGGGAGGTGGGCTTCCGGTGGGAACCGTATTCTGTGGGGAACCGGTACTGCCTTTCGGCGGTGGAGTTGTGGCTGGATGCGCCGGCCAGCACCAGCCGGGCGAATCCTCCGTCAACCAGCATTGAGGCCAGGGCCAGCCCTTCCGCCGAGGTGGAGCAGGCGCCGTAGATGCCGAAGTACGGTATGGCCAGTTCCAGGGCGGAAAAGCCCGAGGTGATGGTTTGGTTGAGCAGATCCCCGGAAAGGAATATATCGACCTCCTGCGGGGTTTTACCGGCTTTGTTGAGGCAGGTGAAGCAGGCGTTGATGAGCATTTCCTTCTCAGCGCCCTCGAAGCTCCTCTCCCCGGCCATATTGTCAGTATATATGTGATCAAAATACTCCTTCAGGGGCCCCTGGCCTTCAAAGGGGCCGGCCACCGTCCCGGTGCCGGTAATCACCGGCGGGCTGTCCGGCTTGAAGGTTTGTTTTCCAACTTTTTTGGACATGGCGACACCCCGTGTGCGATTCTCTGGGTCCGGGCCGGGGGATGGCGCCGCCCGCCCGGGCATGCTTGTTTTTTTAAAGAAAGAACAAAGAGTAAATAAGCCCGATGAAAAATGCCGTGACCACCCCGAAGGTGATTACCGTCCCGGCCAGCATGAACATCTTGCTGCCGACGCCGAAGACAAGGCCCTCCCGTTTGAATTCCAGGGCCGAGGCCACCACGCTGTTGGCGAATCCCGTTACCGGCACGGCCAGTCCCGCCCCTGCGTACCGGGCCAGCTTGTCGAAGAGGCCGAGGCCGGTCAAAAGGGCGCCGATGAATATCATGGTGGCCACGGCGGGATTGCCGGCCTCTTTTGCGGACAGTTTCATGGTCACCCTGTAGAAATCGGTGAAAAATTGTCCCGCAATGCAGACGATGCCGCCTGAAATGTAGGCCAGCAATGCGTTTTTCAGGTACCGGGGCCTGGGCGCCAAGTCCCCGGCCATCCGGGCGTACCTTTTCTGTTCAGGCGTCAGCGGCTTTTTCTTGGGGTCCCTGGCCATCATATCCCCTCCGGATATTGTGGGTGACTTCATAATGACGTTCAAGAAGGGCAAGCACTATCAGTGCTTTTTTATTTTGTGCGAAATTCGGCGGAATATATTCTGCATCCCCGGTACACCATAAAAAAAATATTTTGGGAGAAGGCCGGTTATGGTTTTGGGAATTATCAGGACGTTTATTTTATTCACCGTGGTGGTGGTGGGGCTCAGGCTGATGGGCAAAAGACAGGTGGGCCAGCTGCAGCCCTATGAGCTGGTGATTGTTATTATGCTGTCGGCCCTGGCCACGATTCCCATGGAAAACACCGCCGTGCCCCTGGCCGGCGGCCTGGTGCCAATTCTGACCCTGATAGTGATTCATGTGGCTTTATCTTTCACCGCCCTGAAAAGTGAGCGGGCCCGGGGAATGATTTGCGGCGCACCCAGCGTGCTGATTGAAAACGGGAAAATAGTGGAAGAGGAGCTGCGCCGCCTGCGGTATAACATCAACGAGCTGCTGGAGCAGCTGAGGGCCAAGAACATGCCCAATATCGCCGATGTGGAGTTCGCCATACTGGAAACCAGCGGGGAGTTGAGCGTCATTCCGAAATCCCAGAAAAGGCCGGTAATTCCGGAAGATATGAACTTGCCCACAAAATATGAAGGCCTGCCTGTGACACTGGTTATTGATGGCCATGTGTTCAGGAAAAATCTCGAAAAGATCAACCTCAGTGAGGAATGGCTGAAATCGGAGCTGCAAAAATTAAATATTAACAGCTTCAAAGAGGTTCTTTTCGCCTGTCTCGACACCGGGGGAAGGCTGTTTTTCCAGGCCAAGTCCAGGGCGGGATAGGGAATGGGAGGATATTCCGGCATGCGTTTACTGCTGGGGCTGGTGATTGTTTTCGCCGCGGTGGTGTCGGCGGGCCTTTGGACAAACCACCTGCTGGCGTCGTCGTCGGTGGAACTGCTGCACCACATTGACAGGGTGGCCGGGGATATAAATAAAAATAAATGGGAGGACGCCCTGGACAAAGCCGGTGAGCTGGATAGAATCTGGAAAAAAAAGGCCGGCTGGTGGCCGGCCCTGCTGGATCACCAGGAAATGGACAGCATTGAGTCCGCCACGGCCAGGCTGAAGGAGTACGTAGCCTCCCGGGACGCCGCCCTTTCCCGGGGGCAGCTGGCGGAATTGAGGCTGATGATCAAGCGCATTCCAGAAAAGGAGTCCATAACTTTGAAGAATATCTTTTAAGCCATTCTCATAGGAGGTGCGGATAAAATTGCACATGGACCGGGAAAAGAACCTGGGCGATATGGACAGGATAATCAGGGCCGTGGCGGGGGCGGCGCTGTTGCTCCTGGTATATTTCAAGGTGATAACCGGCGGGTGGGCTGCGGCCGGGGCAGCCTTGGCCTTTGTACAGTTCGTTGAGGCCTGGGCGGGCTACTGAATAGTGTATGACATAATGGGTTGGTCAACCCGGAAAACCGGCGCGGAGAATTAACCGCCGCCCCTTGTGTCCTTTTCCCTGGCCCTGGCAATAATGAGCATTGCCAGGGGGATTATCAATGTCACCGGCATGGCGTAGGGGAACCATATTTTGGCGGCAAAGGCCGCCTCCTCCACATAGCTGTCGTAAACGTACATGGATAGGGCCGCCATAATCACCCCGGCCGGCAGGGCCAGGGGCCTGTATTCTTTCAGTCCGGCCCACTGGGCCAGCCCCAGGGCGAAGGCGTAAAGGCAGACGGTTATTTTCATGAATCCGAAAAAAATCCAGTTGATGATTATTATGACCTCAGCGCGCTCTAAAAACACGGCCTCCAGGGTTGGATACCAATTTTTGGCAGAGCTTGCGGGCCCCATCACCAGCAATGTCTGCAGGACAATCACCAGCAGCAGCGCTCCTCCGGCCAGGCCCCCCAGCAGCAGGCTTCTCCTGGCCTCCCCGGGCCGGTGGAGGCAGGGTATGATCATGGTGAACAGAGCCGTCTCGGCGAAGGGAAAGCCTATGGCGGGAAGGGCGCCCCTGATTACCGGCCGGATGCCGTTTTCCAACACCGGTAAAAGTTTTTGGACATCCGCATCAGACAAAACGACTACGGTCAAAAACAGTATAAAAGCCAACAAAAGAGGCAGCAGAAGGTCATTTACCCTGGCCATCACTTCCAGCCCTTTTTTCACCGTCATGACCGCCAGCAGGGAAACAATGGCGTTTACCGCCGCCATGGGGGTGTGCTGGAGGATGGTGGCGTTTAGAAAATCGCCGAAATTCCTCACCACCAGGCTGCCCAGGTGCAGGGCGAGCCAGATGAAGGCCAGGCCGGCCAGGCTGCCCGGATATTTTCCCAGTATTATTTCGCACAACTGTATGTAATTCTTTCCGGGAAATCTCAAGGCCAGGGAGGTGTAGACGGCGATGATGAATAGGCCCGCCGCCGTGGCCAGCATAATGGCCAGCCATGCGTCCTGGCGGGCCTCCGCGGCCACGGCGGAGGGGATGAGTATAATGGCGCTGCCCAGCAGAAAGGAAATTATCAGCCACATTGCCTGCCGGGGGGATATTTTTCCTTTTTCCAACATGCTGTATGCCTCCGGCCTGCCCGTTCTGAATTCTGAATTCCGGCAGAATAATCCACTCAGTATAAGGTATTTCTAGGATAGTATTTTTTCCAGGTACCGGCTCACGGGCTTAAATATATACATGATGCCCTCGGTGGGGTTGGGCAGGGGCAGATCCAGCACCTGACCGTAGCTGTAAATCATGCCGATGATCATCAGCACGCCGAAGGCGGCCAGTTCCCGCCACATTTTTTTTCTGACCAGGGCGGGGGCTTCATAGGCTATTATGGCTATGAATATTGCGCTTAACAAAAATATCACCGTCTTCCCTCTCCTCTTTCACCGCTGTTTGGGCTCCACGGGCTTGGTGATCATGCCGGTGCGGCGGATTTTGCTGTCCACCAGTATCTGCACCTCCACCCCGGGGAACAGTCCGGACCAGCGGCCCTTCATTTCCTTCCACTGCCGGGGATATTTACGGTGCACCGCCTGGCCGAAGCCGAATATGTCCACCCCGTATTCCTGCTGGGCCTTGGCCAGGACGGACTCAATCTCTTTCTGGACGGCGCCGTTCTGCAGTTTTTCCAGTTTATTGATGGTTTCCGGCTTGGAAAGATCCAGGGGGCCGGTGGTTTCCGCCAGGTTGCTATCCACTTTGACCGCCACCTTCATGTATATCCGGCCGTCCCTTAATGCCGGCTCCAGTTTCGTCTTTGTCCGCAGTATTTCCAGGGTGACGGTCCGGTCTTTTTGTCCGGGGTTGGGTATTTCCATTGTCCCTCCCCGGACCTCCCCCTTTACCCACAACAGTCCCCGGCTTTCTCCGGGGTTCAGCTGGCCCGCCATTCTGTCCCGGCGGAAAATGGCGGTGCCGTTTATTTTGATGGTCTGGTGGGGTTCCGCCAGGTGTCCCTCGGCCAGCCGGTTGCGGTGCTCCGGGGGTGCCGCCGGGTTTTTGATCCTCTCAATCATCGCGGTGTAAGGGTGGGTGCCGTCGCTTTCCATCATCTCCAGGAAATCCTCCAGCCTCCGGGCCGCATACCGGGAGGTCAGGTGCTGCTCGTTTATTATGTCGAATATGCGCTGGGCCGGAATTTGCTCCAGGGGTTCCGGCTCATCCAGCAGGGTCTCCAGGTCACCTTTGGCTATCAGAAACCATGTGGTGCGCCGGACCTGGGGGTTGCGCTCGAAGAAGTCCAGCACTTCTTCCAGCCCCCGCTCCCGGGCCAGCCTTTCGGTGACCAGTATGACCTGGTTGTGGGCGAAGAAAAGCTGGCGGGGGGTCTGGCGGGAGAGATCCCGGATGCCCTCGAATATTGTTTCCGACTCTGTGCTGCGGTTGCTGTACGGTTTGCCGGCCCCCGCCCCTCCCCCTCCCCCCCCGGCCCCCACCACACCCCTTGCCATGGCCGAGGGGTTTATGTTTTGTAAAATCACCTTTATCCGGCCTCCGGGGGCCATGTCAACGCCGGTGGCCAGCACCAGGCCCAGCCGCTCCACCTCCCGCTGGTCCCAGCAGCCGGGCTGCGTGAAAAGGGCCGCAAAAACAACGAACAGACTTAAAAAGAGATTTATTCTTTTCAGTCCGGCGCCCGCCATATTTGGTCAACCTCCCGTTCCGCCGGGTTCCGGAGGGGATGGTTTAAGACCGGGGGGCTGGCGGCGGGGGTTGGCCTTGCCGGTTTCGGCGGGGCGCTTTTTCATGGCCCACCAGGGGGCCCTCACCGCCACATCCTTCAGGTCTCCGGTGTGCAGGGGCGCCAGGGAGGCCAGGTAGGGCACCCCGAAGGACCGCAGCCCTGACATGTGTATGAGAATGGCCAGTATTCCCGCCATCACCCCGAAAAGGCCCAGGGTGGCCCCCAGCAGCATCATGGGAAAGCGGAGCAGGCGCATGGTGAGGGCGATATTGAAGGCCGGGTTGATAAAGGAGGCGATGCCGGTAAGGGCCACCACGATGACCATCAGCGGCGACACCACTCCTGCCTGCACGGCGGCCTGGCCGATGACCAGGGCCCCCACTATGCTCACCGCCTGTCCCACGGCCCGGGGCAGCCGGATGCCGGCCTCCCGCAGGGCTTCAAAGGTGAATTCCATCAGCAGGGCCTCCGCCAGGGCCGGGAAGGGCACCCCCTCCCTGGCGGAGGCCAGGCTGATTAGAAGGTGGGTGGGGATCATCTCCTGGTGAAAGGTGGTGATGGCGATGTACAGGGAGGGCAGCAGCAGCGATGCGGCAAAGCTCAGGTATCTCAGCCAGCGCACGGCGGTGCCCAGTATATAGCGCTCGTTGTAGTCCTCCGGGGACTGCATGAAGGAGATAAATTCAGACGGCACGATCAAGGTGAAGGGCGTGCCGTCGGTGAGGATGGCCACCCGCCCTTCCAGCAGGGCCGCCGCCACCCGGTCCGGGCGCTCGGTGTGCAACACCTGGGGAAAGGGGGAGTAGGGGCTGTCTTCAATGAGCTCCTCCAGGTAGCCGCTTTCCAGCACGCCGTCGATGTCTATTCGCCCCAGGCGCCTGCCGACCTCTTCCACCAGGGCCGGGTCGGCGATGTTCCGGATGTAGGCGATGGTCACTTCGGTACGGCTGACCCGGCCGATATTCATGTCCTCCAGCACCAGGCCGGGGCTCCTTAGCCTGCGGCGGATCATGGAGGTGTTGACGCGCAGTGTTTCGCTGAATCCCTCCCGGGATCCCCTGACCAGTACTTCGGACTCGGGTTCGGTGACCCCCCGGCTGATCCAGCCCTTGCTGTCAATGACCAGGGCCGTGTCATGCCCGTCGATGATCAGCGCCGCGCTGCCGTACAGCACTCCGTTGACGACTCCGTCCATGGTCCGGGCCTCCATGACGTTGGAGGCGCTCAAGACGGAGTTTTTTATAAATTCCGGCAGGTTTCCCCGGCCGGCCCCCAGTCCGGCCATGCGGGACTCCAGCATCAGGGGCTTGATTATGTCACCGTTGATGGCCTCTGTTTTGATCATTCCGTCGGCGTAAACGACGGCGGCCTCCTCCCGGCCCGCCAGGCCCAGCCTGAAGCGCCTGAAGATTATGTCTGTGTTCCGGCCCAGGAGGGAATCCAGTATCTTCAGATTTTGGCCGAGACTTGAAGCCACCGGAATTATTTTCAAATTGCCGGACTGGGGCTGTCTCCCGTCCCGGCAGGAATCGACCTTCGTCTTTGCGGTTGCTTTTTTAAACATCCGGAACATGCTTTGTTTCACCGTCATTAATATAAAAGTGACTATATTTAATATCCGACGGAGGGAATCATTTTATGCTGTATTTGCCACCGGCGCCATAAAACTTTCCGGTTCCCAAAAAAAGCATACGCCATCAGTTAAAGGACATTATAAACATTACATGAATCATTTGTGTTCTGCCACTGTATATTTTGTGAACTGGAGAACCTAAAGCATGGTCGAACGGGGTAAAATATCCTGCTCCCAGACGGTCTATCTGTTATTCAACCTGGTGGGCGCCACGGCTATTATTTTCCTGCCGGGCATAACCGCCCATTTCGCCGGGCGCGACGCCTGGATGGCCCCGCTGGTGGCCACCCTGCCGGGAATCTGCCTGGCCCTGGTGGTGTCTTCCCTGGCCCGGAGGTTTCCCGGCCAAACCATCATTCAGTATCTGCAGACCCTTCTGGGTACGTGGCCGGGCAGAGCGGCGGGATTTTTCTATATTTTCTTTTTTCTGCATACCAACGGTGTGATTATCAGGGAATTCGGGGAGCTGATGGTCACCATGGTCATGCCCCTCACACCGCTATTGGTTTTTCACGCCGTGATTATTTTTTTGTGCGCCTGGGCCATCCGGGGCGGGCTGGAGATACTGGCCAGGATCATGGAGCTTACCATCCCCGCCATTGTTTTTTTGTTTTTAGTCACAATTTTGTTGACCGCCCAGGACATGAGATTAGACAGTTTGCTGCCCGTGCTGGAAAACGGCTTTAAGCCGGTGATCAGGGCCTCCCTTCCCCCCATCGGCTGGCGGGGGGAAATTGTTCTCCTGGCTATGTTTTTTCCCTTTCTGGCCAGTCCGGATCAGGGGGGGCGTTGCGCCGTCACGGCCGTGGTGTTCATCGGGCTGGTCCTTGCCGCCGATGCCGTTGTAAATACTGTGGTGTTCGGGGATGCGGTGGGGCGCATGACCACCCCCACCTTTTCCCTGGTCCGGCAGGTGAGCGTGGCCAATTTTGTGGAAAGGATAGAATCGGTGCTGGTGGCCATATGGGTGGTGGGCATGTTTGGAAAAATAGGTGTCTTTTATTACACTGCCGTACTGGGATCCGCCCAGCTGGCAAATATCAGCGACTACCGGCCCCTGGTGTTTCCCGTGGGGGTGATACTGGCCGCCCTGTCCATGCATGTGTCGGAGAACTCTGTGGAGATGCTGGCTTATATAATAGAGGGCTTTCCTCCCTTCGCTTATGTTTTTGAGTATATCATCCCCGCTTTTCTGCTGGTCCTGGCCATATTGAAGGGGCCGGCGGGAAAAGATAAGAAGCGGCGAAGAAGATGAGGGCGGCGGTGATGTGTTGATATGGGAAGGATTTCCCGGCCTTTTTGGAGAATAATTATTATTTGGAGGTGTTTATATTGTCGATTTTTGACCAGGCCGTTGATTTGGGCAGGGGCATTGCCAGGACCGAGGAGTTCAAGAATATGAAAGAGGCCGAGCAGGCTGTGTCGGCCGACTCCGCCGCCCGTAAAGCGGCCAACGAATACCAGGAACTGCAGCATACATACTACCGGATGCAGGTGCAGGGGCGGGAACTGACCGGGGAGCACATGAATATCCTCAGGGAGGCCGAGGAAAGGGCCATGTCCAACCAGATGGTTAAGCGGTATTATCAGTCCAGGCTGCAGTTTCACGAAATGCTGGAAAGGGTTAATTCCAAGATACAGGAGGGCATCACCGGAATTCCGGCGGAACATGCCTGCGGCGGCGGGTGAGGGCCCAGGTGAGCCGCCCGTGGGGCGGAAATAAGCAAAGCCATATGGAAGCATTTCTACGGGGCTGATCTCATGGAAACAATCCGTATTGCCGGAGTGGCGGGCGAAAGTGTGGTGGACGGCCCGGGCCTCCGTTATGTCATATTTGTCCAGGGTTGCCCGCATCGCTGCCGGGGCTGCCACAACCCCGGCACATGGGACCCGGCCGGCGGCAGGGAGGTGTCCATCCTGGAACTCATGGAAGACATAGCTGCAAACCTCCTGCTGCAGGGAGTCACTTTAAGCGGAGGGGAGCCTTTCCTGCAGTCCGGGCCCCTGGCGGAGCTGGCCCGGCTGGTCAGGGAGCGGGGCAGGGACGTAGTCGTCTATACCGGCTACGCCTGGGAGCGGTTATTGGTTATGGCGGAAACGGACGGGGGTGTTAAATGTCTTTTGCAGAACACCGACATTTTGGTGGACGGGCCCTATATTGAGGAGCGGCGGGACCCGGGGCTGGTATTCCGGGGGTCGGCCAACCAGCGGGTGATTGACGTTAAGGCTTCCCTCGGGTCAAAAGGCATTGTGCTGGTTGACTGGCGGATGTAATTGACAGCGCCCCCAATGCAAAAGAACTGTAGTTGTATAGTCCGGCGGGCTGTGCTATATTGGAGTCGGGAGGTGGCTTAAGTATGGAAGAGGTGAAGAGAGAAATTGCCGCAGCGTCAGAAGACGGCTGGGAACGCCGGCCACCCGACCCGCTTATTTTTCTGGTCAACCGGATGGACAACATGGAGCACCGGCTGCGGGACGATATAAAACAGGCGGAAGTGAAATTGCGGGACGAAATAAAAAAAGAGACCGGCGCTTTGTGGCAGGAGATGGCCGGACTCAAGCAGGAAACCGGAGTCCTCAAGCAGGAGGTGGCCGGCCTCAAGCAGGAGGTGGCCGGCCTTAAGCAGGAGACCGGTTTCTTGAAGCAGGAAATAGCGGGACTGAAACAGGGGACAGGTAGCCTGGGTCAGGATTTCAGGGCTTTGGAAAGAACGGTTTTTGACAAAATGGAAGCCAACCAGAAGTGGACAATGCGCTTGTTTGCCACAATGGGTTTGGGTTTTGCGGGAATAATCATCACCCTTTTGATTAAGCTGCCGAAATGAGCCGTGTGCGGCAGTGCTTTGGCCGGCCGGGGAGGAACTCCCCGGCTTTATTTATGTATAGGAAACTATGCTTGCATTATTACTTGTGGACAAGTTTTCTATACATGGGGGTTTGTAAGGGGGTGCGCCCCCTTACGATTGCGGGGTGCCCAGGACGCGCAGCGTCCGTCGAAGGGGCGGCAGCCCCTAGCGAACAAGAAAAGCGATACCTTTTTTAGCTATTAGGCGATGAAATCGCTTTTCTTGGCTCTTGGATTCCAGTCGCCCGCAAGGGCGGCTTTTTTAATTCTGCCGGCACCCTTTTCCTCACTGTGTCATATTATGGTATAGCATTATTGCCCCCGATGAAAGGAGGTATATGCTTTGCCCCAATTATATACGGTAATGCCGGGAGATACCCTTTCTTCCATCGCCCGGCGGCTTGGTGTCACGGTGCAGAGCTTGGTGGACCTGAATCAGATTGCGGATCCCGATACAATTTTTGCGGGCCAGACCCTTCTGGTCAGCCTGGAAGGTATTGAGGCCGGCAATGAACGCAGCGTCAGCAGCAGGGTCGTGGACGGCCTTTTGTATGTCCTGGCCACCGACAGGATCAGGTACAGGCGGGGTGAGCCGGTAAGCATCAACCTCTTTAAAGTGAATATTTCCAATATCCCCAAGCCGCTTTTCTACACCACAGGCCAGAGATTTGAGTTTGAAGCCGTGCGGGCAGACGGGACGGTGGTCTGGAGGTGGTCCCGGGACAGGGTTTTCATCCAACAGGCCGTTGTGATAACACTAAGGCCCGGACAGAGTCAGGTTTTCAGGGCCGCCTGGGATCAGCGGGACCAGCAGGGCAACTTGGTGCTCCCCCAGACCATCAATATCCGGGGCTATAACTGGGCCCGGGATTTAAGAAGCCAGTTTGTCGCCACGGAAATTGTGATTACCCGGGGTGTGATTCCCACGCCTGCCCCCACACCGGTCCCGTCGCCCGGGGTGTGCCGCCCGGGCGTCAATCTGCTGGAAAACGCCGGGTTTGAATTCTGGCCGGACCCCGGCGCGCCTCCGCCCGGATGGCAGGGTGAAAATGTTTCGCGCCAGGAGAACATCCGCCGGACCGGAAGGTACTCGGCCAGGATGGGGACCGACCCGCTGCGCATGGCATTGCTGGCCCAGAATGTTTCCGGGCTGCCGGGGAGGGTTTACAGGCTTTCTTTTTGGATCCGGGAGGTGCCCAATATTCCACCCGGCAGCAATTTCCGCTTCAGAACCAGGGTTTTTTTCTTCAACGCCGCCGATCAGCTTATTGGTACGGCGGACCCGGAATACACCGAGGATTATGTGCCTGAAAACTTTGTTCAGTTCAGTCTGACCACCGGTTTTACCCCTCCCGGAACGCGTAGGCTGCAGGCCCGGTTCGGCTTTATTCCCGAAAGCGGCAATAATAACTCCGTTCTTATCGATGACGTGTTTTTTGAATGTTTAAGCTGATGCTTTTTGCCGCGCCTTGCATCTTTTTCAGTGTCCGCAGGAGCCGCAGCTGGCAGATGTGCAACCGCCGCAGCCCGAACCTCCGGACATTCCTCCGGAGGGCCCGTCCCCGCCTTTGCCGGAGGTTTTGGCGGCAAAGCCGCTCATCACCCGCCGGGGGCCGGTGGTTTCGCACCGGGGACAATCCAGATTTTCTCCCGAGTCCCCAAGGTTGCATAATTTTTCGAATCTATGCCCGCAGCTTTGGCATTTGAATTCGTATATGGGCATTTTGAAAGCCTCCTTCCTCAACAATAAGATTAAGCATTAATCATTTCGGTGTCAAGGGAGCGCGGAATTTTGCCGTTCTCTGAACGGACAGGGAGGAATTGAGGGGATTAGGGGGAAATATTTATTATCAGCTTTGGGGATTGTAAAGGAGACTGGCAATGAAGCTTAGATTTCTAGGTGCGGCTGGGACGGTGACCGGGTCCAGCTTTTTGATCGAAACCGGCTTTACCAGGGTAATGGTGGACTGCGGTATGTTCCAGGGCGCTAGGGCCATAAGGGATCGCAACTATCAGAAGTTTTCCGTTGAACCATCCTCCGTGGATTTCCTGCTGTTGACCCACGCCCATATAGATCATTGCGGCCTTATTCCAAAATTAGTAAAACACGGCTTCAACGGTAAAATTTTTGCCACGTCAGCCACAGTGGATCTCTGCGCTGTGATGCTGCCCGACAGTGGCTATATTCAGGAGATGGAGATAGAACGGCTGAACCGCAAAAACAAGAGAACCGGACGCCCCTTGCTGTCCCCCATATACACGGCGGAAGAGGCCGGCGCCTGCCTGAGGAAATTTTACCGGGTTTCCTACGGCGAAACGGTGGACCTGACGCCTGAAATAAAGGTGAGGTTTATCAATGCCGGTCACATTCTGGGGTCCGCCATGCTTGAAATCTGGGTCCGGGAGGGGGTCCGGCAGACCAAGCTGGTTTTCACCGGGGATCTAGGGAAAAACGGCAAGCCCTTCGTGGAAGATCCATCCTCAGTGACCGAGGCCGACTGTCTGGTCATGGAGTCCACATACGGCGCCCGCCTGCACAGTGGCGCGGGAGACAGACTGGAACATCTTCACGATGTGGCGTGGGAAACATACCGCAAGGGCGGCAACCTGATTATTCCCGCCTTTGCAGTGGAACGTACCCAGGAATTGCTGTACGACATCAGCCTGCTGGTCGGGGAAGGGCGCTTTCCGCCCATGGAAGTTTACATCGACAGTCCCATGGCCATAGCGGCCACGGAAGTATTCAAGATGCACCAGTATTGTTTTGACGATGAAGCCAGGAAAATAATGTGCCATGCCCACAATCCCTTTGAAATGCCTAACCTGAAGTATTCCCGGACCACCGAGGAGTCCATGGCCCTGAACAATCTCGGGAAGGGGGCTGTGATACTGTCGGCCAGCGGCATGTGTGACGCCGGGAGGATAAAACACCACCTGAGACACAATCTCTGGAGGCCCGAAAGCACCATTCTTTTCGTGGGCTATCAGGTGCCGGGGACGAAGGGCCGGCGCTTGATAGAAGGGGCCGAGTTTATACGCATTCACGGAGAGGATGTGAGGGTGAGGGCCGGAATCAGGCAGATCGAAGGGTATTCCGCCCATGCGGATCAGAAGGAACTCCTGGACTGGCTGGCCCAGTTTTCGGCCCTTCCCGGGAATATATTCCTGGTGCACGGTGAGCCTGGCGCTGCAAGTGTCCTGGCCGGGCTGATCAGGGGGAGGTTCGGTGTGGAGCCGGTAATTCCCAAGTGGCTGGATTCTTACGACATTACACCGGGCATTGTTTTTACCGAGGATCAGATACTGAACACCCACTCGAAGGTGGCGGCCAAACTGCAGCGCCTGCTGGAGGAGGGCAAGGGCCAGGAAAATTATGCCGCCATAATGAGACAGCTGGATGATCTAATAGGCCTTTTGGATAAGTTGGGTAAAAGGGAAGCGGTGTAAGGAGGAAGGGTAGGAGTATTTGCCGGGGTACACATTGAATGAATACGGAGACTTGAAATATCTGACCTTTGATATTCTGGCCCGCACGGGGATGGTGGTTCACGCCTTCACCACACGGCAGGGCGGGGTCAGCCGGGGTACTTACAAATCATTGAATATGGCCCTGCACGTGGGGGACTTGGAGGGGGCGGTGCTGGAAAACCGCAGGCGGGCCTGCGCGGCGCTGGGGGCCGGACTGGAGGACATGGTGTGCGGGCAGCAGGTACACGGCGCCCACGTGCAGGTGGTCACCTGGTCCCACCGGGGCATGGGGTCCCGGGACTGCGGCGGGGCCATACCGGGATGCGACGCTCTGGTCACCGGCCGGCCGGGTGTGCTGCTTTCCAGTTATTACGCCGACTGCGTTCCGCTATTGATACTGGACCCGGTGAAGGGGGCCGTTGGATTGGCGCATGCCGGGTGGAAGGGAACAGTGTCCCGGATAGCCGCAGTGGCCTTGGTGACCATGGCCCGCTCCTTCGGCAGCGATCCCGGGGACTGCCTGGCGGCCATAGCCCCATCCATCGGTCCCTGCTGCTATGAAGTGGATCGGCCCGTTATTGATGCACTATACGCCGGAGGATTCGATCTTCCGACCTTTGCTTTGCCGGCCGGTCCGGACCGCTGGAGGCTGGATCTGCCCGGGCTGAACAGGGCTGTGCTGGAGGAGGCCGGGTTAAGGCCGCAGTCCATAGCTGTTTCGGGACTGTGCACCATGTGCAACCCCGAGCTGTTTTTTTCCTACCGGGGGCAGTCCGGTATGTGCGGCAGAATGGCATCGCTGATTACCTTAAGGTAGTCCGTTTTAAATTTTTTCAGGAATCGTCAAGGGTGCATCGCAGCCTCCCGGGGAGGTGTTTTATTGTTCAGTATTTTGGTGGTGGATGATGAACAGCATATACTGGAATTGATCAGGTATAACCTGGAGAAGGAAGGCTATAAAGTGCTGGCGGCTGCAGACGGTAAAACAGCGGTGGAGGTCGCCAGGAGTGAAAAGCCGGACCTTGTCCTGCTGGATGTTATGCTGCCGGGTTTTGACGGTCTGTCCGTCTGCCGGGCCCTGCGACAGAATGATTCCACCCGCAAGATACCCATCATTATGATCAGCGCCCGGGGTGAGGAACTGGACAAGGTCCTGGGCCTGGAGATGGGGGCCGACGACTACGTTACCAAGCCCTTCAGTATAAGGGAGCTGCTGGCCCGGATCAAGGCCAGGCTGCGCAGGCAACAGGAAGAAAGCGATGCGTTCAAGAACGATGGAGGCGTTATCACGCACGGGAAACTATCAATTGACCAGAGCAAATTCCTGGTGGTGGTGGACGGGGTGCGCCAGGACCTGACCCCCAAGGAATTTGAACTGCTGAGGTTTTTGGCCATGGAGCCCGGAAAGGTTTTTTCCAGGGATTATCTGCTGGAAAAAATATGGGGCTACGACTATACCGGGGATTCCAGGACAGTGGATGTTCATATCCGCCATATACGGCAAAAATTTGAACAAATACCGGACTGTCCCCAGTTTATTGAAACCGTCCGGGGTGTGGGGTACAGATTCAGGGAGTCGGGTTAATGCATTTTTAACAAAGGCCTAACAGGCGGACAATACTGTCCTGCTAATATGACAAAAAGCCTTCCCTGTTTTTTCTTATGCCTTGGCAAGCGTGAGCGGCCGGATTCAGCTTTCAGAAGGGGAACGGCAAAAATTTCCCGAGGAGGAACTGATGAGAGGCAATAAAATAGAAGTGGAATGTCTGAATTTTTTTTACAAGGACTTTCAGGCGCTTAAGGACGTTACCATGAGAATAAAGGAAAACCGGATCTCCGCCCTCATCGGGCCCTCAGGCTGCGGAAAATCAACCTTCTTGAGGGTCCTGAACAGGATGAATGATCTGTACGAGGGGGTGAGGGTGGAGGGACGGGTGTTGCTTGACGGACAGGATATATACCAGCCCGGTATCGACGTGGTGGCGCTGCGGAAGAGGGTGGGCATGGTTTTTCAGAGGCCCAACCCCTTTCCTATGTCTGTGTACGACAACGTTGCCTATGGTCCCCGGATACACGGCATTAAAAACAAAAAGAAACTGGACGAGATTGTTGAGATCAGCCTGAGGGGCGCGGCCCTTTGGGATGAGGTGCAGGATCGGCTCTACCGGCCGGCCCTGGGGTTGTCCGGGGGGCAGCAGCAGAGGCTGTGCATCGCCCGCCTGCTGGCGGTGGAGCCCGAAGTGGTGCTGATGGACGAGCCCAGCTCGGCCCTGGATCCCATCTCCACCCTTAAAATAGAAGAATTGATACAGGTTTTGAAGCAGGATTACACCATAGTGATAGTCACCCACAACATGCAGCAGGCTGCCAGGGTGTCGGACAGCACCGCCTTTTTCTTGAACGGCGAGCTTATAGAATACGGTGATACCGAAATAATATTCACCCGCCCGGGGGACCGGAGGACCGAGGATTATATAACCGGAAGGTTCGGATAGACACTTTGGGGTAATTTTTTTCCACCGCCCTATTTTAGGGTTTTTTTCGCAGGAAATAATTGCTGACCGTCGAATAGCAAAAACTGACTGAAAATTTTTTCCGGAAGTTGCGGGAGATGAACAATACAACTTAATCATGGCCGGGGATTCGGGGCCTATTGTCAAACCTGTTCCGGTCGGGGCTCCCAGGGCCGGGGTGGTGGTGTGCCTGACCGACGGACTGGAAGGGGTATTGAACCCCTCCAGGGTGGATATGCTGGTTTTTGCGGGTACAAAACTGCAGGCAAATCACCGCCGGTCCCCTCCTGGATTCTGAATTCTGGATTATGACAGAATAAGGAATGCAGTGTAAGCTATTTACGGGGCAGGTGGGTGAAATGGACGGCGCCGGAATAAGGGAAAATCTGACCAGGCTGCGGAGGGAAGTTTTTGCAGTGGCAGTCAAGGCGGGGCGCAATCCCGCCGAAATTAAAATAATAGCGGTAACTAAAAATGTTAATGTGGATTTGATTTCAACGGCCGTGGGGGAGGGTGTCGGGGATCTTGGTGAAAACAGGGTGCTGGAACTGCTGGCCAAGCAGCCGCTGGTCGGCTCCGGCGTACGGTGGCACTTCATTGGACATTTGCAGACAAATAAAGTAAAGCCGCTGGTGGGTAAAATATACCTGATCCATTCCCTGGACTCCTGGAAACTGGCCCTGGAAATAAACAGGCGGTCCGGGGAGGCCGGTGTGATTTCAGAGGCGTTGGTCCAGGTCAATGTTTCCGGTGAAAAATCCAAACACGGCCTGGGTCCCGGGGAGGCCGCTGAATTCATCGCCTCTGCGGCAACTGACCTGCCCGGGGTTTCCGTCAGGGGCCTGATGACCATGGCGCCTTTGGTGGATGATCCCGAGGAGGCGAGGCCTGTATTCAGGAAACTGAAAGAACTTTTTGTGCGCATAAAACAACAGGTCCCGGAGGTACCCATGGAATATCTTTCCATGGGGATGACCGGGGACTACCGGGTGGCGGTGGAAGAGGGTTCCAATATGATTAGGGTGGGTACCGGCATTTTTGGTGGCCGGTGAAACGGGTGAGCCGGCGACATGGAAGGGAGGGGGCTTCAACTTGCCAAGAAAGCTGATGGACAGGGTTCTCGGGATGATAGGATTTGAAGACGAGTCCGCGGACGATGATGAAAAGGCCCGGGAAAGCAGCAAGCTGCGGGATGAAGAGGAGGCCGCGCAATTAGGCCGGCGAAAGGGGCAGGTATTGAATCTGCATGCCCAGCGCCAGCTCAAAGTGGTGGTGTCCGAGCCCAGGGCTTACGAGGATGTCCAGTCGCTGGCGGACAACCTGAAAAACCGCCGGCCGGTCATTGTCAACCTGGAAAAGGCCGATCCGGAACTGGCCCGGAGGGTTGTGGATTTCGTAAGCGGCGCCACATATGCGCTGAACGGCAGCCTGCAAAAGGTGGGCAGCGGGATCTTCCTCTTCGTGCCGAGCAACATGGACATCTCCGGTGAAGTGGGGGAGCAGTTGAGGGAACGGGGGCTTTTGTCCTGGATGCGGTGATTATTAGTCGGTATGAACGCCAAGAACGGAGATGGGTCTATGTCCTTGACGGGTTTGAAAATAGGTTTTATCGGGGGGGGGGCCATGGCAGGGTCGCTGCTGGCCGGACTGAGCGGCAGCGGCGCGGTGGCCCCCCGGGATCTGTATGTTTCCGATGTAAACGGGGAAAGGCTGGAGCAATTAAGGGAATCATTAAATATCAATACTCTGTGTGATAATGGGAAACTGGTCCGGTTGACGGATGTGGTTGTTCTGGCCGTTAAGCCGGGCGTTGTTTTGCCGGTGCTGATGGAGGCGGCCGGCAGTTTCAAGGCCGGACAGACAGTAATTTCCATAGCTGCCGGCATATCCGTAAAAAAACTGGAGTCAGCTGCCGGCGGTAATGCCGCCTTGGTCCGCGTGATGCCCAACACTCCGGCCCTGGTGGGGGCGGGGGTGAGCGCCGTCTGCCCCGGAACCGGCGCCCGGAGGGAGGATGTGGAAAGGGCCTTGGCTATATTCGGCGCCGTCGGCCGGGCGGTGGAGGTTTCCGAGTCCATGATGGACGCCGTTACGGGCCTGAGCGGCAGTGGCCCGGCATATATGTTTGTGATTCTGGAGGCCCTGGCCGATGCCGGAGTGAGAATGGGTCTGCCCAGAGATGTGGCCTCCCTGCTGGCTGCCCAGACCATGATGGGATCAGCCAAAATGATGCTGGAAACGGGCCGGCATCCGGGACAGCTCAAGGATATGGTGACCACCCCGGGCGGCACCACCGTTGAGGGGCTATATGTCATGGAAAGCCGTGGCATCCGGGGAATAATGATGGGAACGGTGGAGGCCGCCACCGGAAGGTCCAGGGAGATTTCAGGAGGCATCAAGTAGGAGAGTGGTGGATTTTGGCTTTAGTAACAATAATTGATATTGCCTTTGAAGTTTACATGGCGCTGATGGTGGCGAGAATACTGCTTTCCTGGGTCAGGCACAACCCCTATCAGCCCGTGATCCGGTTCATTTACGAGACCACCGAGCCGGTGCTGGGATTTTTCAGGAGGATTATCCCTCCCATCGGCGTTATTGATATATCCCCCATCGCTGCTTTTCTGGCCCTGGGCCTTTTGAAGAGCATAATAGTAAGAATGGTGCTTTATCTTAGCTTTTGAGAATCCAGCATCCCACCTCCGGCTTCCAAAGCGGCAGGCCGTAGGTGGCAAGCATGGAGCCGGTACTGCCGTTGGAGCTGCAGCCGGATGAAGCCCGGACCCCGGCCCGGGTTTTTCTTTGATTGTGGCGCCGTATTCCAAGTTCCGCCGCCCGGCAGGGCGGCTTTAACGGGAGGTTTGAAATGGACTACAGTAAAACGCTGAACCTGCCTGAAACCGATTTTCCCATGCGGGCGAACCTGCCCGGGAGGGAGCCGGAAATATTGAAATTCTGGGATGAAATAGATATTTACGGTTTGGTTTCCCAAAAGAACGCCGGCCGGCCCAAATTCATTTTGCACGACGGGCCGCCTTACGCCAATGGGCACATCCACCTGGGCACGGCCCTGAACAAAGTGCTTAAGGACATTGTGGTCAAATACCACACCATGGCCGGATACAATTCGCCATACGTTCCGGGGTGGGACACCCACGGACTGCCCATTGAGCAGCAGGCCATAAAGGATATGGGTATTAACAGGCATGCCGTGCACCCGGTGGAATTCCGCCGCAAATGCAAGGAATACGCATTGAAGTTCGTGGAAATACAGAAAGCTGAGTTCAAGCGCCTGGGAGTCAGGGGGGATTGGGACAACCCCTATTTCACACTGATGCCCCACTTCGAGGCTGCCCAGATAGGCGCCTTCGGCGAAATGGCCAAGCGCGGATATATATACAAAGGGCTGAAGCCCGTGTACTGGTGCGCCGATTGCGAGACAGCCCTGGCCGAGGCCGAGGTGGAATACAGTGAAAAGAAGTCCCCTTCAATATATGTGCGGTTCCCCGTCGTCAGGGGAAAGGGACTGCTGCCGGAAAAGAACACCTACGCGGCGATCTGGACCACCACCCCGTGGACTTTGATAGCCAATGCGGCCATCTGCCTGCACCCTGATTTGGATTATGTCCTGGCGCGGTTCGACGGTGACGGGTATCTGGTGGCCAGGGACCTGCTGGGGCAGTTCGTAAAATCCGCCGGCCTCCCCGCTCCTGAAGTGGAGGGTGAGTTCAAGGGCAGGGAACTGGAGGGGGTTGAGTGCCGGCATCCTTTCATTGACCGCGTCTCCCCGGTGATACTGGGGGACCATGTCACCCTGGAGGCCGGGACGGGCTGTGTGCACACCGCACCGGGTCACGGGCACGAGGATTTCATAGTGGGCCGGCAGTACCACCTGCCGGTTATTTCACCGGTGGACGGCAAGGGCTTGTTTACCGGGGAGGCCGGGCAGTTCGCCGGGCAAAACTACAACGAGGCCAACAAAGGCATAATCGGGGAGCTGTCCGAAGGCGGCCATCTGCTGTCCGGGGACACGGTGCTGCATCAGTATCCGCACTGCTGGCGCTGCAAAAAGCCGGTATTTTTCAGAGCCACCGAGCAGTGGTTCGCCTCCATCGACGGTTTCCGGCGGACCGCCCTTGACGCCATCAAAAAGGTCAGGTGGATACCCGCCTGGGGAGAGGACCGCATCCACAACATGGTGGCCAACCGGGGAGATTGGTGCATTTCCAGGCAGCGCACCTGGGGGGTGCCCATTCCCATATTCTATTGCGCCGGCTGTGGCAGGGAGATAATTAACGATATGACCATTTCCCATCTGCAGAATTTGTTCAGGGAACACGGCTCCGACGTCTGGTTCGCCCGGGAGGCGGACGGTCTAGCGCCTCCCGGGCTGGAGTGTGCCCACTGCGGATCCGGCAGGTTTGAAAAGGAAACCGACATTATGGATGTTTGGTTCGACAGCGGCACCAGTCACTTCGGGGTGCTGCGGCAGCCCGGAATCTGGCCGGAGCTCAGATGGCCGGCGGACCTTTACCTGGAAGGAAGCGACCAGCACAGGGGGTGGTTTAACAGCTCCATTTCCACATCGGTGGCGGTAACCGGGGAGGCCCCCTACCGGGCGGTGCTCACCCACGGCTTCGTGGTGGATGAGCAGGGCCGGAAGATGAGCAAGTCTTTGGGTAATGTGGTGGACCCTCTGAAGGTGATCGCCCAGATGGGGGCAGACATACTGAGGCTGTGGGTGAGCAGTTCCGACTACCGGAGTGACCTGGCGGTATCCCAGTCGATACTCAGGCAGATGTCGGAGTCTTACCGCAAGATCAGAAATACCTGCCGCTTTCTGGTGGGAAATCTATATGATTTCGATCCATCGGCCCACCGGGTGGAATTCAGGGAGCTGCCGGAGATAGACCGCTGGGCGCTGGCCAGGCTGCAAAGGACCACCGGCCGGGTACTGTCGGCGTACAGGGACTATGAATACCACGTGGTGTACCATTCCATTCATAATTTTTGCGCAGTGGACATGAGTGCGCTGTACTTGGATATGATCAAGGACCGGCTGTATACTTCGGCCCCGGCTTCCAGGGCCAGGCGGTCGGCCCAGACCGTTCTTTACGAGGCGCTTTACGCCCTGGTGCGGCTGGTGGCCCCGGTGCTGGCCTTCACCAGCGAGGAAATATGGCGCTACGTCCCCAAGAGCGGTGAAATGCCCCAAAGTGTTCAGCTCTGCGATATGCCGGAGGTCAATGAGGATTTTCTCGACCCGGTGCTGGAAAAAAAATGGGATCGGCTTTTGGCCCTTAGGGCCGTGGTCACCAAGGCTCTGGAAAAAGCCAGGCAGGAAAAACTCATCGGAAATTCCCTGGAGGCAAAGATCGAACTTTACGTATCGGATGAAGTGTGGCATTTTCTGGATTCCGTGGAGGAGGACCCGGCCACCGTGTTTATCGTCTCGGAGGTGGTGGTGAACAAGGGCCGGCCCCCGCAGGAGGCGGTGACCGAAGGGGGTTTGCCCGGTTTTGCGGTGGTGGTGGGCCGGGCTCCGGGGATCAAATGCGAACGCTGTTGGAATTACCGCCGGGAAGTGGGCGGGGATGCCGCGCACCCCACCCTGTGTCCCCGCTGCTCGGAAGTTGTGCGGACACATTTTTAGAGGCGGCGGCCGGTTTGCCGGCCGGTGGCCTTGCGGCAGACATCAAGCATGCACATCGGTAAGGCCGGAGGCTGTTCAAAGGCTCCAGGGCTTTTTTAGCAGCCTCCTAGGTCTTGCCCAGGCGGCGGGCCAATATGCCTCCGATCCTGCCGGTTTCCGTTGCGCTGAGCTGTCCCCAGCCGTCCCGCCTTATCTTGTCCGCAAGGCCCAGTTCTTCGGCTATCTCAATTTTGAGACGTTCCTTCAATAGATCTTCGTTGGTTTTTTTCCTGCCGGAGGGCAAACAATCACCTCTTCAATTGATGTCCGGTTTTAGTATGCCCAATCCCGGTTGAAGACCTCCTTCTTCATGGTATGGAAAATTGCGTTTTTGCAAGTGTTGCAGGTTACGCATCCTCCGGGGAGATCACTTTGACCAATATTTTGGTTTCGCCGATTACCTCCACGTACATACCCAGCTCAAAATCCACCTTGATTTTTCCCTCCCTGGTGATGGTGGCCTCCTGGGCCTGGGGCGGCTTGAACACAGTGGCTTTGGCGTCCGTCAGGGACAGTATCTGGCCGTCGTATTCGGTGACCGGGATGATTTCTTCAAAATGGATGGCCTGGCGCAGGAGGTCGGTGGATTTCCCGCTGTTGTATGCGTACCAGATATGCACCTCGAAAATGCCGCTGGCCCGGACACCTATTTGGCTGTTATCCGCTTCGATTTCCGGGTCTTTAAGGCGTATCTGGGTGATGGAGGTGCCCAGTATCTGGGTGGGACTGCCGCCGTCAGCGGTGCTGAACTGCTGGCTGTAGCGAAAAACTTTTTTTGCCGTGCCGCAAACGGCCTTGGTGATTATTTCCCTGTAACCGCCCTTGGAATGTAAAGGGAAATTTTTCTCTACGCTGTGGACGCTCACTTTTTATTCCCTCCTTAAGTAATGGGTAGTTGTCCATGCCGCTGAAGGCGGCGTCGTCAAGGAATGAAAACGTCAGGAAAGATCGGCGCTCACAATATATTATGAATTTTGGGCGTCATGTGTGACCATTTGACAGGTCAGTCAAAAGAAGGAACCGGAAGAAAGGCAGGTTTGGCCGGTGAGAATATCAAATATATAATCGGCTCAGGCAACAATTAATACGATCAAAATTCAGGGGGTCGATAAAGGTTGGAGAGCTATGAAAAATACGCCGCACTGGTAAAGTACATGGAAAAGCTGGACAGGGTGCTGGTGGCCTTTTCCGGTGGAGTGGACAGCTCGCTTCTTCTGGCGGCGGCCTTGGACGCCCTGGGCGGGGAGAGGGTGCTGGCGGCGACAGCGTCTTCCTCCATACGTGCCCCCGGGGACCTGGAGGAGGCCGGAAGGCTGGCCGCCCTCCTGGGGGCACGCTGGCGGGTGCTGGAAACGGCTGAGATGCAAATGAGCGAATTTGTGGCCAATTCTCCGGAACGCTGTTATTACTGTAAAAGAGAGCTGTTGTCCCGGCTGGCCGGAGTGGCTGCCGGGGAAGGGGCGGCCGCCATAGTCGAGGGCAGCGGTCAGAGCGACACCGGGGATTATAGGCCTGGTTTCCGCGCCGTAAAGGAGGGCGGGGTGCTCAGCCCTTTGATGGATTTGGGCATGACCAAGGAAGAAATAAGGTCCGCCGCCAGGGAGAGGGGTATTCCCTCGTGGAACAGGCCGTCGGAAGCCTGCCTGTGTTCCAGGATTCCATACGGTCAGAGTATAACGGAAGAACGGATCAGGCGCATATACCTGGCCGAGGCCGTGGTCAAAAAATTCGGGGCGGGTACCGTCAGGGTCAGGGACCACGGTGAGATCGCCCGTCTGGAAGTGCTTGGGGAGGACATGGAGAAAATTTGCGGGCCGGAGAACAGGGAACACATAACCGAAGAGCTTAGGTCCCTGGGCTATAAGTTCGTAGCCCTGGATCTGGAAGGTTATAAAACCGGAAAGATGAATTACGGAGTATGAATTCCGGGGGGGAAGCCCGGCCCCATCAGTTCCAGAGTGTCCTGCCAGGCCTGTTTTAACTGGCGGTAGTCGGATTCGGTCAGCAAAGGATCCCTTTTGGACTCAAAATCCAGAATTGCCTTATGTACCGGTAGAACCCGGTATTTTTTTCCGCCCTCCCGGATGTAGGTATCCACCCAGACCGGGATATAGCTTGCCCCGGCCAGGTATGCTCCCTCCCCCCCATTTTTTACCACTTCAAGGTTCAGTATAATGCCGCAGTCGGAGTACCTCCAGTGCTGGTTGGAGACGAAATTGCCCAGGGAGTATGCTGCCAGGACACCTTTTTCCCCGTCTCTCCGGAGTGCCCTCTGCCATTCCAGAGGCTGGATCACGTGGGGGTGGGATCCCATCACAACATCCGCCCCGGCGTCGAAAAGCTCCCGGGCCAGGGTCCGCTGGAATTCATTGGGATGCCTCTGGTACTCGGTGCCGAAATGCATATAAGCGATTAAAAAATCGCAGCCCGCCGCCTTTAAGTTCTCTATTTCCTTTATGATTGAATCCCTGTTGATCAGATTGACCATGTAGGCTACGTCCGACGGCACCGGTATGCCGTTGGTGTCCTGGGTGTAATTGATCACACCCACCCTGACCCCCCGCACATCGAACACCGCCGGCCTTTCCCTTTCCCGGGGGTTGCGGTAGGTGCCCACGTGGTGAAGGCCCGCCCTGTCAAGATTGTCCAGGGTGGTGATGACCCCCTGGCGCCCCATGTCCATGCTGTGGTTGTTGGCCGTGGTTACCAGGTCGATCCCCAGTTCCTTCATATTTTCGGCCAGCTCAGCCGGGGTGTTGAACAGGGGATAGCCGGAGTAGCCCGGGGCCGGCCCGGCCAGGCGGGTTTCCAGGTTGGCCATGGTGAAGTCGGGGCTGGACAGATAATGCCTGCATTCTGCAAATATGTCCCTGAAGTCGTATTTGCCGGTACCGGGGTCCAAGGAGGATTTGAAAAGGGGATCGTGCATAAGAAAATCCCCCACCGCGGCGATGCTTATTTTTACCGGTTCATTATTCACCTTTACAGTGTCTTCGCCGGTGAGCATTTGCTTTTTCGCCGGCAGGCACCCCGGAAAGAATATCAAAAGAAAAAACAGCGCCGGCAGGAGGACTATGCCTTTATAGGCTTTGCGGATAACTGCGGCGGAAAATCCTTTTATTTTGAATTCCGGGTTCTGAATTCTGAGTTCCGCCGCCCGGCGGGGCGGCTCTTTTGTCCGGATCAAAGGAAATCAGCCGCTTTCCTTTGGAATGATCGACGGTTCAGCCGGTGTATGAAGATATTATACAATCCGGCGGCAGGGGCCGCCAGTCAAATTTTCCGGCGGAACATTTCCGGTGGTTTTTCGTCTCTATGGTTATGGATAGTAATTTATGGGAGGGGATCTCGTGCGGATGAGTAAGTCTGTCCCGGTAAAATTCGCCGTCTGTCTCCTGGCGGTGTCGCTGGTTTTTTCGCCGGCGCCGGCGTGGGCTGAAGCGGGAGGGGCGGCCGGAGAGAAGGCGGAGCGGCGGGATGCGGCCGGTGAGCCGGTTTTGTCCATGTCTTTGGACAAGGCCATCGCCAAGGCCAGGGAGAAGGTGT
>JBBIMW010000035.1:0-27429 GCA_037444185.1 Peptococcaceae bacterium | reverse complement strand
CATGTATAGAAAACTTATCCACAAGTAATAATGCAAGCATAGTTTCCTATACATAGAAAAAGCTCCCTTTCGGGAGAACAAGGCCTTGGAGTGTAAAATTTAATATCCCGGAAAAACAACAACCTTTGCTGTCTGAAAAAATGAAAATTTCTGAATCGTGTCACATTATGGCATTATTTACCATTATCCCCAGGTGTGCATATCTTTGTGGATAAATAATTAATTTGCGGAATTGCGGGGGACCTGATCCTGCAGCTTTGATTCCAGCTCCATTATCTGCCGGTTTTTGCACAGCAGCCACCGGGCGTAACGATAATTGGCGTGAAGAAGCTTTTTGTTTTCCTTTTCCAGCCGGTTCTGAAAATTGTTTCTCTCTTTCTCCAGTTTCTCGATCAGATTCATCAATACCCTGCGGCTGAGCCTGAGCTGCTCAACCTTTTCTTCCAGCTCCTTAACCCTTCTCTGTAAGTAAATTGCGTCACCGTTGACGTTGCAGTCCACAAAAAACCACCCCTGCGTAAGTCAAGCCGGCCGGCAAACAGAACCTCCCGGAAACAGCCTTGCTCTAAGTATATGCCACCGGGGGACAGTTTAGACATGGTGGTCTATGGTGGCGCCCCATCCACCACACCCGGCGCCGGGTCCGCCCCTGTCAGCATTTTTATTTGCTCCACCACCCGGTATGATACCGCGCAGGCCCCGGGGCGGTCGTACTTCCTGCTGCCGCTTCCGTGGTAGTCGGAACCCCCGGTGGCCAGCAGCCCATACTTCCTGCAAATACCGAGATAGTGTTCAACGGCCCCTGGGGGGTTTCCCGGATGATATACCTCTATGCCTTGCAGCCCTTCCGGCACCAGGGACGGTATCAGTTCGTCGGCCCCCGTCAGCCCCGGGTGCGCCAGCACGGCCACGCCTCCGGCACGCCTGATCAGGCCCACCGCCCTGGCGGGGGAGTATTTCAGTCTTGGCTCAAAGGCCGGCTTCCCCTCCCCCAGGTAGAGATCGAAGGCCTCCTCCACCGACTCCGCCATTCCTGCCTCAATCATGGCCCTGGCAATGTGGGGCCTGCCCACGGATCCCGTCCCGGCAATTTCCAGCACTCTCCGCAATGCAAGTCCAAACCCGATCCTGTTCAGTTTCCGGACCATCCCGGACACTCTTTCAAGCCTGGTGCGGCGGAAAAAATCCAGTTCCGCCAACAGTTCGCCGCTGGTGACATCAATACTGTACCCCAGCACATGAACCTCCCGGCCCTTATACTCGGTGCCCATTTCGATGGCCGGCAGAACCTCCAGCCCCCGGCGGCGTCCCTCTTCAACCGCCGGCTGAATGCCTTCCAGGGTGTCATGGTCAGTGACGGCCAAAGCGGCAAGCCCCATGGAGGCGGCCAGAAAGACCACCTCTTCAGGGCTGTCGGCGCCATCCGAGGCGGTGGTGTGAACGTGTAAATCAGCCAGCATTCATTGCACCTTCCCAGCAAGAGAAAATAGAAGATCCCGGCGCAGCTCAATCCGCTCCCGGACTTATTTATTTTTCGACGGACTCCGTTTTATTCCTTTATAATAACACGGACAGGGAGGCTGAATCCGGCCAATCATGTATGGTTCCGGAAGTGGAGTATAAAAAAATCCGCCAAAAGAAAAAATAACCAGTACAGCTGCCGGTGAGTAAAATTTTCAGAAGGAATCGGCCGGTAAAATAATGAAAATAAATTAGGCGGCAAAACTCAGTACTCGGAATTTAATGACGGGGGTGGCGCTTAATGGAGGTTAATCCCAACATATTCAGGGAGTATGACGTGAGGGGGGTGGCGGACCGGGATCTTGCCAATGAAACGGCGGAGCTCCTGGGGCTGGCCTTCGGAACCATGGCCAGGAGAAAAGGGCTGAAAGACGTGCTGGTGGGAATGGACAACCGCTTGAGCTCCCCCAGGCTGAAAAGGGCCCTGACCGGCGGGCTGGTTTCCACCGGCTGCAGGGTGGTGGACATCGGGACGGTGGTCACCCCCATCCTGTACTTTGCCCGGGTGCATTACAGCACCGAGGCGGCCGTCATGATCACCGGCAGCCACAATCCACCGGAGGACAACGGGTTTAAAATCGCCCTCGGGCCGGGCACCATCTACGGGGAGGAGATCCAGAAACTGCGGCGGCTGATCGATGCAAAGGACTTCGAGAGGGGCCGGGGTGAGGAGGCCGCGGCGGACCCGGTGCCGGCGTACAAAGCCATGTTGCGGGAAAAGATCAATCTGGGGCCGAAAAAACTGAAACTGGCCGTGGACTGCGGCAACGGAACGGCATCATACTTTGCCGTGGATATTCTATCTTCCCTTGGCTGCGAAGTGCTGGACCTTTACTGCGACCCCGACCCTTCTTTTCCCAATCATCACCCGGACCCGGTAAAAAGAAAAAATCTTACCGGCTTGATCGACCTGGTGCTGTCCCGGGGGGCGGACCTGGGGGTGGCCTTCGACGGAGACGCCGACCGGATAGGGGTGGTGGACGACAAGGGGACGGTGGTCTGGGGCGACCAGCTGATGGCCATATTCTGGCGTGAGATACTGGAAAAACACCCGGGGGTGCCGGCCATAATCGAGGTCAAGTGTTCCCAAGCCCTGGTGGACGAGGTGGTGAGACTGGGAGGCAAACCGGTGTTTTACAGGACCGGCCACTCCCTGATCAAGGCAAAGATGAAGGAACTGAACGCACCCTTCACCGGGGAGATGTCCGGCCACATATTCTTCGCCGATGAATACTTCGGTTACGACGATGCTTTCTACGCCGCCGGCCGGCTGCTGCGGCTCCTGTCCAACTGGGACGGGCCGCTGTCCGGTATGGTGAACCGCCTGCCCCGCTATCACTCCACGGCTGAAACCAGGGTGCCTTGCCCGGACGAGGAAAAATTCGGTGTGGTGAAAAAACTCCAGGATTATTTCAGCGGCAAACACGAGGTTATCGACGTGGACGGCGTGAGGGTACTGTTCGGCGACGGGTGGGGACTGGTCAGGGCCTCCAATACCCAGCCGGTGCTGGTGGCCCGCTGCGAGGCAAGAACCCCGGAAAGGCTGGAGGAAATAGCGGCAATAATGAAGGAGGCGCTGGAGAAGTATCCCCAGGTGTCGTCATTCCACTGGGAGTACTAGGAGGCTGTTGAAAAAGTCCATCTACTGCGTTGCGGCGGCTTTCTCGCTCCAACGCACCCCCAAGTACGCCTCCGCTCAAATCCTTGCCGCGCCTTGCATCTGGAGCTTTTTGAACAGCCTCCGGCTATATCAGGCTATACCTGCTTGATGTCGCATAAATGAGCTTTGCAGCATTCTCCCGGTTAAAATGCTTTAACCACATGGGCAGCCATATAAAACAGGGTCAGGCCGCAAACCCCGTAACCCACCGCCCGGCCGGCCGGGGAATCGCTTTTTTCCAACCCGTCGGCCACTGCTGCGACAACGGCGGCCAACAAGCCGCCGTGTCCGGCCTCCTTAGCGACTGCATTCCCGGCCCGGCCCCGGCAGGCAGTATTTACACCCCGGCAAAGCCCGGTTTTTATCCGGCCAGTTAATTGAGCAGTTGTCATTGCATCATCTCTCCATTTACTCGATCGCACACATGTTCCTGGTACATATGTTTGATTTTAATTTATTTTTTATCTACTTGTCAATAAAAGTTGTATAATAAATTTAAAATTATTATTGTTCTCCGGGGGGATATGATGTACCCGCAAACCCATGTCTACTTTGCTGAAAGAGTGCTGGGAAAAATGAACGACGCGGTGGCTCTGGGCAGTATATTCCCGGACATGGCCATCGGGGCGGGACTGCACCGGGATGTCTCCCATGGCAGCGGATTTGAGATAATGGATTTTTTGCGGGGGCAGGAACACCTCAAGGATTTCGCCCTGGCCAATATGACCCACGGCGTAAACCCCAACGGGCTTGACTATTATTGTGACGAAAAAAATCCCCCCTTCGAGCGGGGATATTGCTTTGAAAAGGGGCGCGTACTGGTGGAGGCCACCGTCAGCGCGTGCAACATACCTCCGGAAATGGGATGGTGGAAGGCCCACAACATAATTGAAATGGGCATAGAGATGAGGATCAGCTCAGCCGGGGATTACGGCCGGCACCTTCACTCCGCCTTTTCGAATCACAATCTGGTCGGGGACATCTGCGAAAGGCTGGGGGCTTTTTTCCGGCGGGGTTCTCTGCCTTTTATGAAGCGCATCGAAAAATTCCCCGCCTATATCGACCTGAGCGTCTCCACGGCTGAGAGCCTGGCCGCCAAATACGACCACCAGATGTACTACAAGCACAGAATCCATGTAAATGTAACCGAGGTGGCCAGATTAATCCTGCTGGCCGCCGATATGGTGGAGGATGACGTGGAGGAATTTTTCAGCGTGGTGGTGGAGAAGGTGAGGAAGAACCTGGTGTTGCCCTGAAAATAACTATTGTGTACTGGTACCGGTTAACTAAGTTATTAAGTTATTGGTCTGGGAGCTATCCTTTATAAAAATAGGGCCGTTGATACTTTAAAATAGATGACAGTCCCAGCAGCCGGTACCGGTGTTTTATCCACCCGCCCGGAGTATATCGCCACAGCATTGACCTCCCGGCCGTCACAGTTGAACAGTCCGGTATCATATTTAACAACCGGCGCCGGGAATACAAGGTGCTATGGAAGGATAACTTAATAACTTAGGTAACCGGTACCAATGTTATTGTTCTTCAGTAATTTCCTTTTGATTTTCTCCACCTCCGGGGCAGCACTCTCCACCCAGCGATAAACCGATTCCACCGACAGTTCCCGGGGTCCTTTTAAAACACCGGCGGCCAGGCTGTCATATATCTCCCCGTACAAATCCTCCCCGGCCTCCTCGTCGTAAAACACGTCTTGCAACATGTAGGCCAGCCAGCCGGTGTATCCATTCAGCAAAGCGATCCCGTCCAGCAGCCCGGCCGCCTCTCTTTCGCTCATGCCGAAAAAGTAGAAGCTGTGCCCGTCAAAAGAAATTAAGCCGGGACGGCCGGCCAGATCAACCCCCTCCCTTTTGAATCCGGCCCCGAAAACCGGCGGCCGTATGATTGTCAAAAAACCAGCCACTAAATTTTTCCATCCCACCATGCCGCCCCGCCCTTTCAAAACGCATCCCCGCCCATACTCATTTCCGCCTCCTACCTCCCGTCTCCTGCCTCCCGACGAAACAAGCAAAGCAGTATACGCTATACCTGCTTGACACCCATAAAAAAGAAATATATATTAAATTTATTTAAAAAAGAACTGTCAGAGGGGATTGTAAATGCATTTTCTGGATGAACTTGAGTACAGGGGGCTGGTCAATGACATTTCAGAACCGGAGGAGCTGAGACAGCTGCTGTCCAGCGGGCCGGTGGTTCTTTACTGCGGCTTCGACCCCACGGCAGACAGCCTGCACATAGGACACCTGCTTCCCCTGCTGGGACTACAGCGCTTTCAGCGGGCCGGGCACAGACCCATTGCCCTGGCCGGCGGAGGCACCGGCCTGATCGGTGATCCCAGCGGCAAGACAGTGGAGCGCACGTTGAACCCGAAGGAATTGGTGGACCACTGTCTGGAGAAAATTAAAAAACAGCTCTCACGCTTTCTGGACTTTGACTCCAGGTCCAACCCCGCCCTGCTGCTCAACAATTACGACTGGATCTCACAGCTCAATGTCATAGAGTATTTGAGGGACGTGGGCAAGCATTTCTCGGTGAATTCCATGCTGGCCAAAGACGCCGTCAGGCAGAGAATTGAAAACAGGGACGTGGGGATTTCATATACCGAGTTCAGTTATATGATACTACAGTCTTACGACTATTACCACCTGGCCAGGCACCACAACTGCAGGCTGCAAATAGGAGGCAGCGACCAGTGGGGGAACATCACCGCCGGGATAGATTTTATCCGGCGCACCATGCAAACCGCCGTTTACGCCCTGACCTTCCCGCTAATTACCACCTCCGAGGGGAAGAAGTTCGGCAAGACCGAGGCCGGCGCCGTGTGGCTGGACGCCGGAAAAACATCGCCATACCAGTTTTATCAATTCTGGATAAACACAGGCGACCGGGACGCGATCCGTTTCATCAAGTATTTCACCTACCTGGACAGAGATACCATAGCCGGGCTGGCGGAGGCGGTGGAGAAAAATCCGGAGAAAAGAGAGGCCCAGCAAAGGCTGGCCTACGAAGTGACCTCCCTGGTGCACGGCAATAGTGAGGCGGCCATGGCCGAAAAAATAGCCGGGGCGCTTTTCAGGGGCGAGCTGTCCTCGTTGACCGAAATCCAGCTGGAGGACGCCATGTCCGGCGTACCCGCCACCACCATTGAAGGGGAAAGGAAGGACGGACTGACACTTTTGGATCTGGTGGTGAAAACCGGATTGTGCCCCTCCAGATCCCGGGGGAGAAACGATATTGAAAGCGGCGCCATATACATCAATGACGCCAGGGAAACCGACCCCCAAAGGCAGCTTTCCGCCTGCCCCAGACTTTTCGGGAAATACCTGGTGCTGAGAAAGGGCAAGAAAAACTACCACCTGGTGACACTGAAGGAATAGCATTGTCACGCAATGCATCGCGGATTGCGGCACACTGAAGCCCGGGGCGGGCCTACCCGCCAAGGGTGATGTCCTGGTCCTGGTACCACTCCAGGGCTTCATACAAGTGCTCCGGCCTGAAGTCCGGCCACATGTCGTTCACCACGTAGAAATCGGAATATATGGCCTGCAGCGGCAAAAACCCGCTGAGCCTCCGGCGCCCTCCCCAGCGCACTATCAGATCCACCCGGGAAATGTCGGATGAGGCTATCCTCTTTAGCAGATCGGCGCTCTTACCGGCACCGCCGTTCCGGTGGTGGGCCAACCGGGCCAGATCCCATTTCCAGCCGTAGTTGACCAGAAAGTTTATGCGCATCAGGCCCCTGCCGAAGGGCTTCCTCCTGGTGTACTCCAGCAGTTCGGGAGGAAAAAAGCGGGAGGCATGGTCCCCCATCACCAAAAGAGACGCGTCCCGTCCGGAAAGCATTCTGACGGCGTCCACACAGGCCTGCTGAAAGGCCTTTCTCTGGACTGCCGGGCGTTTAGTGTTGTCCTGGGTGAATCCGTAAAAAGTAAGCTCCGGTATCCCCAGTTCCAGGCACATCTCGTAAAGCATGAGGCCAGGGTCCAGTCCCCTTTGATACCCATCCTGCTTTTCCATGCCGTTTTTGACGGCCCACCTTCTGTTCCCGTCCGGTATAATTCCGATATGCCCGGGCAGTCTTTTAAATGTTTTCCTTAGCATAACGCCTCCCAAAAATATAAGGGCGGGGTACTCTATTTTCAGAATACCCATTTTTTAGAGGCATTATATCAGCCGCCGCCTATTTTTCGATCTCGTAACCGCCGGGCGCAAATCTGACCCCGTTGTTCAGGGAATCCCCCACCGGACATCTGGACTCCATTATTTTAACCAGCTTCTCGACACTTTCGGGCGGGGAGCCGGTTTTGAAATACATTTTATACCGTATTTCCAGATACCCGGGCCTTACCGTCCCCTTGCCCATGAAGCCGGCGGGGTCCAGGTCGCCCTCCAGGTCCACCCGGAAACCCTCAAGCTCCACCCCGGCCTCGCCGGCGAAGGCTGCCGCGACAATACCCTGGCAGGACCCCAGGGCACAGAGCAGCATCTCCACCGGGTTCATGGCCTTGTCTGTGCCACCCAGGGATTTGGGCTCGTCCGCCAGCACCCTGAAGCCCCGGGACTGGCTTTCCACCAGCATTCCCCCCGGAAGTTTGGTAGAGGTCGCCTTAAATGTGATTACGGGCATAATTCATCACTCCCTGCAATTTATTAGCGCATGACCTCCGATATGTCGGCCAGGAACCTGTCAAAGTCCTCCAGTTCCCGACTGGCCATATTGTAAACCTTTTCGGCCGATACCTCCTGATAGCCGTGTACCACACGGTTGCGGAAACCAATCATGTCCAAGTAAACCCGGGCATTGTCCCTTGGTATCAGCCCCCCTTCAACCAGTGCCTTTATGGCGTCCCTGGCGTCGGACGGAGCATGTCCGAATTTTTTGACGGCGATATGATAGGCGATATCAATCAAAGCTTCTATAGATGTCTGCAGAGAGTATTTCAATCCCTTGATCAGCCACGGTTCGGACAGAATATCTTCTTTTGCCCTGGCCTTCAGCAAATCCTTTATACTGCCGACCTGCCGGCAGATATACGCGGCTTTGGCCAACATTCTTTCACGATCAACGCCCACCGGCAATCACCTCGGCAAAAATCTCCTCCAGGGCCTGCCTGTACCTCGGATATAGTTCGGCATAACGCCGGCTGACAATCTCGACAACATCGGCTATGCGGTCCGGATTGCGGCTATATACCAGTTTGCCCTCCCTAATAACCTTAAAGGCAAACAGAGGCTTATCCGGGCGTAGTATTGTAATATCGAAGCGGTGCCCCCGAAAAGGAGGCAACAGTATGGCCAATGCAGACTCCAGCCTGTCGCCTTCCGGGCTGTCCGGCGTTAACCCGCCCTCCAGCACCAGTCCCAGATCAATGTCGCTGTCCGGCCGGCAATGGCCCAGTATGGAGCCGAAAAGATAAGCCCCGGCCACCTCGGGAAAATCCCGCAATACCGTCTTGACCTTTTCAATAATCATATCCGTGTCCATCATTACCAAACCCGCCATCAATATCACCGCTACAATACTTATTATATATCACTTTCCATCATTATATCATAATCAGTGCCTTGCGCCGCCTGCAATAAATCCGCCGCGCAGCCGCCGGCGCCGGGCGGCGGAACCCGGAACTCACCAAAAAACCCTTGCGTTTTTATTGTCACCCGCTTACAATGAATGCAACCACCAATATCGTGAGGCAATATCGGAGGACGATATGTTGAGGGAACTTTTTCTGGGCTTTATCCGCATTCATATTCTTTATCATTCATCCCTGGGCAAAATCTACGGATTTGAGCTGATTGAGGAGCTGGAAAGGCACGGATACCCGGTCAGTCCCGGCACCATTTACCCCATCCTGAACAAACTCGAACAGGATGGAATGCTGGTCTCGGAAAAAATAAACGTGGGGGGCAAAATCAGAAAATACTATATAATCACTGTGGAAGGCCGCAGGGTTCTGGCGGAGGCGAGGAAAAAAATACGGGAACTGGCCGACGAGGTACTGGAGGAGAGATAAAATGCTGTTTTTTTTCAAGGACATCACTTACACCTTGGGCGCCGACCGGCGGCGGCAAATTACCGTGTCCGGCTCCATCCCGTCCGGCGGAACGCTGGCTGTAAGGGGTCCCTCGGGGGCGGGAAAATCAACCTTGTTGAGAATTCTGGCTAAACTTCAAACCGGTTGCGGAGGTGAGGCTTTTCTTGACGGAGAAAGCTGGAGGCAAATACCGCCGGCAAACTGGCGGTTCAATGTGCATTATCTGGCTCAAAAACCCTTTCTTTTCGAGGGAACCGTCGCCGACAACCTGGCAAAACCCTTTGAAACCCGTATGGGTGGTGGAAAAAAATTTGACGCCGGCCACGCCCGGGCTATTTTTGAACAGCTGCACCTGCCCCGGAGCCTCTGGCATCAAGACGCCAAAACACTGTCAGCAGGCGAGGCGGCCAGGGTTGCCCTGGCCAGGTCACTCCTCATCGATCCCAAAATAATGCTCCTCGACGAACCAGCGGCCGCCTTGGACGGCAAGGCCCGGGACGGTTTTTACGCATTGCTGTCCGGCTGGCTGTCCGCAGCGGAGCGGGGCGCTCTGCTCGTCTCCCATGACCACGATTATAAATATCTGGCCGGTATTTCTTTTGTCGATATAGAACCGGCGGGGAGGGAGGACTAACATGGAAAACGCGACCATTCCAATTTCCAACTTGCAGCTGTCATTCACGGTCATTCTCGTTCTCATAGCCGGGGGGATTTCATCCTTTCTCAGGCTGGGACTGCTCAAGTCATTAATCTGGGGAACAATCCGGACCTTCGCCCAACTCACACTGGTGGGCTACGCCCTTACCTATATTTTTAACATAAACAATATCTGGTTGATTATTTCTATTATCACCGCAATGTGTTTTGTAGCCTCTCAAACCGCAGTGAAAAGAAACCCCGGTACAGCCGGCCGCCATCACCTGCCGGCCTTTATATCCCTGTCCGCCAGCACTTTCATAGTAGGTTCCATCGTCACCGTGCTGATCATATCACCGGACCCCTGGTATTCCGCCAGGATCGCCATACCCGTTTTCGGCATGATTCTGGGTAATTCCATGAATGGAATCGCCCTTTCACTGGAACGCCTTTTCAGTGAAGCCAGATCCAGGGCCGCTGAAATAGAGACAATGCTAACCTTCGGGGCAACGCCCTGGGAGGCTGTAAGACCCATCGTCCGTGATGCAGTCAGGGCGGGCATGACCCCCACCGTCAATTCATTGCTGGTGGTGGGACTCGTAAGCCTGCCGGGAATGATGACCGGGCAGATATTGGGGGGCGCCGACCCGAGGGAGGCGGTGCGCTATCAAATAGTGGTCATGCTTATGATTGCCGCCGCCGTCGCCATAGGCTGCCTTATGCTGGTGGGGCTTCTATACAAAAAGCTGTTCAACCCGGATGGGGCTTTGCAGCCCTTCTTGCTGCAAAGTGCAAAACAACCGCCCGTATAATTTATAACTTGGGTACCCGGCCTAAGTTATAAGTTATTTTAAATTATTCAGTCCTCAAAGCAGTTCCACCACGGTGCACCCGGAACCCCCTTCTCCGGCCTCGCCCAGTCTGAAGGACTTGACCCGGCGGTGTGACTTCAGCCTGCTTTGAACGGCCGCCCGCAGGGCGCCGGTGCCTTTACCGTGAACTATATACACCCTGGGCAGACCGGCCAGGCTGGCGTCATCCATGTATTTCTCCAGCTCCGCAAAGGCCTCTTCCGCCGTCATGCCCCTTAAATCAAGCCGTGTTGAAATTTCCCTGGCCTTGGCGGCCATAATGCCGGCCACCTGCACGCCACCGCCGGCGGATTCAGAATGTCCAGGGCTGCGCAGGTCGGATACGGGCACCGTTACCTTAACCACCCCCACCTGCACCTGCACCTGCCCCCCCCCGGGACTTCCCACGATAAATCCGTTCCGGCCGAAACGGGGGATGAACACCTCGTCCCCTGGGCGCACCTCCCGGGGAGCCTCCCCCGGGGCCGGGCCGGCACAACGGAGACCGATGGCGGTTTTCTCCTCCATTTCCGCCAGCCGCTCCCGCGTCTCCCGGATGCCGGCCTCCCGGTCCCTGGCGGTCTCGCTGGACAGTCTTTCCCTCAGATTCCGGATCATCTCCCCAGCCTCCCGGCGGACGCTGCGCAGCAGCGCCCCGGCCTCCTCCCTGGCCTTGGCCAGAAGCACCTCCCTCTTCTCCTCCGCATCCCTTTCCAGCCGGCGATAGCGATCCTGCATCCGACGGGCTTCCTCCAGCAGCCGGGCCGCCTCCTCCCGGTCCCGCTGCGCCTGCTGCCCGGCCCTTTCCAGTTCGCCCATCAGCTCCGCCGCCCTGACCTGATCGGCGGACATGAACTGCCTTGCCCTTTCCACCAGGGCGGGGGCCAGCCCCAGCCTGACGGCTATTTCAAAGGCGTTGCTGCGGCCGGGAAGTCCCAGCAGTAGGCGGTATGTCGGCCTTAAGGTCACGGCGTCAAATTCCACGCTGGCATTCTCCACCCTGGAGTTGGCATAGGCAAAATTTTTCAGCTCGCTGTAGTGGGTGGTGGCCACCGTCCTGGCGCCGGAAGACCGCAGGCTTTCAAGGATGGCCTGGGCTAAGGCTGAACCCTCGGCCGGGTCGGTGCCCGCCCCCAATTCATCCAGCAACACCAAACTGTCCGGCCCGGCCTTTCCCAGTATGTCCACTATGTTTGTCATGTGGGAGGAAAAGGTGCTCAGGGACTGTTCTATGCTCTGCTCATCCCCTATATCGGCGAACACCCGCTTGAAGACACCCAGCGCCGATCCCTCGCCGGCGGGAATGTGAAGTCCGGACTGAGCCATAATCACCAGAAGCCCCACCGTTTTCAGTGTCACCGTTTTGCCGCCGGTGTTGGGGCCGGTGATAACCAGGGTGTCATACTCCCGCCCAAGGTTTATGTCAACAGGCACCACCCGGCCCTCCAGCAGGGGGTGGCGGCCCCTTTTTATGTCCAGCTGCGGGGCGGGCTTGATGGCCGGCTCCCAGGCATCCAGTTCCAGGCTGTACCTGGACTTGGCCATGACCAGATCCAGCCGCCCCAGGGCGTCCAGAGTGGTTGACAAACTCTCCGAAACAGCAGCCACAGCCGCCGAAAGATCCTCCAGTATCTTCATGATTTCCTGTTTCTCGGCGGCCTGGAGGCGGCGCACCTCGTTATTGGCCTCCACCACCGCCATGGGCTCAACAAACAGTGTAGCGCCGCTGGAGGACTGGTCGTGGACAATGCCCGGCACATGGGCCCGGTATTCCTGCTTGACCGGGATGACATAGCGGTTTTCCCTGATGGTGACTATGGGGTCCTGGAGATACTTCTGGTAGGCCGCCGACCGGATGAAACCCTCCAGCCTGGCTTTGACCTGGGCCTGGGAATTAAGCAGCTGGCGCCTGATCCGCCCCAGGGCGGGCGAAGCCCCATCGGCCACTTCACCGCCGGGCAAAATGGAGTTGTTTATACGGCCCTCGAGATCCCCGAAGCTGCCCAGGCCCCCTGAGACCTCCGACAGCAAAGGATAGCGCTCCGCCCTTTCCAAGAAGAATTTCTTTATCCTCCTGGCCGCCGAAAGGGTGCGTCCCACCGCCAGCAAGTCTTCCGGCTCCAGAACCATTCCCCGCCGCGCCTGCCGCGACTGTTCCCGGACATCGCACCAGCCGCCTATTTCAGCTGCCGGGTCCAGGCGCATAAGTTCCCGTCCCTCGGTGGTCTCGGACTGCCACCTCCCGATCAGGCCGATATTGTCGGTGGGCCTCAGCTCCAACGCCAGTTCCCGACCCAGGGACGACCCGGCGCACCCCGCCAACCGCTCCAGTATCTTGTGGTACTCCAGCCTTTTTAATGTTTTTTCTTCCATTACACAACCCCAACCGCTCAATTTAAAGATTGAAGGAATAAAAGGAGCGTATAAGTAATACGTGAGCATCCGGACCGGCGGGGCTGACAAAGCCGGACGCAGTTTATCACAGCCCGTACCTGTTACACCCCCCTATAGTAGTGACCCTTGGTCAACCCCTGGGGACTCAGCTTTTCCATGGCTTTCCAGGCTTCCTCCGGGCCGGGACGGGCCTTCCCCCGGCCGGCAGCGCCGTCCAGAGCCTTTCTATACAGCCCCACCACCCGGGCCACATAATGCGGAGCCTCCCGCCGGGCCTCGACGCGCACGCAGGCCACCCCGGCCCCGGCCAGCACCGGTACATCCTCGATCATACAGAGGTGCCTGGAGTTGAAAATGTGCATGCGGCACTGCCGGTCCGCTTCCACCGGGAAAAGTGCCCCAATCCTGTCTTTGAGCAGGTATCCCCCCCGCCGGCACAAATGGCGGCAGGAGCCGGCCACCGCGCCCTCTCCCTGAACCGCCCCGATCAAGCAGTGTTCTGAAACCATCATTTCCATAGCCCCGTGCACCATCACCTCCACCGGGTGGACCGCCGCCAGCTCCCTGACCTGGACCATGGTAAGCTCCGGCGAAAGGGTTACTCTCAGCGCCCCCTCCGACATCAGGTATTCCACTGTATGGCGGTTGAAGGCGTTAAGACCAAAGTCCGTCACCAACGCCAAGGCCGGCAGTTCCCGGGCCAGCACCGGCATCAGGCCAAGGTTCCCGACCAGCACACCCCGGGCCGGCACACCCCGGAGGGACTCTATCAGATCCTCCATTTCCCCGTCCTTGGTTATCCTGGGGGTGGACAGGACCAGCGCCGCCCCCCCGGCCTCGCAGAGGCCCGCCGCCCGGATCATGTCCTCCCGCCCCACCGGCGGCTTCGGGCCCATTACATCCGGACCGAAATAAACCACACCGGCCCCCGCCTTCACTGCCTCCTCCAGGGACTGTAAATCCCCCACTGAAACCGCCAGCAGGGGAATTGCGCCGTGGTCCGCAGCCCTTCCGGCAGAACCGCTTTCCAATGCCCGTCCCAGCCTGGACCGGAAAGTTTTGTGCCCCACCGCCGGTCCCCGGCGGTCCTTCAGGATCTTTTTTTCCAGTTCCTCCAAAACCCTCCGCCGGACCGCGTTTATTTCGCTGACCGGATAAATCACCGGCCCCGGTATTTCACAGTCCAGGGAGGACATACTGTAAGGGGTGGCACCCAGCCTCCCCAGCTGTTCCGCCAGAAAGTCCGCCTCCAGGGGCCTCTTTACCGCCGGCCGGCCGGAAGATTCTGTGGCCGCTGAAACGATCCGGCCCTCCGGATCGGTGACGGAAAGAACCAAAGGGGACCCCGCCGCCGCCCGGACACTAAAGCAAAGCGGTATTTTCCGCCTGGATCCCCTGGGAAAGGCGAAGCTTTCCCAGGCCCGCTCCATAAGACCGGCGTCGCAGGTTTTGAATACCCTGTCCCCGGGCCTTGTCCGGCCGGGGATAGGAAGGGCCACCGCCTCACCGGCGGCGGCGGCGGCGACTTCAGTTCCCCGGACGAACATTTTATTTACCGTAAACCCCAGGCGGCCCCCCTCGGTCACCCATACCTCCAGCCCGTCGCCGGTCTTAAGGGGCATCTCCAGGATCACCTCCGCAAGCCCGGTTTCACCGTCCCTCCGCACCCTTCCCAGACGGACACCACGGTTGTTGGGCCGCTTGTAGCTCATCATTTCCCTTCCCTGCCGACCTAAAAAATAACCGGATGTGAAATCACGGTTGAATATCTGGGCCAAATCCTCCACCTCGGATTTTTCCAGGCCGTATGGCTGTCCGGAAACCGCCCGGTCTATAAGGCTGCGGTATATCCGGACCACCGTGGCCACATACTCCGGCCTCTTCATGCGGCCCTCAATTTTGAATGAATTTACTCCTGCGGCCACAATGCCGGGTATATGGGCGCTGATATTCAAGTCCCGGGTACTCAGGAGGTGGCCACCGGTTCCGGCCCCACCAGACACCGGGCCGCCGGTCCGGTCCAGTAAGGTGAACTGCATCCTGCAGGGCTGGGCGCAACGCCCCCGGTTGCCGCTCCTGCCTCCAATCAGACTGGACAGCAGACACTGCCCGGAATACGCTATACACAGTGCGCCGTGGATGAAAACCTCCAGCTCCGCCCCGGTGGACCGCTTGACAGCCGCAATCTCGTCCAGGCTCATTTCCCTGGCCAGCACCACCCTGGAAAAACCGGCCTCCAGCAGTTTCTTCACCCCGGGGGTGCTGTGGGCGGTCATCTGTGTGCTGGCGTGCAGGGGCAGTTCGGGCAGGGCGCGGCGGGCCAGCATGGCCAGCCCCGCATCCTGTAAAATAGCGGCGTCGGCCCCCAGGTTTTGCAGCCTGAAAAGAAACTCCAGGGCCTCCTCCATTTCCCCGCCGGAAATAAGCACATTTACGGTGACGTATATTTTTACCCCCCGCAGGTGGGCATACTCCACCGCCCGGTACAGCTCCCCTTCGTCAAAATTCGCCGCCGACTGCCTGGCGTTGAACATCCGGCCACCCAGGTACACAGCGTCGGCACCGTTTTCCACAGCAGCCGCCAGTGCGTCCCAGCCACCGGCGGGGGCAAGCAATTCAGGTTTATTCATACAATGTCCACCCCCGGGGCCGGAAAAAAATCAACCCGTCCGGCCCGCCCGCATTCACGCCGGCAGTCACGCCCTCCTGTACCTTAGCAGCCCGGCGCATGGAATCACTTCCACGCCCATGGACTCCAGCCTGTCCAGCAGTATATTCATGCCAATCGAATCCGACGCCATATGACCGGCTATGATCACATTGATGTGGTTTTTTTCGGCCTCCTTGCGGTGCTTTTCACCCATGTGCATAACCACCAGGGTGCCCACCCCGGCCTGGGACAGCCTGCCGTAGGCATCCTCTGACCCGCTGGTGCCCCCGGTCATATCCACCAGTATCCTGCCGGCCCGGCGGTCCTTTGACCCCACAATCACCTCCGGACCAGCTCCTCCCTTGGCGGCCTCGGCATATTCCGGCTCCTCCCTGAGCAACTTAATCACATCTCCCACCGTTTCAGGCTTTTTAGTGTCCATAGCCTTCTGCAGGGTGGAGGTAACCAGGTTGTCCCCCGGCGTATGCACCGACATAAGGGCAAATCCCAGCAGCCCGGCGGCGTCCACCGCCCGGTTGTGGTTCATGGGCATGACGGTCCGCTTTACCTCATTTATCCGGGCGGACATGATTCCCTCGGCCACATTGACGGGAACTCCGGCCTGGGCCAAAATATCCTCCTGCAGGTGCATGACCTTGTACAGTGCGGCCAAAGCCTTTCCTTCGGGGTGGTGGGACATAATCAAGTCAATGGGCCCCTTTTTTTCCGACAGGCGGTCCGCCAGAAGCACCTCCCCCACCTCTATATCAACCCCCACCAGCATCCTTTTAACCTCCCGGCCGGGGTCCCCCGTTAATATCCTGGTGTCGCTGTAAGGATTGGTCAGGCTCTCCGGGTCGAAATATTTTTTCTCTTCTTCCTTCATCTCCTCATATTTTTTCTTTTCCTTATTCAAGAGCTCCCTGACCTTTTCAACACCTCTGGGATCCGCCTCCATGCCCATGGCCACCGCCAAGTCATAGATTTCCCTGACTTTCACCGATATACTCCCCTTTCAGTTGACCGTTTCGCACTGCAAAACCCATTTAAAAGACATCAAACAAAGGCACTTCAAGCACCGCCGGATACGGGGCGGACTTTTTCAACAGCCTCTTGGATACGTATAAACTGTCTTTCAACAGATATCTCAGCGGCAGCCGGGCGTCGTCCTTTATGCCAATCCTGGCGGACGTCGCCACCCTTTCCTCCTCCACATCGATTCCCTTTACTATGACCAGTGGCTCTGAAGTCAGATCGTGTCCGTACATGCACGGGTCTATGCCCATGGCCTTTACCAACTTCGCCGGCCCCGAGCAGAGCTCCGGCAGCTCTTCCCTCCCCCGCCTCCCGCGCATCAGGCCGAACCCTGCCAGAGGTTCCAGGGCCCTGATCAAAACAGCCTCGCCCACTCCTTCCCGGGAAGTGACCACATTGAAGCAGTAATGCATTCCGTAAATAAAGTAGATGTAGGCCCTCCCCGGGGGGCCGAACATGGCCCGGTTTCTGGGAGTCATGCCGCGGTACGCGTGACAGGCCGGGTCCCCCTGAATATAGGCCTCGGTTTCCACTATCATGCCCGCCGTCAGCCCCTCCCGGGAATTGTGAACCAGCACCTTGCCCAACAGTTCCCTGGCCACCAGAACCGTGTCCCTGCCGTAAAACCAGGGAGGCAGAACATCACTGAAGTGGTATTCAAACCCGTTCAAAAATAAAACTCCCGTCCAGATAAATATATTATGCCTTCAATATTTTCAACAAGTCGTCCAATTCCAGGGTATTGATTATATGGCGGGGCTCGATGCCGGCCCGGCGGGCTACGGCGACACCGTAATCTATTTCATCCATCCGCCCCAGATCGTGAGCATCGGTGTTGATGGCTATTCTGACACCGGATTCAACGGCCTTCCGGGCGTGGCTGTCGTTCAGGTCCAGTCTGTCCGGAGAGGAGTTGATTTCAATTATTTTCCCCATTTTGCCCGCCTGCTCCAAAATATCTTCCACATTCAGATGGTACGCCTCCCGGTATCCCAGTATCCTCCCGGTGAGATGCCCTATTATGTCCACGTGCCTGTTTTCCACGGCCTCCATTATCCTGGAGGTTATGGTTTGCCGGTCCTGCTTGAATCCGCTGTGCACCGAAGCCACCACCACATCCGCCATCTCCAGCACCCGGTCGTCGAAATCCAGCCCCCCGCCGGCCAGTATGTCCACCTCCACCCCCTTCAGCACCGTTATTCCGTCCATCTCCCGGTTGAGGCGGTCTATGTGCTCATACTGCTCGGCCAGGCGATGGGGGGAAAGTCCCCGGGCCACTTTCAGGGACTGGGAGTGATCGGTTATGGCCACGTAGCTGTACCCCTTCTCCAGCGCCCTGACGGCTATTTCTTCAATGGAGGCGGCCCCGTCGCTCCACTGGGAATGCAGATGCAGGTCCCCCCGGATGTCCCCGGTTTTCACCAAGGACGGCAATGCCCCCCGCGAGGCCCTGTCCACCTCGCCGCAGCCCTCCCGCAGTTCGGGTGGAATATATTCAAGATCGAGCAGATTGTACAATTCCTCCTCCGATGCTCCGGCCACTTCTCCGGCTTCGCCTCCCCGGCGCTTTATCCCGGACCCGCCAAACTCCCAGTTCCGGCTGTCGGCGTGCCGGGCCAATTCCTTCAGGTGCCCCTCACTGCCGGTTTCCCAAAGCAGGGTGAACCAGAAGTTCTCCGGCTCCACCGTCACCAATTTCACCGGTATTCCCCACCGGGCCGTTATACCAATGTAACTCTCTCCCCGCTCTATAACTTCCCCGGTGCGCGGATGAAGGGACAGGGCGTCCAGCACAACGCCCGGATCACGGCAGGCGGCCACAAGGACTATTTCCTCCACCACTTCTCTCCACCGGCGAACGCCACCCGCCACGGCCACCCTTTCCACCCCGGAGACACCCTCCAGAAATCCCTTTAATTCCCCGGCCAACTCCCAGGCCACTCCCAGGTTATATTTCCCCGACCTTTTTTTTATCATCTCCACATTATAAATTATGTCCATTTCTGTCTTGGCGCCCATGCCCTTAAGAAAGCGGACCCTGCGCTCCCTGGCGGCCCGCTCCAAATCTTCCAGGGTGGTCACACCCAGTTTTTCATATAAAAAACCAGCCCTTTTGGAGCCGATTCCGGGCAGGGCCATAATTTCCAGCAATCCCCGGGGGATCTCGGCGCGCAGCTTTTCCAGCTTTTCAATTTTTCCCTTCTCAATCAGTTCCCCCACCTTAGCCGTAATATTCCTGCCTATTCCCGGAACCAGGGACAGCTTGTTCTGGCGGTACAAATCCTCCACCGGCCGGTTCAGGCCGGCGATGGCCCTGGCCGCCCGGCGGTATGCCTTGATTTTGAAAAAATCCTCACCCTTGATCTCCAGCAGATCCGCCAACTCGTAAAAAGCCCGGGCTACCTCCACATTCTGCACTAAAATCGCCCCTGATATGTTATGTTGACTATTTTTCCCTGCATCCGGCCGCACCACCCGTCCCGGAGCAAATGACACAACGCCCTCTCCTTGCGAAAAGGGCGCACTCATAATAAGCCGAAATTAAGGAGCCGGGAGTATAGATATGGATTACTGTCATCTCTTTGTTTTATCGTCCGGTTCTTCCAGCAGTTCCACCAAGCTCCGGTATTCCTGCTGGATCTTGGTATAATCGTCAAGTATGTTGAGGGCGGTAAGTATTGCGGCTTGAATAGTACTGAGCCTGGGATTAATGCCCTGGGTGTGCTTTAGCCTCTTGTTCAGCTGAAAGGCAAGCATTTCCATGTATTCCGGTGTTTCGCACCCCTTCAGAACATACTTTTCACCATGAATTGTAACCTCAATCTTATTTATCTGCCCAGACATCACCCACACCCCCGGTGAGGTAAATTTCGGCGTCAAAGGACAATATCCTTCCAACACCGCCGGAATAATCCGTAATGTCGCACACAGTTCCGGGGACGGGCAATCACGATGGAAGGCTCTGGAGCCTTCTGAACAGCCTCCTGCTGTACCCGGCCATACCTGCTTGATGTCGTATAAATGGGTTTTGCAACACTCTCCTAGTTCCTCAGCTCGGCGCCGAACTCTCTGGACAGCGCCCCGGCCACCGCAGCCAGGAAACCGTTCACCTCCTGATCGGTCAGGGTTCTGTCGCCGGCCTGAAACTTCAGTGTAAAGGCCATGCTTTGGCAACCCTCCTTCACCTGTTTCCCCCTGTATACATCAAAAAGGCTGACCTCCCGCAACATCCCACCGCCAAATTTACTGATCACCCTGACAATGTCCCGGGCGGCCACGCCTTGACGCACAATCACCGCCAAATCCCTTTCAATGCCGGGAAATTTGGGCAGTGGACGGTATTTCCCGGTTTGCCCGGCGAGATCCGCCAGCATTTCAAAATCAATTTCCATAGCCACCACCACCGGCGGCAGGCGATAATTTTCCAGCACATCGGGGTGCAGTTCACCCACAACGCCCAGCGGCCTTCCGGCGATGGAATACCTGGCGGCCTTACCGGGGTGGAAAAGATTGTTCCCCGTTTCCCTTTCCAGGCTGTAACCCGCCAGCCCCACCCTGCCGAAAAGAGTTTCCGCCATTCCCTTGAAATAATAAAAATCATAATACTGCTTGGGCCTGTTCCAGCTGGCGGGCGCTCCGCCCGTGGCGGCGGCGGCCAGCACCGTTTTTTCAGCCGGCAGCGGGTCAGAGGAGGAGGGCAGGAACACCTTCCCCAGCTCAAAGACGGCCAGGTCGGTCACCCGCCTGCTGCCATTACGCGCAAGCACCTCCAGCAGTCCCGGCAGAAGCATGGTCCGCATCACCGACTGCTCTTCACTGAGAGGGTTCTGCAGGCGGATGGCATTCCTCAGCGGGCTGTCCTGGGGCACCCCTGCCCTGTCCAGGGATGACGGGGCGGTAAAACTGAAAGTCACCAGCTCGTATAGCCCCAGGGCCACCAGGCAGTCCTTCACCGACGCTTCAAGGGATTGCCGGGGAGTCCTGGCTCCCCTGGTGGAAACGCCGGAGGGCAAAGTGTAAGGAATCCTGTTATATCCATACACCCTGGCCACCTCTTCCACCAGGTCCTCCTCCAGGGACACATCCACCCTGTGGCCCGGAACAGTAACCAGCAAATCATCGCCGACGACCTTCGGCTGGAATTCCAGACCGTCCAGTATGCCGGCGGCCTCATGCCGGGGAATCGCCACCCCCAGCAAGTGTTCTATCCTCCCGGGCCTCAATATGATCGTCCTGGGAGGAGCTTGGCCTGGATAATTGTCCACCACCCCCGGCGCCACCTCGCCGGCGCCCAGATCCAGCAGCAGCCTGGCGGCCCTGTCGGCGGCCCTGAGGCAGCCGGTGATGTCCACACCCTTCTCAAACCTGGAGGAGGATTCGGACCTCAGCCCCAAGGCCCGGGAGGTGCGCCTGATACTTACAGGGTTGAAATGGGCGGATTCCAGAAGAACACTGGTGGTGCCGCCGGTGACCTCGGTGGCCAGGCCACCCATCACCCCCGCCACCGCCACCGCCCCGGAGGGGTCGGCGATAACCAGCATTTCTTCTCCCAGCCTTCTTTCGTTTCCGTCCAAAGAAACCAGCTTTTCATCCTTTAAGGCCCGCCTGACGATGATACGGCCCTCCCTGAGGGTGTCGTAATCAAAAGCGTGCAAAGGCTGACCGAGTTCCATCATAACGTAATTGGTGATGTCCACTATGTTGCTGATGGGACGCACACCGGCCGCCCGCAGGCGCTCCTGCATCCAGCGGGGTGAAGGGCCCACCCTGATATTTCTGAACAATCTGACCACGTACCGGCCGCACAGGTCAGGGGCGTCTATGTCCACCCTGGCCACTTCCCCCGGCCCGGGGCCGGTTCCGGCCACCCGGGTCTTTGGCATCCGCACCCTTTGTCCCAGCAAGGCGGCCACCTCCCTGGCCACCCCCACCATGGACAGGCAGTCTCCGCGGTTGGGGGTCAGCTCCAAGTCCAATATCGTATCGTCCAGCCCCAATAACTCTTTTACGTCCATCCCCAATGGCAGTTCCCGGTCCAATATCATGACGCCGTGGGCCTGATCGGGCGGCATGAAGCCGGTATCCAGACCCAGTTCCTGTCCCGAGCACAGCATTCCCCTGGACTCGACACCCCTTAGCCTGGCTTTTTTTATCACCATCCCGCCGGCCAGCCGGGCCCCTTCCAGGGCCACCGGCACCACATGGCCAGGGCTGACGTTGGCGGCTCCGGTAACTATTTGCAGATCTTCACCCTCACCGGTGGTCACCCGGCAAATGAAAAGCTTGTCAGCGCCGGGATGGGGCTCCATGGACAGTATCTTTCCGGTATATACCTTTTCTATGCCCTCCCCGGGCCTTTCAACCCCCTCCACGGCCAGACCGGCCAGTGTCAGGCGTTCGGCCAGCTCGCCGGACGGCACGGTTATATCAACATATTCACGCAGCCATTTCAGTGAAACCCGCATTCAACCATCACCCCCGTTAAAATTGCGATAAAAACCGCATGTCGTTGTCAAACAGCAGGCGCATGTCGTCTATGCCGTACTTCAGTATGGCGATCCGCTCCACTCCCATGCCGAAGGCAAATCCGGAAACCTCCCCGGAGTTGTAGCCCGACATCTCCAGCACCCTGGGGTGAACCATGCCGCACCCCAATATCTCCAGCCACCCGGTGTGGGAGCAGATCCTGCACCCTTTCCCCCCGCACATGGCGCAGGATATGTCAACCTCGGCGCTGGGCTCGGTGAAGGGAAAGTAGCTGGGCCTGAACCTGGTCCTGGTTTCCGGTCCAAACATTTGCTCAGCGAATACCTGCAGCACGCCTCTCAAATCGGACAGAGCAATTCTGCGGTCGATGGCCAGTCCCTCAACCTGGTGGAACATGGGGGAGTGGGTGGCGTCGTCGTCCCGCCTGTATACCTTTCCGGGTGCAATAACTCTAACCGGCAGGGCCGGCGCGGTGCGCTCCATGGTTCTCACCTGGACGGGGGAGGTGTGAGTGCGCAGAAGGGTTTCGGAAGTGATGAAAAAGGTGTCCTGCATGTCCCTGGCGGGATGGTCCTTGGGCAGGTTGAGGGCTTCAAAATTATAATAGTCCAGCTCCACTTCCGGACCCTCGGCGATGGAGAAGCCCATTCCCAGGAATATGCCTTCTATTTGCCGGGTGACCACGGTCAGGGGATGCAGCCTTCCCAAGTTGAAGGCTGTGCCGGGCAGGGTTATGTCCAGACTCTCGCCGGCCAGGGTCTCCCTCTTGAGTTTGTCCTTGATCAGGGACAGCCTCAGGCTGATTCTCCCTTCGATTTCTTTCCTAACACTGTTGGCCACCTGGCCGACACGGGGCCTTTCGTCCCGGCCCAATGCCCCCATGCTACGCAAAACAGCAGTCAGCTCGCCCTTTTTCCCTAGATAGCGAACCCTCAACTCATTCAAGCTTTCCAGGCTGTCCGCCCCTTCGATCTCCTCCAGCGCCCTAGCCTGTATGCTCTGCAGATTATGTTCCAATTGTTCCATGTCCGGCTCACCCCTTGAATTTCAATACGCCCATTTCGTCCAACCCATTCTGCCTCCTGTTTTCAGGCAGAATTCGGAACCGCCCGTGTGATGTCTTCACTCCTATGCCCCAAAAACGTTATCCACATAGCATGATTTTCCTATACATTAAAAAAATCGCCCCTGCAGGGACGAATTCTCTCCGCGGTACCACCCTTTTTGTTTTGATCGCAAAACCACCCACCCGGAATAACCGGCCATTGAGCCAGTTTCCGTTCCCCTGTAACGGCGGGAGCGCCGGCTACACCTACGGTGGAAGCCACTTTCAGCTGCGGTTCAGGGGTGAATTCACGCAGACCGCCATCCCTCGGAAGGGCTTTCAGTCACGGCCCTTCCTCCCTGATAGGAGCCAATCCTTTACTACTCCCCGTCATCACCTTTAACGGATATATTTCAATGTAAGGCCAGCTTTCTGTACAGTATATAAGCGCTGACAGAACCTGTCGCTTCGAACAGCCTCCAAAAAAATTCGGCGGTTAAAAACAATTTAACCACAACCTTTCCACTTTTTTTGGGACCCTTCGCGACTGATTATATCACAATAAAAACATCAAAACAAGGAACCGGCCTTAAAAAAACACCTCCCGCCCCTGGGACGGCAATAGCAATACTCATCCGCATTACACATTGGGAGGATTCAAAAGCCAATTCTTTCTCGCCTTAAGCTCTATGATTTTATCAAAGGCGGCTTTATCATCTGTTATCACATCCCACAAAAGGTTTCTCACGTCTTTTCTTGTTGTTTCCATAAAACCCCGGTAATCAAGGTCGATGGCCAGCCTTAATATTTCCCTTATGGCCATGGCGATTTGCTGATCCCCCAGCGTTTTCCGCTGTGGCATGGGTGGATACGTCAATCCTTCCTTTTTCATCATTTCCTGTATTCTCTCAATATTCGGCATTGCCACCCTTTCTATTCCATTGCTGATAAATTCTTTCAATTCCGGATCTTTGGCCAGCCCGGCAAACATATCCAGCACCGGCACTCCGATGACTTTGTTGCGGCATATGTCCCACAGCGCCAAAGCGCTGCCCCAGTGCATCCCTTTCGGCCGTTCCGAAAAGATGCCTGTGATTGTTGATGTGTCCACGGCGGCATCCCTCACTTTTCTACCATTATGCCCGGTGGGAAAAAATAAATTCCCTTTGCCGCACAACCTCATACATCATTATGGAGGCAGCCACAGCGACATTCAGGGACTCGGCCCCCCCCGGCATGGGGATGGTAACCTTTTCATGTGGCATCGAAAGGACTTCTGCGGACGGACCCGCCGCCTCACCGCCGATAACCAGGGCCAGGGGCCTTTTTAAATCAATGCCGGTCAGCGGCGCGCCGCCCGCCGGCGCCCCCACCAGCAGGCTGGCTTTTCCCCCCGCAAGGAATAAACGCAATTCACCGGGCGTCACATTATGAGCCACCGGCAGGCGAAACACCGAACCCATGGTGGACCTGAGGGCTTTCCCGTTAAAAAGGTCCACGGTGCCCTTCAGCAACACCGCGCCGCCTATCCCGAAGGCGTCGGCGCTCCTGATGATGACGCCGAGGTTGCCCGGATCCCCCACGCCGTCCACTATCACCAGCAGGTCCCGCCCCATCGCCTCCAGGCCCCGCGGGTTCCCCGCCACGCCTCCCGGTCCACTGCTGTTGCTCATCCCGCACAGGGCCAGCACCCCCTGGGGGGTCTCGGTGTCCGACAGCAGTGCCATGATGCTTTCTTCCACCAAGACCGTTTTAATTCCCGCGGCCCGGGAGGCCGTCAACAGGCCGGTCCCCCTCTCCGACTTTAACAGGCCTGGGGAATAAATGACACATATAACGGGCCAGCGGGTTCCAAGGGCTTCTTCTATAAACCTGACGCCCTCAACGACGAATTTTCCCTCCCGGTCCCTGAACTTCTTATTCTTGAGCTTCATCAGATATTTTACGAAGGGGTTGTGTACGCTTCTGATCGATTCCACATATATTTTCCTTTCGGCAAGCACAGCGCCGTTACGTGCCGTTAATTCCGGATTATACTGAAAAGCATGGCCTTAAGGCCATGCTGTCGCTTGTTCCGAAATAGTATGAACATTTTCCTAGGAGGCTGTTGAAAAAGTCCACCTGCTGCGTTGCGGCGGCGGCTTTTTCACTCCAACGCACCACCAAGTACGCCTCCGCTCAAACCCTTGCCGCGCCTTGTATCTGGAGCTTTTTGAACAGCCTCCTGCTGTATCCGGCTATACCTGCTTGATGTCGTATAAATGGGTTTTGCAACACCCTCCTAGAGTTTGGATTTGGCCACCTCCACCAACTGCCCAAAGGCCCCGGAGTCTTTCACCGCCAGTTCGGCCAGCATTTTGCGGTTTATATCAACGCCGGCCTGCCTGAGACCGTTCATAAACTTGCTGTATGACAGCCCTTTCATCCTGGCCGCCGCATTGATGCGGGCAATCCACAGCTTGCGAAAATCCCTCTTTCTGTTCTTCCTGTCCCTATATGCATAAGAAAGTGACTTGAGAATCTGGGTTTTGGCCACCCGGTAGAGCTTGCCCTTGGCGCCCCTGTAGCCCCTGGCCAGTTTAAGGACCTTTCTGTGCCTGTGACGCGAAACCACACTGCTTTTAGCCCGTGGCATGAATATCCCTCCTCATGTTCTCGCACGGTGTTCACTGTTCCGGTTTTAATAAGGCAGAATTCTTTCCAGCTTTCTCTGGTCCGTATGGTGGACGATGGTGGATTTTCTCAGGTATCTCTTGCGCTTGGCCGTCTTTTTGCCCAAAATGTGGCTATGAAAAGCGTGAGATCCCTTGAATTTGCCGGACCCGGTCTTTTTAAACCTCTTCGCTGCGCCCCGGTGCGTTTTAATCTTGGGCATATCAGAAGTTCTCCTCCCTAGTCATGTTTTATGTCGTGCTTCGGAGAAATTATCATGATCATGTTTTTACCTTCCAGCTTGGGCTGCCTCTCCACATTGCCGATGTCCTTCAGATCCTCGGCCAGCCTCACCAGCAGCTGCCTGCCGAGCTGGGGGTGTACAATCTCCCGCCCGCGGAACGTAATGCTGGCTTTTACCTTGTCCCCTTCCTTGAGGAAGCGGGCGGCATTTTTGGCCTTGACATAAAAGTCATGGTCTTCAATGTTGGGCCTCATCTTAATTTCTTTAAGCTCCACTATTTTCTGCTTTTTGCGGGCTTCTTTCTCCTTCTTGCTCTGCTCGTACTTATATTTGCCAAAGTCCATGATCCGGCAAACCGGAGGTTTGGCCTGGGGCGCGATTTCAACCAGGTCAAGCTGCCTTTCCTCGGCAATCCTCAAGGCATCCCGGGCAGGCATGATACCCATCTGGTTCCCGTCGCTGTCCACCAACCGGACTTCCCGGACACGAATTTCTTCATTAATGCGGAAATCCTTGGAAATGTTATCACCTCCAGAAAATATAATAGCGGGTTTCACACCCGCCGACAGACAAAAGAAATACCTTGAGAGTTTCGTATTTCCTTCTATTTCTGCCCGACCGGGTCTGACAGCTCAGGGCGCCGCCCGGTGAGAAGCGGATGCTTCTACTTGTGGCTTGAACATTAGCATTTTAGCATATCTTTCTATGCCAGTCAAGCAAAAAAACCTAAATTTCCGTCTCCCGGCCCGCAAAATCATCAGCATTGGGTTTTCGATGCAGTTCAATTAATCGTCTGTTATTATGTTGGAATAATTGGTATTATATGTAAAGGTATTGGCTTTTTTATGTTGAATTATTCAGGGGAAATAACTGAACTGAAAGGGAGGTGATTTTGTGATTAATTTTCCGGGAGAAAATGCAGAAGAGGTCACCAATGGAGAAAACAATGCCCCTGAAGAGGAAAAAGAAATGATTGCCGCAGACAAAGCCGAAACACCCGTGGAGGAGCAGGCCCAGGAAGTTCTCGAAGAAGAAAGAGACAGCGGGGATACTGATTCAGACAAAAATACCGATTCGTAGTAATTTGTCGTGGAAAAGCTTCTTAAAAGAGCCCCGGGGCTCTTTTTTTATCGTTAAGGAAAGTATATACTGCTTTAAAGCACTGAAGTGAATGCCTGATCGTCACAGACCCCAAAACATCTCT
>JBBIMW010000034.1:12233-27554 GCA_037444185.1 Peptococcaceae bacterium | reverse complement strand
AACCTTTGTTCTATTTGGAGGAGGTGATGTTTGATTAAATTTCCAACCGGACGAGAATGCTTTGATAATTTAATAAAAAGAAAGGAGAGGCCATATGCCGCACAAAGTGCCAATCAGGGGAAAAATGGTGGTGGTTTTAACGATCTTATTGTTAGCCGCCTCTTTAATCATGGGGGGCTGCTCGTCCCAACAGACGGCCGCACCCGGAGGCGGAGACAAAGACAAGGCGGCCGCCAAAACCATTGAACTTAAACTGGCCCACTTCTGGCCCAGTGGCCACTGGGTGGAAACCCAGTCCGTCAAAGAGTGGTCAACGGCGGTGCATGAAGCCACCGGCGGGCGGGTCAAAATAATCAGTTATCCGGCAGAAACCCTGCTCAAGTCGGCAGAGATCTATGACGGCGTGATCAATGGAGTGACAGATATAGGAATGTCCTGCTACGCCTATAACCGGGGGCGTTTCCCGGTTATGGAGACCTTCATGCTGCCCGGCATAATGTATAACAACTCCAAAGTGGCCAGTATGGTGGCCTCTGAAGGAGCAAAGCAACTAAACCCGAAAGAGCTTCAAGACACCAAGCACCTGATGATTTTTGCCACTGGGCCAGGGGATTTGTTTATGAAGTCTCCGGTAAGAAAGCAGGCCGACCTTAAGGGCGTTGAAATAGGAGTTACCGGAGGGCCCCGGGCCGAGGCCTTCAAGCTGCTGGGGGCGACGCCGGTGGTCATGCCCATGCCCGAATGTTACGAGGCCCAGTCAAAGGGAGTAATCAAGGGTGTTCTGGGCCCGCAGGAAGTATTAAAGGGCTTTAAGCTGGGCGAGGTCACCAATAGCATTACCAAAACGCCCTTTCTCTATAATCAAGTGTTTTATATGGTTATGAACAAGGAGAAATGGGATTCCCTTCCTCCGGACATAAAGGAGGCCATGACAAAAGCCACTGAAAAGTACCACCGGGAGAGTATGATCGGCCTGTGGGACAAAATCAACGAGGCCGGAATGAAGTGGGTCGAGGAGAAGAAAAAGCTGGAGATTATCACCCTCTCCGGGGAGGAAACCAAGGCGTGGATGAACACTGTTAAACCCGTCCTCGATGAGCATGTCAAGATGCTGAACAGCAAGGGACTGCCCGGGGATCAAATACTAAAATCGGTCACGGACCTGGCGGACAAGTATAACAAGGAATTAAAGTGACGCTGGCAAAACCCGTCATTACCAACCGGGGGATTGCTGCGGCGCCCAGGGATTTTTACGCAAGCCCTGGGTGCCGAGGCCTCTTCCTTTTTGGAGAAATAGAGGTGCGAAATGGAACCGGTGACAAAGCTGGCCTTCAGGCTTAGCCAGATCCTCGACCGGGCAGCCGGGTGGGCTGTGGTATCCACCATGGTCCTGGTGGTGGCTAACGTGATTCTCCGCCTGTTTGGGCACCCGCTGGGTGGAACATATGAGTGGGCTGGCTTCCTGACAGCCTTGGCCGTGGGACTGTCCCTGGCGTATTGCGCCGCCCAGGGCGGACATATCGCCGTAACACTCTTTTTGGACGGACTGCCGCCAAAGGCCCAGGCCGTGGCGGACATTGTTACGGGCATTATTGTTCTGCTGTTTATGTTTATGGCAACTTGGGAAATAGCCGCCTACGCCACCGGCATGGCTGTGAGCGGTGAGGTTGCCTCCACCACCAAGGTGCCTGTCTATCCCTTTGTATACATTATTGCCTTCGGCTTTTTGGGGTTCTGCCTGGTTATGGCCGGGGTGATAACGGAATCCATCAGAAAGGTGGCCCGGAAGTGAGCCCATTCACCGCAGGAATAGCCGGAATATTGGCCTTTGTCGCACTTATGGTTTTGAGGGTGCCCATTGCCGTCGCCATGGCCGTTGTCGGCTTCTTCGGATTCAGTTATATTGTCTCGGTGGACGCCGCCCTGAGGGTGGTGGCCAAAGATTTCTTCAGCATATTTTCATCATATTCCCTAAGTGTTATCCCGATGTTCGTGTGGATGGGTTTCCTGGCCTTTTACGCAGGCATAGGATCTAATCTTTTTTCTTTTACTTATAAAATTCTGGGACGCCTGCCCGGGGGGCTGGCCATGGCCACCCAGGCGGCCTGCGCGGTTTTCGGCGCCGTCTGCGGCTCCAGCACGGCCACGGCGGCCACCATCGGTGCCATCTCACTGCCTGAGATGAAAAAATATAAATATGACCCGGGGTTGGCTACCGCCAGCGTTGCTTCGGGTGGAGCCATAGGAATAATGATCCCTCCCAGCGTTATTTTTGTAATTTACGGCATAGCCACCGAACAGTCCATCGGCCGGCTTTTCATGGCCGGCTTTGTCCCCGGCATTATGCTTACCCTGGCGTACATGGCGGCCATACTGGCAGTCACCGTGCGGAACCCCGGCCTGGGACCGCCGGCTCCCCGGGAAAGCCTGAAAGAGATACAGGTTAGTTTTGTTGGCGGAGTGCTGGATGTTTTAATAGTTTTTGTTATTTCGCTGGGGGGGCTTTTTGCGGGTTTGTTTACGCCAACCGAGGCCGGAGCCGTAGGTGCCGCCTGTGTCTTGCTGATTGCCCTGGCTCGAAGACGCCTGACCTGGGAAACCTTTATCCGTTCCCTGGCTGACACCACCCGGACAACGGCCATGATCATGTTTCTTATCGCCGGCGCCACTATTTTTGGCCGTTTTATCGCCGTCAGCCGCATTCCCTTTGAGCTGGCCAACTGGGCCGGCGGCCTTCCACTGCCGCCATTTGTGGTGATTGCGCTGATTTTGATAATCTATTTATTCCTGGGCTGTTTTATCGATGCCATGGCCCTGATACTCCTTACCGTCCCCATTTTCTATCCTGTGGTGGTGGTCACCCTCGACTATGACCCAATATGGTTCGGGGTAATGATCGTAATGGTGGTGGCCATGGGAGTAATTACCCCGCCGGTGGGCATGAACGTGTACGTCATAAAGGGAGTGGCCAAGGATGTGCCGCTGGAAGTCATTTTCCGTGGCATATGGCCCTTTTTGATTGCGGCCATTATCTGCTCCGCAATAATGATCGCCTTTCCCCAGATTGCCACCTTTCTGCCGGATCGTTTAATACGCTAGCCCGCCTGTGGGAGGTTTTTGTTTTCTTCCAAACCAAGGTCAATCCAGCACCTGTATAAACATTGATACCAGCCGGGGATCGAACTGTACGCCCGAACACCTTATAAGCTCCTTTAAGGCCTGCTGGCGGGTCATGGCCTCCCGGTAAGGGCGGGGATTGGTCATGGCGTCATAGGCGTCTGCGATGGCCAATATCCTGCACTCCAGGGGTATTTCCTCACCCTTGAGACCCAGGGGATAGCCCTGGCCGTTCCACCACTCGTGGTGCTTCAATATCCAGTCGGCAATGGGCGCCAGGTCAGGTGACGACTGGGCGATACGGTGACCGATCTCGCTGTGTCTGATCATCTCCTGGAATTCGTCTTCATTTAGCGGTCCCGGCTTAAAAAGAATCCTGTCCGGTATGCCCACCTTTCCAATATCGTGAAACCGGGCCAGGAGGCGCAGATCGGTTATCCTGCGGTCCGGCAGCCCCAAAGACCTGGCCAGCCCGGACACCAGTTCCTGCAGGCGGTCCGCATGGCCCTCGGTGATAAAATCCCTGGCCTCCATCGCCTTCATCAGCGTCTGCACAACTGAGCTCCGGATGCTCTGGCCGTTCAGCAACTTCTCTCTGTACATATTGTTGTCGGCTTCCCTGAAAAGCTCGGCCACGCTCTTTTGTTCTATATCCCCTGCTGAATAGCCTATGGAGATACTCAGTGGAATTTCGGTATTTACATTGTGCCTGGCCAAAGACTCCCGGACCCTTTCGGCAGCCCTCCGGACGGAATTTTTATCATTGCCGGGCAGCAGCACGGCAAATTCGTCGCCTCCTATCCGGGCCACCGTGTCCCTACTGCGGAAGACCTCTTTGATGACCCGGGCGGCGGCTGCCAGAAGGGCGTCCCCGATGTCGTGCCCCATGGTGTCGTTGATAAGTTTCAGCCCGTCCACATCACACAGCAATACACCGGCCGATCGCAGCCCGGATCCCTCCAGGCGCTTCATTTCCTCCTCGAAATAAGCCCGGTTGTAAAGTCCCGTAAGGGGGTCATGCAGGCTCAGGTATTTGAGTTTTTCCTCCGATTGCTTCCTCTCGGTTATGTCGCTGTATATGGCGTACAGCCCCACCTGTTTTTCGCCCAGTATTATGGGGTACGACAATATGAAAACGTTGACCGTACTGCCGTCTTTGCGCTTCCTGACGGTTTCGGCGCAGATGACATTTCCGGACAAAACCTCCCTGGAATAAGACGAGGCCTCTCCCAGCAGTTTTTCTGGCACAATTACATCGTTAATCCGCAGTCCCCTGACTTCATCCGCAGTGTACTGGAACAGTTTTTCGAACCCTTTGTTGACGTTTATAAATCTGTCATTGATGTCCGCCATGACTATCCCGGCTGGTGAATTCTCAAAAAGCTGCTGGAAATATGCCCTCTGCAGGCTCAGCTCATCTTCAACCCGCCTGCGGTCGGTGATGTCCCTGATGGTGCCGGACAGGCCCCGGTATACACCTTCTTCATCATAAATCAACATGGAGTTCGCTTCGGCGTAAATGGTCCTCTCTTCATTCACCATGCGCAGGTGGAATCCCTTATAGGTCTTCGTTTTTGTTTCGATTAAGCCGCATAATAACCGGACAGTCCTTTCCCGGTCTTCGGGGTGAATAAACCCTGTAAAATCCCTGCCCATCACTTCACCTGCAGTGTCATGGCCCAACATTTCCAGGCCCGCCTGGTTGACGGACTCCAGCCCGCCGTTTCCGTCAAGGGAAAATATGAGGTCGGGCGAGTTATCCACCAGGTTCCTATACCGTCCTTCACTCAGCAGCAATTCCCGGCGGGACTCATCCAGGGCCGCCAGCATACTGTTCACCGACTCCCCCAGCCGGGACAACTCATCCTCCCCCGCCACCTCCACCCGGGCGGCGTGATCACCGGTGGATCCGATGGATATAATATCTGAACTGAGACGGGCCAGCCTCGACAAAATGGTCCTCTCCAAAAGCAAAAGTGTCAACGCCCCGAATGCCAGTCCGGTTAGAAGGAGCTGCGTGATCAAATAAGCCACGCCGACCATTCCCTGTTTGTATATTTCCCTCGGCATGTCCGCCCCCAGGAAGACGCCGGGGCTGCTGTAAATATCTTTAATAAGGGCGTACCCCGCCACAATATCGGGTCCCGACGGCGACACCAAAATAGCGGGGGCCGTTTTTGACCCGGAAAGGCCTTCTTTAATGTGCGGCGGCACCCCGGGGTCATCCGGCGCAAATACTGCAAGGGACAGGTGAGTGGTGGCGGAGAGGTGCTTCATTTCTTTTGCATCCAAGAACCGGGCCATAACCAGCGATCCGCGCACAGGACCCTCCCTTTCGCTAGTCAGAATGGGCCGGGAGGCCACCATAAGGACTCCCTCGGGAAGGGTGACTATACCGCTCGTACTACTGGAAGGATCCGGATGGTGGACCAGAGGGCTGCCTTTATAAATGTGTGCTTTTATACTTTCCGGCACCGGAACCTCCGTTTTTTCATCCAGATCGAATCCTTTGCCGAAAACAATACTGCCCGAGGAATCAATGAACAGTATTATGTTAATCTTCAAAACGGAAAAGGTCTCGCCGGGAAGGTTTTTCTTAACGTACTGCCCGTTGTTTCCCTCCACGAAGGCGCAGGTGTCGTCCCAGGCGGCCCAGTCGGCGGCCTCGCTGTCCAATATGGAAATATTGTTTAAAATGGCGTCCAATGCCCTTTTCATATTCTTGACGGCTTCATTTTTTTCAAGCTCGGAAAAGCTTTCCAGCAATACAGCCCTGGATATTGAATGCTGTATGAGCAGCAAGCTTATCAAAATAATCATTGTCATTACTATTGCCTTTTTCCTCAATGTCAACCTGCATCACCTCCCGGGACCCAAACGCAGCCCGCGCCCATAAATTCCTGCGCTACCCTTTCAGACGGCGGGCCCGGCCGCCCCCACCTCCACCAAAACCAACAATAAACCGCCTTCAGGCGGTTCATTATTTTGGCAGTCCAACTGCAGACCAGCCATTGCAAGGGTTAATCAAAAGCCCCTCAAACCCTGCGGCCTATTTTAGCACTGCGGCCCTCGCCTTATACAGCGGGGCGGCATCCAGTCCCCAATGCCGGAATCCCGCTTCTATGATTTTAAAATAATCGTCCGCCGGAGGCGCTCCGACATATTCCGGCCCCATCCGGTACGCAAAGGCTTCTATTATGCTGCCTTGGGCATCTTCCACCTGCACAAGGCAGCGGTCATACAGCCGCGGCCATCCCTCATAACTGTCCAGGGCCCTTAAACACTGGGGCGTCAATTCATATAATGCCCCCTGTACTTTATCGCCCTGGGAGGGGACTATGTCAGCCACCCCTCTGCTCCGCCTGTCGTTCCTGAACGTCAGCCGGTAGTTTTTCAGCAGCACCGCCTTAAGGGGCTTGATCTTGGGACACCGTCTTTTAATCTGTTTCAAGTTAAGATTCGAACCGTAAGCAAAGTACGGCAAGTCAAGGTATCCCAGATCATTCATCGCCAATTCCCTGCATTTATTGATTTTGACTTCTTCACGCGGCGATTTCTTCCCGGCGCTATCCTTCATCTTTTTTCAGCCTTTCCGTCTCGTAAATCAAATCCAGCAGGGTATTAAATATCTCATTTTTGCCGCTACTTATCGACTCTTCCTTTGATGCTTTTTTCAGATAATTTAAATCAATATCATCCCACTGCGCGTTCATCAAAAAAACTCCCATTGCCGTTCTGGGGGTTGAATTCCAAGTGCCGAATATCCATTACAGTATACCATAAAAAATGGCCGCCCGGATATTTTTCTGTTTTCATCACTCCACTTAGAAGGAATCCCGGGGACAGCCGTTGAATAAAACAATTCACCAAAGGAACAGAGCTGTTCACATCATGAAATGGGCGGAGGAAATCGATGAAACCGGCTGCTTCGCGCAACCACATCGCCAGCGTGGATAAAGCTTTATCACTGCTCAATCATTTCACCCTCCACCGGACCGTCCTGAATTTAAACGAGTTGTGCGCCCTGTCCGGTTTTTCCCGGCCCACCGTCTACCGCCTGATTACAACCCTGGAGGATCATGGATTTCTCAACCGGGTGGAGGGCGGCAACAACGAGTACAGGTACAGGCTCGGCTTTAGATTTCTGGAGATCGGAAACCTGGTCAGGGAGCAACTGGAAGTGCGCCGGGTGGCCCTCCCGCACATGGTCAAGCTTCGCGACTCGGTGGGCGATTCGGTTCAACTGGTGGTGGCGGACGGCTGCGAAGGTGTCTACGTGGAAGTGGTGGAGGCGATAAAGCCGATCCGGCTGTACATCAGCCCGGGCCGGCGGGCCCCCCTGTACGCCGGCGCGTCCACCCGTCTGCTGCTGTCATTTATGCCCGCCGAAAGAATCGCCCGCATACTTAAAGAGCGCCCCCCCGTAAGCCACACACCCTCCACCATGGTGGACATACCCGGGCTCCTGAAGGTTTTGGACGGTGTCAGAGGGTTGAAGTACGCCATCAGCAGGGCTGAGCTGGAACATGGATCCGCCGAGCTGGCCGCGCCGCTATATGATCATGCCGGCGAGGTCATCGCTGCCCTGAGCATTGCCGGACCCCTGGACTCATACCGGGAGGAAAACCTGCCCGGCCTGCTGCCTGTTTTACAGCGGACCGCCATGGAAATCTCCCGCCAAATGGGCTTTTTTTCAACGGATAACAGGGCGTAATGAAAAAATTAAGGGGAGAATTATTGGCATTCCAATTCTGAATGTTTTAAAAAGGGGGCTGCCGGCATAAACATCAAGATTGACCTGAACTGCGACATGGGGGAAAGCTTCGGCGCGTACAAAACAGGCTTCGACGAGGAGGTGATAAGATATATTTCTTCCGCCAATATAGCTTGCGGATTTCATGCCGGGGATCCGCAGGTGATGGCGCGGACGGTGGACCTGGCCGTGACCCACGGAGTGGCCATGGGAGCACATCCCTCCTATCCCGATTTAATGGGATTCGGACGCCGCAAAATGGAAGCAACCCAGGAAGAAATAAAAAACTATGTAACTTACCAGACGGGAGCCCTGCTTGCCTTTGCCCGGACCAGGGGAGCCGGGCTGCAGCATGTTAAACCCCACGGGGCACTGTACAATACTGCGGCTGTGGACAAAAAGGTGGCCAGGGCCGTGGCGGAAGCCATATATATTCTGGACAGCAACCTGGTTTTACTGGTTCTGGCCGGTTCGGAAATGGAACGGGCCGCCCTGGAGGTTGGCCTTAGGTATGCCCGGGAAGTTTTCGCCGACCGCCATTATAACAGCGACGGCACACTGGTCTCCAGAAACCACCCCCAAAGTGTCATTACGGATTCGGATGAGGCTGCAAAAAGGATGATTGAGATTATCACCACCGGCCGGATTAAAACAATTGACGGCGCCAGTTTTCCGGTCAAGGCCGATTCCATATGCGTCCACGGAGACACCCCGGGAGCGGCCGGCCACCTGATTAACCTGCGCCGGGCCCTGGGAGAGGCAGGAATCGAAGTGGCGCCGATGGGTAAGTTTGTGGGGGGGGGGTCCAGTGTATAAGCAGACCAAGTACCTGCCCGCCGGTGACAAAGGGCTGGTGGTGGAATTTGGCAGCACCATATCCGAGGAAATCAATAGCAAAGTGAGAAGTTTTGCCCTGGCCCTGGAAAGCGCTGGCATCCCCGGCATACTGGAATTCATACCCACCTACCGTTCACTGCTGTTGATTTACGACCCGCTGGAGTGGGAAACCGATCTGCTGGTTGACCGGCTCCGGGATTTAGAAAACAATCTGGCTTCGGCACTGCTTCCCAACCCTAATGTTTATTATTTGCCCGTCATGTACGGAGGTGAATTCGGCCCCGACCTGCCCTTTGTCTGCCAATACACCGGCCTGACTGAGGAAGAAGTGGTCAGAATTCACACCGGCACAAAATACTTGATTTATATGCTGGGCTTTACACCGGGTTTTCCATATCTCGGGGGAATGGATGATCAAATAAGCGTACCGCGGCTGGACAATCCCCGTGTCAATATACCCGCGGGATCGGTGGGAATTGCCGGCAGCCAGACCGGGATATATCCTGTGGACAGCCCGGGAGGCTGGCGGATCATCGGCCGCACACCCGCAAGACTGTTTGATCCGGACGATAAAAAACCTGTGTTTCTGAATGCCGGCGACTATGTCTGTTTCTTCCGGGTGACCTTCGATGAATACCGCCATATAGCGGGAGAAGCTGAAAAAGGCCGGTACCGAATCAGAGTAAGCGAATACATGTGAAGAGAGGTTGAGGGTTGACTTTTCTCAGAATCGTCGAACCGGGATTCCTGACCACCATTCAAGACAGGGGACGTTTCAAATATCAAAAATGGGGGGTCCCGGTGGCCGGCGCCATGGATGAATATGCTTTCCGGGCTGCAAACATACTGGTGGGCAACGATGAAAATGAAGGCTGTCTTGAAATCACTCTTATCGGGCCGGCAATTGAGTTTTTGGCGACGGGGCTGGTGGCCATCGCCGGCGCCGATCTGGGAGCCAGGCTGAATGAGAGAGACTGCGATCCCTGGGGATCCTTCAGGGTCACCAAGGGAGACATTTTAAAATTCATGGGCGTTCGCAGCGGCTGCAGGACTTATCTGGCGGTGGCGGGGGGACTGGGAATTCCCTGTGTCATGGGCAGCAAATCCACATACCTGCGCGGCGGGATAGGGGGCGTGGAAGGGCGAGCCCTGCGCAGCGGCGACGAACTCAGAGCCGGGCGGCCAGTGCGAAGCTATGAATTGACGGCCGGGACAGTTCCGCCGGAATGCCGGCACAGCTGGACAAATCCCCAGACTGTGCGGGTTGTTTTGGGTCCCCAGGATGACGCCTTCACACCGGAGGGAATAGACACCTTCCTGCAGAACGAATACACACTTACCATTGAATCGGACCGCATGGGCTGCCGCCTGGAAGGACCACCAATTCAGCACAAAGATAAACCCGATATTGTTTCTGATGGCATTGCCTTGGGTTCCATACAGGTGCCCGGAAACGGCAAACCCATTGTTATGATGGCCGACCGGCAGACAACGGGGGGCTACGCAAAAATAGCCACGGTTATCACCCCCGACCTGTGGAAGCTGGCCCAGGCCAAACCCAAAGACCGCATCCGGTTCGCCGAGGTTACCCTGGCCCGGGCCCATGAATTATACGGGGAATATGAAAACACCATTAAACTCTTGCCGGGAAAACTGGTATACGCAGCCCGCAACCGGAATTAGGTTCCCATGCCGCATGAATGCCACACCTTGCATAGGGACCGCTGAATGGGCAATCTGCAAAATAACCTGGAAAGGAGCTGATACAAAAGCCATCTATGGGTTGGCCGCTCCTTTGTGTATGTTTATTACAAATTTTGGGAGGTTATTCGTTTGTTTAGAAAGTCAAGTATTGTAATACTGATTATGTCTCTGTTCATTCTATCTTTAACCATCACAGGCTGCGGAGGCAGCAAGCCGGCGGAACAGGCAAAAGCTCCCCAGTCCGTCAAATGGACGGCGAACTCGGTTTGGCCCCCGGATAACCACCACAGCGCAGGACTGCAGGAGTTTGCGGAAAAAGTCAAACAGTCCACCAAAGGCAAAGTGGAAATAACTGTTTCCACCGGCGGCGCCCTTGGCTATAAAGGGCCGGAGCTTCTGAAGGTGGTCCGGGACGGCCTTGTTCCGGTGTCTGACATACTGACCAGCGGAGTGGCGGGGGACGAGCCCGTCTTCGGTGTGGTCACCCTGCCCTTCCTCATCCAGAATTTCGAGGAGGGAAAGGCGCTTAACGACATCGCCCGCCCCTATTTTGACAAAGTGGCTGAAGAAAAATGGCAGCAGAAGATACTGTATGTCGCCCCATGGCCGGCCGCCGGACTGTGGTCCAAAGTAAAAATCGAGTCCGTAGCCCAGATGAAAGGACTTAAAACCCGCACCTACGACAAGAACGGCGCCCTGGTGATGGAGGCCGTGAAAGGCACGCCTCACCCGCTGCCGTTTAGCGAAGTCTACTCTTCGCTGGCCACCGGGGTTATCGACTCGGTTCTGACGTCAACTCCCACAGCGGTTGACGCAAAATTCTGGGAAGTCCTCAAGTACTATGCCCCTATCAATATAACCATGGCCACCAACCTCGTAACGGTAAACCTCAAAGCCTTCAACGCCCTCGATAAGGAAACCCAGGAGGCGCTGATCAAGACAGGCAAAGAAATGGAGGCTCAAATGTGGTCAAAAGTCGCCAAGCTGGACAAGGAGAAGGAAGCCCTCTGCAACGAAAAAGGAATTGTCACCGTCAAACCCAGCAAGGAATATATGAATGAACTGTCCTCCATCACCAAAAACATACGGGACGAATGGCTGAAAACCGCCCCGCCGGAAGCCAGGGAGATTGTTTCTAAATTCCAGAAACAGGTTGGCCGTCAGTAGTCATCAAAACGAGAGGGGCAGCTGACGGTTGCCCCTCTACATATATTTTCCCAAAGGGGGGTTAAGGAATTGGAAAAATTCGCCCGCCTGTGCGAAGGCATTTCCCGGGCCAGTGGCGTGATTGCGGGCATTATGATGCTCGCCGGGCTATCACTGGTGATGATCGAGATATTGATCCGCACCCTTTTCAGTATGACCCTCTATATAACGGAAGAATTCACCGGCTACCTGATGGTGGGGATTACCTTTCTCGCCCTGGCGTACACCCTTAATGAAAAAGGCCACATCCGCATGGTTTTCCTGCACACGGTGCTTAAAGGGAGGGCCCGGGCCCTCCTTGATATTTACGCTTACGCCGCCGGTCTGGCCTTCAGCTCCGTCATTACCTTCACCACCGCCTGTTTCTTCTGGGATTCCGTAGTTTTACAAAGCCGATCAATGCAGATCTCCGGAACATACCTTGCCATACCGCAGTTCTTTATGCCGTTGGGAGCTTTCGTGATGACCCTTCAATTCGCCGCCCATCTCGGCCGGTCGATAGTCCGGCTCCGTACAGCAGCCGGAGAGGACCGGGGGATCGAGTCCAGCGCCTTGGGCCGTTGAGGCTTTATGTGAACATAATTAGGGGGATGCTTACTTGGATTTATTAACAATATCTCTCACTATTTTTGGCCTTCTGGCTTTGTTTCTGGGAAGCGGCATATGGGTGGGCATATCCCTGTTCCTCGTGGGCATGGCGGCATTCAGCATTTTCACCGGCAGCCCCACCCTCAAAATACTTTCAAACATACTTTGGAACAACACCAGCGGATCCACCATGATGGCCCTTCCGCTGTTTATCTTTATGGGGGAAATTCTTTTCCGGAGCAAAATATCCGAAAACCTGTTCAAAGGACTGTCTCCCTGGATGAATAATTTTCCGGGCCGGCTGATCCACGTAAATATTGCGGCCAGCGCCCTGTTCGCCGCGGTAAGCGGATCATCCGCCGCCACCACCGCCACCGTGGGTAAAATAACACTGCCCGAGCTCCTGAAGCGCAATTACAATATGTCTCTCTGCCTTGGGTCCCTTGCCGGGGCCGGCACCCTGGGGTTTCTGATCCCCCCGAGCCTGGTGATGCTGGTCTATGGCATCGTGTCAGGAGTCAGTATCGGCAAACTTTTCATCGCCGGCATAATCCCCGGCGTAATTCTGGCCACCGCATTCAGCCTGTATGCCATGTTAAGGTGTGCCGTCAATCCGGATCTCGCCCCCCGGGGGGATCTGCAATACGGTTGGGGGGACCGCATAAAGACCATACCGCAGCTATTGCCGGTGTTGACCCTTATTCTTTTAGTGCTGGGAAGCATATACAAGGGATGGGCCACCCCCACCGAAGCAGCCGCTGTGGGTGTCATCGGCGCTTTGTTTTTTGCGGCAATTTCCCGCAGCATTGACGGCAAAGCATTCCGGGACGCCGTTCTGGGAGCGGTGAAAACCAGCTGCATGATAATGCTGATTGTGTGCGGGGCCTCTTTTCTGTCAGTGGCGGTGGGCTACCTCGGCATCCCGGCCGAACTCACCGCCTTCATAAGCACCCTTGGTCTTTCCAAGTACCAATTAATCATTATCCTGTCAATCATGTATATTATACTGGGCTTTATGCTGGACGGATTTTCCATGATTGTCATGAGCCTGCCCCTGGCCCTGCCGCTGATTAAGGCGGCCGGGTTCGACCCCCTGTGGTTCGGCATTTATCTGGTGATTATGATTGAAATTGCCCAGATAACACCTCCCGTGGGGTTTAATCTTTTCGTCATCAACGGTCTGGTGGACATCAACATCTTCAGAATCGCCCTGTACGCCCTTCCCTCCTTTATAATCATGCTTCTCGTCACCGCGTTGATAACGGTTTATCCGGAAATAGTGCTGGCACTGCCCAATATGATGATACGGTAGATGTATAATTGCCGGAACAATGGTATAATATTGAAAAATATCATACTATGGAGGTGTTTGCGTGAGTACGGAAAAAAACCTGAAGGAGGCCTTCGCCGGAGAATCCCAGGCAAACCGCAAGTACCTGGCCTTTGCCAAAAAGGCCGACGACGAGGGTTATCCAGCCGTGGCCAGGTTATTCAGGGCTGCGGCTGAAGCCGAGGCCATTCACGCATATTCGGAATTGAAGGCCTTGGGTGCGATAAAATCCACCGCCGAGAATTTACAGTCCGCCATTGAAGGGGAGACCTACGAATTCACAACAATGTATCCCGGATTTATCAGGGAGGCGGACGAAGAGGGGGCCAGCCAGGCAAAAAGGACCTTCTCACTGGCCAATGAAGCTGAGAAGGTGCACGCCGGGCTGTATAAAAAGGCTTTGGACACACTGGAAAATAAATACGATATGGAGTATTTCCTTTGCACCGTTTGCGGCTACATACATGAAAACGGCGCTCCGGACAAATGCCCTGTATGCAATTCACTGCCAAAGGCTTTTAAGAAGGCGGAATAGCTCCCGACCCAGGAGAATTTTGCAAAACCAAAAGAGACAGCCCGCGGGCTGCAAAGGGGCCCCGGGCTGTCTCTTGCGGTGCGGCGGGAGGTTCTGAAGACTAGTTGGCTTTTCCGGGTATGGAGCTGTTGAAGCGCTGTTCCATCTTTTGTATCATTTTATCGGCCTCTTCCTGGGTTATCTTGCCCTCTGACACAGCCTTGCCCAGATCCTCTTTTTTCAATTCCAGCACTTTCTGGTGAAACTGTTCCACAGTCATGCCCCGCCCTTCTACAATCTGCGGCAGTCTCTTGCCGGACTCCAATTCCGACTTCAGCTCTTCGGCCGTTATGCCCAGTGCTTTTGACGCGTAGTCAAGTTTGCGGCCACGTTCTCCAAAACCTTTCCCGAAACCTTTTCCATCTTTATGCGGGCCGTTAAAAAACCCGAACCAGCCGGGATTGTCTCCCATACGGGCGGCCATCTTGTCAGCCTGCTCCTGTGTAATGCGTCCCTGCTGCACTGCCTCGTCCAGCATTTGCTTTTTTGTGGTGTTCAGAGCTGTAACAACCTTGTCCTGCTCCACACCAAGATTAGCCGAGAATTTGGCCAAACAATCCTGATAGAGGTTTGTCTTTGCCGGATTGCCGCCGGAGTCCGGCATGGCCATGGCAACACCGGCCACCGTTGCCGCCAGGATGGCGGTGACCACCAGTATGACTGCCAAGCGCCCTTTACTGAACATTGTTCAATCACACTCCTTTTTTTTTAGCAGCTGCATGATTATCTTACAACCTTTACATGTCGGCTGAATGTCGGGAAATATAAAAATCAAAAAAATTCCTCCTGATGCTTGTCCCATGTAGCATATGACATTGTTAGCCATATTATGTAAATGAAAAACTGCTCCGGAATAAAAGCAGCCGGCAGGATTTTTCATCCCGGACGGCCAAAAAACAATCGGCACCTCTCCCGTCCCTCCCCTTCTGAGTTCCTGACTATCAAGTTCCGACAGGATAAGGAATGCTGTATAAGCTATTTACAGGGCAGATGACCTGTTTATGATAGGCGTTGATGAATTCCGGCCGGGAGTCCTTAATTAATTATGGAAAAATTTTTTACTGTTGATTATCCGGATGTTCCCTTCGTTATTTTTTCTTTTTCTCATATGGCGGCCCTGGTATTGATACTGTGGGCCTGTGTTCTGGTAATCACCTTCAGGGTCAGGCTGAGGAAGGAAAAACTTAACAAATCATTCCGCTATGCCATGGG
>JBBIMW010000034.1:0-12221 GCA_037444185.1 Peptococcaceae bacterium | reverse complement strand
GAGCACTGTTGCTGCTGGAGGAGCTGGCGGTGCAAATATGGATGGTTTTTTCCGGGGAATGGTCGGTAAAATGGTCCCTTCCCCTTCACCTGTGCGGAATTTCGGCTGTCCTGTCGGTCATTATGCTTTATCGCAAAAGCTACTCAATATACGAACTGGCCTATTTCTGGGGTTTCGGCGGAGCCCTTCAGGCATTGCTGACCCCGGACCTCGGACCTTTTGCATTTCCCCACCTGTATTTTTATCAGTTTTTTATTTCACACGGATTAATCATAATCGCTTGTGTTTTCATGACCACTGTTGAAGGTTTCAGGCCGTCTCACCGGTCAATATGGAAAACCTTTGCCGCAACGAACATCTACGCCGCATTGATAGCCCTGTTAAACATTGTTGCCGGGGGCAATTACCTTTATCTCTGCCACAAACCGGCCTCACCGACCCTGCTGGACCTGCTGGGACCATGGCCCTGGTACATTCTTTCCCTGGAATTGGTGCTGGTGTTGATGTGCTACGCATATTACCTGCCTTTTGCTCTCTACCGCCGATTAACGGATGATCAGCGAAACAAAAACATCGGAGGCTGATACTGTTCCCGGAGCCGTCGAACACTTAAAACCCGGATTGAATAACATGGAAATTAAAAAGGGGTTGGACATAATGACCGGCCGGCAGGAAAGGGCCATAATCGCTGAAAATAAAATAGGGAACCGGTGCGTCAATGTCAGGTATCCCAAAGTTGAGGGCCTGAAGAACAGAGAAGCGCAGGATCGGATTAATGAATCCATAAGACAGCGGGTGCTTTCGCTGATACCGCCGGAGGGCTGCGATGCATATGAGGTGATAACGGGAAACTATGACGTAAAACTAAACGAAAAAGGCATTTTAAGCATACGGTTGGAGGTGTACACCTTTGCGAAACAAGCCGCCAACGGGCTTACCACGGCCGTATCCATAACCACAAATCTGGACAGCGGAAGAGTTTACCAGCTGCACCAATTGTTCAGGCCGGACAGCGATTATAGAATCATCCTGACCAAGATGATACAGCAGCAGATCAGTGAAAGGGGAATACCCCTGATCAAGGAATTCACAGGCATTTCCGATAACCGTGACTATTACCTTGCAGATGGCGCCTTGACCATTTATTTCCAGGAAATTGAATACACACCCCATTATTACGGCATTGTGGAATTCCCCATCCCTTACGCCAGAATAAGAAACATAATCAGCCAAGAAGGCCCGGCGGCAGGGCTGACTGACCCGGACTGAAACGCCGTGCCCCCACCGCCTGAACAAGTTCAGCTCCTTTGTGCTCGGAAGCCAAAAAAAGAATTTTTATAAAAATTTGCAGGAATGTGGGGACGGGTGGTGAAAAAACCGAACAACGAACTAAGCCACCAAGAAAATTTAGATTTCTTTGGCATATGCTTTTTTTGGTCTCTTCGTAGGCGATTGGGACTGGAAACCGGAACCGGAGAGTGAAGGAATGTACTTTTTAGTGCTGGACGGCTTATGCAAAATGGAGGCCACCTGAGATGAACGCAACCGAAACCATTTTGATACTGCTGGCGGGCATAGCCTCCGGTTTTGTAAACATCGTGGGCGGCGGCGGGTCGCTGATTTCCCTGCCTGCGCTTATTTTCCTGGGCCTGCCCCCGGCGGTGGCCAACGGAACCAACCGGGTGGCTCTAATGGTTCAAAGTCTGGTGGCCATAGGGTACTTCAAACAAAAGGGGTTTTTCTATCCGAAGCTGAGCTTTGTTCTCGGCATCCCGGCCGTACTGGGCTCCATACTGGGGGCCAGGTTCGCCATCTCCCTCTCCGATGAAGTGTTCAACAAGGTCCTGGTCGCCGTCATGCTCACCGTACTGGTGCTGATACTCTGGCGGCCGGAAAAATATTTTTTAAATAGCGATGCGGGGGAAAAACTGACCGGCCCGCGCCTGACGGCAGCCGCACTGATTTTTTTCGGAGTCGGTTTCTACGGCGGATTTATTCAGGCCGGAGTAGGTTTCATTATTATCGCCGCCCTCGCCATGTTGACCGGCATGTCACTGGTAAAAATCAACAGCATCAAGGTATCCGTCTCTGTAATATATATACTGGCCTCTCTGATGGTATTTGTGATAAACGGCAAGGTGGACTGGGTGCTGGGGGTGGCGCTGGCAGCGGGCAACGGAATAGGGGCGTACCTGGGAAGCGCCTTTACAGTGGCCAAGGGTGACAAGTGGATCCGCATATTCCTGGTGGTTTCAGTACTACTAATGTCCGGCAAACTGTTGGGGCTTTATAAACCGCTGGGGATTCATTGAAAAACGCCCAAAATCCGGGACGGGAGACGGAGACGGAAAATGAAGGGCCTGACATTTATCAAAAGAATGAAGATACACTGCAGAACCAGGAATCCGGGAATGGAAAATGAGCTGTTTTCAGGACAAATTTCAGGACAAAATAATAAAGACATAGGCATAATAATATGTTATATAATGGTAAACATCCGGGGGGATCCACATTGCAGCCGAGGCTGAACGCCGCTTGGCTTATCTTTATTATCACGGCGGGGGCCTTTTCCCTGGTCTACTTTTGGTTTACCCTTTTTCCCGGGGGAGTGGCGCCGGAAGCCGGACAATATTTCACCGCCGAACAGATAAATCGGGGCAGGGAATACAGCCAGGGACAGAGGCTGGTGTTTATCGGCAGCTTTTTGGCCCAGTCGGCCTTTCTCGTCTGGCTGGTTTTTAGTGGCCGGGGGGCGGCCCTGTCAAGGCGGCTCCGGCACATCGCCGGCGGCAGCTTCTGGGGGGGGCTGCTCCTTTTCTTTTTCACCCTCTGGCTTCTATTGAGGATCATCAACCTTCCCTTCACCATTTTTGGCGGTTACTTCTGGCAACACCGATGGGGCTTTTCCACCCAGACCCCCGGAGCCTGGTGGGCTGACTATCTGAAGGGAGCCGGGCTGGATTTGGCCCTGTCCGCCCTGGGGGCAGCACTGGTCTTTTGTATTATCAGACGATGGCCAAGATGCTGGTGGTTCTTCGGCGCCACCCTCTTTTCTCTTTGGCTGGCGGTCCAGATGCTGATCTGGCCGGTGGTGGTGTCCCCTCTGTTCAACCGCTTTGAGCCCGCCGGAAACCCGGCGCTGCTGTCCACCGTCCGCCAGCTGTCCCAAAGGGCCGGTCTGCCGGTGGATCAAGTTCTGATCATGGACGCCAGCCGCCGCACCGTAAAGAGCAACGCCTATTTCGCCGGGCTGGGCCCCACCAGCCGGATTGTCATCTACGACACCCTGCTGGACAAATACCCCATGGACCAAGTGGAGGCTGTGCTGGCACACGAAATGGCCCACTGGCGCCAGGGACACATTGTCAGGGGCTTGACCCTGGGCGCCCTGGGCAGCTTTATCTTGTGGGGACTGCTGTTTTTGCTGCTGCGTGGGTCGATGCCCCGGACCGGTTTCCCTCCGCCCCTGACCTGGGCCGTGATACTGCTGTTCTTTACGCTGGCTTCTTTTAACGCCAGCCCCATAAAGAATTACTTTTCCAGATCCATGGAGGAGGAGGCCGACCGGATGGCGGTGGCACTGACCGGGAATGCTCCCGCGGCGGTGCGCCTACAGGTAAATCTGGCCTCCGGAAACCTTTCCGATGTATCTCCGCCGGATTTTATCCGCTGGTTCAGCCACAGCCACCCCCCCGCCATGGACAGAATAAAGAATATCATGCAGGCCGGGAATAAACATTATAAATCACAGGCAGCCGAAGATCAAAAAGGAGGTCCGGTAAATGTTCACAAAAAAAAGTCCCCTGGGCTATGTTTCGCCGGTGGCGGGAGTTAGGAGAAAAACCCTGGTGTTCGGTGAAAAGACCCTGCTGGCTGAATTCCTGCTGGAAAAGGGAAGCGTCCTGCCGACTCACAAACACCCCCACGAGCAAACGGGCTACCTGGTGTCGGGAAAAATAACTCTTTACTTCGGCAAAGAAAAGCACGATGTAAATCCGGGAGACAGCTGGGTAATTCCGGGTGATATGGAACACTGGGCTGAAATAGCCGAAGACTCGGTGGCGGTGGAGGTGTTCGCTCCGGCGAGGGAAGACTTTCTGCCAGAAAAATAGCTCCTTTCTTCATCCGTACCCTGGATCCCGGTGGAGATGGAACCCACATCCATCCGCGGGCTGTTGCGGTCCAGGGACCGCGGGGAACTGTTGACAATCTGGCTGGCGTTGGCGGTTTTCTGCGGATAGGCGGAATCAGCTATGCGCCGCCGGATTCCAGTATCTTTTTTTTGAGCCGGAAATAATTTGCAGTGTAATAAGTACCGTTTTGCGCCTCCCGGTGGTCAAATCCGAAGGCCCGCCTGCTCACGGCCAGAACCGGCGGCGCCTGTATCCTTTTGGCCACGGCCATGCCGGTGTATAGTCCCCACCATCTCTCCAGATCGTCAATAAACTCCCGGGGCCCGGGGAAAATGCTTTTAACCAGACCGGGCCGGCAGCCGATTTTTTTCTCCAGATCCCCCCCGGCATACCAATTCAGCACGTCCTCAGGGCTAGCCCTGTCCCAGTGCTCGACAAAGGCCCGGAAAAGGCAATCATGATAGGGATACACCAATGGATCCCCCTTGCCTTCGTCAACGGCCTGTTCCGGGGAAAGCTCCGCACTGGGCACGAGGCCTATTATTTCCCGGGGAATAACCTCTCTTTTATAAACATGTTGGTTAATATAGCCGGCCAAGTCATACACCTGGTGTTTCCAGAGATCGGCAAGGGCGGCCAAAAAACCGGCCTGGTCCCCGTACAATGTGGAATATCCCACGGTAAGCTCGCTTTTGTTGGCGTTGCAGGTGAATCCACCCCCGAAGGCCGCCGCCAATCCCGCCAGCACCCTGGCGGACCTGTCCCGGGCCTGGATATTTTCCATGACGGACGGAGTCACCGTCAAATTGAACTGTCTGCCGTCTTTCAGGCTGATCACCGGGGTGAGGCTGATCTGTCCGGCGGTATAGTCCACCGATTCCTGTATGGGCACCACTGCGTACAAACAGCCCAGGTTTTCAGCCAGCCGGGCGGCCAGCCCCCTGGTGGTTTGGGAACTGTAAATGCTAGGCATATTTACCAACAATACCTTGTCCGGCCCCAGCACCTCGATGTACAGACAGGCGTTTACAGCCGAATCAATGCCCCCCGACACCCCGATGACCACTCTGTCAATGCCGGCAAATCCGAGAAAACCGCTTATTCCATAATTAAGGGCACGGTATATGCTCCCGGTGTCCCCGTCGTCGGGAAGAACCACCGGTGAAAGGCCGTTTCCCCCCTCCAGCACCAAATCCACCACCTTCAACTGGGTGCTGAAGGGGGGACAATAAGCCACGGGTTCACCCGCGGCATTGTAAAGGGTGCTGAAACCGTCGAAGGTATACACTGTTTTACCGTTGTTCTGTATGCCCACGCTGTTGACATAAATCAGGGGAACCCCGGTTTCCTTCACCTGCCTGGAAAAAACCCGGTTGCGCTTGTTGTTCTTGCCAATGGTAAAGGGTGAACTGGATATATTGACAAAAAAATCCACCGGTCCGTTCCGGCATATGGCGGACATGGGACTGAAGGAATAATCGTCGCTCCAGCCGTCTTCGCAAAGTATGCATCCCACCCTCACCGCCCTGCCGGCAATGTCAATGACGACTGGTCGCAGCACATCTTCCGCCACTGTGCCCATCTCCCGGGCCAGCTTGCGCAGGCTGTAAAAATGCCTAGTATCGTCAAACTCCCGGTAGTTGGGCTGCAGCGACTTGATCCGGAAGGGGCGGGGAAAGTTGTCTCCACCGCACAGCCTGCCGTTTTGGGCGGTGAAAAATGCGTTGTACTTGCGGACCCTCCCGTCGTCCCCGGTTTTATCCCAGTCCACCCCCACGTTGCCGAACAAAACACAGATTCCCGCGGAGGCCTCTATCACCCGCCGGCCTAACTCTTCACAATCCCGCAAAAATGCCGGCTGCTCCCAGGTGTCCCCCAGCAGGTAGCCGGGAATGGCCATTTCCGGAAAAATCACCATCCGGGCCCCGAGACTGCGGGCCTCTTCCATCATTTTCAGCATAGAGGCGACATTTAAATCCGGCCTGCCTGGAATAACTTCCATCTGCCCCAGGGCCAACCTGATTGAAAAGGTCATTTCCCGAACCCCACTAAATCAATATCTCCCGGCCTGGCTCGACAACCTCCACCACTGTCTCCGGCGCCCTTTCCCGGGCCAGTGCTGTGAAGCTTCCGGCGTCCTGCGCCAATATCGGGAAAGTGCCGTAATGGATGGGCAACGCCTTTTTAGGCTTGAGCAAAGTCAGGCTGAAGGCCGCCTGGGCCGGATCCATAACAAATACGCCGCCTATGGGCAATAATGCCAGATCAATATTATAAAGACGGCCCAAAATCTCCATATCCGCAAAAACACCAGTGTCTCCGGCGTGATACACAGCCTTGCCGTCTTCCAGCACCACTATATAACCCACCGGGCTGCCCGCCGTGCTGGAATGAACGGCCTGGGTCATGATTATCCTGATTCCGCCCACTTCCACCTGCCCGCCGATATTCATGCCCATGCCGAAAATTATGTTTTCCTGGCTTACACCGGACTGCTGCAGCACATTTGCCAACTCGGGCTGGGCTATCACCACGGCGCCGGTTGCCCTCACCAGATCCGGGATGTCGCTGCCGAGATGGTCGAAGTGATCGTGGGTAACCAGAATGATGTCGGCCTTCTTTATGTCTTCCCTTTTGACGGGGCAGACCGGATTTCCAGTGATCCAGGGATCGATGAGCACCACTTTACCATTTTTGGAAGTTATCTGGCATGCTGCGTGTCCAAGCCATTTGACACTATGGGCCATTGTCCTGCCTCCCTCCATTTATCTCCAAGCAATTACAAAAATAAAATTCACCCTCGACTACTTCGCTTTACATATGGTGGGGCCTCTCCGATACTAGGCGGATGGCGTATTCAAGCTGACGCTGGGCGTCAATCCTGGGTTGCTGGCTGACGGACCTAACCACCTCCCCCTCGGTGGACACCACATAGTTAGGCGCAAGATTGTTCAGGGCCACAGCGTCAATGTCCAGCCTGCACCTTTCACACTTGCATACACCTTCTTTCTGCCGGAGGATTTTATTAATCTGCTCAAGTACGACTATCTCGGCGGCGTTAATCAGGCGCATACAACACCCTCCTTTGTCCCGGAGCCGGTTGCAATCCTTCAAAGACCCAGGCCCTGCGCAGATACTGACCCGTGGAAATAATTGTTTTTTATTTTCTCTTCTCTCCTTATGTAAGATATTCCTTCTCTGTTTTCTAAAAACCAATTGATTAGTTTTTTTTGTTTATTCCGTCCCAAGCCCGGGATCAGCCTCCACAAGCTCCTCCACCGGCACTGTGTAGTTTTCTCCGTCGGCAAAGACGTCAGCCGTCCTCTTGGCCGGGTCAAGACTATGAATCCAAACGGGCCTCTTCCCGTGCAGTACTTCCACCCTCTCCCGCGACCTGACAATCTGCAGGGCCCTTTCGTACTCCATGGCCGGTCCTCCTTTTCATTTTTATCCACCGTTATTCTCCCACCGGATGTTGTCTTTAATCCCGTCCCGCTTTTTCTGCCTTCGAGAAAGGCCCGGCAGTAAAATGTCGGGCACAACTTTATAGTGATACACATAATCTGTACTATCGGCAAAATATAACGGTTCAAAAAACATCATAAGAGGAGTGATAACATGGGCTACGGTGTCGGCGCCTACGGCGGATCTTCTTTTATCATCTTTCTGTTACTGATCCTGCTGCTCTTCAGTTACGGCGGCATCGGCGGCGGATACTACGGCGAAAAGAAATAGAACGAATTCGCCCTTCGGGCTACCGGAATCCGGGATCCAGGAGCCCGAATAAAAGGGCCTTCATGCAATTATCCACAAATTCTATGAACTTGCAAGAATCCTGGCGGGTTCTTTTTTTTGCGTTTTCATAAATCGTTAAATAGTTTGCCGCCACTGGTCTTTTATCACGGTCCCCTGGTAATATTAGATCTGGGGGTGGCGACGATGGGCTATGAGAAAATGACCCGGGAAGAACTGCGCCAAAAAGTTGAACAGGCCCTTACCCTGCTTGAAAGCTGCAGTTTATGCCCCCGACGGTGCGGGGTGAACCGTCTGTACGGCGGCGGGCCGGGGGTTTGCCGGAGCGGCAGGAACGCCGCTGTCAGCAGCTACGGCCCGCACTTCGGTGAGGAAAGAGTGCTGGTGGGAAGACATGGCTCAGGAACCGTCTTCTTTGCCAACTGCAACCTCGGCTGTGTTTTTTGCCAAAATTATGAAATATCCCACCGAAGCGAGGGAAAGGAAATAACTTCCAGTGAGCTGGCAAAAATAATGTTGAAACTGCAAAACTTGGGCTGCCACAATATCAACCTGGTCTCCCCCACCCATTTTGTGCCGCAGATACTTGAAGCCCTTGAAGCGGCGGTGGAAAAAGGGCTTAGGACACCCCTGGCGTACAACACCGGAGGGTACGACTCGCCCGAACTGCTGCAAATACTGGACGGAGTAGTGGACATATACATGCCCGACATTAAGTTCGGGGATGACTGTGCCGGTGAAAAATACCTGGGGGTGAAGAATTATTTTACTTCGGCAAAGCTGGCGGTCAGGGAAATGCACAGGCAGGTGGGGGATCTGGAGATTGACGGCCGGGGAGTGGCAATAAGAGGGCTTTTGGTCCGGCACCTAGTCCTGCCCGGCAACTTGGCCAAATCGGAGCTGGTGATTAAATTTCTGGCCGATGAAATATCCAGGGACACCTATATAAACATAATGGACCAGTACTATCCGGCCCACCGGGCCTTCCATTACGAGGAGCTCAGCAGGCGCATCACTCCGGGGGAATACCGGGAAGTGGTGTCCCTGGCCCGGAGACTGGGCATGAAAAATTTAGGGATAAAACAATGAGAACGGTAAACAATATTAAAAATAATTCGAGGAGTGGTTTTTTTGCAGACAAACATGTTCTTCCAAGCCGGCCAGTTCCAACAAATGCCGGTTATGCCGGAGCCGCCCAGGGTGATTTCCACCAAGGACCACCTGTACCTTAAAGACGCCATGTCATGGGAACTGACCGCCATGAAAAAATGCTTCCACTTCGCCAGGGAAGCTGTGGACCCGGAGATCAAAATGGCCCTTGACTCAGCCGGACAGATGCACATGAATCACTACATGAGACTGCTGGGCCACGTCAACCCAGCAAATCAAGCCAGTTTTTAAGAAAGGCGGATGGTTATGATGCAACAACAAAATAAAATACAAAACCCCCAGTCGGGAATGCTTCCCGGCGTAAAAGGCCCCCAGATGAACGACCGGGACATGACCAACGACACCCTGGCAAGCTTGAAATACCTGACTGACAATTACAATGTGTTTGCCAGGGAAGCCAGCCACCATATACTGCACCAGGACGTTGTGAACATTATGCTGGAAACGCACAGACAGGCAAGGGATGTATTCAACCTCATGTTTAGAAAGGGCTGGTATTCCCTGGAGCCTGAACAGCCCCAAAAACTGATGCAGACACAACAGCAGTTTATAAACCACCAGACACAGTTTCCATACTATCCGGGAGCATTACAATAAAACTATTTTAAAAGCCTGAGAGATGAGATGTGGGCAGTGCCTCCCGCATCTCAATCATTTTAATAACATTATTTTCCCTATGACTAAAACCGAAATCAAGGAAATAATAATCCCGAGGTGGTTTATATGTTAAATATGATTTTCCGCATGAAGTCGAAAAAGAAGGCCGGCAGCCCGGTAGCCATCGGCGGGGCTATATCCCTGGCCGCCGTTCTCGGAGGGCTGATCACCTGGTACACCGCCAGGAGAATGAAGCACCGCAGGGAAAATGAATTTTATTACACCAGGGACGACGAAAGCCAGCCTTGACAGCTGGCTTTCCATTTCAGGTTAAGCCCGTGGTCCCGGTTTCATAAACCGGAGGCCCGATCATCAACTACTTCGGCGCCATGCGGATGGCCCCATCCAGCCTTATGGTCTCCCCATTGAGCATGGCGTTTTCTACAATATGCTGAACCAGCATGGCATATTCATCGGGCCTGCCCAGCCTGGGCGGGAATGGAACTTGCCTGCCCAGGGAGGCCCTGGCCTCCTCCGGAAGGGCCGCCAGTAGAGGAGTATCGAACAGACCCGGGGCGATGGTCATTACCCTGATGCCAATACCGGACAGATCCCTGGCGATGGTCAGGGTCATGCCCACCACACCGGCCTTGGAGGCTGAATAGGCCGCCTGACCGATTTGCCCGTCGAAGGCTGCCACCGAGGCGGTGTTCACAATTACCCCCCTCTCGCCCCACTGGTTGGGTTCGTTTTTGGCCATTTTTTCAGCCGCCAGCCTGATCATGTCGAAGGTCCCGATGAGGTTGATTTCAACCACTTTTTTAAATAAATCAAGATTGTGGGGGCCCGACTTGGACAGAGTTCTGACGGCAATTCCGGTGCCCGCGCAGTTGACAAGCAGGTCCAGCCGCCCGAATTTTTCCACCGTCAGGTCCACAGCGGCCTGCACCTGGGCCGTGTCGGTGACATCCGTAAGAACGAAGGCGGCCCTTTCCCCAAGCTTTTCGGCTAACGCCCTTCCCTTCTCACCGTTAAAGTCAGCCAGCACCACATTTGCCCCTTCGCTGTAAAGCCGCACAGCCGTGGCTTCGCCCAGACCAGAAGCCCCACCGGTGATAATGGCGGTGGCGTTTTTTATTTCCACACCGATTCCCCCTTAAACCGTTTTTTGCTGAGGTCAAAAATATTTTCTATGTTCTTTTTAATAATCCTTCAATCTTTAAAATATTTAGCAGTAATATTCAACTTATAATAATTTTACGTGGATTACAGAAAAGTAAAGGTTTTTCTGCCCGGCCATAGAATTGCAATAGTGTAATCAAGAGCATATAAAAGAGGTGTTTGAGGTATGACCATAAGCAGGAAAATCGAGCGGTTTCTGTCCGGAGCCAGCTGGATCAGAAAGATGTTCGAAGAGGGGGAAAAGCTCAAGGCTATCCACGGCCCCGAAAATGTGTACGATTTCACCCTGGGCAACCCGGACTTGGAACCTCCAGCGAAATTCCTGGAGGAACTCAGGAGGCTGGCTGAAAACCCCGTCCCGGGCATGCACAGGTATATGAGCAATGCCGGTTACCCCGAAACAAGGGCGGCCGTGGCCGAAGTACTGGCCAAAGACACCGGCCTGCCCATCGGTGCCGGGCACATTGTGATGACAGCCGGTGCCGGCGGCGCCATAAATGTGGTACTGAAAGCCCTCCTTGAAGAAGGGGAGGAGGTAATAGTTTTCAGACCCTTTTTTGTCGAATATAAATTCTACGTGGACAACCACTCCGGAAAAACAGTGGACATTCCAACCGGCCCCGGCTTCCAGCCAGACCTCAAGGCCTTGGCCGATGCCATCAATCCGATGACCAAGGTGTTACTGATCAATTCCCCCAACAACCCGACCGGAGTGGTATATGGAAAAGAGGTACTGGACGGCCTGGGCCAGCTTTTGACCAGAAAATCGGAAGAACTGGGCAAAACAATATACCTTGTTTCAGATGATCCGTACGCCAAGATAGTTTACGATGGAATTAGGGTGCCCAACGCCCTTAACTCATACCGCAACAGCATATCGGTCACCTCCCACAGCAAGGATCTGGCCCTCCCCGGCGAGCGGATCGGCTACATAGCGGTAAATCCAGGAGCCGATGCCGTCAGTATACTGCTGGAAGGTATGATCTTCGCCAATCGGACCCTTGGCTTTGTCAACGCCCCCGCACTAATGCAGAGAATTGTGGCAAAACTGCAAAAGGAAACGGTGGACATTGAAGAGTACCGAATAAAAAGAGACTTGCTTTACAACCACCTGACCTCCCTGGGCTTTGAAATAGTCAAGCCCCAGGGGGCCTTCTACCTGTTCCCCAAATCCCCCCTGTCCGACGATGTTGAATTCGTCAGGGTGGCCCAGAAATACAACCTGCTCCTGGTTCCCGGATCCGGCTTCGGAATGCCGGGCTATTTCAGGCTGGCATACTGCGTCGACAAAAAAATAATACTTAACTCCCTCCCCGCCTTTACGGCCCTAGCCGGTGAACTGGGGATGACCGGTTAGCCGCTGCGGGCAAAATGGCAAACATCCCT
>JBBIMW010000033.1:0-27563 GCA_037444185.1 Peptococcaceae bacterium | reverse complement strand
GAACCGTCATTAAAATCTAGCCGGCGGTAATGTGTGTCAATCGTCCCCACGCACGTGGGGGTGAACCGGGTGTTTACTGGTGTACCAGAATAAAGAATGGCATCGTCCCCACGCACGTGGGGGTGAACCGGATTTTAGGGGACAAAAACCGCATTTGCGCAAATCGTCCCCACGCACGTGGGGGTGAACCGTCTTAGATTTTGCTAAGATGTACGGGTTTAAACATCGTCCCCACGCACGTGGGGGTGAACCAGCCCTGCAGGAGACTGTTGGCATGCCGGTTGCATCGTCCCCACGCACGTGGGGGTGAACCGAGCTACTCGCCTTTTATGATCAAATGAGTCATCACTGGTCACCACTGGGCCTCTATTGACCGGTTGGAGCTTTACAGGCACTGTAAAATTTTTGTGAACTGACATTTCTCCGACACATTGGGTCTGTATGATGTGCATGAGGACAAGGCGAGAAATATGAGCCGACATGGGCTGTTTTCTGGGCAGTATTTGCCGGGGGTGTGGCCCTTGACAAAGGAGTTTTTTGCAATTAGTCTGGCGGCGTGCCTGCTGTTTTGGGGGACGGTGGCGGCGGCCGGCTTCCGGGACGGGGAAAAAAATAAAAAGCGGCCCGTCTGGAATGATATTGAACAGCATATGCAAAAGCAGCAAGGCGTGAACCCCGGGGATGTAATCACGGCCCGGCTATTGAGGGCAGCCAATAGGCTTAATGTGCACGTTGGGGGGCGCAGCCTGGAGGAAATAGCCGTCGATGTGGAGAAGGCAATAAAGGTTAAAAAAAGCGAGGCATTGAAAAAGTATGACATTTCCATCCGGGCCTTCAGCGGATCTCTGGTTCGTAGCGGACTGTAATCAAATGCTATGGCAAGCCCCGGTTCTTTTGCCGGGGATTTTGCCATGTTGAGGGGGAGTTTGACATGCAGACCATTATGGTGGTTGAGGATGAAACCCCCATTGCGCTTATAATAAAGGCTTACCTGGAAAAAGCGGGCTATCCGGTAATTGTGGCCGGGGACGGGGAGGAAGCACTGAGGATTTTTCCCGTGGTCAGGCCCGCCCTGGTTATTTTGGATCTGATGCTGCCCGGAGCTGACGGCTGGGTCGTACTGGAAGAAATCCGCAGGCAGGGCAGCTGCCCGGTGATTATGGTGACGGCTTTGGGGGATGTGGAATACCGCCTGAAAGGGCTTAAGCGGGGCGCGGATGACTACATGGCCAAGCCCTTCGACCCGGATGAAATGGTGGCCAGGGTCCAGGCTGTGCTAAGGCGGTCGGCCCGGATGGTGGAACCGGAGGTTTTGAGGGCCGGCAGCCTTACTTTGGATTTCACTTCCCGCACCGTATCCGTATCCGGAAGACCGGTGAATGTTTTGCCCCGGGACTGGGAACTGCTGGGCTTTTTGGTGCGTCACCCCAATCAGGCCTTCAGCCGGGGGCAATTGCTGGATCATGTGTGGGGCATGGACTATGATGGTGGTGACCGTGCAGTGGATGTTGCGGTGAAAAGACTCAGGCAGTCACTGAGGGACTGGCCCGCCGCGGAGGGTGAAATAGTCACCATCAGGGGAATGGGGTATTTGTTGCGTGTTCAGGAAAAGCAGAATCAGTAAAGGGCAAGACACGGTGCCGCTGCTGGCGTACTGGACCAGGCTCTACGTGCTGGTGCTGCTGCTGTGCCTTCTGGTATCGGCCGGGGTTGCCGGAGTCTGGATAAATATAAGAACATATGAGCACCATTATGATTTACTTGAAACCCGTGCCCTGCAGTTGTCCGAGGTATACGACCGCCTGCCGGAAGACGGGCCGGCCCCCGAAAGGCTGTTGCTGGACAAGCCGGGGCGGATGGGGCAGCCGCGCCTGCCGCTGCTGGTGCAGGTGGTGGACAGGATGGGCATGGTGTATCCGGTCAGGTGGTCGCCAAGAGGCGCCGCCGCCGTTTTGTCGGCCATGCAGGAAGTCTCCTCCGCACACCGGGAGGTGCTGGGTGGCCGGGTGATCAGGGAGCGGGTCCAGATCGCTTCCCAGACCTGGCTGCGCGTCGGTGTGCCGGTCTACAGGAATGGGTCCGTGACCGGAGGGCTGTATATCAGTGCGCCCACCCAGAATGTGTCGGATCAGATCCGCCGGCTGCACGGCACCCTGGCCCTGGCCACCGGTGTCATCGGCCTGGCCGGCTGGCTGGTGCTGTACTTCCTGTCCAGAAAACTGATCCGCCCGCTGTTACAGGTGGCCGATGCCGCCCGGTCCATCGCCGGCGGGAAATACGATGTGGCACTGCCCCAAAGGCTGAAGGAACGGGAATTGCAGCAGATGGTGACTTCTTTTCAGGACATGGCCTCTCAGCTGCAAAAACTGGAGCAGCTGAGGACTGCCTTGCTGGCCGGGGTTTCCCACGAGCTGCGCACACCGGTGACTTCCATCCGGGGCATGATCCAGGCGGTCCGGGACAAGGTGGTTTCCGGGAAAGAAGCGGAGGAATTCCTGCGCATCTCCCTGGACGAATCCAAGCGATTACAGCAAATGGTTGAAGAATTGCTGGATTTTTCATCACTGGAGTCCGGAGCCGCGCACATAGATTTGGAAGAGTTGGACCTGGCCCGGCTGGTTGACGAGGTGGCGCAGCAAATATTGGTGCTGCCTGGTTCTGAAGGCCTAAAGGTTGAATTATCCTTCCCCTCCGGTTCGGTTCAGATTGCCGGGGATGCGGGAAGGGTCCGCCAGATATTGCTCAATCTGGCCGGAAACAGCCGGAAGGCATCAGCCGGCGTGATCCGGTTCGCCCTGGGGCGGGACGGGGATACTGTGGTGTTGGACGTGACTGATGACGGAAAGGGCATTCACCCGGCGGACCAGCCCTATATTTTCGAGCGGTTCTACCGTGGCGGCCAAGGTAATATAAAGCCCCGGGGACTGGGGCTGGGTCTTGGCATCAGCAGGCTACTGGCCAGGGCCCACGGCGGGGACCTGGTGCTGCTGCAGACTTCGCCCGGCGGCACCGCCTTTCGCCTGACCCTGCCGGCGGTCCCGGGCCGGCGGGAATAAAGGGAAGGAGGTTAAGTCGATGGCTGAATTAGCCCCGGGTAATGTACAGGCCAGCAATGCAGAAAGCATGGCCTTTCTACAGGACGCAATAACCAGCCTGCTTAGGGAGAGGCATCGCATTCCACCGACGGGAAACAATGATTTTTCCATCCGCAACCTGGCTATGGTGCAGGCCACTGTTGAGGACACCGCCGGAGTCATGACTTTGCTGCTGGCCAGCGTGGCAGGCGTGTCTTTGCTGGTGGGCGGGATCGGTATCATGAACATAATGTTGGTGTCGGTTACCGAGAGGACCAGGGAAATAGGTATCCGCATGGCGGTTGGGGCCACAGAAAGGGCTATACTGGCGCAGTTTCTGGTTGAGGCCGCAGTTTTGAGCCTGATGGGTGGACTGATTGGAATTGCTGTGGGATTGTTGGGTTCGCACCTGGTTTCGTGGGCGGCGGGCTGGCCAACCACGGTTACCTCGGTGTCGGTGTTGCTGGCGGTGGGGTTTTCAGTAACAGTGGGGATTTTTTTTGGATATTATCCGGCCAGGAAGGCCGCCGGTCTTGATCCCATCGAAGCGCTGAGGTCCGAGTGAGGAAAGGTCAGCCGTTTTTTTCACGGTTTCCCTCTTTCGCAGAATCACCGGCGGTGTCCGGTTTCCTGGCCGGGCTGTATACAAATGCAGGTGCTTTGGGAGTGGCGGGATCTTCCATGTCCCGGACACTGATCAGCAGTGTCGCCAGCAGGAAAGCCATCCCGGCCAGGGTGGCGGCGGACCAGAACATGACGGACCGGTCATGGCCCATCAGCAGCCCGAAAACCGGAGGTCCCAGGGCCACACCGAAGAAGCGTACGCTGCCGTAAAGGGAGGTTATCAGCCCCCTCTTCTGGGCCTGGCATGAGCTGATGATAATGGTGTTCAGGCAGGGAAGGGTCAGCCCCGTGCCCACCCCGGCCGCGGAAACGGCGGTAAAAAAAAGCAGTGTGCTGCGATCAAATATTCCCATGGCGGCCAGGGAAACCGCGATGAGGGCCAGGCCGGCCGAGACTGACCATTTCATCAGCTTGAGCCTTTTCTTGATCAGCGTGCCGGTGGCAAAAGAGGCGGCGCTCATGAAAATAACGGGAATGGCCAGGGCCAGGCCCTTTGTCACGCCCTTCAGGTTATACCTGCTTTCAAGGTATTCCGAGAGGAAGAAGAGAACTCCGAAAAGTATGAGCAGTACGGACATGCCGGCCAAAAAAGAAGTCAGCAGCATGGCCATTTTTTTTTCAAATATCTGCCTGATGGACTGAAGGTACTGTTTCACATCCTGCCTGGAGCGGTTGGACCCGGGCTCCCTGACCAAAAGCCATAAAGCCAGTATAATGGGGACGACCACTGCGGGAAAAAACAGAAATGTGGCGTACCATGCGATGAGGCCGACGAGGGATCCCAGAACCGGGCTTACAACCTTTCCCAATCCGTTGGCGGCCTCGATGATGCCCAGGGATTTGCTTCTTTCCTTGCCGGTGAACAAATCCCCGCAAAGGGCCATGGCTATGGGGGCGGTCCCGGCGGCGCCAATGCCCTGCAATATGCGACCCCCCAGTATGGCCGCGTAGGCGGCCTTGCCCATGTACATTCCGGCCAGGCCGGCCGCCACTCCTCCCAGTCCGTAGACGATCAGGGACGGGACAATTACAACCTTTCTGCCGAAACGGTCGGATAAAAAACCGGCCAGAGGAATGATCAGACCGGCCGGTACTGAAAAAAGAGTTATAATCAGGCCCGTTTCAAAGTCGCTGAGGTCAAGGCCCGCCTTAATGTCGGGCAGTACCGGAATAATCATGGAATTTCCCAGCACCATGATGAAGGGCACTCCGCTCAGCGCCGCCAGCACCGCCGCTCCTTTTCTTTTCTGCATGAATTCATTCCCACTTTTCCCCTGCATGGCTTCACTTCCATTCCGTTCCGTATACGGCAATTGTCCACCTGCGATATTTTGCCTGTTAAATCATACTGGTATGCATTTCCTGAAGCTGGGCGGCATAAAAAATTTTATAGGCATGTCCGGGGAGATGGTGGCATTGTTCTGTGTTTTTGAAAAAGTTGTTCTGGGTATGGCGGCGCTGAGATTTCTTTCTTCGTCGGTGGAATTCACCGCCGCGCTGCTCATGCTTCACTACAACAATGTGGAGACGGCCTTTAAGATAAACTCCCTGCTGGCGCTGGTGGGGCCTTTGGTGATGATCAGTGTGACCTCCCTGGGGCTGGTAGGGCTGGCGGGAAAAATGTCGCTTCCAGGCATGGTCTCCGTGGTAATGGGAGTGGCTCTGATCTTTATCGGCATCAACAAGCTCTGACGACAATTGTAGACAATTATCCGGGCAAGCTGTTGACACCGGGCTTACATTTCTGGTAATCTATTATAAATGAGTGACAGTGACCTTTAAAAGCGGCTCCGTGAGGCCGGCAAGGTGTAATAGGGCAATGTCTGTGATTGGCCTGACTGTGCCTGATGCCGGCGCAGCCAGGCTTTTTGGTGCTGGATTCCATTCGCCGGAGGGTGAATTTGTTCGGGTGGTGGTGGTTCGTGTTCAGACAGAAGGCGGTGATACTGGACAGGGAGGGCATACGCCGGGCCCTTACCAGGATAGCCCATGAGATTATCGAGCGTAACAAGGGCACCGAAAATCTGGCTTTGATCGGCATTCGCAGCAGGGGGGTGCCCCTGGCCAGGAGGCTTTCGGAAAAGATATTGCAAATCGAGGGCAGGGAAGTGCCTGTGGGAATGCTGGACATCACCCTTTACCGGGACGACCTGAAAACACTTTCACAGCAGCTTTTGGTACGGCGGACCGAGGTGCCTTTCACGGTGGAGGGAAAAACCATCGTGCTGGTGGACGATGTGATTTTCACCGGCAGGACCATCCGGGCGGCGTTGGATGCGGTGATAGATCTGGGGCGGCCGAAGCTGATCCAACTGGCGGTGCTGGTGGACCGGGGACACAGAGAGCTGCCCATCAGGGCAGATTATGTTGGTAAAAATGTGCCCACGTCAAGGAAGGAAGATGTGGCGGTGCTACTGGACGAGACCGACGATGACGAAAAGGTGATTATTGCAGAGGTGGAAAAGATTGAATGACCCCTGCGCCATCCTTTAAGGACGGTCCGGTGAGGCCGGCAAGGGAGTGGTTCAGACGGTGCTTCCGACAGCCGGCCTCACCGGGGGGCAAAGTGACCTTCCGGGCGGGGCATTTTTATTGCTAAATACTGACAGTTTTATTCTGTCGAATCCTTGCTGGCGCCGTGCCGGCGCCGCAGGGATCTGAATTCTGATTTATACTTCAGGAACTGGCGGGGTGATTTTGTGGCGGGGATGAAAAAAGACTTGCTGGGGCTGGAGGGCGCAGGGGAGAAGGAAATAACCCCGGTATTGGATTTGGCGGCCTCCATGAAGGAGGTCATGGGCAGGCAAGTTAAAAAGGTGCCCACCCTGAGGGGCAAAACCGTGGTCAATCTGTTCTACGAGCCCAGCACCCGCACCAGGACGTCCTTCGAGCTGGCGGCCAAATACTTAAGCGCCGACGCTGTCAATATCTCCTCCTCCGCCAGCAGCGTGGTCAAGGGTGAGAGCCTGAAGGACACCGCCGCCACCATAGCCGCCCTGGGGGCGGATGTGGTGGTGCTGCGCCATCCCATGGCCGGGGCGCCGCACCTGCTGGCCGGGTCGGTAAAGCCGGCGGTGATCAACGCCGGCGACGGGTTTCACGAGCACCCGACCCAGGCGCTGCTGGATCTGTTTACGGTAATGGAAAAGAAGGGCGGCATCAGGGGCCTTAAGGTGACCATCGTGGGGGACATACTGCACAGCCGGGTGGCCCGTTCGAACATATGGGGGTTTACCGCCATGGGAGCTTCGGTGCGGGTGTGTGGGCCGGCCACGATGATGCCGGCGGATATAGAGAAAACCGGCGCCGGGCGGTTCACCAGGGTGGAGGAGGCGCTGGAGGGCACCGACGTGGTGATGATGCTCAGGCTCCAGCTGGAAAGGCAGCAGCAGGGGCTGTTTCCGGGAACCGGGGAATATGCCAGACTTTACGGTCTGAACCGGGAGAGACTGGCCCTGGCGGCAAAAGATGCGCTGGTGATGCATCCCGGCCCGATGAACCGGGGTGTTGAGATTATGCAGGATGTGGCCGGCGGTGTTCAGTCGGTGATCAACGAACAGGTGACCAACGGCGTGGCCGTGAGGATGGCATTACTGTACTTGCTGGCGGGAGGTGGGCCCGGTGAGGCTGCTGATTAGAAATGGCATGGTGGTGGACCCTCTGGCGGGGACCACGGCCGAGTACGACTTGTTAATAGAAAACGGTGTTATTGTGAAGACGGGGAGGGCGATCCAGGCATCCGGCGCCGAGGTGCTGGATGCCGGGGGAAAAATTGTGGCCCCGGGACTTTTGGACATGCATGTTCATCTGCGGGAGCCGGGGTACGAGGCCAAAGAGACGGTGCAAACCGGCTGCCTGGCGGCGGCCCGGGGGGGGTTCACCGCCCTGGCCTGCATGCCCAATACCGATCCGGTGGTCGACAACCGGGCGTTGATTAGGTATATACTGGAAAGGGCCCGGGAGGCCGGTCCGGTCCGGGTTTACCCGGTGGGCGCCGTCACCAGGGGCAGCGCGGGCCGGGAGTTGTCTGAAATGGCTGACATGAAGGATGCCGGGGCGGTGGCCTTTTCAGACGACGGCAGGCCGGTGGCCAGTTCCGCAGTGATGTTGAGGGCCATGCAGTACGCCGGCATGCTGGGGGCTGCGGTGATCTCTCATTGTGAGGACCCGGAGCTGTCCGCCGGGGGAGTGATGAATGACGGGTTCACCTCCACCAGGTTGGGTCTTAAAGGAATACCGACCGCCGCCGAGGAGGTCATGGTGGCCAGGGACATTATACTGGCCGAACTGGCCGGCTGCCGGCTGCACATAGCCCACGTCAGCACGGCCGGCTCGGTGAGGCTGATCAGGGAGGCCAAGGGCCGGGGGGTCCCGGTCACCGCCGAGGTCGCCCCGCACCACTTCACCCTGACCGATGAGGCGGTGGAGGGGTACGATACCTCCGCCAAAGTCAACCCGCCTCTCAGGGGTAAGGCTGACGTGGCCGCCATAAAGGAGGCCATAGCCGACGGAACCATTGATGTGATTGCCACTGATCATGCCCCCCATACGGCGGAGGAGAAGGATGTGGAGTACGATCTGGCGCCCTTCGGCATGGTGGGACTGGAGACCGCCGTTGGCCTGGTGTGGACGGAACTGGTGCACGGCGGAGTAATCGGCCCCGCCCGGGCCGTGGCCATGATGACGGTCACTCCGGCTGAAATATTGGGGCTTAAATCAGGGCCGCTGGCCCCGGGGGCGGTGGCCGACATAACGGTGATCGACCCCTGGCTGGAAGAAAGGGTGGACCCGGGCAATTTTTCCAGCAAAGGCAGAAACACCCCCTTCACCGGGCGGTTGCTCAAGGGGTTGCCGGTGGCCACCGTGGTGGGGGGTAAGGTGGTTTGCCGGAGGTAATTCCCCGGGGGGAAATTCTTATTTGCGGTTCTGGCCGCATTGAGGGATTCTGGGCGAATACATGAGCTTATAACCGGAGGTGTGTATTTTGAAGGCGATACTGGCCCTGGAAGACGGCACATATTTTGCGGGCAGGCCCTTCGGGTCCAGGGGCGAGAGATGGGGCGAAGTGGTTTTCAACACCGGCATGACCGGTTATCAGGAGATCCTCACCGACCCTTCCTACTGCGGGCAGATAGTGGTGATGACCTATCCCCTGATTGGCAATTACGGAGTCAACAGGGAGGATTTCGAGGCTAAAAAATCCTACGTCCGGGGTTTTGTGGTCAAGGAGGAGTGCGATCGCCCCAGTAACTGGCGGGCCAGCTACAAAATATCCGATTTTCTGGCCCGGGAGGGCGTGCCGGGCATTTCCGGGGTTGACACCAGGGCATTGACTAAACATCTCAGGAACTACGGCACCATGAGGGGAATAATCAGCACCGAAGCCACGGACCCCGGGGCTCTGGTGGAAAAGGCCCGCAGCAGCCCGCATCTGTCCGGGCAGCAGATGGTGCCGGAAGTTTCCACCAGGGAGATATACCGCATTGAAGGTCAGGGACGCCGGGTGGCGCTGATGGATTTCGGGTCGAAACTAAACATTATCCGCCACCTGCAGGCCCGGGGCTGCGATATATATGTTCTGCCCCCCGCCGCCGGGGCTGTGGAAATACTGTCTTTAAACCCGGACGGGGTGCTTTTGTCCAACGGGCCGGGGGATCCCCTGGATGTGCCCTACGCCGTTGAGACCGTCAGGGAACTGGCCGGGCGGCTGCCCATTTTCGGCATATGCCTTGGGCATCAGATAATGGCACTGGCCATGGGAGCGAAAACATACAAGATGAAATTCGGCCACCGGGGCGCCAACCACCCGGTCAAGGACCTGGTCACGGGCAAGGTTTACATCACCTCCCACAACCACGGTTTTTCCGTTGACGAGGAGACTATGGCCGGCGCCGGTCTTGAAATTACCCACAGGAATTTGAACGATCGGACTGTGGAGGGGATGAGGCATGTAAACCTGCCCATGTTTTCAGTGCAGTATCATCCAGAGGCCTCGCCGGGCCCCACCGAATCGGATTACCTGTTTGACCAGTTCATGGAAATGATGGACGGATACAAACAGCAGATTTCATCATCGGGAGGTTAATCATGCCGCTGGATAAAAGTCTGAAAAAGGTAATGGTTATCGGTTCGGGACCAATTATCATCGGCCAGGCCGCGGAATTCGACTACGCCGGCACCCAGGCCTGCCGGGCACTGCGGGAAGAGGGCCTGGAGGTGGTGCTGGTAAACAGCAATCCCGCCACCATTATGACCGACAGCAACATGGCCGACAGAATATATATCGAGCCCCTGACCCAGGAGTTCGTAGCCCGGGTTATCGGCCAGGAGAGGCCGGACGGCATAGTGCCCGGCCTGGGCGGGCAGGTGGGGCTTAATATGGCCAAGAAGCTGTCTGAGTCCGGGGTGCTGGAACAATACGGGGTGCGGCTCTTGGGAACCCCCCTGGAGGCCATCAGGCGGGCCGAGGACAGGGAAGGATTCAAGTCCACCATGAAGGCCATCGGTGAGCCGGTACCTGAAAGCGTGGTGGCCGGGACACTGGATGAGGCCGTGGCCTTCGCCGGGGAGATCGGTTTTCCGCTGGTGGTGCGGCCGGCCTATACCCTGGGCGGAACCGGCGGCGGATTGGCTTACAACATGGAGGAGCTGGCGGAAATAACCAATAGGGGATTAAACGCCAGCCCCATCCACCAAGTGCTGGTGGAGCGCTGTCTGTTGGGTTGGAAGGAAATGGAGATAGAGGTGATGCGGGACAATAACGATAATTGTATTGTCATCTGCAGCATGGAAAACATAGACCCGATGGGTATCCACACCGGCGACAGCATAGTGGTGGCCCCGGTGCAGACCCTTACCGATCTGGAGTACCAGAGGATACGGACGGCGTCCCTGAGAATAATCCGCGCCCTGGGGGTGGCCGGGGGGTGCAATGTGCAGTTCGCCACGGACCCGGAGAGTTTGCAGTACTACGTGATAGAGGTCAACCCCAGGGTTTCCCGGTCGTCGGCCCTGGCCTCAAAGGCCACGGGCTACCCCATCGCCAAAGTTTCCGCCAAGATTGCCGTGGGGCTGAATTTGGACGAGATAAAAAATACGGTGACGGGGAAGACATATGCCTGCTTTGAGCCCGCCATAGATTACGTGGTGCTGAAATTCCCCCGCTGGCCCTTTGACAAGTTCACTCTGGCCAACCGGCGCCTGGGAACCCAGATGAAGGCCACCGGCGAGGTTATGGCCATCGACAGGACTATGGAGGGTGCGCTGATGAAGGCGGTCCGATCACTGGAGATAGGTACGCCGGGGCTGATTATGAACGGGCTGGAGAGCTGGGCTGACCAGGATCTGGACCAGGCCATGAGGAACGCCGACGACAGGCGCATGTTCGTGCTGGCCGAGGCCATGCGCAGAGGAATGCTGACCGAACACATACAAAAATTGACAGGCATAGACCGGTTTTTCCTGGACAAAATCCGCAATGTGGTGGAAATGGAAAAAAAGATCAGCCGGGAGGGGCCGGAGGGTCTGTCCCCGGAACTGCTGACGGAGGCAAAAAGAATGGGCTGCGCGGACTCTTACCTGGCCCAGGCCGCCGGGACCGGGGAGGAGAATGTGCGCGCCATGCGCAATAAATGCGGCATAAAGCCGGTTTATAAAATGGTGGATACCTGCGCCGCCGAATTCGAGTCTGTGACTCCATATTACTATTCGTGCTACGACGAGGAGAACGAAGCCCTGCCCACCGGAAAGCCCAAGGTGGCTGTGCTGGGAGGGGGCCCAATCCGTATCGGGCAGGGGATAGAATTCGACTACTGCTCGGTGCACTCGGTGTGGGCCATCCGGGATGAGGGCCTGGAGGCCATTATTGTCAATAACAACCCGGAGACTGTCAGCACCGACTTTGACACCGCCGACCGGCTCTACTTCGAGCCTTTGCTGGCGGAAGACGTGCTGAACGTGCTGGAAAATGAAAAGCCCGAGGGGGTGATCGTGCAGTTCGGCGGACAGACCCCCATCAACCTGGCCGGCAAGCTCCATCGGTCGGGGGTTAAGATACTGGGCACCCCGGTGGAGGACACCGACCGGGCCGAGGACAGGGAGAAGTTTGACAAACTGCTGGCCGGGCTTGACATACCGAGGCCCCCTGGAAAAACCGCCTTTTCGGTGGAAGGTGCGCTGGAAATAGCCAAAGAGATAGGTTTCCCGGTTCTTGTGCGCCCTTCCTACGTGCTGGGCGGCCGGGCCATGGAAATAGTCTACAACAACGAGGAACTGCTCAGCTACATGGCCACGGCGGTGATGGTGACGCCGGAGCACCCGGTGCTGGTGGATAAATATTTGCAGGGTGTGGAATTGGAAGTGGACGCCATAGCCGATGGTGAAACTGTGCTCATTCCCGGTATCATGAGGCATGTGGAAAGGGCCGGGGTTCATTCCGGAGACAGCATTGCCGTGTATCCGGCCCAGGATCTGGATAAGCACGTTAAGGATCAGATTGTGGATTATACCATGAAACTGGCCATGGCCCTAAACGTAAGGGGAATGATAAACATACAGTATGTGCTGCACCGGGGGCGGGTGTACGTGCTGGAGGTCAATCCCAGGGCCAGCCGCACAGTTCCCTATATGAGCAAGATTACCAAGATCCCCATGGTGTCCCTGGCCACCAAGGTCATCCTGGGCAGGAAGCTGAAAGAGTTGGGTTATGAAGGAGGACTTTATCCCGAATCCGGCATGGTCGGTGTGAAAGCTCCGGTGTTCAGCTTCTCCAAGCTTTTGGAGGTGGACGTGACCCTGGGGCCTGAAATGAAGTCCACCGGAGAGGTCATGGGGGTGGACCACAGCTATCCAATGGCTCTTTACAAGGCTTTGGTGGCGGCGGGCTACATGGTCCCCAGCCAGGGCACAGTGCTGGCCACCATTGCGGATAAGGACAAGGAGGAGGCCCTGCCTCTGATCAGGGGGCTGTCGGATCTGGGATTTAATATTTGCGCCACCGGCGGCACTGCGGAATTTTTACGGAAGGCCGGCCTTGGGGTGGAGAAAGTTAACAAGATAAGGGAAGGGTCCCCAAATATCGCCGACTTAATCCGTTCCCGCAAAATTAACCTGGTTTTGAGCACCCTGACCAAGGGCAAGGCCCCGGAGAGGGACGGATTCCAGATCCGGCGGGCGGCGGTGGAATACGGAGTGCCCTGCCTGACATCCCTGGATACCGCGTGGGCCATGCTGGAGGTAATGACCTTCATCAAGGAAGGGGATGAGTTTGTGCTCACACCCTTGCAGGAGTACAGCTAGGAGGCTTTTGAAAAAGTCCGCCCGCCGTTAATCATGGCCGGACCGGGGCTTTTTTGGGCTGCCGGCGCCGGAGCCGATGTCTTCGTGGCCGGGCCGGGAGGGAAGATGTTTTTCCATCTGTTTGACGCGGTGCTGCAGGTCCCGGATCCGCATGTTCTGCCTCAGCTGTTTGGTGATGCTGAAGAGAAGGGTTATCAGCACTCCGGTGGCGGCGGAAAAAAGAATCACCATCACCAGGGGCTGGGGAGGCAAGTCCCAGGTCAGGAACCGCAGTGTGACCTGCTGCGAATTCTGGAGGGCGAAGACGGATATGGACAGTATGAACAGGAAGGCTAAAAAAAGATACCACTGCATGACAGCGCCTCCTTAACTGGTTCTTGGTTTTGGATTCCGGCGGAATAAGGAATTCAGAGGGATCTGTTTTCAAGGCAGCCGATATTATTTTACCAGATTCTGCGGGGATGTGACAGGCAGTTGTACTGTAAAATGTTCAGTATTGTAAAACATGATCAGGTGGCGCCGGAACTCCGGCTGATTTGTCTCGACGCCCCGGAGATAGTCGCCGCGGCTTCCCCCGGCCAGTTTTTGCACGTGCGCTGTGCCGAAGGACAGGATCCGCTCCTGAGGCGACCTCTTTCCATTCACTGCGCCGACCCGGACAGCGGTATGCTATACCTGCTGTACAGGATCGTGGGAAAGGGCACATCCCTCCTGGCCCGCAAGAGGCCGGGGGAGTGCGTGGACGTCATGGGGCCTTTGGGCAGGGGGTACACCATCCCCCGTCCGGGGGATGAAGTGGCCGTCATTGCCGGCGGCATTGGGGTGGCGCCTGTTTTTTTTCTGCTGGATACGATAAAAAGGCATTTCGCCGGTGAATTGGAGAAGGTTTGCGTTTTCCTGGGGGCGGCCAGCTCCGGGGCCATGCCGCTGGCCGGACGGATCAGGGAAATGGGCTTTCCGCTATATTTGGCCACGGACGACGGATCCGCCGGATTCGCGGGAACGGTGGTGGATCTTTTTAAAAAAGGACTGAATGAAAAAAAATACCACCGCATTTATGCCTGTGGCCCGGCGCCCATGTTGAAAGGCCTGGCCGGGGTGCTGGATTCCGGCCCGGAAGTGGAGGTGTCCGTGGAGGAACGCATGGGCTGTGGGGTGGGGGCCTGTCTTTCCTGCGCCTGCGGCGCCAAATCCGGTGTCTACGCCCGCGTGTGCAAGGACGGCCCGGTATTTGACCTGGGGGAGATCGTTCTCTGAAAACCGTGTTTTATCACCTTATTATTTCCACCGGGGTGCCTATCTCCACCAGTTCATATATTGCCTCTATGTCTTCGTTTTTCAGGCGGACACACCCTCCCGAGGCGAAGGCGCCTATGGATCCCGGTTCATTGGTGCCGTGGAGGCCGTATTTGACGCCGATGGGGGATCTGGGATCCGGGGTGCTGGACCGCAGGTCGCTGTGGTACGGCACCGCTATGCCGAGCCAGCGGGGACCGTACCGCCCTCCGGTGGACCCGTGCGGGAAGGAGAGCTTGTTAACCACCCGGAACTCTCCTTCCGGTGTATATTCCGGCCTTATGCCGGTGGAAACACTGCAGACCTTTGCCAGACGGCCTTTTTTGTAAAGATAGAGAGTGTTTTTGTGTTTGTCCACTATAATTTTGTCGCCGCCGCACCCGGGGTCGGGATATACCGCCGTCACCCGGGGCCGGGGGGCCAGGTGGATGTCATAGACGGTCCGGTTCTCATACAGCCTTAGGGCGCCGTTTTCCCTGACCGTCCGGACGGCGCTGTTTTTCAGGCTCGAGGGGGATTTTTCGAAACAGGGCGGCGGGATGTCCAGACTGGAGGAGACGCCGGATCCGGCCCAGATTATTGTAAGGGTTCTGTCCTTCAGGTAAACGGAAAGTTCTTTGTCTGTGTAAACACCGGTTTCCGGTTTTGCCGGCTGTGGCGGGGGATTTTTTTCCCGGGGCGGGTTTTGGTTCCCCCAGTGGGCGGATAATAAAACGAAAATAATTATTATTAAAAGACTGATTCTCATTTTTCTTCCGGCCGTCCTTGTTTTTTGAATATTTTTTAGTATTGCGTGCGGGCCGCCGGTTAAAAGGGGTAATTTATACCATGGCACCGAATCTTGAGGTCGACATCGGCGGCATAAAAATGAAGAACCCGGTGACCACCGCCTCGGGCACCTTTGGCTATGGACTGGAGTATTCCCCCTTTGTGGACTTGAGCTGTCTGGGGGCGGTGGTGATTAAGGGCACCACCCTGCTTCCGCGTTTGGGCAACCCCGTTCCCAGGATCGCTGAAACCCCCGCCGGAATGCTGAACTCCATTGGACTGGAAAACCCCGGGGTGGAGGCGGTGATAGCGAATTATCTGCCCCGTCTGTACCGGTCCGGAGTGCCGGTGATAGTGAATATTGCCGGGGACACGGTGGAAGATTATGCCGGGCTGGCTGCCAGGCTGGATGGACAGGAGGGGGTGGCCGGGCTGGAGGTGAATATCTCCTGCCCCAATGTTAACAAAGGAGGGCTTCAATTCGGCAGCGATCCGGCCACCGCCGCCGATGTTGTCCGGGAAGTCAGGGCGGTCACCGGCAAGCCCCTTATTGTGAAGCTCACCCCCAATGTGACCAGTATAGCGGCGGTGGCAGAGAGCGTGGCTGCGGCCGGCGCCGATGCCCTGTCGCTGATCAACACCCTGACGGGGATGGTGATTGACGTTAGAAACAGGAGGCCCCTGCTGGCCAATGTGTTCGGGGGGCTTTCCGGCCCGGCGGTGAGGCCCGTGGCTGTCCGGGCCGTATGGCAGGTGTTCCGGGCGGTGGGTCTTCCCATCATAGGCATGGGCGGCATAATGTGCGCCGATGACGCCCTTCAGTTCATTATGGCCGGGGCCAGCGCGGTGGCTGTGGGCACCGCCGGCTTTGTCAATCCCCGGGCCCCGTTGGAGGTGCTGGATGGATTAAAAAGTTACATGAAGGAAAATAATATCAGCGATATTAAGGAAATAATCGGGATAGCCCACAGGGGCTAAAGGGTAAAAAATAGCGGGGGTGACGGCCGCTGTCGGATAATGCAATTAATAACAGGCTGATTGTGGCGCTGGATGTCGGTGACCCGGTGAAAGCCCTTGATCTGGTGGACCAGCTGAGGTCCCGCGCCGGGATGTTCAAGGTGGGGATGGAGCTTTTTTACAGCGCCGGCGGTGGGATAATAAAAGAGATTAAAAAAAGGGGCTGCGGCGTGTTTCTGGATCTCAAGCTGCACGACATACCCAATACGGCGGCGGCGGCGGCCAGGATACTGGCCGGATACCGCCCCGACATGGTCAATGTGCATGCTTCGGGCGGGCCGGAAATGATGAGGGCCGCTGTGGCGGCGGTCAGGGACGAGGCCGCCCGGGGAGGCGCCCGCAGGCCCTTGGTGATAGCCGTGACGGTCCTCACCAGCATTGACCGGGATATTTTCGGCAACCAGCTTGGAATAAAGGGGGAAATCGCACAGTTTGTGTCCGGCTGGTCGAAAATGGCATTGGAGTGCGGTTTGGACGGAGTGGTGGCCTCCCCCCGGGAGGCGCCCATGATCAGAGAAATTTGCGGAAAGGAATTTATAATCATTACACCCGGGGTAAGGCCCTCCTGGCACGGGGCCGGTGACCAGAAGAGGGTGGCCACTCCCGGAGAGGCCATTTCCGCAGGGGCCACATACATTGTGGTGGGACGGCCCATCACGGGGTCGGCGAACCCGCCGGCCGCGGCGGAAAAGATCCTTGAAGAAATAAAGGGATGTGCCGGCTGACACATCCCTTCGCGCCGCCGCCTAATGGACTAAAGATTTTTCCGCCCGTTCGATGGCCAGCTTTACCAAGTTACCGCAGTTTCTTGAAGAGACCGATCCGAAGTCTCCCTCCCTGGCCACCACGTCGGCAACACCCAGTTCCCTGGCTAATTCATACTTCAGTCTGTCGGACATAATCCTGTTGCGTCTGGGCAATGTCCAACCCCCCTTTTCTCAGGCGGCGGAGCACGTTCCATATTCAGTTTTCGGTACATTAAATATTATTTCGCCCTTGTATAATTTAATGCCCGGAATTGTCTGCCAGCAAGAAAAACAAAAAGCCGCCCCGACGGGCGGCTGGAATCCAGAATCCAGGAGCCAGAATCCAGAATTTAATGCGTTCCTTTGCCGGCGGGGCGTCCTTGTGTTAAGCCGGGCAGCAAAAAAAGCTGAGGACGGAGGTTTTCGGGAATTGACCAGACAACCGGCGCAGCCCAAAAAAACAATAATGTTTATAGTGGATTCCTTCAACCCCCGGGCGCTGAAAAGGGCTTTGGAGCGCAAAATGGTGCCCGCCATGGAGTTTCTTAAAAACCGGGGTTATTTTACCGACCGCTGTGTTTCGGTCTTTCCCACCATGACCCCCACCTGCGCCAGCACCATTGCCACGGGGGCGCCTCCATCGGGCCACCAGGTGCCCGGTTTTGTATGGTTCAGCCGCCGGGAGAGGCGTATCGTCAATTACGGCATCAGCCCTCTGGCGGTGGGTAAAATGGGGATCAGGCGGGTGATTCAGGATCTGCTGTTCAACCTGAACCACAGCCAGCTGAGCAAAAAGGTAAAGACACTGTATGAATCCCTGGAGGAGGCGGGATTTGCCACGGCTGCGGTGAATCCCTTCATATTCAGGGCCGGCCGCCCCCACCGGGCCAGGATTCCCCTGATTATGCAGTTTTTTTCGGCCTTCGGTCTAAAGGGAAAGCTCTGGGGTCCGGGAAGCCTTTACCTGGGCCAGTTTTGCCCCCCGGACAAGGCGGCTTTGGGGATGCTGCCCATCTCCCACTATTTACGCAAATTCGGAGTCAACGACGAGTATTCTGGCACGGTGGGGAGGTGGCTCATTCGCAGGGGCCGGCAGCCGGATCTGCTGACCATCTACCTGCCGGACACCGATGGCTATTCGCACCGCAACAATCCGGAGCACAGCGAGGAATCTCTGCAGAGGGTGGACCGCCAGGTGGGCAAGGTGCTGGACGCCTTTCCCAGCTGGGAGGAAGCATTGCGCAGGAACACCATAATTGTGGTGGGGGACCATTCCCAGAGTCTGGTGGGGGCGGAGGCTGCCAATTCTGTGAACCTGGCCCGGGAATTGAGTGGTTACAGTCAGCTGGACATAGGCAGTGAAGGCGGTCCCCAGAAGGACATCGTCCTGTGCGTAAACGAAAGAATGTGTCATATATACATACTGGGCGATAGAGAGAGGTTGCTGCCCTGCGTGCTGAAGAAGCTGGTAAAAATACGCGGTGTGGACCAGGTGGCCTGGAAGGAAGGTGACTGGTACCGCCTTCTGCAATCGGGCACGGGGCTGTTGTCCTTTCGCCCCGGCAGGGATGTGTGGGACGAGTACGGGCAGGGATGGCGCCTGTCCGGCGATCCCGGGGCGGCGGGCGCCAGGTTGGACGGGCACAGTGTTCTGTACGGCGACTATCCTGACGCCCTGGCCCAGTTTTCCGGCGCCCTCAACTGTGAAAACGCCGGTGATCTGGTGGTGACCGCCAAAAGGGGGTTTGAGTTTACCTGCGGATACAGCCCCAACCACCCCGGGTGCGGCAGCCACGGTTCCCTGCACAGGGAAGACTCGTTGGTGCCGCTCTTTGTGGCCGGCGGCAATTTTGGAGCGTCGAGGCCCAGGATACTGGATATAGCGCCCTTTGTACGCTCCCAGTTCGGGCTGGCATAGAGGGTGCCCGCCTGGGACCATGAACAATGCCAGTCTTTTCACAGACTGCCGCCACCGTTCCGCCTTCTCTCTCTGTGGAACAAGGGAAGCCGTGTGAACTGTTTTTAGAGATTATGGTTAATAGTTCTTAGCGGGTAATAATAATTATGTACCGGGCGGGGGTGACCGCGGTGGCGGAAAATCTGAAAGAATCCCCTTTACAAAGTGTCCACCGGGCGGCGGGGGCGCGGCTGATCCCCTTCGGAGGCTGGCTGATGCCGCTTCAGTACCAGGATATATTAGAGGAGCACCGGGCGGTGCGGGACCGGGCGGGCCTGTTCGATGTATCCCACATGGGGGAGATACTGGTGCTGGGCCCCGGGGCCGCCTGCCTTCTCCAGGGACTTCTGACCAACAATGCGCTCCTCATGGAGGAAGGGCAAGTGATTTACAGCCCCATGTGCGACGACGACGGCGGAGTGCTGGATGATCTGCTGGTCTACCGCCTGGGGTGCGAAGAATACATGGTGGTGGTCAATGCCGCCAATACCGCCCGGGATCTGAACCGGTTCCGCAGCCGGGCCGGGGAAGGGGTGGAAATAAGGGATCTGTCCGGCCGCCTGGCCCTGCTGGCGCTGCAAGGCCCGCTGTCGGAGGGGATATTGTCGGCCCTGGCCGGTCCCGCCCTTCCCGGCTGTTACAGGTTTGCCAGGCTTAAATTGGCCGGGGTGGAGTGCATTGTTTCCAGGACCGGGTATACCGGTGAGGACGGTTTTGAGCTGTATCTTGAGGCCGGGGCCGCCCCCCTTGTCTGGAATGCCCTGATGGAGGAGGGCGAGGGCCGGGGACTTGTGCCGGCGGGGCTGGGCGCCAGGGATACCTTGAGATTTGAAGCCTCCCTGCCCCTTTACGGGCGCGAGCTGAACGAAAAAACCACCCCTTTGGAGGCCGGTCTGGGGCGTTTTGTAAAACTGGACAAGGGGCCTTTCAGCGGCCGGGATGCACTGGTGAAACAGGCGCGGGAGGGACTGTCCCGGCGCCTGGCGGGGCTGTCCATGGTGGACCGGGGGATTCCCAGGGCCCAATGTCCGGTGCTGGCGGGGGGGAGGACGGCCGGAGCGGTGACCTCGGGCGGCTATGCCCCCACCCTCAACGCCCGCCTGGCCTTGGCGTACCTGCCCCCGGAGATGGCGCCGGGGGACCGGGTGGCGGTTCTAATCAGGGGAAAAGAGTGCGGGGCTTTGGTGGTGCCCCTGCCATTTTACAAAAGGAGGGTTTAAGTATGGTTCCGGAAGGTCTGCTTTACAGTGCCGATCACGAGTGGGTAAGGGTGGACGGGAAAATATGCCGGGTGGGCGTCACCCACCCCGCCCAGGAGGCCATGGGAAGCGTGGTGTTTATAGAGCTGCCGGAGGCCGGAATAAAGGTTGCCGCCGGGGAATTCCTCGGTGTGCTGGAGTCGGTGAAGGCCGCTTCGGAATACTACGCTCCGGTGGCCGGCAGGGTGTTGGCGGTGAACGGGGAATTGCGGGAATCACCGGGGCTGATCAACGAGGACCCTTACGGCAGGGGCTGGATACTGGAGATGGAGCCTGACGATCCCGCGGATCTTGACGGACTCCTGACTCCCCGGGGATACATGGATCTTTTGGCCGGGGGGGAAAAATAAGGTGGGGAGCCGGCGGTCAAATACCCTGTTGATTTTAGTAGGGGTGAAAAACAGATGCGCTACGTGCTGAATACCGATCAAGACCGGCGGGAGATGCTGGGCCGCATGGGGATCGGAAGTCTGGAGGAATTGTTCGGGGACGTGCCGCCGGAGGTCAGGCTGAAACGTCCCTTGGACTTGCCGCACCCCATGGCCGAGACTGAACTGTCCCGTCACCTGAGGGAATTGTCCGGGGCCAACCGCAGCCTGGACGAATACGCCTGCTTTCTTGGGGCCGGAGCCTACGACCACTATGTCCCGCAAATAGTGGACCAGCTGCTGCTGCGTTCGGAATTTTACACTGCTTACACGCCGTATCAGGCGGAAATAAGCCAGGGTACCCTGCAGGCCATATTCGAGTACCAGTCCCTTGTATGTGCCCTCACCGGCATGGATGCGGCCAACGCCTCCATGTACGACGGGGCCAGCGCCCTGGCAGAGGGGGTGCTGATGGCCTGTGAGGAAACCAGAAGAAAAAAAGTGATTGTATCCAATGCCGTGCATCCGGAATACCGCCTAACCATGGCGACCTATTTAAAATACAGGGAAATAGAAATGGTGGAATGTCCCCAGTCGGGAGGGGTCACTGATCTGGAAGCACTGGAGGGGCTGTTGGACACCCGTACGGCGGCTGTGGTGATCCAGCAGCCCAATTTCTTCGGATGCCTGGAACAGGCTCCGCAGGCGGGGGAATTGGCCCGCCGGCACAACGCCCTTTTTGTAGTTTGTGCGGACCCGGTTTCACTGGGGATACTGGAGGCGCCCGGAGAGTACGGGGCGGATATTGTGGCCGGCGAGGGCCAGGGGCTGGGCAATCACTTGAGCTTCGGCGGCCCTTACCTGGGGTTTCTGGCCTGCAGGCAGAAGATGGTCCGCCGTATGCCGGGCCGGCTGGTGGGGCAGACGGTGGATAAACACGGCCGGAGGGGCTTCGTGCTCACCATTCAGGCCCGGGAGCAGCACATACGCCGCGGGAAGGCCACCTCCAACATATGTTCCAACCAGGCATTGTGCGCCCTGGCGGCCACTATCCATCTATGCTTATTGGGGAAGGAGGGGCTGCGACGGGTGGCGGAGCTGTGCCTGCACAAAGCCCATTACGCCCACCGGTTGATTACTGCCGTCAAGGGTGTGGAGTCCACCTTCAAGGCTCCATTTTTCAAAGAGTTTTCAGTCAGGCTGCCGGAGGAGCCGGCGGTGGCGGGCCGGCGGCTGTTGGAAAAAGGAATAATAGCCGGCTTGGATCTGGGTCGATTTTACCCGGAGTATTCCGGGCACATGTTGTTTTGCTGCACCGAGACCCGCGCCAGGGAGGAAATTGAGCGGCTGGCCGCCGGACTGGAGGGATCCCGGTGACCGAACCCCTGATTTTTGAGTTGGGCGCCCCGGGCCGCACCGTTTCCGTCATGCCGGACTGCGACGTGCCGGAGAGAAGTCTGGAGGAGATCATTCCCGGGGATCTGCTGCGCAAAAAGCCTCCGGATTTACCGGAGGTGGGCGAGCTGGAGGTGGCCCGACACTTCACGCGGCTGTCCATACTGAATTACGGTGTGGACTCCGGTTTTTACCCCCTGGGATCCTGCACCATGAAATACAATCCCAAGATAAACGAATTCGCCGCCAGGCTGCCGGGTTTTTCCCACCTGCACCCCTATCAGCCCGAAGAGCAGGCGCAGGGGGCGCTGAAATTGATGTACGAAACCCAGCGCTATCTGGCTGAAATCACCGGCATGGACAGTTTTACCCTGCAGCCTGCAGCCGGCGCCCACGGCGAGTTCACCGGACTGTTGATGATCAAGGCCTATCACGATCACCGGGGAGAAAAGGGCCGGCGGAAGGTCATCGTGCCCGACTCCTCCCACGGCACAAACCCCGCCACCGCCGCGCTGTGCGGTATGGAGGTGTCCCAGATAGAATCGGGCCGGGACGGCGCCGTGGATCTGGAGGCCCTGAAGGGCGCCCTGGGTGACGACACCGCCGCGGTGATGCTGACCAACCCCAACACCCTGGGGCTGTTTGAGAGAGAGATCGTGGAAATTGCCGGGGCGGTGCACCGGGCCGGCGCCCTTTTATACTGCGATGGGGCCAATATGAACGCCGTGCTGGGTATTTCCAGGCCGGGGGACATGGGGTTCGACGTCATCCATCTCAATCTGCACAAGACCTTTTCCACCCCCCACGGCGGCGGAGGTCCGGGATCCGGGCCGGTGGGAGTCAAATCCTTTTTGGCCCCCTTCCTGCCCGGGCCGGTGGTGCGCCGAAACCCTGATGACGGCAGTTTCAGCCTGGATGAAAATCTGCCCCTGTCCATAGGCAGGGTGAGGTCCTTTTACGGCAATTTCGGGGTGGTGGTGAAGGCCTATTCATATATCCGGGCCGTGGGCGGTGCCGGCCTGCGGGAGGTTGCCGAAAACGCCGTGCTAAACGCCAATTACCTGCTTTCTTTGCTCAGGCCGGAATACCGTGTTCCTTTTGACCGCCGCTGCATGCATGAATTTGTGGTCACCCCTCCGGCAGGGTTTAAAGAGGCGGGACTGCGCACCGTGGACATAGCCAAGCGGCTGATGGATTATGGTTATCATCCCCCTACGGTGTACTTCCCCCTGATTGTGGAGGAGGCCCTGATGGTGGAGCCCACGGAGACCGAGGGCAGAGCCGTCCTGGAGGCCTTTGCCGGGGCCATGCTGGAAATAGCCCGGGAGGGGCTGGAAAATCCGCAGTTACTTAAGGACGCCCCCCACAATACGCCGGTGGCCAGGCTGGACGAAGTGGCGGCGGCCCGCAGGCCGGTTTTGCGCTGGGAAAAGGCGGGGGACTGATGAAGTGGCGTCTGCTTGCGACCGGGTGCAGGAGCGGCTCTGAGAACATGGCCGTGGACGAGGCGCTGATGGTGGCCCACGCCCGGGGTGACAGCCCGCCGACTTTGCGTTTTTACGGCTGGAGTCCCCCGGCCCTCACCCTGGGATATTTTCAGGACCCGGAAGCGGTGGTGGATTTTGATGCCTGCAGAAGGCTGGGAATTGATGTGGTGCGCCGCCCCACCGGCGGGCGGGCGGTGCTGCACGGCCGGGAGGCGACATACAGCCTGGTGGCTGCGGAGGACAACCCGGCGGTGCGGGGGACGGTGGCCGAATCGTATCTGCGGCTGAGCCGGGGGCTGGTTCTGGGCCTTGGCGGGCTGGGGGCGGTGGTGGCCATCAATGGGTCCGGGACTTCCGCCGCCGGGGGGGCGGCCTGTTTTGACAGTCCGTCCATTTACGAGTTGACGGCCGGCGGCCGTAAGCTGGCGGGCAGCGCCCAGTGTAGGAAGTGGGGCTGTGTTCTCCAGCATGGCGCCTTGCCCCTGTCCATGGACACCGGCGTCCTTTTCAAAATACTCAGGTTCCCGTCGGAATCAGAAAGGGAATATCAATTGAGAACCTTCTCCAGCAAGGCCACCTGCCTGGAGGAGGTTTTGGGCCGCCCGGTGTCTTTGGAAGAAGTGATCGACGCCCTGGCCCGGGGCTTTGCCGGAGCACTGGGGATGGATCTGGAGCCCGGGGGGCTGACGGACGGGGAGGCGCGGTTGGCCCGGGAGCTGGCCGGAAGCAAATACCGGCCCCTGCAGGAAAATATTAAGGCCGGGAAGTGGTGACAATGCATCCCCGTTTCCCTCCATGGCTGAGAAAAAGACCGTTCGGACACGGCGGCATGCAAATAACCAAAGGACTGATCCGGGAACTGGGACTGAGCACCGTCTGCGTCAGCGCCATGTGTCCCAATCTGGGGGAGTGCTTTTCCAGAAAAACGGCCACCTTTATGATACTGGGCGACAAGTGCACCCGGGACTGCCCCTTTTGCGCGGTGGACAAGGGGCGGCCTGTTCCGCCGGATCCCGGTGAGCCCGGCAGGGTGGCCGAAGCGGTGGCCTCCCTGGAGCTCAGGCATGCGGTGATTACCTCGGTGACCCGGGACGACCTGCCGGACGGGGGTGCATCCCGGTTTGTCGAAACCGTCGCGGTCGTCAGGCGGAGGCAACCGGTTGCCGCAGTGGAGGTGCTCACCCCGGATTTCGGAGGACGCATTGAGGCCATAGACGCCGTGGCCGCCGCGGGGCCGGAAGTGTACAGCCACAATCTGGAGACTGTACCCGGTCTGTACCGGCGGGTGCGTCCAGGGGCGGGATACGTGCGCAGCCTCAAGCTGCTGGAGAGGGTAAAGAAAAAGCAGCCCGGCGTACTGACCAAGTCGGGGCTGATGGCGGGACTGGGGGAAAGTGTGGAGGAAATAAAAAGGGTGCTGGCGGACCTGCGGTCGGCGGGATGCGACATAGTCACCGTGGGCCAGTACCTGCAGCCCACGCCCCGGCACCTGGAGGTAAAGGAGTTCGTCGCCCCCGGGGCCTTTTTGGAGATCAGGGGGGCGGCCCTGGGAATGGGCTTTAAGCACGCGGTCTGCGGCCCCTATGTAAGAAGTTCATACAGGGCAGGGGATTTGGGGCGGCGGGCCGTGGAGATGGAGACGGAGGTGAACTGAATGTATTTTCCTTTTTATGGCCTGGCTCTGGTTCGGCACCGGCTACACCTTTACCGAAAAGGAGTTGCTGGTGAAATCGGAACCCTTCCGCTTGAGAATTCCGCTGGCAAAGATAACGAAAGCGTGCCGCACCAGGAGTCTCCTGTCGGCTCCCGCCCTGTCACTGGACCGGCTGGAAATATTGTATTCCAATAACCAGGTGGTACTGGTTTCTCCCGCCGACAGACAGGCCTTCACAGGGGAATTGAAAAGCCGGTGCCCTGGAGCGGACATTCAGCAAACTTAAATAACTTATATTCTCATGTCACATAGTCGTATAAAGGGATCTTGTAACAATCTCCTAAGTTATCCAGAAGACAGGAGGCGAAATAAGGGAGGAATATTTTTATCTTTTTGATGGTGCTGCCCCTGGCGGTGTGGGGGTCTGCCCGGATGATAGCCTTTCCGGCAGGGAGCCGTCCGGCTCGGCCATAATGGTTTTCTGGCCGGTGTAAATAACGAATCCGGGCCTGGACCCCTTCGGCTTGTGCACGAAACTGCGCAGGGTGTAGTCCACCGGCACCTTGCCGGAATGGCGCCCTTTGCTGAAAAGGGCCGCCAGTTTGGCCGCCTCCTCCAAGGTGGAGGGGGGCACTTTAGCGCCCCCGGTTCTGATGACCACGTGGGACCCGGGCATCTCCCTGGCGTGAAGCCATATGTCTTCCGGGCGGGCTATTTTCATTGTCAGGTAGTCGTTCTGCCGGTTGTTCCTGCCCACGTACAGGGCGAAGCCGTCGCTGGACCGGAAGGTGGCCGGGCGGGGCGGGTCGGGGGCTTTCCTCCTGGCGGGCCCTCTGACGTTGGTTTTGATTAATCCCTGGTCCGTCAATTCCGCCCGGATTTGCATCAAATCATCCAGAGATCCGGCCAGCTCCGCGGAATTTTCCACTCCGGCCAGATAATCCAGGCTGTTTTTAGTGTCCCCGGCGTGTTTGGAAGCATGCTCCAGCACCTTTTTGGCCTTGGCATAGCGGCGGAAAAACTCCTGGGCGTTTTCCGACGGGGAAAGGCCGGGGTCCAGATTTATTTTCACCGGCGGGCAGCCTTCCAGGTAGTAATTATCAAGGAAAACCTCGGTATCTCCCCTCTGCAGCCGGTGTATGCTGGCTGTAACCAGTTCCCCGCACAGTTTGAAGTGTTCTGCTCCGGCGGCGGACTCCAGGTCGTCCTTTTGGGACTTCAGCTTTTTCGCCAGTCGCCCGGATTCCTTTCTGACCACTCCCAATATGGACCGCCTCAGCCGGTCCAACTGGCCGGCCCGCTCCCTGTGGCTGTAGTACTCGTCCACCACTTCATTCATGGTGCCTGAAACCATACGGCAGCTTTGCAGGTGAGAGAGATCAAAGGCGGCGAACTCTTGCGGGGTTTGGCCGCCGCAGGCCAGGGCGGGGCTGAAATCGCCTTTTTCAGCCCGGAAGTATAGATCCCTTAAAATCAGGAAGACGGAGGTCAGTTCCACTTCGCCGCACAGTTCCAGGGCGGTGTCCGGGTCCAGTCCGGCCCTCCAGACAACCTCCCGGGCCGTCAGGGGGCTCAGTCCGTCGAAATGCCTTTGCACCAGATCGCTTAACCTGCCGCCCAGGCTACCTCCCAGCATCAGACTGAAGAACCCGTCTTCGTTCAGTGTGAGGGGGGTTGTTTTTCCCGGGGCAGGCGGGGATATGTAATGGCGGCCGGGCAGCACCTCCCGGTGCCTGCTGAGCGAGTGGGAATACCGCTTTATGCCGTCCAGGATGATATTGGATTCGGGGTCGAGGAGAATTATATTGCTGTGCTTGCCCATGATCTCACAAATAATCTGCCTGTTGGCCGGCCTGCCCAGTTCATCCCTGGCATCCACCGAGATGACCAGCACGCGGTCATAGCCGGGCTGTGAAAAACCGGAGATCCTGCCGCCTTCCAGGTGTTTGCGCAGCACCATGCAGAAAACGGGCGGGGACTGAGGGTTTTCCCCCGCCTTTCCGGTGATGTGCACCCGGGCGGAACCGGAGTCCGCCGACAGCAACAACCGGTATTTCCCTCCGGGTTTGCTGAGGATAAAGTGAATCTCCTCCCCGGCGGGCTGGTATATTTTGTCGATTCTGAGGCCAATAAGGGTTGCGGCCAGTTCTTTCTTCACCGCCGCCAGCACCATCCCGTCGAAGGGCACCCGTCCCACCCCGCTGCCTGATCAAAACGCTGTTTTCTCTGCTTGCGGTTTGCTGTTTTTCGTGTTTGGCACGGTAACAGTATAGCACCCCCCTGGCAGGCGGTCAATTCGCGGCCTGATGAATATATATAACATTATCCAATTCCAAAAAATATTTATCGCTTGTAACCACCTGACATTCCATCGCCTTTGCCGTTGCGTAAACTATAGAATCAGCCATCGGGAGACCGTGTTTTATGCTAAGATTCGCGGCGAGCAGCGACAAGTTCTCAGATAATTCTATTACCCGTGTGCTGTTCATTTGCGCGGCCAGCATAACCGCTGCTTCATTACCGCGATCCCTTAGAACTTTTTTAAACACCTCGCAAATCACAATGGTTGTAAGTATTCAGTGAACCCGCTTTGAACCCGCCGCCTATTTCCCCAATAGTTT
>JBBIMW010000032.1:0-28544 GCA_037444185.1 Peptococcaceae bacterium | reverse complement strand
CCTTTTTTGTGGTTGTGGAATTGGTGCTATTTACCTGTAACTGCATAACTCATGAAAATAAACAGCGGGAATTGTGCTTTTTCACGATCGCGGGCTGTAGCGGTATTATCGGGCCCAAGTTTTTTCTAGGCGCGCTACTTGTATGGTTATATTATTTCTAGGCCTGTGTTCTGCCGGGACAAGTCCAGGCTGGGATGAAGCGCAAAAAACAAGGTCTCCGGTATCTCCGGAGACCTTGTTTTCCTGGTGGGTGCAATAGGATTTGAACCTATGGCCCCTACCGTGTCAAGGTAGTGCTCTCCCACTGAGCTATGCACCCGTTTCCTACAGTCCTGTCATTGCTGCATAAGTTATTATGCAATATCGGAGGCGGCAAGTCAAGTGGAAATAACGGACTTCCACAGTCTGTGCAACAACCCCCTTCTTTCTACTTTACTGGCGGACACCAGGCTCACGCGGTCCAATTCGGCGCCCCGCAGGGTGTAAATGGCCGTGCCCACCTCCTGGCCGGGCGATATCGGGGCTTCCAGGCGCTCTTTCAAAATCACTTTTCTGACCACCAAGTTCTGGTCTTCGCTGTCTATATGCGTCTTTACCGCCCTTTGGCTGACGGCCTTCACTGTATCCCGGACGCCATTGGCCACCGGAATTTCGCCGAATTCCTCGGATTCATGGCAAAGTATCACCGGAACTATTTCATTGAAGCCGTAATCAAGCAGTCTTACAGTGTCCTGGAAACGGTTCCGGCTGTGCAGGACCACGGATATCAGCATCCGGTCGTTTTTCCTGGCGGCGGCGATGAGACAATTGCCGGCCCTTATGGTGGATCCGGTTTTCACTCCGAGGATGCCGGGATAACTGTGTTCCCGCACCAGTCTGTTGGTATTGCTCACCTCCTTTTGCTTTTTTCCGTCCGCCCATTCTATGGTGTCCCGGGGGGTGCCCACTATACGGGCAAAATCGCTGTTATTCATGGCATAACGGGTGATTAAAGCCAGGTCATAGGCTGTGGTGTTGTGGTTGGGGTGATGGTATCCGTTGGTGTTGGCGAACTTGGTGTTCAGGGCCCCCAATATCAGCGCCTTGGCGTTCATTAGTTCAATGAACCTTTCCTCGGTGCCGGCAACATGCTGGGCGATGGCCACTGTGCTGTCATTGGCCGAATATATCAGGGCGGCTTTGATCAGATTTTCCAGGGTGATGCGGTCTCCCTCGATCAAGCCCATTTCCTGTCCAACGGAAATGCGCGCGGCTTTTTTGCTGATTGTTGCAATTTCTCCGGGGTGGCCGTATTCCAGCGCCAGTATGGCCGTCATGATCTTGGTCAGGCTGGCCGGCTCGCTTCTTAAAAATGCTTTCTTTTCATAGTAAACCTTGCCCGTACCGGCGTCCATCAGAATGGCGGACATGGCGGAAATACCGGGGTCTTTGGCCGCCGCCGGCCCGGCGGCGCAAAAAGTCATTATTGCCGTTAAACATGCCAGTGTTATATACTTTCCGGTAGGTCCCATTCAATCACCCCGGTAAGAATCGTGGGCTTATTCCGCAATCTTCATTCCAGCAGGAGACAGGAGACAGAATGGGAAGGATGGGATGTTTTTATCTTCTGACGGCTTCGTCCCGGGCGGCGCGGGGGTCTGCACGGAAATTATTTTTCCTCAGCGTGCTCCCAATATAAGAGGAAAATTTTTCTTTCCGGCTGCATTTTTCCCGCATATCGTGAAAAGGCAGACAATATTTTATATCAGGCGGCTGGTTCCGGCAATGCCACAAGGGGGGAGATTTCTATGAAGATTTTTTATTTAAGTTTTCTAAAAGCCCGCCGTGGTTTAGTTGCAGCTTTGCTCGTCGCCGGCGCGGCGGTTTTTTTCGCAGGGGTTATGATGTCGGACAGGCCGTCCGGAGAGCCGGCGCAGGCTGTGGAAAAAAAACCCGGCGATCAGGTTCGGGCATCGGCCAGTTCTCCCCGGGAGCCTGTCCGGGCAGCAGCCGGGACTAAACCTCACATCATCTATAAAGTTAAAACCGAGCGCAAGGTGGCGGCCCTGACCTTTGACATCAGCTGGGGGACAACGGTGCCGGGTCCGGTAATGGATATACTCCGCAAATATAACGTCAAGTCCACCTTTTTTCTTTCCGGCCCCTGGGTGAGGCAGCATCCGGAATACCCAAGGCGGCTGATCGGGGATGGGCATGAAATTGCTTCCCACGGTAACCGGCACATAGATTTGGACCGGGAGACCAGTGCCACTGTCAGGGAGGAGATAACCAAAGCCCATCAGTCGATAAAGGAAGTGACCGGTGCAGTTCCCGGTCTGATTAGAACCCCCAACGGGGCGTACAATCAAATGGTGCTGGATGTGGCGGACCAGCTGGGATACAGGGTGATTCAGTGGAGCGTGGACTCCCTTGACTGGAAGAAGCCCGGTGTTGACGCCATTATCAAGAGGGTGCTGGACAGGGTGCACCCCGGGGCCATCATATTGATGCATGCCAGCGATACCTGCACTCAGACGCCGGAAGCCCTGCCCAGGGTGCTGGACGGACTGAAGGCCCGGGGGTATGAATTGGTGACGGTGTCCGGCCTGCTGGAAGAGGGGCCGGGGGTGGCGGAATGATCTGTGAGGACTATTTTATGAAGGCAAAAACCGCCCGTTCAGGCGGCTTTTGGCAAACTGTGAAATAGGCGTATTTCTTTGGCGGTGGGGAATTATTCCGGAGAAGCCAGGCGCCGGGCGTACGGCATGCACTGCTTGCTGTTTCCATGGTGAGCATTCAAAGGATATTTTCATTCAAGCTCCATAATAACTGTATCGGGGTTTATCACCTCGCCGGCGGAGACCTTGATGTCCTTTACCACTCCATCCGCAGGAGAGTATATTTTAACGAACATTTTCATGGCCTCGATGGTGGCCACTGCGTCATTCTGCTTGACCTTGTCACCCAGTTTGACGTCTACTGAAACCAGTTTTCCTACCATGGGAGCTTTTACCGAAGTGCTCATTAATCATGTTCCTCCTCATATTATTCGTTAATGCCTTTTTGCCGACCTAAAGAAAAGACCGGAAAACTCACCATAATGCCTATTATGTCCGAAAACACTGTCAAACTTTTACCATGTCCTTAATGATCAATGCACACAGCACCGCCGGCGTCACTTGTTGGCAAGCGCGCAATACAGTAATTATCACATACTTTGCATAATACCGTCAACAATTGGATGAAGGCCGTTATTCTGGTATTTTATAAAAAGAGTTAATTTTCTCACTGTATTTCCTCCATATTCTGCATACAGTATTTTTTGGTTGCAAAAAAAGGGTCGGGCCGGAATTATATATTGTTTTATGTCCAGCGAAGGATTATAATTAAACGATACCAGTCTTGTGGAATATCCTTTATAACAATATGGACACAATAATGGCGTATGGTAAATTGCACCAAAGCCTAGAGATCTGGTGCCGGAAGAATAATTTTGTGGATGCAAAGGTCAAGGAGGAGCGCAGTTAATGAGGGCTACCGCAGAGAAGGTTGAGAAGAACACAGTTGTGCTGGAGGTTGAGGTTGAGCCGGAGAAATTTGCCAGGGCGGTGGATCAGGCTTACAAGAAAATAGTCAAGCAGGTGAATATACCGGGGTTCAGGAAAGGGAAGGCCCCGCGGGTAATACTGGAGCGTTATGTAGGTAAAAAGGCGCTCTTCGAGGAGGCCGTTGAAATACTGATTCCGGATGCTTACCTTAACGCCGTTGAGGATTCGGGCATCGAGCCGGTGTCGCAGCCGGAACTGGAATTGGTTCAGGTGGAGGAGGGCAAGCCGCTGGTTTTCAAGGCCAGGGTCTTGGTGAAACCCGAAGTTAATCTGGGCCAATACACCGATCTGGAGGTTATCGATCCGGACAAGGAAGTTACTGAAGAGGACATGCAAAGAGAGTTGGATCGCCTGCGGAACCGCCATGCCAAACTAGTGACCCTGGAGGATGGCGCCGTTGAGAGAGGCGACCTGGTGGTTATTGATTTTGAGGGCAAGCTGGAAGGGGTTCCCTTTGAGGGTGGCAAGGCCAGCGATTATACGCTGGAAATTGGTTCCGGATCCTTTGTGCCGGGTTTTGAAGATGCCGTTGTGGGTATGACTATAAACGAGACCAGGGACATTGATGTGACGTTTCCCGGGGACTACGGCAGGGAGGATCTGGCCGGAAACCCCGCCGTGTTCACAGTGGCCGTCAAGTCCATAAAACGTAAGGAGCTGGCTGATTTAGACGATGAGTTCGCCAAGGACGTCAGTGAGTTCGACACTCTGGAGGAATTGAGGGCCGATCTGGCGAAAAAATTGAAACAGGCTGCGGAGGAACGGTCCAAGGCCCAGGTGCGCAAGGAAGTGATAGACAAGGCGGTTGGTAATGCCGTGGTGGACATACCTGGGGAAATGATTGACAACCGTGTTGAAGAAATGATCAAGAACATGGAGCACCGCATGGCCGGTCAAGGTATTACTCTGGAGAAGTATTTGTCCTTTACCAGTTCTGATATAAAAAGCCTGAAGGAAAGGATGCGGCCGGACGCAGAGCAGGGTGTTCGGCAGTCCCTGGTGCTGGATGCCATAGCCAAGGCTGAGAACCTGAGCATCACCGAGGAGGACATCAATGAGGAGATAAACCGCATGAGCGGGGAAATGAAGCAGGACCCGGGAATAATTAGAAAAATACTGGAGGGTCAGAATCAGATTGATTTAATCAAAGAAAGTATTCTCAGGGACAAAACTGTTGAATTGCTGGTGGGCCGCGCCGTTTTGCTCAAGGGCACAAAAGAGCTGGAAAAGGAATAGTCTGAAGTTAAACTGAACTGGAAAGTAATTCATTAAACTGAACAGGGGGAGTTTAAATTGTCCGGCTTGGTTCCCATTGTGGTAGAGCTGACCAACCGCGGCGAGCGGGCTTACGATATATATTCCAGGCTGCTGAAAGACAGGATTGTGCTTATCGGAGGTCCCATCGATGACCATGTGGCGAATTTGGTGGTGGCCCAGCTTCTATTCCTGGAGGCCGAGGACCCGGAGAAGGAAATACAAATGTATATCAACTCCCCCGGGGGGGTGGTCACCTCCGGGATGGCCATATACGACACCATGCAATACGTGAAGTGTCCGGTATCCACCATATGCGTGGGCCAGGCGGCCAGCATGGGAGCCTTCCTCCTCAGCGCGGGGGCCAAGGGCAGGCGCTATGCCCTGCCTTACGCCAGGGTTATGATTCACCAGCCGGCCGGAGGCATACAGGGTCAGGCTACGGATATTGACATTCAGGCCAGGGAAATTTTGCGTATGAAGGAGATACTGAACAGGCTGCTGGCGGAACATACCGGGCAGCCATTGGACAGGATAGCCCGGGACACCGAACGGGACTTCTTTATGTCGTCGGAAGAGGCGAAGGGGTATGGCGTCATTGATGAGGTGTTCCAGATGAGGAAGCTGAGATAAAAAGCCGGATATAGACGCAGGCAGTGGCGAACACAGGTGAAAAAGAGGTGAAAAAATGTTTAACGAGAAGGGTCAGCTTAAGTGCTCCTTTTGCGGCAAGCTGCAGGACCAAGTGAAAAAGCTGGTGGCCGGTCCCGGTGTTTACATTTGTGACGAATGCATAGAACTCTGCAATGAAATAATTGAAGAAGAGCTGAATGAGGATCTGGGGTTGGATCTCGGCGACATACCCAAGCCGAAAGAAATCAAAGGGATCCTGGATCAGTACGTGATCGGACAGGAAGAGGCGAAGAAATCCCTGGCCGTTGCGGTATACAACCATTATAAAAGAATCAACCTGGGCGGTAAAATCGATGATGTCGAGCTGCAGAAGAGTAACATTGTCATGCTGGGTCCCACCGGATGCGGCAAGACCCTGCTGGCACAGACACTGGCCCGGCTTTTGAACGTACCTTTTGCCATTGCCGACGCCACGTCCCTGACGGAGGCAGGCTATGTAGGCGAAGATGTGGAGAATATACTTTTAAAGCTGATACAGGCAGCGGACTATGATGTGGAGAAGGCGGAGAAGGGAATAGTATATATCGATGAGATTGACAAAATTGCCCGGAAATCAGAAAATCCGTCCATAACCAGGGATGTTTCCGGTGAGGGGGTTCAGCAGGCCCTCCTTAAGATACTGGAGGGGACCGTGGCCAGCGTGCCTCCCCAGGGCGGTCGCAAACACCCCCACCAGGAATTCATACAGCTGGATACCACCAATATATTGTTTATATGCGGCGGGGCCTTTGACGGCATCGACAAAATCATTCAAAACAGGATAGGCAAAAAGACCATGGGATTCGGCGCCGAGATTCAGACCTGCAAGGAGAAGAAAATAGGCGATATATTGAGGCACATCCTGCCCGAGGATCTTCTCAAGTACGGGCTGATTCCCGAATTCGTAGGGCGCCTGCCCATCATCATCACTATTGACTCATTGGACGAGGACGCATTGGTGAGAATACTTACCGAGCCCAGGAACGCCTTGGTGAAGCAGTATGAAAAACTGTTTGATCTGGATGGGGTGAATCTGGAGTTTCAGGCCGAGGCCCTGAAGACAGTGGCTCAGGAAGCTCTCAAAAGAAAGACCGGCGCCAGGGGCTTAAGGGCCATACTGGAGGAAATCATGCTGGATATGATGTACGAGATTCCGTCCCGGCAGGATATAGCCAAGTGTATAATTACCAAGGACACCATATTAAAGAAAGAAAAGCCGCTGATTGTATCGGTGGACAGGAAAAAGAAAAAGGAAGAAACTGCATAGCCAAAAAATAAAGCGCCTTCAAGGCGCTTTATTTTTTGGAGAGAAATGTTCATGTTCTTTTGTTTCACAAAGGTGGAATGAAAATGTTGCATATTTTATGGATAATAAATGTAAAACATTGTAATAATAAATAAAAACAGTAAGATTCAGCCAAGGAGGCTCCTTACCCATGGGAGAAATTGGTATTGGCATAGGGAGTTTTTTAACTTTTATACAGGTATTTTTTGCGGTGGTGATCGGCCTTTATTTCTGGAATCTGCTTAAGACCCAGCAGGGAAACAGAGGCGCGGTGGAAAGGGAGTCCCGCAAAGAGCTGGAAAAGCTGCACCGCCTGCGCTCCATATCCTTGAGCGAGCCTCTGGCGGAGAGAACCAGGCCCGCCAGTTTTGCTGACATCATCGGCCAGGCCGAGGGACTGAAGGCAATGAGGGCGGCGCTGTGCGGCCCCAATCCCCAGCACGTGATTGTATATGGTCCTCCGGGGGTGGGAAAAACTGCGGCGGCCCGCCTGGTGTTGGAAGAGGCCAAAAAAAGTCATTGCTCACCCTTCAAGGAAGACGCCAAGTTCGTCGAAATTGACGCCACCACGGCGAGGTTCGACGAGCGGGGAATAGCCGACCCGCTTATAGGGTCGGTACACGACCCGATATATCAGGGGGCCGGCCCCCTGGGCATGGCCGGGGTGCCTCAGCCAAAGCCCGGTGCTGTGACCAAGGCCCACGGCGGGATGCTGTTTATAGATGAAATAGGAGAATTGCATTCAATTCAAATTAACAAGCTTCTGAAGGTGTTGGAAGACCGCAAGGTCCTTTTGGAGAGTGCCTATTACAGCTCCGAGGACACGAATATTCCGTCCCATATACACGATATTTTTCAAAACGGTCTGCCGGCGGATTTCAGACTGGTGGGAGCCACCACCAGGATGCCGGAGGAGATTCCCCCGGCTATCCGGTCCCGCTGCCAGGAAATATTTTTCAGGCCGTTATTGTCCGAAGAGATAGAAATAATTGCCCGCAATGCTTCCGAAAGGATCGGGTTGCCCATCGAGGAGGACGGAATCAGGGTGATTAAAAAATATGCCACCAACGGCCGTGAGGCGGTGAATATAGTGCAGATAGCGGCTGGCATGGGCATCACCGACGGCCGCGACAGAATAGTGACTACTGACGTGGAGTGGGTGGTGAGTAGCTGTCAGTACACTCCACGGCCGGAGAAAAAGGTGCCCCCGCAGCCGCAGGTGGGATTGGTCAACGGGCTGGCGGTTTATGGGCCCAATATGGGCACCCTGCTGGAATTGGAGGCGGGTGCCCTGCCGGTGGCCCGGGGACGGGGTAAAATGGTGATTACCGGGGTGGTTGAAGAGGAAGAACTGGGAGGACGGGGCAGAACCATCCGCCGCAAAAGCATGGTCAGGGGTTCAATAGAAAATGTCCTGACGGTTCTGCGCCGCAATACCGACGTGGACCCCGGAAATTATGACATTCACATCAATTTTCCGGGGGGAGTGCCTATAGACGGGCCCTCAGCGGGCGTCGCGGTGGCCACAGCGGTATATTCGGCTATAAAAAACATACCAGTGGACAATTTTGTAGCCATGACCGGCGAGCTGTCCATCAGGGGGCTGGTGATGCCGGTGGGTGGTGTGGCGGCCAAGGTGGATGCCGCCCGTCAGGCCGGCGCCAGAAAGGTGCTGGTGCCGGCGGAAAACTACCAGAAAATGTTTTGCAACAAGGATATTGAGGTAATAGCGGTGGAAAGGCTTGAAGAGGTGTTGGAAATGGCTCTGGCGGACAGGCCCTGCCTGGACAAGTCGGTGTTTTCCCCATTTCAGGCAGAGATTTTCGCGGCCAAAGGAATATGTCCCACCCTGGGAGGCGGCAAAGGGCGGGGTTTAGCCCTGGAGTGAAGGTCTGATCCGGCGCAAACCCCAAAACAGCTCCGGGGCGTATGGGAGAAGACATCACCCGGTCGATTCCGACCTGGGGCTGAACAGTCTCCAATGACGGAGGGTATGCGGGGGGAGGATTTTAATAACTTAAATAACTTAGGTAACCGGTACCTAAGTTATTAGTTACATGGCCGACGGCTTACTCCAATGCTCCGTTCTCCCGAAAGGGAGCTTTTTCTTGTCTGGCAGTTATTGCTATAGCCGGGCGCAATAACGTATGGTAGAATGTATTATATGTATGCGGCAGAGTATACTGTACATTCCTTAAAAGGAGGTGTAGCTTTGGAACCTGTTGTCAGAGTTCTGCCATTACTACCCCTCCGGGGTATATTGGTGTTCCCCAATATGGTCATACATCTGGACGTGGGCAGGGAAAAATCCGTTCAGGCCATAGAAGAGGCAATGCTTCACGAGCGGGTGATTTTTTTGGCCACACAGAAGGAAGCCCAGACTGACGACCCCGGAGAAGAAGATATCTATCAAATCGGAACCGTTGCCGAGGTCAAGCAGTTGCTGAAATTGCCCGGCGGCACCATCCGGGTGCTGGTGGAGGGTTTGTCCAGGGCCGCCGTAAGGCGCTATGTATCCCAAGATCCTTATTTTAAAGTGGAAATCGGCCAGTATTCGGAAGACTTCAGCAAAACCGCCGAGATTGAGGCCCTGATGAGGAATCTGGTCTACCAGTTTGAGCAATATGTTAAGATGTCCAAACGCATACCTCCTGAAACCATGGTTTCAGTGGTCAATCTGGAGGAACCCGGCCGGCTGGCGGATATAATAGCTTCCCACCTGTCCCTCAGAATGGAGGAGAAGCAGAGCATTCTGGAAGCCGTTGACATCGTAAGGCGTCTGGAGCGCCTTTGCGCCATTGTGGCCAAGGAACTGGAGATAGTGGAGCTGGAGCGAAAGATAAATATCCGTGTGCGTAAACAGATGGAGAAAACCCAGAAAGAATACTACCTGCGGGAGCAGATAAAGGCCATCCAGCGGGAGTTGGGGGAAAAGGACGATCGGGGGGCCGAAGGGGAAGAGTACCGGGAGAAGATAGCCGAGGCCAAGCTGCCCAAGGAAGTTGAGGAAAAGGTCCTGAAGGAAGTGGAGAGGCTTGAAAAGATGCCCCCCATGGCAGCAGAATCCGCTGTCGTCAGGAACTACATTGACTGGATCCTGGCCCTTCCGTGGAGCAAGAGCACTAAGGACAGGCTGGACATCAACGAGGCGGAAAGAATACTGGAAGAAGATCACTACGGCCTTAAAGACCCCAAGGAACGGATACTGGAGTATCTGGCCATCAGAAAATTGGCCAAAAAAATGAAAGGTCCCATAATCTGCTTTGTGGGGCCGCCCGGCGTTGGTAAAACCTCCCTGGGCCGTTCCATAGCCCGGGCCCTGGAAAGAAAGTTCGTACGCATTTCCCTGGGCGGTGTCAGAGATGAGGCTGAGATCAGAGGTCACCGGCGTACTTACGTGGGAGCGTTGCCTGGGAGAATCATCCAGGGAATGAAGAATGCCGGATCGAAAAACCCCGTCTTTCTCCTGGACGAAATTGACAAGATGAGCATGGATTTCCGGGGGGATCCCTCCTCGGCTCTCTTGGAGGTGCTGGACCCCGAGCAGAACAACGCATTCAGCGACCATTACATCGAGGTTCCCTTCGACCTCTCCAATGTCATGTTTATAACCACCGCCAACGTGCAGCACAATATACCAAGACCCCTGCTGGACCGGATGGAACTGATCCATATTTCCGGCTACACCGAGGAGGAAAAGCTGCAAATAGCCATGCGCCACTTGGTTTCCAAGCAAATCAAGGAACACGGACTGACTGATCAGATGGTGAACATTTCCGAAAACACCATCAGAAAGATCATCCGGGAGTACACCAGGGAAAGCGGCGTCAGAAACCTGGAGAGGGGAATAGCCTCGCTGTGCCGTAAAACAGCCAAGCAAATTGTAGCCGGAAAGGTCAGGAAGGTGAAAGTCTCCACCCAGAATCTGGAGGGTTTTTTGGGAACACCCCGTTATCGCTATGGTGTGGCCGAGCAGGAAGACCAGGTGGGTGTGGCTACGGGAATTGCCTGGACCGAGGTGGGGGGCGACACTTTAGCCATCGAGATATCCATATACAGAGGCAACGGCAAAATAACCCTGACCGGCAAGCTCGGGGACGTGATGAAGGAGTCGGCCCAGGCCGGGTACAGTTATCTGCGCAGCCGGGCCGGCGAACTGAACATTGACCAGGAAATATTTGAGAAATATGATATTCACGTTCATATTCCTGAGGGAGCCATTCCCAAGGACGGCCCTTCGGCCGGGATAACCATGGCCTGCGCCCTGACATCGGCGCTGACCGGATTCAAGGTGCGGCATGATGTGGCCATGACCGGCGAAATTACCCTGCGCGGCAGAGTGTTGCCGGTGGGGGGAATCAAGGAAAAGGTGTTGGCCGCAAACCGGGCGGGTATAAAAACCGTTATTCTGCCAAAGGATAATAAAAAAGATCTGGACGAGGTTCCGGTTAACGTAAAGAAGAACCTGGAATTCAAGCTGGTTGACCATATGGATGAGGTGCTGGAGATAGCCCTCATCAAGAAGGACGACTATGATCACGATGTTGAACTGGGGGCCGGATCTGCCGTGTTGCCGCCGGAGGTTGTTGATTTCAACAACAATATCATCCAGAGTGAGGGAGGACCCCGGATCCATTCATGAAAACAGTTGCCGCTGAATTTGTGAAAAGCGCTTTCAGCCTGAAGGACTGCCCGGCCGGGAAACTGCCTGAAGTTGCCCTGGCCGGGCGTTCCAATGTGGGCAAGTCTTCACTACTGAACAGGCTGGTGAACAGGAAGGGATTGGCCAGGGTCAGCAATACCCCCGGGAGGACCCGGATGATTAATTTTTTCCTGGTCAACGGGGCGGTTTATCTGGTAGACCTGCCGGGATACGGCTATGCCCGGGTGCCGGTGAAAATGAAGCTGGACTGGGGCGAAGGGATCAGTGAGTATTTGAAGAAGCGTGAAAATCTGGCGGGGGTGGCGTTGCTTCTGGACATCAGGCACGGGCCCACGGACCTGGACCTGCAGCTGTATCAGTGGCTATGTTTGGAAAAACTGCCGGTGGTCCTGGTGGCCACCAAGGTGGACAAGCTTTCCAAAAGTCAGGCTTTGAACCGGGCCATACATATTAGAAAGACCCTGGGGCTGGAAGATGAAAAGCCCCTGGTGAGCTTTTCGTCAAAAACCGGCCAGGGGGTGGAGGAGCTTTGGAGATTGATAGAGAGTATGACGGGACTCAGAACTCAGAATGATAGGGGCGGGCTGGCAGAGTCCGGAATCCATGGCAGCGGGCTGGAATGAAACCGGATCGGTGCGATTGCGGACATGGGTACTACCAGAATTTTAGCTTGTGTAGTCCTTTTTTTTCCTGTTTTTCTTCAGGTATATAATTGATTGTTTTAACTGCAACCTGGGCGAATTGATCAACGATCAGATCGGCGCCATTGACCGGCATGGGGATTTCCCTGGCCCGGTCCAGCATTTTGACCAGGGCGTCCATGGTTTTATCCCGGGGGATGGGTGATTCGGGCAGGCTTCCGGAATTGTAAAAGATTCCCGACAAGGAGACGGAGGTTTTATTGTCAACTCCCTGCAGTACCCGGAGGGCTGAAGCTGTTTCAGCAGCGGTATGATACCTTATCCAGGTCTGGGCCATATAGAGGGCGCTGGTCAATCCCTGCAGGGCCTCCGGACGGTTCAGGACGGATTTCCTGGTGGTCACGCAGACAACGGACGGGAATTCGGTCCGGAAGGTTTTTACCGCAAAAAACCCCTGGGCCATTGCGGCGGACAGTTCCTTCTCCTCCAGCAGCAGGTAATGGCCGATGCCTGCTTTCAGCGCTCCCAGCCTTATATCTTCCTGAATGTTGGTGATGATTGTCACCGTTTCGTAGGGGCTGATTCCCGCGTCTCTGAGAACGTTTTCCAGGAATACGGTTTCCATGGAGTCCTGGGGGCCGGCAATCACCGATTTGTTTTTCAGGGATTTGATGTCGGCCAGGGGAGTGTTTTCCCTGGACACCAAGTGGTAGGCGGTCCCGTGGTCCAGGGAGGCGAAGGCCACCGGAGCTGCGCCCTCTCCCAGATTGGACGCCTTTTTGAGAATAAGGCTGGATGGACTCACCAGGGCGACGTCCGCCCTGCCGCTTTCCAGGGCCGCCAGGGCCTCCCTGTCGTCCTGGCACTGGACCGCCTTGATTTTAACATTTTGGGCGGAGTATAAATTTTTGGCCATTGCCAGATAGTGGGGAAGTTTATTGGCCGTAAGCCGCCCCTCGGCCAAGTGCACTGTTTCATGCTTCTTCCCGTGGTCGGATAAGAGCCGGTGGATAAAAAACGAACCGAATCCGGCGGCGGAAAGCAATGCCAGGACCAGAAGGGGGACTGAAAATCTGCGCATGGTTGAACATCCTCCTCCATGTTAGTCAGGTGTTTTCAATTCAAATATATTAAGCCAGATAATGGAATATGTGGATACTCATAGAGAAATGGTTTCCCGGGCAAATGAGAAGTTGACAGCACAAAGGCGGAGGATATAATATTATGTAGTATACATCCCGGCAACACTGAGGCCCGTTTGTTCCTGGCCGTGGCTTGCGGTTAAAGACTGAATTAAAGTAAAAATATATTTTAATGGCATTGAAGGGGAGGGCGAAACGGCCCGGCTAAAGAGAGGGGGCCCGTGCCGGCGAGAGCCGGCTGGCTGAGAGGCTTCCGGCCTGCGGCGTTGGTAGCTGTCGCCCCGGAGCCGTCCGGCTGATGGAGGTAGGCCGGGCCGGGAAGCCCGTTATAGCTTGAAAGGGCCGGAGCTTGACAAAGCCCGGAAGTAAGGTGGTACCGCGGAAAGAAATATTCCGTCCTTAATCAAGGGCGGTTTTTTTGTTGCTGAAATCCGGCGTTTTAGGGAGGTTTTAAAAATGGCGGGGACAGAAATGCCCACCGTATATGATCCGGGGACCGTGGAGGCCAAGTGGTACGGGTACTGGGAGAAGAACAAATTCTTTCATACGGCGGTGGAACCGGACAGGGAGCCCTTCTGCATTGTCATGCCCCCCCCCAATGTCACCGGGCAGCTTCACATGGGGCATGCCCTGGACAACACACTGCAGGACATACTGATTCGCTGGCGCAGGATGCAGGGGTTCAATGCCCTCTGGCTTCCCGGAACCGATCATGCCGGCATTGCCACCCAGGCCAAGGTGGAGGAGCAGTTGGCCAGGGAAGGGCTGTCCAGGCACCAGCTGGGAAGGGAAAAATTCCTGGAAAGGGCATGGGCATGGAAGGAACAATATGGAAATCAGATAACCAACCAGCTCAGGCGCCTGGGTGCTTCCTGCGACTGGGACAGAGAGAGGTTCACTATGGACGGGGGTTGCTCCGGAGCGGTGCTGGAGGTTTTTCTGCAACTTTACAACAAAGGGCTTATTTATAGGGATTACTATATCACCAATTGGTGCCCCCGCTGCCAGACCACCATATCGGACATTGAGGTGGATCATCAGGACAGGCCCGGACATTTCTACTACATCAAATATCCGGTGAAGAACAGCGGCGAATATATTCCCATCGCCACCACCCGGCCGGAAACAATGCTGGGCGATGTTGCCGTGGCCGTTCACCCCGGTGACGCGAGGTACGGGCACTTGGTGGGCAAGAACATTTTGCTGCCGGTGGCCGGCAGGGAAATACCGGTCATCGAGGATGAGTATGTTGATCCGGAATTCGGCACCGGGGCGGTGAAAATCACCCCGGCCCACGATCCCAACGATTTTGAGGTGGGTATGCGCCACCGCCTGCCCCAGGTGCAGGTCATCAACCGTAACGCGGTGATGACCGGGGAGGCCGGGAAATACGCGGGCTTGGACCGCTGGGACTGCCGCCGGCGGCTGGTCAAAGAACTGGACTCCCTGGGGCTTTTGATCAGGGTGGAGGACCACACCCATGCCGTGGGGCACTGTTACCGCTGCTCCACGGTGATAGAGCCGATGCTTTCCAAGCAGTGGTTTGTCCGCATGAAGCCCTTGGCGGAACCTGCCATCCGGGTGGTAAAGGACGGCAGGCTGCGCTTTGTTCCGGAGAGGTTTACCAGGGTTTATCTGAATTGGATGGAAAACATCAGGGACTGGTGTATATCAAGGCAGCTTTGGTGGGGGCACAGGATACCGGTATGGTATTGCGGGGACTGCGGGGAGATGACGGTTGCCAAAATTCCGCCGGATCAGTGCTCCTCCTGCCGGGGCAAAAAACTGGAACAGGATCCCGATGTGCTGGACACATGGTTTTCCTCGGCCCTTTGGCCCTTTTCAACCCTGGGCTGGCCCCAAAAAACACTGGATCTGGCTTATTTTTATCCCACTTCGGTGCTGGTGACCGGAAGGGACATTATTTTCTTCTGGGTGGCCCGGATGATATTCAGCGGTGTGGAGTTTATGGACGATGTCCCTTTCCGGGAGGTTTTGATCCACGGATTGGTGCTGGACGCCCTGGGAAGGAAGATGAGCAAGTCCCTGGGCAACGGAGTGGATCCCATTGACGTCATCGAGAGCCACGGCGCCGACAGTCTGCGATTTATGCTGGTTACAGGAAATACGCCGGGCAACGACCTGCGCTTTCATTTTGAAAGGCTGGACGGGGCCAGGAACTTCGCCAACAAAATTTGGAATGCCTCGAGGTTCGTGCTGATGAACCTTTATGACTTTGATTCCGGGCAGGACCTGTCGCGGGAAAATATGACCCTGGCGGACAGGTGGATATACAGCCGTTTCCACCGGGTGGCGGAGGTGGTCACCCGGAATCTGGAAAACTACGATATGGGTGAGGCGGCCAGGGTGCTGTACGAATTCATCTGGAATGAATACTGCGACTGGTACATTGAGCTGGCGAAGCCGAGGCTTTACGGCGGCGACTCAGGGGACCGGGCCGCCACCCAGTATGTACTGGCGGACATTCTACGGGGTACACTGGAGCTGTTGCACCCATTTATGCCCTATATCACAGAGGACATTTGGCAGCGTTTGCCGGTTCACAAAGGGCGGACCATTATGAAGGCGGCCTGGCCGGTTCCTGAAAAATGGAGCCTGGACCAGGAAGCTGAGGGGCATATGGAATTGCTGATGGAAATAATCCGTTCCGTAAGGCATATTCGCAGCGAAATGAATGTATCCCCCGGCAAGAAGGCTGAAATACTGATCGAGGCGCCGGAGGACGGTCCGAGGGAAATGATTCAGAAATGGTCCGGTTACGTGGAAACTCTGGCGACGGGGAATGTTCTGGTGCAACCGGCCCTTGCCGGCAAGCCGGACCAGGCTGCCCATGCGGCGGTCGGGGGGGTGGAAATATACGTTCCCATGAAGGGACTGATTGATGTCAGTCAGGAATCTTCCCGCCTGGCCAGGGAGTTGGCCGCAGTTGAAAGGGACCTGGCCAAGGTAAGGGACAAACTTTCCAATCAAAGCTTTTTGAGCAAGGCCCCGGCGGAAGTGGTGGAAAAAGAGCGTTCCAAGGAGACCGGCCTTTCAGTCAAACAAATGTCTATCGCGAAGCGTTTGAAAATGCTGGGCAATTAGCCGGCGGGGAAGGGGGCTTATGATGAATTACCAAGAGGCCATCGGATACATGCAGAGCTTGACCAAATTCGGGTATAATTTTGGCCTGGAGAGAATCAGGGAGCTTTTAAGGAGATTCGGCGGTCCCCATCTCCGGCTGAGGGTAATCCACGTTGGAGGAACCAACGGCAAAGGCTCCACCAGCGCCATGGTATCTTCCATAATCAGGGAGTCCGGGTTTCGTACCGGCCTGTACACTTCTCCGCACCTCCACTCCTATACCGAAAGGTACCGCATAAACGGGCGGGAAATAACAGAACAGGCTTATGCGGACCTGATTGAAGAAATGAAGCCGCAACTGGAAGACATGGTGAGAAACGGCTTTGAGCATCCCACCGAGTTCGAGGTGGGAACGGCTTTGGCGTTCATATATTTCTACCGGGAGAAGGTTGACTTTTTGGTGCTGGAGGTGGGGATGGGGGGGGCCATCGACTCCACCAATGTGGTGATTCCGGAAGTGGCGGTGATTACCAATGTGACCATGGATCACATGGAATATTTAGGCAATACAGTAAAGGAGATAGCTTCGGTGAAGGCGGGGATTATAAAGGAATGTGTACCGCTGGTCACTGCGGCCATGGGGGAAGCCCTGGAAGTGATTTTGCGTAAATGCCATGATTTGCGCGCTCCGGCTGTGGTGGTGGGCAGGGACATCCAGTGGCGGGAGGTGAAACGGGGTGCGGAAGGGCAGCACCTGGACATAAAGGGCAGGAGACGGCAGTACAGGAATGTTTACCTGCCGCTCCTGGGACTCCACCAGCAGGTTAACGCCGCCACAGCAGTGGCCACGCTGGAGGTGCTGATGGATAGGGGCCTTATCGGGGACAACTGCGCTGTTGAACGGGGAATTGCAGCCACGGTCTGGCCCGCCAGGCTTGAGGTGGTGAATAAGAGTCCCATGGTGATTATTGACGCCGCCCATAATTATGACGGGGCGGTATCGCTGAGGTTGGCACTGGAGGAATATTTTACCAGAAGAAGAATTGTGATGGTTCTGGGGATGTTGGGTGACAAGGAAAGGTCGAAGGTGGTGGCCGAACTGGCCCCGGTGGCTGAAGCAATAGTGGTGACAAAACCGGACAGCCCCCGGGCCGGCGACTGGCAACTGCTGGCCGAAGAAGCCCGCCGCTATGCCGGCCGGGTGGAGACCGTGGAGGATATTGCACGGGCCGTGCAGACCGGTATGTCCCTGGCCGGACCCCGGGACGTGGTGGTGATTACCGGGTCCTTCTATATGGTGGCCCAGGCCAGGGAGTTATTCATTTAAGAACACCTGGGAGACTTTTGATAAAGTTCATCCGCTGCGTTGCGGCGGCGGCCTTTTCGCTCCAACGCTCCACCAGGTACGCCTCCGCCAGAACCACTGCCGCGCCTTGCAATCCTCCGGCTGCATCCGGCTATAAATGAGTTTCGCAGTACTCTCCTGGAAACCAGAATGGAAGGAAGGGATATTTTCAGATTTTTTTTCTGTTGCTTTTTATTGCTTCGAGGTTCTTTGTTATTTCCTCCATTATTTTTTTCTCGGTTTCTCCACAGTTTTTATTCACCGGCAGCAGGGCAGGTTTGGCATTTTGACTGGATGCCGTGGGCTTTTTGGATATTTTTGTGACGGAAACCGAATTTGCGGCGGCCGGTTTTTCAACGGTTACGGCGGCCTCTTTCCGGGCCGTGCCGGCCAATTCTGCAATCTGCCCCTTATCCTTCAGGTCCGCTTCCGGCCCTGTGGCGGAAATAATGATGGCCATGGATTTACCAGAGGGGGCTGTATCTTCGGAGGTCTGCCCGGTTTTCAGAAGGGGCTGGATGGCGCCATAAAGGTCATGCACCCGGGACCAGTCGGGCTCCAGGCCCAATATGTCCTCCAGGGTGCCCCCGGGTCCTGAAATTCTGCCCAGGTCCTTCTTAATCCGGCCAAGCCTTTCAAGCAGTAGGGACAGCCCTTCTTCAATCTCATCTATCAGCGATGAGAATGAATTTATCATTTCTTCACTTAATGTAATGCATTTTGCGTTCAACCTGCTCAGTTCGGCCAGATCGGCCCTGCTCAGGGAGGTGAAATTGCCTGCCAGTTTTTGTGTCTGCAGTATAGACTCTCTGTATACCAAAAAATCCAAACATTATACCCCCTTATTATGTAAATTCATCCATCTAATACCATTCTACAAAAAGTAAAAAAAACCTTTTTCCGGTTATGTGTGCAAAAAAAATCATAACCGCCGTAAAAGCAGCGGTTATGATCACCTGTTTTTATTTTCATTTTCATTCAGCCGGACGCATTCTTTTTTTGAAATACCAGGTAAAACACTGATATGACAATAACCATGGGAGCCATGCCGAGTAATAGGAAACCTATCTCAGATTCCACGGAGTAAAATCTCCCTCCTTTGAATGACAAGTTATCATGCTTTCATTAAAAAGTAAAGGGCGGAAAAGCCCTAAAAAGAGAACTTTGTTTCTCCGTATATTCTTATTGATGGCTGTATGGTTTCATCCCTTGTTTTTTTCAGCGCCGGGCGGGTATGAGGAAAGCTGCACGTACAGTGATTTTTCTTCAGGGTCGTATTTTGCTTCATATTTGCCTTTTTTAGTAATTCTAAACTGATTGAAGAAACCTTTTCCAAAAATCTTGGTTTTCTTGATTTCCATACCGCCTTCTTCCACCGGCCTTATCCGGATGGTTTGATTATCCCGGTCAAAAGCAAGCTCTATTTTGTTTGAACCCAGTTTTTCCCGGGCGACATTGTTTAGAACGATGGAGGTTTTTGACAATGAGACCGTGGGGGATTTCTCCTGTTTCTCCCCCCTTGGCCTGTACACCTCAAATGCCACTTCTTTGCATCTCCTTATGGTTTTATATATAATATTATAACCAACAATATTACTGAGTTAAACAATACACCCAATACTTAATGGCAAATTTAATGCACTTCCGCCACAAGAAGGTTATATTCATGGGTTGCAAGCTTTGTTATATAGTTATGGCATTTCAATCTGGTTGACAATAAAATGAAAAGCAATTTTTGATAAAAAATTTGTCCGGACTGTGCTATAATAATTAAGCTGCCCAATGATCGAAGTTTCGGGGTGATGGAATGTCTTTTTTTGAAGCAGTGATTTTGGGGCTGGTTCAGGGATTGGGCGAGTTTTTGCCAATATCCAGTTCGGCACATCTGATATTGATTCCATGGTTTTTCGGATGGCAGGTACCCGGCCTTTCATTTGATGTTGCCCTGCACCTGGGGACCCTGGTGGCCGTCCTGGGGGTTTTCGGGAGGGACTGGATTGACTTGATCAGGGATGGCATGACTGGACGGAAAACTCCGGCGGGAAGAATGTTTTGGTATATGGTGGTGGCCACGGTGCCTGGGGCGGCGGTGGGCTTCATTTTTGAGGACTATATTTCCACTGTGTTCAGAAACCCCCAGCTGGTGGGCGTAATGCTTATCGTGATGGGAATCATACTGTACGTGGCGGATAAATATTCTCCGGCCGTAAAGGACTTGGGCGGTATAGGGTGGAAAGAAAGCGTGATTATCGGTATTTCCCAGGCCTTTGCCTTGATCCCGGGGGTGTCCAGGTCCGGAATCACAATGACGGCGGGGCGGCTGATGGGTTTTGACAGGGAGACCGCTGCCCGGTTTTCCTTCCTTCTCTCCACCCCCATTATCGCCGGGGCGGGTTTGTTGCACATCGTACGACTGTCTCCGGCTGATTTCACCATGCCCTTTGTGGCCGGGATATTGGTCTCTGCCGTGGTGGGTTATCTGTCCATCAAGTTTCTCCTGCGCTTCCTGGTCACCAACAGCTTCGGCATTTTCGTGGCCTACAGACTTGTCCTGGGATCTGTGGTGATCGCGGTGTCCGTTCTTAGGTGACACATCTCAATATATACCTCACGCAACAAAAAAAGAATAATATACGGGCCCTCCATGCTATAATTTACCATAGGAGGTAATTATTATGGGAGGACCCAGGCATCTTGACAGCCACCTCAAACAGGAAATCGCCGGTATTTTTTTATTGGCCCTGGCCTTCCTGGGGGCAATCTGTCTATACAACCCCGCAGCGGGGGTGGCGGCCTTTGTTGTGGAAAAGTCCCTCAGGCTGTTGACCGGTGAGGGCAGGTACCTTTTTCCCCTTCTGACGGCCTACTGGGGAATAAAGTTAATTAGGGGGGGTAGGCTGGGAACACCTCGCAGGGCGTGGGGAGGACTCATTCTGTTTTTTGTGGGCCTTGCCCTTTTGCACGCAATCATGCTGTCCGGCGCCGGACTGAAAGAAGGTATCAGCGGCAGGGGCGGCGGACTGCTGGGGGCCGTCCTGTACCTGATTTGTTATAAGTCCTTTGGTACCGCAGGCACATTTATCATAATGGTGGCATCCACCATGGCCGGTATTCTGCTCTGCGCCGATGTTCACCTCTATTCCGCGGCGGCGGGCACTGCCGGTGCAATCCGCAGGTTCTTCCGCCGGGCTAAAAGCGCCGTTTACGGTTTTATTTTTGAGGAAGAGGAGCCGGAGAAGGATGGCTCACCGGTGATTATGGATTATGCACAGTCCCGGGATGTGGATGAAGTTCAAAACAGGGCGGCGGGTTGCAGTGAAGCAAAGGGGCAGGTGGTGGACAAAGGGCGGCCCGGCGTGAACAAAGACGGACAGAGTCCGGTTCCGTGGCCGGCCGGTCCGTCCCAATACGGACTAGAAAGTCTTGAAGACGGCGGGGAATATATAAGTCCGGACGGTGGCCCGCGCCAGCAGGGCGAATACAAGCTTCCTCCGCTGTCTTTGATTTCCAGGCCGGCGTTTAAAAACAGAAATAACAAGGGCGGCAAGGATATTCCGGAAAACATAAAAATACTGGAGGAAACCCTGGAAAACTTCGGGGTTAAGGCCAAGGTGACCCACGTGTCCAGGGGGCCGGCCATTACCAGATACGAGATATATCCTCCTCCCGGGGTTAAGGTGAGCAGGATCGTGGGGCTGGCCGACGACATCGCCCTCAGCATGGCATCTCCGGATGTGAGGATTGAAGCTCCTGTTCCCGGCAAGGCGGCGGTGGGAATCGAGGTCCCCAACATGGAAATCACCATGGTGCATTTGAGGGAATTGCTTGAGTCCGGGGAGTTCAGGGAGGCCCCCTCCAAGCTTATCGTGTCGTTGGGCAAGGACATTGCCGGACACCCGGTGGTGGCGGATCTCGGCAGGATGCCGCACCTGCTGATTGCCGGGGCCACAGGGTCGGGAAAAAGCGTCTGCTTGAACACCATGATAGCCAGTATATTGTTTAAGGTCAACCCCGGCCAGGTGAAGTTCCTCATTATCGACCCCAAAATGGTGGAACTGACCACATATAATGGAATACCGCACCTTATATCGCCGGTGGTGACGGACCCCAAAAAGGCCGCCACCGCCCTCAGGTGGGCGGTGAAGGAAATGGAGTACCGGTACGAACTGTTTGCCGCCGCGGGGGTGCGTGACATTGCCAGGTACAATGCCCTGCCGGTGAAGAAAGATGCACTGCCTTACATAGTGATTATTATTGACGAACTGGCGGATCTGATGATGGTGGCTCCGGCCGATGTGGAGGATTCCATATGCCGCCTGGCGCAAATGGCCAGGGCGGCGGGAATGCACTTGGTCATCGCCACCCAGAGGCCCTCGGTGGATGTAATAACAGGATTGATTAAAGCCAACATTCCTTCCCGCATTTCGTTCGCCGTTTCCTCCCAGGTGGATTCCAGGACCGTGCTGGACATGGGGGGTGCGGAAAAGCTGTTGGGGAAGGGGGATATGCTGTTCTTTCCGGTGGGTGCCCCCAAACCCATCCGGGTCCAGGGGGCGTATCTTTCAGATCGGGAGGTGGAGAGTCTGGTGCTTTTCTGGAAGAAGCAGGCAGATCCTGTTTATGATCAGTCTGTGGCCGGGGAAATGCAGAAAAACAACCCACAGGATAATATGGACGATGAACTGCTGCCCCGGGCGGTGGAGGTTTTTATTGAAACCGGCCATGGATCCATATCGCTGCTCCAGAGAAGGCTGCACATCGGGTATGCCCGGGCCGCCAGGATTATAGACATTATGGAGAAAAGGGGCATCGTGGGAGGGTTTGAGGGGAGCAAGCCCAGAACTGTGCTGATGACCCTGGAGCAGTTTGAGTCCACCTTCAGGGATCAGGAAAAGAAAAAAATTTTTTGATTATTAAAGGATTTAAAAGTTACTTGTCGAATTTAGCACCAGGCATTAAATAGAAATAGTGTAAAATATATGTTAAATCGCATAGATGGCCGGGGCAAATCGAATTATGGGTGCAAAAAGGGACATCATAACATTCGGGACTGTTTCAAGATTGGCGGGTTGTTGCCGTTTGGCGGGGTTGAGTTGATTTCCTCCGGCGGAATTTGGAGCTGTTTCTAATGATAAAGAATATAACTGTGGAAGAAGCGCTTGATTTATACGACGCGGTTATAATAGACGTGAGGTCCGGGGGGGAGTTCTCCGAGGGGACCATACCAGGCGCCGTGAATTTATCGCTTTTAAATGATGAGGAAAGGGCCAGAGTAGGCGCCGAATATAAGCAAAAGGGCCCGAAGTCTGCCAGGCGGCTGGGTTTGGAAATAGTTTCCCCGAAGCTGGTGGAAATGGTAAGGGAATTCGAAGGTTTGGCCGGCCGGGGAAAAAAGATGGTGCTGTTTTGCTGGCGGGGTGGTATGCGCAGCCAGTATATGGCACAAATTCTGGACATGATGGGATTCAACATATACCGTATAGAGGGCGGCTACAAGGCCTACCGGCGTTATATAAGCCGGTACCTTGACGGTTGTTTGCCCCACAGTGCCGTGGTTGTTTGCGGTCTGACCGGAGTTGGCAAAACACTGGTGCTGAAAAAGCTGTCCGAAAGAGGGTTGCCCGTGCTGGATCTGGAGGGGCTGGCCCTTCACCGGGGGTCGGTGTACGGGAAGGTGGGACTTCCTCCCTCGCCAACTCAAAGGCTCTTTGAGGGACATATATACAGTGTTTTGAAAGAAGCGGAATCGAAGGGCGTTTTCCTGGTGGAGTGTGAAAGCAGGAGGCTGGGTAGGCTCCTGGTGCCCCCGGCGGTTGTAAACGCCATGAAAAGAGGGTATAAAATACTGCTGTATGCTCCGCTGGAAGTGAGGATCAGGCGCTCTCTGGAAGAATATATATCGGGTTTTGATGAGGTGGAAAACAAAGCCCAACTGCTCAAGGCCACAGGTTCCCTGCTTAGATACCTGGGCCGCAAAAGGGTGGAATTTTTAAGCGACATGATTGCCGGGGGGCGGATGGACAAGGCCGTGGAGCTGCTTTTGCTTGAATATTACGATCCCCTGTATAAATTCCCTGACAGGTCCGACCCCGGATATCACCTGTCGGTGGACGCCTCGAATATTGAGCAGGCAGTTGAAGAAATCCACCGCTTCGTAACCGGACTTGTTGAGTACAACATACCGGTAAATGGAGGTGTGCCGAATGGAAATCGGGAATACACTGAGAACCGCCAGGGAATCCAGGGGGATTTCCCTGGAGGCCGCTGAAGAAAAAACCAAAATCCGCCGCAAGTATCTGGAGGCATTGGAAAGTGAAAAGTTCCACCTTTTGCCGGGCAGGGTCTATGTCAAGGGATTCCTGAAAAATTACGCCAGGTTTCTGGGGGTGGACGCCGGATTTCTGTTGGCGGCCTACGAAGAAAGGGTTCCCCAGGTGGATATGGATGAAGAGAAATCAGGTATGAATACCGCTGTCAGGAAAAGACCCGGAGGCGGGAAAATGCTCAAAGCCGGCCTGGGCTTCGTGGCAGTGGTTTTGGTTGCGTTATTTGTCAATATGTACCAGTCTACGGGCAAAGATTTTAATGTCTCTCCACCGCCATTGCCCCCGGTCGGCGTTGAGAACAAAGGGGTCGCTGATGACAGGCCCGGGGAGGCTAAAATACAGCGGCCCGAAAAGCAGCAGGGAGTCAGCATCACCCTGAACGTCACCGACAATGAGAGCTGGATGCGGGTGGAAGTGGACGGTAAGCACACCTTCGAGGGGCTGGTGACCGCCGGGCAGGTGAAGATTTTTAAAGGCAATGAAAAGATTTATTTGAGGGTAGGTAATGCCGGGGTGGTTCAAGTGGAATTGAACGGCCAGAAAATAGGGGCGCTGGGGGGGATGGGGCAGGTTGTAACAAGGGAATTCAAGGCGCCCCAAGTATAAAACCCCCACTTGCTATAGCCACGGCCTGAATGTATAATATATATTCAAGCACACCAGGATGTTAAGTACGGTGAGCAATCGCTGCCTTCTTTCAAGGGAGGTAGAGGAAAGTCGAGACACGCATATCCATGGCGGGTATAAAACGGTGCCCGGCGCAAGCCGGGGCGGGGCGACCCGACGACGGCGAAAGATGCTGTGACCGTGTGGTTGCAGTATCGGGTAGCCATAAAGTGCCACAGAAACCATGTCACCGGGCGACCGGTGAGTGCAAGGGTAAACTCCACCGGCGTGCAACCCAAATAGGCGGGTGTAAAAACCTGCGGGTAGGGGCATCCCCGAAAGGGGAAGGGATAAGCGTTTATCCTTAGACAGATGATTGCTTGAAAAACAGAATCTCGCTTACAGCCGTGCTTAATAACCGGTGTGTTTGAAAATGGTGATACTGAAAAACCCCACGCATCACTGCGTGGGGTTTTTCCTGCTCACTGCCGAATATCTCCCGGCGTAATGGTTCCGCCCGGCCTTTGCTCCGGGGCGGTTCCTTCAGTCTGTTGCCCCGGGGCCGGGATTGGAGCCGGCGGCTTGCGCCCCGGCGCCTGGCCGTTGCTGATTGACGGGCCCGGCACTTCCCCGCCCGGCCCATGCAGAGTGCACATCTTTGCCGGAACCCTTTCTTTATAGTCGGCCACTTGTTCCGGGACGGTATAAGGAAGTTTGATCATATTCCGGACCACCCTGTCCGGGCAATATTTGCCGGGAAGCAGGCCAGTGGCGGCGCATAGCTCCACCAGCACGCGGGTGTTGTCCACCTCTGTGGGGACCGTGCCCTCGATAAACAAGTCTGTGACCAGGTGTTCCGGCAGAGTGTGGGGACCGGGCAGCAGGCCTGACTTTTTATCTACGGTGGCGGTTACAATCCCAGGCGGCCTCTGGAAATCCCTGGGCGGAACTTTCTTGTGGGCCTGGATCATTATCTTGTGCCAGATTTTAGCCGGGAAGCCGCCGCCAAAGGCCTCCTTCATAGGTGTCGGGCTATCGTATCCCAGCCAGACCACACCCACCAGGTCCGGGGTATAGCCGGCAAACCAGATATCCTTGCCGTCGTCGGTGGTTCCGGTTTTGCCGGCGGTGGGCCTGCCGATATGGGCGTTCTTGCCGGTCCCCTCCTGGGTGGCGGACTTCATCATGTCCGAAAGGAGGTAGGCAGTGGTGGGTCTCATCGCCTGCCTGGGCTTGGGTTTGAATTCTTCAAGCACGGTGCCGTCCGGGGCTTCAACCCTTAGAATCACCACCGGGCTGTTGAATACGCCGTTGTTGGCGAAGGCCCCGTACGCCCCGGCCATCTGGAGGGGCGTGACCTCTTCGGTGCCGAGGGCCAGGCTGGCCCCCACCGATCTGCTGTCTATTTCAAACCCCAGTCTGGAGGCAAACTCTATGGCCTTGGCGATGGTTACGTTGTCCACCAGGAGCTTCACAGCCACCACATTGACGGAATTGACCAAAGCGGTGCGCAATGTGATCAGTCCGCTGAAGGTCTTGTCATGGTTGGGCGGCTCATAGTTCCCGTACTTGACCGGAGCGTCGTCCACCACTGTGGCGGGGCTCAGGCTCAGATATTCTATGGCCGGCCCATAGTCGATAATGGGCTTGAAGGTGGAACCCGGCTGACGGCCCGGTTTCCTGACGGCCCGGTTCCAACCGAGCCTGCTGGTGTGCTCCCGGCCCCCGACTATGCTCCTCACGTGCCCGTTGGCAGGATCCAGAACAACCACCGCCCCCTGGGGCCTGTCCTTGCCCTTTGGGGGTGGGAAGTTCTTGTCGTCGGACATGACGCCCTCGACAATGGTTTGAATTTCCTGATCCAAAGTGGTGTAGACCTTTAGTCCGGAGTTGTACACCTGGTCCTCGCCATATTTTTTTATTAAGAGTTCCGTTACGTAGTCCACAAAATAAGGGAAGGGATATTTGGTGGAAGCCTTGGCGTATTTCATCTCCTCGTTGTAAGCCTGTTCGGCGGTGGCGCGGTCAACAAATCCGTAGTTCACCATCAGCTGCAGAACAGTTCTTTGCCTTCCCTTGCTCTGGTGAGGCTGGTCCTCCGGTGTTTCTTTTGCGGCCAGAGGAGAAAAATAATTGGGGCTTTTGGGGATGCCGGCAAGCATGGCGGCTTCTGCCAGGGTCAGATCTTTGGCGTCCTTTTTAAAATATATCTGGGCGGCCGCCTGTATTCCATAAGCTCCCTGACCGAAGTATATTTTGTTTAAATACATTTCCAGTATTTCAGGCTTGGTGTAGTGACGCTCCACCTGGATGGCCAGTATTACTTCCTGAATTTTTCTTTTGAAGGTTTTTTCGGGGGTTAGAAATGAAAGTTTGACCAACTGTTGGGTGATGGTACTGGCCCCCTGGTGTTTCCCCGCCCCCACGATATCTATGTAGGCGGCCCGGGCTATTCCCTTGAGGTCGATGCCGAAGTGCTGGTAGAAACGGTGGTCTTCGGCGGCAAGAAAGGACAGCTGCGCCATGTCTGGTATATCATTGATGGATACGGGCACCCTGTTTTCGGTACCCACCTTGGCCACTAATTTGTTTTCCCTGTCAAAAATAAGGGTGGAGTTTGACGAAAGGAGGGCCTCGCTGTTCCAGGCGGGGATGTCCCTGATGCTTACAGCCACCAGGCCGATGGCCGACGTTCCTGCCAGCACAACGAAAAGAAGCCCGAGGATTGCCAATAGTCTGCCGGGTCTCAGTCTTCTCCTCCTGGATTTCCTGGTCAAGATTCAATCCTCCTCTTTTTTAATTACATGACATTATATCATAACATGTATTATCTTTTATACAGTTTTGTCCGGCTGCCGGCCGGCCGGCATTATTGCTGCAGTTTGATTTCAATCACCATTTCTTTTCCGGATGTTTCACGCATATAATTAATTGCGTTCCAGAAAGGCAGCCTATGGTTTCGGCAGGTGTCGGGAATGATCGGGCGTGGGAGACTGTACAAAAGGGTCATTTTGTTGCTGGCTGCGGTGGGGCTTTTTTTCCTGCTGACCGCGGTGAACGTCACGGTTATGCAGACAGTGTATGAAATGGCCGAGGTGCGGGCCGTGCAGAAGGCTACGGAGGCGATCAACAATGCGGTCCGGATCAAAATGGCCGAACACGACGGTCACTATCGGGACTTTGTGGACGTACACAAAGACAACGAGGGAAAAATAGTGTTGATGCAGGCAAATACAGTGAAGCTGAACAGAGTGGCGGCGGAGACCACCCTGGCGGCACAATCGGCGCTGATCCGTATGCAGGAAGACACGCTCCTCATTCCCATCGGCCAAGTTACCGGGATATACTTTTTGTCCAACCTGGGCCCCAGAATCAGGGTGGAATTGGTGCCGCTGGGCACCGTACGGGTGGAGGTAAGGGACAGGTTTGACCAGGCGGGCATAAATCAGACCAGACACTCCATTTATCTTAAATACAATACCGATGTGCGCGTGGTTGTCCCCCTCAGGAGCGGCCGGGCCAGCGTGGCCACCCAGGTCCCGGTGGCAGAAAATATAATCATCGGAGAAGTTCCCTCCACCTTCGTATCCTTTTCGGAGGGGTTTTTCAGGCCCGGTATAAACAGGTAGATTTTCTGGTGCAATAAACGAAACTGTGAGTGAGCCATATATACCCTTGCGGCCCGCAATACCATGCCGGCGGAATTGACAAGGTTTTCCCGGATGTGGTATATTAATACTCACCGTAACTTACCGGTTGATTTAAAGCATTGAATCATGGTAAATTTAATCTTGCTGTCGGGGAAAGTTGAAAAAGCTAAATTCAGAGAAGAAAAATGTTGACACGGTGATTTTTAGGTGGTACAATAAAGAAGTGTCGCAAATGGTAAAACCGGTCCTTGAAAACTAAACAGTGGCGAATGGAATTAAATCAACAACA